>JAXLWN010000269.1:0-1252 GCA_046328475.1 Chloroflexia bacterium | reverse complement strand
GGCGCTGCTGGCGGGGATCTTCGCGGGCACTGCGCTGGCGACGAAGTACCAGGCACTCTTCGTGGTGCCGCTGATCGGCATCCTGGTGGCCGTGGATGGGCTGCGGCTGCGGGGAGGTGGGCGCGAGGTCGCCATGCGGAGCGCGGCCTTCTGGGGCGCGGCGGTGGCGGTGGCGGTGCCATGGTATGCCAAGAACTGGATCGTGCTGGGTAACCCGATCTGGCCGCTGTTCGTCGGTGGGCGCGACTTCGACGAGCTGGCGGTTGAGCTGACCAACTACTTCGCGCGGGGGATGGCGATCAGCCCACACACGCCGCTCGGCTATCTGCTGCTGCCGGTCGCGGCCTACCTGCGGGGGAGCATCGAGCAGAAGTATGTCATCCTCAGCCCGCTCTTCATCTTCGCCATCGGCGTCATCTTCCTGCCAAGGCGGCGCGCGACGGCCTATCCGCTGCTGATCTCTGGGGCACTGGCGATCGGCTGGGCGCAGGGGTTCCAGGAGTTGCGCTACCTGCTGCCGATCTGCGCGCCGCTGAGCCTGGCGGCGGCGGTTGCGCTCCGGGCGCTCGCCGGGCGCGGGGCGTGGCGGCGTTTGACGATGCCCGGGCTGTACATCGCGGCGGTGATCACGCTGGCGCTGACGGCGCTGCACGTGGGGGCCGATCGGCCGGTGGCGATCACGCTCGGGCAGGAGTCGCGCGATGCGTACCTGCGGGCGAGTGTGACGACGGGGCCGACGTATCGCGCGACGCAGTTCCTCGGCGGGGTGCTGCGGGATGGCGAGCGGGTGAAGTTCTTCAATGATGCACAAGTCTACTACGTGCCCTATCGGGTGGAGCCGGATCACCTCGACCTGGCGCTGATCGCGCTGATGGAGCGCAACCCGCAGCCGGAGCAGGCGCTTCGCGCGTTGCAGGATGAGGGGGTCGCCTACCTGCTGGTGAATGAGGGGAATATTCGCTACCGGGAGCAATTCGACCCGGAGGGTCGCCTGAGTGGGGCGAAAGCGGGCTTTGATCGGCTTGCGGCGGGGTGGGAAGTGGTCCATCGCGATGGCCTGGCCGAGCGGCCGAGTATTGTGATTTATCGCATTCCGAAGCGATAAACGAGGGTTTCGCCAGGGTGGGACGGCCAGGACAAAAGTAGGTTTGTTTTTGCATTTTCACTTTTTCTCCTTCTCCTTCTCCGGGCGCGGGGCGGGGCGTGGAGAGAGGCCCCCCTCCATCCCCCCAATGCTGGGGGGACATTTGTT
>JAXLWN010000268.1:0-1263 GCA_046328475.1 Chloroflexia bacterium | reverse complement strand
GCACGCTGCTCCGGCGGCGACACCTCGGCAGCCACATCGGGCGCACCACTCGCCGCGACCACCCCGCGCGCATACGCCTCCAGCGCGAGCCGTCCCTCCCACCAGCCAGCCTGTTCGCCCGCCCCAACCCGATCCAGGCACGGCACAATCCACCACCGCACCCCCAATTCGGCGCGCCAATCGGCGTCATCTGCCAGCCGCCGCGCCAGCGCCAGCAGCACCCATGCCCCCGTCGGCGCATCGCCGCGCGGCACCCCGACTACCAGCACCCCCGGCGCACCCGCACCACCATCTGGCCCAACCCCGATCGCCCGAATCGCCCCCCCATCCCGCGCCACCCCGATCGCCCGGACCTCGACGCCCTCCCCCCGCCCCGCCAACGCCGCGATCTCCCGCTCCACCGCCCCAACATCGAGCAGCGGCCCATCAGCAAGAATCCCGGCCGTCAACTCGGCCACAATAGCGCGCACACGCCGCAACTCGACCACAAACCCTCACCAAATCAGCCATCACAGGCTCAAAATCCCACCCCCCACACGGTAGGGACGGGTCTCAGACCCGCCCGCGTGGGAATGGCTACCGCGCCGCCGATTGCTGCCCGCTCTCCTGGCTAATCGTACTCCCAGCGTTGCCCGCCATCACTCCGAACGATGCGGCCCCAAGGCTCAAACTGCCCGTGCGAGAAGGCCAGCGTGGCATTCGTCGCGACCGCGTCCGCGATCAGCGCCTCGCGCGATTGCTGCATCACCTCGCGGTTTCGGCCGGGTGAAACCCAGTCGGTGTGCGCGACCTCGCAGGGGTGGTGGAAGAGGTCGCCGAGGAAGTAGAACCGCTCCCCGGCCGAGTCCACGCGCACGATCGAATGTCCCGGCGACTCGCCCGGTGCGGCGACCATCGCCACACCCGGCGCGACTTCCTGCACACCGTCGGTGAGATCGAGCAGCCCCAGCCGGTCGATCGTGCCGAGCTGGATCGCCAGCACCGAGTCAGCCTGATCGCGCTGCGGATTGCCCACCCAGTCGGCGCGTCCGATCACGTAGCGCGCGTTGGGGTAGACCGGCACCCGTTCGCCGTCGCGCTCGACCGTCGCGGCGAAGATATGATCGCCGTGCGGGTGGGTGAAGAGGACGTGGGTGATCTCCTCCGGTCGGACGCCGATGCTCGCCAGCCCGGCTTGCAGGCCGGGCGAACTGGTGAACTGGGGATGCTGGCTCGCGAACTCCGGCGACGGATCGTCGTAGCCGGTATCGACCAGGATCGACG
>JAXLWN010000267.1:0-1269 GCA_046328475.1 Chloroflexia bacterium | reverse complement strand
GCGCGAACCGCGCGAAGAGATTCGGCACATACTTCTCGGCCGTCAGCTCCGGCCGGTTGAGATAGCCCCGCGCCAGCCCCGCCCCGCCGATGTACAACTCGCCCGGCACCCCCACCGGCACCGGCTGCCCCTGCGCGTCGAGCAGGTAGATCTGCGTGTTCGCCATCGGCCGCCCCACCGACATCGCCCCCTCGGGCTCGTCGTCGGTGATCCGGCAGCAGGTGGACCAGACGGTCGTCTCGGTCGGCCCGTACATGTTCCAGAGCGCGCCGCATCGCTCCAGCAACTGCCGCGCGAGGTCGCGGGTCAGCGGCTCACCGCCGCAGAGGATCGTCAGGCGTCGATCCCCCTGCCACCCAGCCTCTAGCAGCAGCCGCCAGGTCGCGGGCGTCGCCTGCACAACCGTCACGCCCGATGCCGCGATCGTCTCGCTCAGCCGATTGCCATCCTGGGCGATCTCGCGGCCGATCACGACCATCTCCGCGCCGGTCAGCAACGGCATGTAAAGTTCCGGCCCCGCCATGTCGAACGAGAGCGTCGTCATCGTCAACATCGCGTCGCGCTCGGTCATCCCCGGCTCGCGCCGCATCGACGCGATCAGGTTGACCATCCCCCGGTGGACGACCTGCACCCCCTTCGGCTTGCCGGTCGAACCCGAGGTGTAGATGACGTACATCAGGCTCTCGGGCGTCGTACTTGCCGTCGGCGGCGTGTACGGCAGTTGCGCGATCACCGGCCAGTCGCTATCGAAGCAGACCACCGGCGTCTGTCGCTCCGGCAACCGCTCCAGCAGCGACCGCTGCGTCAGGATCAGCGCCGCCCGGCTATCCTCCAGCATGAAGGCCAGCCGCTCGCGCGGCAGCGCCGGATCGAGCGGCAGATACGCCCCGCCCGCCTTCAAGATGCCGAGCAGCGCCACGATCATCTGCGTGCCGCGCTCCACGCAGAGCCCGACCAGCGGCTCCGGCCCGACCCCCTGCGCCCGCAAGTGGTGCGCGAGCTGGTTGGAGAGCTGGTCGAGTTCGCGGAAGGTCAGCGCGTGGCTGCCGTGGCGCACCGCCACGTTATCCGGCGTCCGTACGACCTGCGCCGCGAAGAGTTCGTGGACGCATCCAGCGGGGATCGGCGCGCTCGTCTCGTTCCAGTCGATCAGCATTTGCCGCCGCTCGGCGCGCGTCAGCATCGGCAGCGTCGCCACCGTCCGCCCCGGATTGGCCACGATCCCGCCCAGCATCGTCTCGAAGTGCCCCAGCAGGCGCGTGATCGTCG
>JAXLWN010000266.1:0-1283 GCA_046328475.1 Chloroflexia bacterium | reverse complement strand
GACGAACATCAAGAACGCTCCCCCGCGCTGGGGGCTCGATTTCAACCGCTCCTACCCGCACAACTGGCAGCCGGAGTATCGCCAGTCGGGCGCGGGACCGTACCCGCTCTACCCGCCCGAGACGCGCGCGGCGGTCGATTTCACGCTCGCCCGCCCGAACATCGGCGCGATCGTCAACTACCACACCGCCGGGGGCTTCTGCTTCGTGCTCCCCTCCAGCCGCGCCCCGAGCGAGTACCCGCACGACGACCTGACCGGCAACTACCGGCTGCTCTCGCGCAAGTTCGCCGAGTTGACGGGCCAGCCGATCTTCCAGAGCTACACAGAGGCGACCAAGACGGCGCGCTTCGGCTCGATGATGGACTGGGGCTACAACCAGTTCGGCATCTACGGCTGGGTGCCGGAACTCTGGGACATGTGGGGCGCGGCGGGCGTACAGCGCCGCAACGAGGACTTCTTCACCTTCTTCGGCGCACGCTCGGAGGAGGAGCAGTTGCAACTGCTCGCCTGGAACGACCGCGAACTCGGCGGCGAGGGTTTCATCCCCTGGCACAGGGTCGAGCACCCGCAACTGGGCCAGGTCGAAGTCGGTGGCTGGACCTACAAGTTCACCACGCAGAACGCGCCACCCGCCTACCTGCGCGAACTCTGCGCGCGGCACGCGCCCTGGACCTACTACCTCGCGCGCAACCTGCCGCGCCTGGTGGTGGACGAGGTGCGCGTCGAGCCGGTCGCGGGCGATGGGGACCTCTGGCGCATCGCGGCGCGCATCCGCAACGACGGCTTCCTGCCGACCAACATCAGCAAGCAGGCGCTCGCCACCCGGACCGCGCGCCCGGTGGTCGTGACGCTCAGCCTGGAAGACGCGACGATCGTCGCCGGGGCGACGCGGCAGGTGCTGGGGCATTTGCCGGGGCGGAGCGTGGCCGAGGGGCCGACCTGGCGCGCACCCGAGCCGACCGCGACGAGCGCGGTGGCGACGTGGGTTGTCCGCCGCGCGGGCGGTGCGCCGCAGGGCGAGATCGTGGCCCGCAGCCCGAAGGCGGGCGTCGCGCGCGAGGCATTCACGCTGGGCGGCTAGGTGGGTGCCGGGGGCACGCAGAGAGGGGGCCGGGATGATCACGGTCGATTACTTCGTCCTCGCCGACGCGGTCGCCGCCGTGGGGGGCAAGCACTACATCCACGGCGGCGGCTGGGACACCCTCAGTTCGGGCGGCTTCCCGACGGTCCACCCGACGATGGGGGCGGCGCTGCGGCTGCGCGTCCCGTGGCACGACACCAAC
>JAXLWN010000265.1:0-1285 GCA_046328475.1 Chloroflexia bacterium | reverse complement strand
CGCCGAATCGCTGCGGCACGGCCGGCGGCGAAACCACTGGGCGAGACCAACCGTGGCCGAAGCGTGGCCGGGTGCGCGCCGGATTCGGGCGGCAGCGATCCGCTGCGGAAAGAGTTGCGACTTCTGGACGCTGCCCCGAGGTTGCGTGGAGCAACGATGCTGGTCAGAGCGGCGACGCGCCAACGGTTCCCCCGACGAGCGGCCAGAACTCGCAACTCTGCAACCGCAGGTGGGTTCGAGGAGGCACGCGCCGAGCTTGAACGCGGCAACCCAGGGGTCGAGACGACCCGTCGAAGCGGCGCCGGCGAGTCACACGCCGGCCCGGGCGGCGACGCCGAAGCGCTCGCGCAGGATCGCCTCGGCTTCGGCCATGACGTCGCGCACCACGTCGCCGGCGGGGCGGACGTCGCGCACCAACCCGGCGCTCTGCCCGGCCGGGATGCCGCCTTCCTCGATCAGCCCGTCGTAGCGCGCCCGCTTCGCCGCCCGGGCACCGACCTTGATGGTCTGCATGGGGAAGGGCATGATCTCGTCTTCCCGGCCTTCCCACGACTCGGTGAACTGGTTGCGGATCAACCGGCAGGGCTTGCCCGAGTGGCAACGGGTCACCACCGTGCCCTCCTCGTCGATGGCGACGATCTTGTTCTTGTAGTTGTCGTGGGCCAGCGCTTCGTCCGTTGCGATGAAGCGGGTGCCCATCCACACCCCGCACGCGCCCAACGCCAACGCAGCCACCAGGCCGCGCCCGTCGGCGATGCCCCCCGCCGCCAGCACGGGCACCGACACCGCATCGACCACCTGCGGCACCAACGCCATCGTGCCCACCCGTCCGGTGTGGCCCCCGGCGTCATGGCCCTGGGCGATGAGGATGTCCACGCCGTCACGCTCCATGCGCACCGCCTGGCGCACGTTGCCGGCCAGCGCCATCACGACCATGCCCTGGCGGTGGGCATCGGTCACCACGCCCGCCGGACTGCCCAGACCGGCGATGAGCACGGGCACCTGCGCCTCGAGGGTGACGTCGATGAGCGCCTTCACCTCATCGGTGTACTGCACCACCTGGGCGTTGCGGTCCGCCTTGATCTGGGCGAAGAGGATGTCCACCCCGAACGGTGCATCGGTGCTGTCGCGCACGACGCCGATCTCCTGGCGCAGCTGCGCCGCGTTCATCGAGCCCGCCCCCAACACGCCCAGCCCGCCGGCCGCCGACACCGCAGCCGCCAGGCGACCGGGGGCGACGAAGCCCATGCCCGCCTGACAGATCGGGTAGCGGATCTGCAGGGTC
>JAXLWN010000264.1:0-1292 GCA_046328475.1 Chloroflexia bacterium | reverse complement strand
CCCACCAAATCAGCGAAAATTGCCCATTTACCCCCCTTGACAGTATAGAACCTTTGTTCTAAAGTGAGTACGTACAGAACACGAGCCGCGTGGCTCACGGGGATGGACGTTGATCACACCGCAATCGCCAGCGGGGTCGCCACCCTGCCGCACCCAAGGGGGACAGCATGCACCACGATACCTCGACCAACACCGCCGAGCGCGCCGACGCCTTTGTCCGTCGCCAGGCGCTGTGGGCGCGGCTCCTGGATCTCTTCCGCCATCACCGGCCAACCGAGGACCAGCTAGTGCAGGTTTCCACGCTGGCCGAGGTGGCCATCGACCAGGTGTTCAGCGCCTATAAGCTCACCGAAGCCCAGCAGCTGGAGCGCCACGGCAACGTCAAGGACTTTGCCGAGTGCGCCGCGCTCTATGGCTACGTCCTCGGCTACTGGCAGGCGCGGCAGGAGCTGGCCCAGCAGAGCTCCCGCCTCGCGATGGCTTCAGTGGCCGACTGACGAGGCTGTGCGTCAGTGCGTCAGTGCGTCAGTGAATCAGATGTACTGACGCACTGACTTACGGACACACTGACGCACTGCCCACCAACCACACCAACTCCTTATCCCTTACCCTACCCCTCTCCCTCCTCTCCCTCTCCCCATGGGCGGCTCTCTCCCCGGAGCCGCCCTCCCCTTTGTCTGCACGACGGTGGTCCGTGCGACTATCCTTCCTTGTAGCGGGGGCGACCTCCGCCGTGGAGGCTCCCGCCCTCGCGCCGCCGAGGAGGTGAACCGTGGAGGCGAGTCTGAGCGCCGATCGCGCGCCGCGACCAGCGAGCCGGATGAGTTGGGAATCGCGCCGCATGGCGGGGATCGTGCTGGTGATCCTGCCGACCGTCATCTTCGGCGGCGTGAGCATCCTCAGCCTGCTGATCGGCAACGACGAGTACATGGCGAATCCGCTGCGACAGGATCTCTGGCGGGCAGGCCACGCCCACGCCGGGGTGCTGCTCGTCCTCGCCCTGGTTGCCCTGCGCTACGTGGACGAGGCGAATCTCTCCGCCCCCTGGCGCAGCTTCGCGCGCGTCGCCTTCCCGGCGGCGGCGCTGCTCCTCCCGATCGCCTTCTTCCTCTCGGTCCTCTCGCCCGACGCAACCGAGCCGAACGCCCTGATCGCCCTGGCCTACGTCGGCGCGGTCGTCCTCGTCGCGGGTCTGCTCGTCCTGGGCGTCGGCCTGCTGCGGGCGCGGGGCGAGTAGCCAGAGATCAGAGTCCAGAGGTCAGAGATCAGTTGCCAGTCCGCATCCCCCGCCT
>JAXLWN010000263.1:0-1301 GCA_046328475.1 Chloroflexia bacterium | reverse complement strand
AGCGGGTGCAGCAGGTGGCCGATCAGCGTGCGGGCGTACAGCTCCTCCGAGTTGCCGGAGGAGACGCCGCACCCCTCGGTGTGGGGCAGGGCGACGAAGCGGGCGATCTTGTCGCGCCCGACCTTGCGGGCGTTGAGATGGTTGGCGATCCGCTGCGCGATCTGACCGGCGCAGAGGCTCGTCGGCAGCACGAGGCCGATCTGGTCGGTCGCGGTACCGCTCCCGGTGACGAGGGCGGCGTAGGCGCCCTCGGCCAGCGGATCGCTGTCGGCAAGCGACTTGACCAGGAGTGGCTTGCCGGTGGGGGGCGGGGCGCTCTGGATCCGCTCAACCTGGCCGGGGCCGGTCTGCCGCCAGTTGCGCCAGATCGACACCTGCGCGTGCCCGGCGCGCTCGCCGACCGAGCGCTCGCCCGAGGCGACGCGCAGGGTCAGGTCGAGCGTATCCGCGCCGACTTCGTCCATCGGCACGCCGTCGAGGTAGCGCCCGGCGTTCACGTCCATGTCGCGCGACAGGAGTTCGTAGCGTCCGGTGGTGGTGACGATCTTGATCGTGGGGACAAATGGGAAGTTGGTGATCGAGCCGTTGCCGGTGACGAAGTACATCAGGTTGGAGCCGGAGGCGACCTGCCCGGCGATGCTCTCCAGGTCGTTGCCGGGGCTGTCCATGAAGTAGTAGCCGCCGTCGCGCATCAGCTCGCTGTACTCGATCACGTAGTCGAGGCGCACGTCGGGGTGTTTCTTCGTGGCCGCGCCGAGCGATTTCAGCGCGATGTTGTAGAGGCCGCGATAGTTATTGCCGCCGGAGGGGTTGCCCTCGGCGGTGTGGCCGTGCCAGCCGACGCGCTCCTTGAAGCGCTCGATCTGCGCCAGGAATTTCTGGGCCGTCGCCAGGTCGCGCACGTTTTGCAGCACGTACTCTTCGGCACCGATCAGCTCGTCGGTCTCGGCGAGGTTGGCCGCGCCGCCGTAGCGGATGATCTCCTTCGCGACCCAGGCGGCCAGCGGATTGCCGGAGATGCCGGAGAAGGCGTCCGAGCCGCCGCACTGGAGACCAAGTTTCAGTTCCGAGACTGGTTCGGGCGTACGCCGGGCGGCGCTGACCTGCGGTAGCCACTCGCGGATGAGTGCGGCACCGAGGTCGAGATCGGACGAGAAGGAGCCGCGCAGGGTGACGAAGCGATGGAGGACGTGGTCGAGCGGGTAGCCCTGCTCTTGCAAATAGCGCCGCAGGGTGCGGCCGGTGACCGCGCCGATGCCGTCGTCCACCACGAGGACCGCGCCCATGTTGGGATGGATGAC
>JAXLWN010000262.1:0-1324 GCA_046328475.1 Chloroflexia bacterium | reverse complement strand
TCCTGGCTGTTGGCCCCCCCTGACGGCACTAGCCCCAAGTGGCCCTCTCACGACTCACGCCTCACGACTCACGTCTCGTTACGATCGTCCGCTCGGCGACAGGAAAATCTCGCTGCCGCAGAAGGGGCACTGCACGAGGCCCTTCCCGGCGAGTTCGAGTTGGCCGCCACAATTGGGGCAGGTCTGGCTGGCGTTGAGTTGCCGGGCATCGACCGCGAGCAACTCGCCCTTCTGCCAGTTGACGTACCCGGTGAAGAGTCCCTTGCCGACGAGGTCGTAGATGTACTTCTGCACCTGATCGCGCGTGCCGTTGATCTCCAGCGCGATGTCGGCGATCCGCACCTTGCCGCGCGTCTCGACCATGTTCAGCACCATCCGCTGCTTCTGAACCTCGGCGTAGTCCCGCGCCTCGGACTGACCCCGGAAGAGCAGGAAGACACCGCCGAGGATCATCGGCAGCACGATGATCAGCAGGAAGACCAGGCCGAGCACCTTGCCAGCGGTCGAGGCACCGGAAACCAGGAGCCAGGCACCGCCGCCCAGACCAAAGACCAGTCCCGCGATGACTAGCAGCGCCCCGCTAACCCGCCCACTCCCAAGCACCATTCACCTCGATGACGAATGACGAATGACGAATGACGAACGTAGGGGCTTCTTCCCCTGGCACAGTCAAGTATATCGCGCAGAACAGGCGCATTGACCGAACCTTGCCAACCGATTTACGCGCGCGGTGGCAGCGGCGTTTCATTCCTGGCGATCCGATCGAGGTGGCGGCAGGCGATGGCGGCGACGCGATCGGCGTCGAGGAGGTCGAGGCAGCGGCAGTGCTTGCAGCCGTCGGGGTTGCCGGGACCGTAGCCGGTGTAGATGCACGGCGCGTGCGGGTCGGCGCTGCGCACCGCGAGGGCGTGGTTGGCGGGCAGGGGCGGCAAGGAGACGCCATCGGCCGGGAGGACCACCGACGCCGCGCCCCAGGGTCGCCAGGCGCGGTCGTTGGAGGGGCCGAAGAGGGCGATGGTGGGGGTGCCAAGCGCCGCCGCAAGGTGCCCGACCGAGCTGTCGTTGCCGACGACGAGGTCGGCGGCCAGGATGAGCCCGGCCAGCGTCGGTAGGGGCGTCTGCCCGGCGAGATTGAGCGCGGGGTGGCGCATCGCCGCTGCAACCCGCGCGATCCCCTCGGCCTCGCTCTGCACACCGACGAGGACGATCGCCGCGTCGCGCTCCCCCGCCAGCCGGTCGGCGACGGCGGCAAAGCGCTCCGCAGGCCACTGCCGCCCGGGCGCATAGGTGCCGTTCGTCGCGTGGATGACAACCAATGGCCCAC
>JAXLWN010000261.1:0-1327 GCA_046328475.1 Chloroflexia bacterium | reverse complement strand
CTCAGTGCATCCGTGAGCGACTTGCCCAGGTACAGGCGATATACCAAGCCGAAGCAAACGACCAGCATGAAGACGATTATCGAGGGAAGATAAGGATGGTCGAGATACCAGCGATCGCGACGTGATAGCGACTCCTCGCTCGGATAGGGCGGGAGATGCAGGTTGCTGACGCTCACCCGCTTCGACTTGCGGCTAACGCTGTGATCGACGCCCGCGCGCAGCCTGGGCTCTTCCATCACTCGTTCCCTGGTGGATCCGAGGTGACCTCTTGCCGCCACTGGTATGGGCCGCGAAGGACAGTCAAAAGCAGGGTCGGTAAGCAGAAGGCAGATGCGAAGAAGAGTGCCTCACCCCAGGCACCACCTCTCAGGATCATATTGAGGGCGAAGTAGGTCCCTCCGGAAGAAGCGACGACGCACAGATACGTGAGCAGCTTGCGTCGCTGCGATGGTGGCGTGGGCGCTGGCTGGCTACCTCGCTGCAAAAGTCGGCGAGGATACTGCTCACTGACTCTGACGACAGGAACCCGATCGGCCATAGTGCCCCATCCTGCCGAACGCCATCATTGCGCCGTGTAGACTTAATCTCCTGCTTGCGCTGCACAGGAATCGCATCACTCGCGCGGCAACTCCTCCAACGCCCGCCCAACCACCACCGTATGCCCGGTCGGCAGCGTCGCATCCGTCGCCGCGTCGGCAATCGCCTCGCCCATCTCCGTGGTCGTCGGCAAATCCTCGGGTGCGTCGGTCGCCTGCTGGCTGCGCTCCGCCGCGCGAGCCAGCAACTTCGGCGTGATCGTCCCCTCCACCAGATCGCCGGTGATCACGATCAGCCGCACGCCCCGCGCCGCCAACGCATCCTGCCGCTCGCGCAGCGCGACCTCCCAGGCATGCTTCGACATCGCCACCGGCTCATACGCCGGAAGTTGCCGCACCCGCCCGTAGCGGTGCGCCCAGTGGCTCGTGATGAACGCAATCGTCGCCCCCGGCTCCAGCAACGGCAGCGCCGCATCCACCGTCGCCAGTTGCGCGTCCCGGTTCAGCCGCAGCGGGTAATACGGGTCAGCCGCCACAATATCGCGCTCCAACCCGCCCGACGCATTCAGCACCAGCAAGTCGAGCGCACCGCCCCATTCAGCCACCCGCGCGAAAAGCTGCGCCAGCGCGTCGGCCTGCGTCATATCGGCCGCAACCGCCAGCCCCGCGCGCCCCAGCGCCGCGATCTCCGCGACCACCTCCTCCGCCCGCGCCGCCTTGTTGCGATAGGTGATGATCACGTCATAGTCGCGCTTCGCCAGCGCCACCGCCGTCGCCGCGCCAATGCCGCG
>JAXLWN010000260.1:0-1343 GCA_046328475.1 Chloroflexia bacterium | reverse complement strand
GGCGCTGATCCTGCACACGGCGATGGAACTCTTCCTGAAGCATGGCTATGCGGCTGTTTCGATTAACCAGATCATCGAGGAAGTTTCGCGGGTCCGCAAGCTGACCAAGCCGACGATTTACTACTACTTCGCGGACAAGGAAGCCTTGTTTGTGGCCGTGTTGCTCGAATCGATGGAGCAGCGCGGTCGGCAGATCACGGCGGCCAGCCAGACTGGCGGCGATCTCGCCGCGCGCGTCGCGGCGCTGGCCTGGGCGCTGCGCGGCGGGCATAACTTCATGGTGACGCTGCGCTCGGCGCTCAGCGAACTCCAGGAGGAGTCGCGCGAGCAGTTCATGCGCGCGAGGCACACCAACATCTTCGCCCCGCTGGTGGCCGCGTTCGAGCAATTTGCCGCACAGGGGGATCTGCGGCCTGGCATCACCCCGAGCGTCGCGGCGACGGCGCTGGTCGGGCTGAGCCACACGCTCTCGTTCAGCGATGCGCTGACCGGGATTGATATCGATGTCGCCACCCTCACCGCCGAGATTCTGTTGAATGGCATCGCCGCGCACGAGCGGGAAGAGCGCGGGCCGCCAGTGGTCGCCCCCGGCGTCTAAGCGAAGCTCGCGAATGGCAGATGTCGCGGCCAGGCCGCTGACTGGCGACCGCCCCCGGCACTCCACGCGCCGGGGCGGCGTGAGGGCAACAGATGATCAAACTTTTCCGGTACATGCGGCCGTACCGCGTGGCGGTGGGGCTGACAATATTCTTCGTCTTCATTCAATCGATGGCGAACCTTTACCTCCCGACATTGATGGCCGATATCGTCGATTCCGGCATCATCAAGGGGGATACCGGGTACATTCTCAGGGTCGGCGGCTTCATGCTGCTGGTCGCGATTGGCGGCACCGTGGCCTCGATTGTGGCGAGCTACTACTCGTCGCGCTCGGCCACGGGGTTCGGGCTGGCGGTGCGGCGGGCGCTCTTCACGCACGTCGAGCGGTTCTCGCTGCACGAGTTCGATCACATCGGCACCGCGTCGATGATCACGCGGACGACGAACGACACGACCCAGATTCAGCAATTGCTGGTGATCGCGCTGCGGATGATGATCAGCGCGCCGCTGACCTGCATCGGCGGGATCATCCTGGCGGGGGCACAGGAGTTCGATCTCGCCTGGATTCTCGTGGCGGTCGTGCCGATCCTGGGGTTGGCCATCGGGTTCATCCTCTGGCGGGCGACGCCGCTCTTCAACGTCATGCAAGAGAAGATCGACGCGCTGAATCTCATCCTCGATGAGGGGCTGACGGGGGTGCGCGTGGTGCGCGCGTTCGACCGCGACGCCCACGAGCAGCGCCGCTT
>JAXLWN010000026.1:0-84923 GCA_046328475.1 Chloroflexia bacterium | reverse complement strand
CACCGCACACCACTCCCCCATCCCCTACTTCTTTGCGAAGGAGCTTCCCCTCTCCTCGCGGGAGAGGGGGTGCCGCCCGCAGGCGGCGGGGGTGAGGTCCGACCCTCCTGACGACTGACGACTCATCCCTCGTCACTCAGCACTCAGCACTCGCTTATGGAGGCCCCCTTGACCCAACCACTCACCGGCATCCGCGTCCTCGACTTCAGCCGCCACCTCGCCGGACCCTTCGCCGCGATGACCCTCGGCGACTTCGGTGCCGACGTGATCAAGGTGGAAGCCCCCGGGCGCGGCGACGACACGCGCGGCTTCCCGCCCTACTGGGACGGCATCAGCTGCTACTACCTCAGCACCAACCGCAACAAGCGCAGCATCACCCTCGACCTCGGCTCAGCCGAAGGCCAGGCGATCATCCGCCGCCTCGCCGCCGACGCCGACATCACCATCGAGAATTTTCGCCCCGGCACGATGGAACGCTGGGGCCTCGGCTACGACGACCTCCGCGCACTCAACCCGCGCCTGATCCACTGCGCCATCTCCGCCGTCGGCAGCGACGGCCCCGACAAAGACCGCGCCGGCGTCGATCTGCTGATGCAAGCCTACGGCGGCCTGATGAGCCTCACCGGCGAGGAAGGCCGCGCCCCCGTCCGCGTCGGCACCTCCGTCGCCGACCTCACCGCCGGGGCCAACGCCGTCCAGGGGCTCCTGCTCGCCCTCTTCGTCCGCGAGCGCACCGGCCGGGGCCAGCGCGTCGAATCCTCGCTGCTCGAAGGCCAGGTCTCCTGGCTCACCTACCACGCCGTCTCCTACTTCGCCTCCGGCGAAGTCCCGCAGCGCCTCGGCTCCTCCCACGCCAGCGTCGCCCCCTACGGCGCCTACCCCACGCGCGACGGCTTCCTGATCGTCGCTGTCGCCACCGACGCCCTCTGGCGGCGCTTCTGCGGCGTCATCGGCCGCGAGGAGTTGATCGACGACCCCCGCTTCGCCCGCAACGCCCTCCGCTGCCAGAACCGGATCGCGATGGACGCCATCCTCGAACCGACTCTCGCCCAGGGCACCTCCGACGACTGGGCGCGCAAGATGGACGCCGCCGGGGTCCCCTGCAGCCCCGTCAACACCATCGACACCGTCCTCGCCCTCCCCCAGCTGCAGCACCGCCAGATGGTCGTGGATGTCCCCCGCGACGACCTCCCTGGCCTCAAACTCCCCGGCGTCGCCATCAAACTCGGCGACACACCAGGCACCATCCGCCGCCCGCCTCCCAAACTCGGCGAACACACCGACGAAATCCTAGCCGCCGCCAGTTACACCCCCGCCGAAATCGCCGCCCTGCGCGAGCGCGGCGTGGTGTAGCGGCCCGTCGCGGCCGATTCGTTGATCGCCGCCCGCCGCGCCGTTCAGGATGGAGACAGCGCGGCGGGGGATGGGCGGCGCGCTCCCACGGTCGAGCCGACGCTGGCGAGGACGACCAGGCCGACCGCCAGCACCGCGCGCGAGGAGAGCCCTTCCCGCAGGGCCAGCGCGCCGACGATCGCCCCGACCGCCGGCTCCAGGCTGAGCAGGATGCCGAAAGTACGGGCGGGCATGCACCGCAGCGCCGTCATCTCCAGGGTGAACGGCAAGACCGAGGAGAGCAGCGCCACCCCCAGCCCGCAGAGCAGCGCGCGGGGATCGAGCAGGCCCGCGCCGCCCGCCGCCAGCCCGAACGGTGCCGCGAGCACCGCCGCCACGCCCATCGCCAGCGCCAGCCCACTCGCCCCGGGGAAGGCCCGCCCGGTTCGCGCGCTGAGCGGGATGTACGCCCCCCAGAGCGATCCGGCCAGCAGCGCCAGGGCCACGCCGCGCGGATCGAGCCCCTCGCCCAGCGGGCCGATCAGCAGGACCCCGGACAGCGCCAGCCCGCCCCAGAGGAGGTCCAGCGGGCGACGGCTCCCCAGCAGCGCCACACCGAGCGGCCCCATGAACGACAGCGTGACCGCCGCCCCCAGCGGCAGACGATCCAGGGCGGCATAGAACGTGAGGCTCATCCCCGCCAGCACCAGGCCGAAGGCGAGCACCGTCGCCAGATCGGCGCGAGCCTGCCCACGCACGGGCGGTCGCCAGAGGGCGACGAGCAGCAGCGCCCCGCAGGCCGTGCGCAGGAAGACCGCCCCGGCGGGTCCGACCGTCGCAAAGAGCCCTTTCGTCAGGGCCGCCCCCAGCTGCACCGACACAATCGACAGCAGCACCAGCGCGGGCGGCGGCACCGTCGCGCCCGCGCCCGCGCGCCGGTTCCCTCGCTTCGCCACATCGATCATCGCCATACCCGCACCCCTTCTCGCGCCAACCAGCCGCCACGGCTCGCCCCATCGCTCACCGTCTGTCGCGCCACGCGGTATCATGCTTAGCGCGACGCGCGGCACAGTGCAATATACTGCACTATGCCGAAGTGTGCAATATACTGCACCAGGGAGGAGCGATGGCGGAATCCGAGACGCTGCATCAGGTGATCGCGCGCAATGTGCGCGCGTACCGACACGCGCGCGGCCTCACGCTGGAGGCCCTGGCGGAGGTGGCGGGGATCAGCCGCCGGATGCTGATCATGATCGAGGGGGGCACGACCAACCCGAGCGTCGCCACCCTCGACCGTCTCGGGCAGGCGCTCGGCGTCGGCCTCTCCTCGCTCGTCGGCCTGCCCGCCCCGACGGGCGAGGCGCAGGTGATCGCGCCCGACGCCATGCCCGCGATCTGGCGTGGCACCCACCCCGAGAGCGCGGCGCGGCTCGCGGTGTCGCTCGGCTCAGGCGGCGATGTCGAGGTGTGGGATTGGCACCTCGCCCCGGGCGAAACCTTCACGGCGGGCGTCGATCCGCCCGGCACGCAGAAACTCCTCTTCATCCTCGACGGTGTCCTCACCGTCCGGCTGACCGACAGCCCGCTGCGCGTGCCCGCCGGGCACGGCGTGCGCCTCCCCGGCGACCGCCCCCACGGCTACGAAAACCGCGACGAACAACCGCTCCACTTCGTCGGCACCGTCATCCTCGGCACCTTCATCCGCGACCATCCCTGAGCCCCCTGCGATCTCCCACCATCCCCGCTCAATCAGGCGGCAGAGACCCAGCCCATCCAGTCAGGCTGGGTGCCGTCAACGTCGCCCTTTCTCGGCGCGGTAGCCCACGTACGCTGGCGATCAACAATGCCTTTCACCTCTTCAGCCGGATTGATCCGGCGCATCTTGTAGCCCGGAGACTTCATCTCCGGGCGCTCTGCGCACACCACTCGACGTTCACGGCACCCCACCCGCTTCGCCGCTTCGCCGACGCTCCTTGACAGCATCACCCCTCCCTGTATAGTTGCGAAGGCGTCACTCAATTACTGGGAGGTTTTGCTACCCATGCCGGTACACCGCTAATCTCTTCCAGCTTCCTGTACAACCAGCGAAGCGGACACCACAATTTTCGCTTCATTGATCGCGTCTCTCCACGCAGGGATGCGCGCTTAATCGCGTTTCGCCCGCCACGCGCGAGGAACGATTCCTCGCGCGCGTAGAGCCGATCGTGCCGTTTTCCTCCCCACGAAGAGCAAGGAGTACCGAGCATGTCCGAACAACAACTGTCGCTCCTCCCCTTCTACGCCGGTTGGGCGCGCTACCAGCAGCACCTTGTCGCCGCCATCGCACCCCTCACCGCCGAGCAGCTCTCTTTGCGCACCACGCCGCGCCACTGGACGATCCGCATGTACGCGACGCACATCATCGCCAACCGCGCCTGGTGGTTCCACGCGCGGATGGGCGAGGGGGGCGACGAAGTGACCCCCTACGAACTGTGGGCCCTGGACGTCTGCGAGGCGGACGTGGATCCGGGCCACACGGCGGCGGAACTCGTCGCCGGACTGGAGCAGACCTGGCGGCTGATCGAGGAGACGCTCGCCCGCCTGACCCCCACCGACCTTGCGCGCACCGTCCCGCCCCTGGACGAGGCCGGGCGCGAGCGCCGCGCGAAACTGGTCGAGCCCAGGCTCCAGCCCTACGCCCGGATGTGGCTGGAGGCATCGCGCCGGACTAACGTCGCGCGGCCCGCAGTGCCGATCCACTCGATCGTCTGGGGCATCCTGGAACACGACATCCATCACGGCAGCGAAATCTCCACCACTCTCGGCATCCACGGCCTGCCGGTCCTCGACCTGGATGACTGACAGCCAGAGCCAGCGCCCATCGTGACACAGCCAGAGTGATGCAATCGCGGCGGCAACAGGGGCGTCCTGTTGCCGCCGCGCCCCTGACACCCCGCACATTGGTAAACGCGCGTCACGAACCGCCCTCGTCCCCGTGGCAACCGCCAACCCCGGGTCACCCGGCGTCCAATTGCACGCCCCGACGACCGGACGCCCCTGTGGTATCCTGCGATCTGCTGAGCACGTCGCCGGGGTGCCCTCCCCTCCCGGATCAGCGGCGGAGCAGGAGCCGATGGCGCGCACCACCCCGCTACTCCCAACCCTACGTCCCTACCTCCTCGCCGCCGCCGCGAGCCTCCTCGCCCTCGCCCTCGCCGCGCTCACCGCGCCCCACACCGCGAGCGGGCCACTCCTCGCCTTCCTCGCCGCCGTCGCCGTCAGCGCCTGGTACAGCGGCTTCGGCCCGGGCCTCCTCGCCACCGCGTTCGGCACCGCCGCGCTCAGCGTCTTCTTCGCGCCCGACGACCCCTCGGTCGCCTACCTCCGCGCCGAGACCGTGCTTGACCTCGTCGCCTTCGCCGCCGCCGCCACCGCCCTCAGCCTGCTGGCGCGCAGCCTGCACACCGCCCTGCTGCACGCCGCCGCCGCGCAAACCGGCGCGCAAGAGGCGCGCGACCGCCTCGCCGTCATCCTCGACGGTATCGCCGACGGCGTCACCGTGCAGGACCCCAGCGGGCAGATCACCTACACCAACGAAGCGGGCGCACGCGCGATGGGCTTCCCCTCGGCCGCAGCAATGGCCGAGACCTCCGGCGCGGCCCTGCTCCAGAAATTCACCCTGGTGGACGAAACGGGCAACCCCTTCCCGCTCGATCGCCTGCCCGGCCGCGTCGCGCTCGGCGGCGCAGATTCGCCCGAGACCCTGCTCGGCTATCGCTCGGGCGAGACCGGCGCGACCCGCTGGTCGGTCGTCAAAGCGCGCCCCGTGCGCGACGCCACCGGCCGGATCACCGCCGCGATCAACATCTTCCGCGACGTCACCGAGGAGCGCCGCGCCGCCGAGCGCCAACGCCTCCTCGCCGAGACCTCGCGCACCTTCGCCGAAACCGGGCTCGACCTGCAAGCAGCCCTCGATCAGCTCACACGCCGCGTCGTGGACACCCTCGGCGACACCTGCCTCGTCCGCCTCCTCTCCGCCGACGGCGAGTGGCTGGAGCCCACCGCCACCTACCACCCCAACCCCGAGGCCCAGGCCTTCGGCGACGCGATGCTGCGCGCCGCCCCCCAGCGCCGCACCGAAGGCATCAACGGCCGCGTGATGACCACCGGCCAGCCCGTCCTCATCCCGGTGGTGGACCAGCAGCAAATCCTCGCCGCGATCAAGCCCGAATACCGCAGCTACTACGAGCGCTTCGGCACCCACAGCATCCTGGTGGTCCCCCTCCGCGCCCAGGATCGCCCGATCGGCATCATCAGCGCCGCGCGCGAGACCCCCGGCCGCCCCTACACCCCGGACGACCTGGCGCTCCTGCAAGAACTCGCCGACCGCGCCGCCGTCACCATCGACAACGCCCGCCTCTACCACCAAGCCCAGGACGCCATCAGCGTCCGCGACCAGTTCCTGCTCGTCGCCGCGCACGAACTCCGCACCCCCGTCACCGGCCTGCGCGGCTTCTCCCAACTCCTCCTCCGCGCCCACCAGCGCGGCGCGCTCGACGCCGCCCGCCTCGAACGCTATCTTCCCTCCCTCGACGAATCGGCCGAGCGCCTCGTCGGCCTCACCGAGGACCTGCTCGACGTCTCCCGCCTCCACACCGGTCGCCTCCCCCTCCGCCCCGAGCCGCTCGACCTCGCCGCCCTCGCCCGCCGCGTCGCCGAGCGCTACCGCGAGATCGGCGCGCAACACCACCTCGTCCTCGACCTCGCCGCCGACCCCGCACCCGTCCGCGCCGATCCCGGTCGCCTGGAGCAAGTCCTCGCCAACCTCCTCGACAACGCCGTCAAATACTCCCCCGACGGCGGCGAAGTCCATCTCTCGGTCGCCGCCGAAGGCCCCGGCTTCGCCCTGCGCGTCCGCGACCAGGGCATCGGCCTCCCCCCCGAGAGCGCCGAAGCGATCTTCGAACCCTTCACCCGCGCCCCCAACGCCGCCGACCGCCAGATCCCCGGCCTCGGCCTCGGCCTCCACATCGCCCGCGAAATCGCCTCTCGCCACGGCGGCTACCTCCGCGCCGCCAGCGCCGGCGACACCCTCGGTACCACCATGACCCTCTGGCTCCCCCTGGACGACGGGAAGAGTGAAGAGTGAGGAGAGAAGAGAGTGGAGAGAAGGGTTCTTCAATCTGCCGCGCTCCGCTCCGAACGCCACCCCGCAGGCCATTACCCTCTCCCCTCTCATCACTCATCACTCGATTCTCACTCCCCTTTCTCTCCTCTCTCTTCTCTCTTCTCTCCTCACCCCTCGTCACGTTGACGCTCCCTCCCCAGACCTGTAAAGTACGTTAACGGCGTCTGTTAGCACGAGGAGCTGGCGATGGTGGCAGCATCGGACGAAGGGGTCGCGGTAGCCGCACCAACAGCAGTGATCGACTGCGACGTACACAACACCGTGCCGAACGTCGAAGCACTCTTCCCCTACCTCTCGCAATACTGGGTCGAGCACGTCAACAACTCGGTCTTCAAGGGCGCGGGCACCACCTATTACCCCGCGAACGCGCCGGTGAGCGCCCGCCCCGGCAGTAAGCCCGCCAGCGGCCCGCCCGGCTCCAGCCTCGCCCTCCTGCAAGAGCAGGCGCTCAACCCGCTCAACACCGAGATCGCCATCCTCAACTGCCTCTACGCCATCGACAGCCTCCACAACCCCGAGGCCGCCACCTCCTTCGCCCAGGCGGTCAACGACTGGCAGATCGCCGAGTGGCTCGACCGCGACCCGCGCCTGCGCGCCTCGATCGTCGTCCCGGTACAATTGCCCGAACTCGCCGCGCGCGAGATCGACCGCGTCGGCGACCATCCCGGCTTCGTGCAGGTCCTCCTCCCGGCCCGCTCCGAGCACCCCTACGGCAACCGCCTCCACCGCCCGATGTGGGAAGCGATCGCGCGGCGCAACCTCGTCGCGGGCATCCACTTCGGCGGCGCACCGGGCAATCCGCCCTTCCCCTCCGGCTGGCCCTCCTATTTCTTCGAGGAATACGCCGGGATGGCGCAGGTCTTCCAGTCGCAACTCGCCAGCATCGTCAGCGAGGGCGTCCTCGACCTCTTCCCGACCGTCAAGATCGCCCTGCTGGAGAGCGGCTTCACCTGGCTCCCCGCCTTCATGTGGCGCTTCGACAAGGAATGGCGCAACCTCCGCCAGCTCGTCCCCTGGGTCAAGCGCGCCCCCTCCGAATACATCCGCGACCACGTCCGCGCCACCATCCAGCCGCTCGACTCGCCCCCCACCACCACCGAACTGCTGGCCACCATCGGCGAGATCGGCTCCGACGACCTGCTCCTCTTCGCCACCGACTACCCGCACAACCACGCCGTCGATCCGGCGCAGGACTTGCTGCCCCACCTGCCAGAAACCCTGGCACGCAAGATCCGCAGCGAAAACGCGCGTGCGTTGTATGGGTTGTAGTTGCAGGTTGCAAGTTAGCAAGTTCCAAGTTGAGAAACCTGCAACCTGCCAACCTGCAACCTGCAACTACCACCAAGGCAAAGCTTGCCATGACCGCCTCGGGCCTCCCCACAACCAACGAACTCCTGGGCTACCCGGCCGACGCCCGCCTCCTCCTGGTCAACGCCGACGATTTCGGCATGTGCCATTCCATCAACGTCGCCACCCTGCAGGCACTCCAGGAGGGCATCGTCACCTCCACCAGCCTGATGGTCCCCTGCCCCTGGGCGCTCCACGCGATGCAGCTGCTCAGAGAACACCCCGGCATCCCCTTCGCCGTCCACCTCACCCTGATCGCCGAGCACACCCATTACCGCTGGGGACCCGTCACCTCCAAGGACCAGGTCCCCACGCTGCTCGACGAAGCGGGCTTCTTCTACGCCAACGCCCGCCGCGACGAATTCCTCGCCCAGGCCAAACTGGCCGAGATCGAGCGCGAATTCCGCGCGCAGATCGGCATCGTCCTCGCCGCCGGGCTGCAACCGACCCACCTCGATTGGCACTGCCTCTACGACGGCGGCCGGGAGGATATCTTCGACCTCACCCTCGCGCTCGCCCGGGAATTTGGCCTCGCGCTGCGCACCCACGCCCGCACCTCGGCCGCGAAAGCCCGCCGCGCGGGCCTGCCCGCCGACGACCACGGCGTCGTGGACAGCTATTCCGTCCCAATCGACGGCAAAGCCGCCCACTACACCCAACTCCTGCGCGACCTCCCGCCCGGCCTCAGCGAGTGGGCCGTCCACGTCAGCCTCGGCGACGCCGAGGCGCAGGCGATGGAACCCACCGCCTGGCAGGTCCGCAAAACCGACTTCGACTTCCTGCTCTCACCCGCAGCACGCACCATCCTGACCGAGGAAGGCATCGTGCTCCTCGATTACCGCGCACTCCAACAGGCATCGGCGCACTGAACCGCCCGCAGGCCCAGCACCAAGGAGGTCCACCATGGCGATGACCCTCACCAGGTCCACCACCGCGACGCGGACCAGGCCCGCGATCATCGACTGCGACATCCACAACGAACTCGACTCCCCCGCCGATCTCCACCCCTACCTGCCGCCGCGCTGGCTCGACCACCTCAAAACCTACGGCATGCGCGGCCCCTCCGGCGCGATCTACCCCCGCTTCCTCAACCGCCGCGCCGACGCCTACCCCGCGTCCGGCCGCGACGCCGGCTCCGAACTGGGGCTCACCAAGATCCAACTCCTCGACGAGTACAACGTCGCCTACGG
The DNA here is from genome assembly GCA_046328475.1 of Chloroflexia bacterium. Lineage (GTDB taxonomy): Bacteria > Chloroflexota > Chloroflexia > Thermomicrobiales > CADCWN01 > CADCWN01. Next base: position 75,887 of record JAXLWN010000026.1, on the reverse strand, counting down.
CATCTGCAACCCCCTCACCGGCGTCGGCGGGCAACTCAACCCCGAGTTCGATGCCGCGCTAGCCACCGCCGTCAACGACTGGCAGATCGCCGAGTGGCTCGACCCCGAACCTCGCCTGCGCGCCTCGATCATCGTCCCCTTCGAGCACGCCGACCTCGCCGTCGCCGAGATCGAGCGCCGCGTCAGCGACAAGCGTTTCGTCCAGGTGCAGTTCAGCGGCCGACCGCGCGAACCAATGGGCCGCCGCAAGTATTGGCCGATCTACGCCGCCGCCGAGAAGCACGGCCTCACCATCATGTCCCACGCCTTCGGCTCCGGTGGCCACCCGATCACCGGCGCGGGCTGGCCTTCCTACTACATCGAGGACCACGTCGGCCCCGCCCAATCGATGCAGGCCAACATCATCAGCCTCGTCGTCGAAGGCGTCTTCGAGAAATTCCCCGGCCTGCGCGTCGTCTCGGCCGAGAACGGCTTCGGCTGGGCCCCCTCGCTCGGCTGGCGGCTCGACAGCACCTACAAACTCCTCGCCGGCGAGGTGCCCCACCTCGCGCGCAAGCCCTCCGAATACATCCGCGACCACGTCTGGTTCTGCACCCAGCCCGTTGAAGAACCCGAGCAGGCCGCCTCCTTCACGCGCCTCGTCGAGCAGATCGGTGCCGACCGCCTCGTCTTCGCCAGCGACTACGCCCACTGGGATTGGGACGCCCCCGACATGGCCATCCCCGCCCGCCTGCCCGACCACATCCGCCGCCAGATCTTCTTCGAGACCGCCCGCGAACTCTACCGCCTGCCGGAACTGGAACAGCAATAGTAGTCAGTAGTCAGTAGTCAGTAGTCAGAACCTCGCACGGAGCGATGCGCTTCACCAGTCAGGCAATCGCTTGGTGAACACAACTGACTACCGACTACTGACTACTGACTACTCGGAGGCTCAATGGCACGCTACATCGTCGCCGAAGCGGGCGAAATCCCCCCCGGCGGGCGCAAAATCGTCGAGGTCGCCGGGCGCTCCATCGGCGTCTTCAACCTCGGCGGCGAATACTTCGCCCTCCGCAACCGCTGCCCCCACCAGGGCGGCCCGCTCTGCGAAGGCAAAACCTTCGGCCTCATCTCCGCCAGCGTCCCCGGCGCGATCGAATACAGCCGCCCCGGCGAAATCCTCACCTGCGCCTGGCACGGCTGGGAATTCGACATCCGCACCGGCCGCTCCTGGTGCGACCCCGACCGCCTGCGCGTCCGCCGCTACGAAGTCAGCGTCGAAGGCGGCAACACCCTCACCGCCACCGCCGACCCCGCCATGGGCGGCAAAGTCCCCGGCCCCTATACCGCCGAAACCTACCCCGTCGAAGCCGATGGCCACTACCTCGTCGTCGACATCTCCTCCTGACCCCACAAACACACCGGCCCCGCCAAATGGCGGGGCCGTATCCATTCTCACAACAACTCCCCCTGATTGCTCGTTGCTGCCCATGCGATCCCGACCGAAATTCGGACGGCTGAGGTATCGACAATCGCTTGAGGCTCCCGCAACAGCATGCTACGATTGAGCTTGGAAGGCCAGCACTCCACCCCGCCACACCGGCCCTTTCGTCACAACAGGAGCTGACATGCCTCGGCAGATCGTATTCACATCCAAGGCGGCAAAACCTCCGGCGACGTACAGCCAGGCGGTGAAGGCGGCAGGCCTGGTCTTCGTCTCCGGAACAGCCCCTCATGATCCCGCCACTGGCCAGATCACGGGCACAACAATTCAGGAGCAGACCCGTCAGTGCCTGACGAACATCGCGGCAATCCTCGAGGAGGCGGGCAGTTCGCTCGACAAGATCGTCAGCGTCACGGTCGTGCTGGCGGACGAAGATGACTTCCCTGGCATGAACGAGGAGTGGCTCCGGTGGTTCCCGGCCAATCCGCCCGCGCGTCAGGGGGCAAAGCTTCCCGCGAAGATTCCCGGGCTGAAGGTGTCGATCGCGGCCATTGCCGAGACCTAACCCTTCGCGCAAAAGGATATGTGCCAGCCTGGGGTCCCCGCCCACAACCCAGCGTCCCAGCAACCCCATCTCGGCCGTGACCGCATGGGCGGCAACGAGCAATCAGGGCAGCAACTTGTAATACAACACCGTCCCCGCCAGCGACCCATCCGCACTCCGCGCATACTGCGGAATCGCCCCCACCACCTGCCACCCCAGCGACTGATACAACCGCTCCGACGGATCCCCCTGCCGCGTATCCAGCACCAGCGTCGTCCGCCCGATCCGCCGCGCCTCATCCTCCAGCGCCGCCATCAACGCCCGCGCCACCCCGCGCCGCTGCGCCGCCCGCCGCACGATCAACCGCGACACCTCCGCCCGGTGCCGCCCATTCGCCCGCATCGCCAGATCCAACTGCACCGTCCCCAGCACCGCCCCATCCGCCCCCCTCGCCCCAGCAGCACCCGCGACCCCTCCCGCAACGCCCCGATCACCCCCTCCCAATACCCCCGCGCCTCATCCACCCCCAGCGGCGGCAGAAACCCCACCGACGCCCCATCCTCCACCGCCTCCCGCAACGCCCCCACCAACTCCGACAGATACTCCCCAACCTCATCTGCCGCTAACCTTGCGATCACCACCTCACCCTGCATCACCATCCCCACCCACTACCCCCAAAACCCACACTCTCCCCACGCAGGGGAGGGTCGCCGCGCGCAGGCGGCGGGGAGAGGTCCGCACCCACCCCGCCATCCCCACCCACCTCGGCCAGCATCCTCCCCCCTCTCCTCGCGGGAGAGGGGGTGCCGCCGCAGCGGCGGGGGTGAGGTCCCCCTCGTTACTCATTACTCAGCACTCAGCACTCGTTACTCGTCCCCCACACCCCCGCCAGCAACGCAAACGACCGCAGCCGCGCCGCGTGATCGTGTACCATCGTCGTCACCATCACCTCATCCGCCCCCGTCGCCGCCACGATCGCCTCCAACCCCGCCTTCACCCGCTCCGGCGTCCCCAGCACATACCGCGACCGCCCCGACCGCGCCTGCGCCCGCTCCATCGGCGTGTAGGGATACGCCTCCGCCTCCTCCACGCTCGGGAACAGCCCCGGCTTGCCGCTCCGCAACCGCAGGAACGACAGATCGGCCGACATCGCCAGCCGATCCGCCTCCTCCTCACTCTCCGCGCAGATCACCGCCACCGCCACGATCGCATACGGCTTCGCCAGCTCCTCCGACGGCGAGAACCGCTCCTTATAGAGCCGAATCGCATACTCCGCGCCATCCGGATTGATGTGCCGCGCGAACGCAAACCCAACTCCCAGCGCCGCCGACACCTGCGCCCCGTAGTCGCTCGACCCCAGCAGCCACAACGGCGGCAAATGGACCCCCACCGGCACCGCCGTGATCGCCTTGAACGGGTGATCCTCGGGGAAATCCGCATTGTCGAACGCCAGCATCTCCGCCAACTGCGACTGGAAATCGTCCGCCCCCAGCGCCTCGCGCGACCGCCGCAGCGCCAGCGCCGTCAACTGATCCGTCCCCGGTGCCCGCCCCAGCCCCAGATCGATCCGCCCCGGATACAGCGCCTCCAGCGTCCGAAACCACTCCACCACCTTCAGCGGCGAGTGATTCGGCAACATCACCCCACCCGACCCCACCCGCAACCGCTCCGTCTCGCGCGCGATCACACTGATCAGAATCTCCGGTGCCGCGCTCGCAATCCCCGGCATATTGTGATGCTCCGCCAGCCAGTACCGCGTGAACCCCAACCGGTCCACCAACTGCGCCAGCGCAATCGAATTCCTGATCGCCCGCGACGCATCCGACCCACTACCCACCGGCACCAGATCCAGCACCGAAAGAGGAACACCCATACCCGCCTCACCCTCCGCAACAAACCACCCACCACCGACCTCCCCCGATTATCGCACCCCCACCACCGCCCCGCCGCCCCCACAACCTCTCGACTCCACCCCTCGCCACCCGCGCCCCCCCATCCCCGCAGCGGCGGGGAGGGGTCAACACCCCCGTGCAGCGCGCCGCTCCGCCATCCCCTCTTCCTCCGGGCAGAACCCACCCCCTCTCCCAGACAGTGGGAGAGGGGTGCCGACAACAATCGCCCCGGCCCTCATTATTCGTCTCTCTTCGTCTCTGCGTCCTCTGCGTCCTCTGCGGTAAATCCGTCCCTCGTCCCCCCTCTTGGCGCTCTTGGCGTCATCCTTGGCGTCTTGGCGGTTCACCCCGTCATCGCCCGTTCTCCCGTTCTCCCGTTCTCCTCACCCCGTCACTCCCGCCGCAGCGCCTCCACCGGCTGCAAGCGCGCCGAGCGGAACGCCGGCAGCACCCCGAAGAGCACCCCGATGAACGCCGCCACCCCGAACGCCAGCCCCACCGACGTCGCCGTCACCTGCGTCGGCAACGAGGACGACGCGGCCGACGCCAGGTTCGCAAACCCCACGCCCGCCAGCACCCCCAGCAACCCACCGCCGAGCGAGAGGAAGATCGCCTCCAGCAAGAACTGCGTCAGCACATCCGCATCCGTCGCCCCCAGCGCCTTCCGCAGACCGATCTCGCGGGTCCGCTCCGCCACCGAGACCAGCATGATATTCATGATCCCGATCCCACCGACCACCAGCGAAATGCTCGCAATCCCCGCCAGCAGCGCGGTCAGCAACGTCGTAATCTGCGAGACTGTGGACAACAACTCCTGCTGCGTGGCGACCTGGAAGTCCTTGCTGCCGTGCGCCGCCGTCAGCGCCGTGGTGATCTCGCCCGCCGCCGTATCGACCACATCCGCGCTGCGCGCCTGGGCCACCATCTGACTGACCATATTCGTGCCCGTCAGCCGCGACGCATCCGCAACGTGAATGTACGAAATCGCCACCTGCTGCGGCCCGAACCCGCCAGCCGTCGCCTGAGCAACCCCGACAACCGTGTACGTGGTATCCCGAATCGTCACCGTGCGCCCGATCGCCGCCTCGGCCGTTGAACCACCAATCGTCAGCGCCGTCTCGGCATCGAGCACGATCTCCCCCGGCGCGGCCACGAAGCGCCCGGCCGCGAGCGACACCGTGCGAATCTGCGCGTAGACCGGCTCAACCCCGCTCAGCGAGATCGCACTCCCATTCAGCGGCGCAGTCACCTGCACCACCGGCGAGACCGCCGCGATCGAGGGCAGCCCAGCGACCCGCCCCACATCCTCCTTCGTCAGCGTGCTCACCGCCACCCCGAGCGCCGTCGGCCCGCCGCCGCGCGTCGTTCCCGGACTGATCTGCAGCGTATTCGCCCCCAGCGTATTCACCTGGCCGGTGATCTGCTGCTGGACCCCGCTACCCAGCGCCGTCAGCAAAATCACCGCCGAAATCCCGATCACAATCCCCAGCGTCGTCAGCGCCGTCCGAAACGGATTCGTCAACAACGCCCCACTCGCCATACGCGCTGTCTGCAACGGATTAATCATCATCTCCTCCGGTCAGTATGTCAGTGCGTCAGTGCGTCAGCCCTTCGCACCACCTATTCGTCATTCGTCATTCGTCATTCGTCATTCACGCAACTCCCGCCAACTCCGGCACCCCAACCGCCTGTGGCACGCCTGCCGCTCGTCGCTCGAAGCTACGCCCATCGCGAATCCGATCACCCGCCCAGCGCGCCCCGCCACGATCGGATCGTGCGTCACCACCACCAGCGTCACGCCGCCGCATTCAGCGCCCCGAACAAATCGAGAATGCTCGCGCCCGACGCACTATCGAGATTCCCGGTCGGCTCATCCGCCAGCAGCAACGCCGGCTCATTCACCAGCGCCCGCGCAATCGCTACACGCTGCTTCTGCCCGCCCGAAAGCTCCGTCGGCTTGTGCTTCGCGCGGTCAGCCAGGCCCACCCGCTCCAGCGCCTCCAGCGCCCGCCGCTTCCGCTCGCGCCCGCCGACCCCCGCGTAAATCATCGGCAGTTCGACATTCGCCAGCGCCGTCGCGCGTGGCAGCAGATTGAAACTCTGGAACACAAACCCGATCAGCGCACTCCGTGCCTTCGCCAACGCACTCCCCGACAGCCCCGAAACCTCGCGCCCATCGAGCAGATACCGCCCACCGGTCGGCCGGTCGAGCAAGCCAATCACATTCAGCAACGTGCTCTTGCCGCTCCCCGACCGCCCAACAATCGCCACCCACTCACCCTTATTGATCCGGAAGCTCGCCCCTGCCAACGCCTCCACCCGATTCTCACCACTGCCATAGACCTTCGTCAGACCCTCGGCAACAATCACCGCATCGGTAGCCATATCGACAACCCTTTCATACTCACCAACCGTGGTCTCCCTCACCACACCCCCATCCTAAAGCCCACCGCTCAACACCCAATACCCGCAAATATCAACACTTCCTCAACTCTTCAGCAAGAACCCATAACAAGTGCTGAGTGCTGAGTGCTGAGTGCTGAGTACGGAGTCGTGAGTCGTGAGTCGAGTCGAGTGGACGGGGAGGAACGAGGAACGAGGAACAAGAAGCGACAATCCCTTCGCACACCCTCAGCCCGCCACCCCGCAGGCCCCTCTCCCCTGTCATTCTGAGCACCAGCGAAGAATCCGCACCCAAACCTTCCCTTACCACCCACCCCAACGCACCTCCAGCCGGATTCATGATGCTGCTGGCGAACTGGCGGTGAGCGGCCCTGGGTGTGGCGGGTGCGGTAGAATGGGGGGGCCACGGGTGGCGTGGCGGGTGGCGGTGCGGGAGGTGGGGCGCGTTGCGGGCGCCGGTTGTCTACTGCGTGCCGGAGGAGACGGCGCGGGTGGCGCGGGCGGCGTTCCCGAAGGGGAACGGCTACCTGCGGGTGGTGGACGCGCTGGGGCCGCTGTATCAGAGCCCCGATTTCGCCGACCTGTTCCCGGCGGAGGGGCAGCCCGCCGTCGCCCCGGCGCAGCTGGCGCTGGTGACGGTCTTCCAGTTCGCGGAGGGGCTGACCGACCGGCAGGCGGCCGACGCGGTGCGCGGGCGGCTGGACTGGAAGTACGCCTTGTGCCTGGAGCTGGAGGACCCCGGCTTCGACGCCTCGGTGCGTGCGAGTTCCGCCAGCGGCTGCTGGCGGCGGGGGCGGCGGCGCGGCTGTTCGAGGCGCTGCTCACGCTGGCGCGAGGCGGGGCTGGTCAGGCGCGGGGCACCCAGCGCACCGACTCGACCCATGTGCTGGCCGCCGTGCGCCAGCTCAACCGGCTGGAGCTGGTCGGCGAGGCGCTGCGCCACGCTGGAGGTGCTGGCGACGGCCGCGCCTGGTCGCCGCCTGGGGCCGGAGGCGTGGAGCGCTACGCGGCGCTTCTCGACCGCCGGCTGCCGGGCGCGCAGGCCGCCCGCGCCGCGCGCCGAGGTCGGGCCGACGGGCGGCAGCTCCTCGCCGCCGCCTGGGCCGACGACGCCCCGGCCTGGCTGCGCGCGGTCCCGGCGGTCGAGATGCGCGTGGTCTGGCTGCAACTACCACGCGGGCGACCCGCCGCGCTGGCGCGGGCCGCCGACCTGCCCCCGGCGGCGGCGCTCGTCGCCCGCCCACGACCGGAGGCGCGCTACTGCGCCAAGCGGGCGACCCACTGGACCGGCTACAAGGTCCACCTGACCGAGAGCTGCGACCCGGACGCGCCGCACCTCATCACCGACGTGGCGACCACGCCCGCCGCCGACCCCGACCACCGTCACCGCCGCCCTCCACGCGCGCCTGGCGGAGCGCGCCCTCGCGCCCGCCACCCACCTGGTGGACGCGGGCTACGTCACCGCCGAGCACCTGGTCGGCAGCGCCCAGGCGGCTGCGACCTGGTCGGGCCGGTCATCGGCGACACCAGCTGGCAGGCCCGCGCGGGCGCGGGCTACGCCCAGGCCGACTTCGCCCTCGACTGGGCGGCGGAACAGGCGACCTGCCCCGAGGGCCGCCCCAGCCGCGCCTGGAAGCCGGCCACGGACAGCGCCGGGCACGCGGTCATCCGCATCGCCTTCGCCCCCGCCGACTGCGCCGCCTGCCCGGCGCGCGAGCACTGCGTGCGCGGCAGCCACCCGCGCGCCCTCGTCGTCCGCCCGCAGCCCCAGCAGGCCGCCCTCCTGGCCGCGCGCCAGCGCCAGCACACCGCCGACTTCCGCGCCGCCTACGCCCAGCGCGCGGGGATCGAGGGCACCATCGCCCAAGGGGTCGCCCTCGGCGCCCTGCGCCACCCGCTCCGCGGCCTCGCCAGACCTATCTGCTGCACCGGCCCTTGCCACCGCGCTCAACCTCGCCCGCCTCGCCGCCTGGCTCGCCGCGCGCCCCTCGCGCGCACCCGCACCAGCGCCTTCGCCCGCCCGGGCGGTCCCGACCTGACCCCGCGCCCCGCTGGCACCCAGTTCGCCAGCAACATCATTCATCCGGCGCATCAACCTAGCCCGGACGAAGTGTCCGAGCGGGCGGCGCGACACCAACCACCTTCACCCACGCTCGCCCCCTCCCCCTTGTCATTCTGAGCGCCAGCGAAGCATCGTACCCACTCCCCTCGCCCTGCTCCCTGCTCCCTTCATCTCCGTGCCCTCCGTGTCCTCTGTGGTTGTATTCGTCATTCGTCATTCGTCATTCGTCATTCGTCCCGTCTCGCGTCCTCTGCGTCTCCGCACCTCTGCGGTCTTCGTCTCCCCTCGCCCTTCACCCTTCTCCCTTCATCCCCTCGTCTCTGCGTCCTCGTCCTCTGCGGTGAATTCGTCTCCCTTTCCTTCTCCCCTCCCCCTTCATCCCCCCTTGGCGTCCTTGGCGTCTTGGCGGTTATTCGTATCCCTGGCGGCAGACAGCCAATCTGTTGAATAATCCCCACACGTCAGCAGCATCGTACGGAGGCAACCGATGTCCGAGCGCCCAGCCACCATCCTCGTCGTCGACGACGAGGAAGACATCGCCGACCTCCTGCGCGACTTCCTCGAAGCCGAGGGCTACACCGTCGCCACCGCCAACGACGGCCCCACCGCCCTCGCCGCCCTCGCCGCCGGTCCCATCGACTGCGTCCTGCTCGACGTGATGATGCCCGGCCAATCCGGCTTCGAAGTCGTCCGCCGCATCCGCGAACGCTGGGACGTCCCCGTCATCTTCCTCAGCGCACGCGGCGAGGACAGCGACAAGATTCGCGGCCTCGGCTCCGGCGCGGACGACTACGTCGTCAAATCGGCCTCCCCCGGCGAAGTCGTCGCCCGCGTCAAAGCCATGCTCCGCCGCTCGAAGCGCGGCGCAGCCCCGCCCCCACCCGACGCCCTCGACTTCGGCCGCCTCGTGATCGACACCCGCGCCCGCGAGGTGCGCGTCGCCGGCGAGCCGGTCGTGCTCACCGCGCGCGAATACGACCTCCTCCACTACCTCGCCTCGCACCCCCGCCAGGTCTTCGCGCGCGACCAGCTCTTCGAGCGCTTCTGGGGCGAGTTCGGCATGATCGCCGCAGCCTCACCGTCCACATCGGCCGCATCCGCGAGAAAATCGAGAAGACCCCGCCCACCCCCGCTACATCGCCACCGTCTGGGGCGTCGGCTACCGCTTCGAAGGGCAGCGCCAATGAACACCCGCCCCACCCAGCCGATCCGCCGCTGGCTCGTCGCGGTCCTGATCGTCGCCTTCGTCGCCCCCGCGCTGGTGATCGGCTGGCTGGTCATCTGGCGCGACGCACCCGGCGGTGCCACGAGCGAGATCGAAGCCAACCTGCGCGCCGATGTGGCACGCTGGGGCGACCCCGCCTGGCAAGCGACCACCGCCCCATCGCTGGCTGCCGATGGCGTGCAGTTCGCCCTCGCCGATCGCACCGGGCGCGAACTCTACCGCAGCACGGCCGATCTCTACGCCACGCCCGAATGGTCGCGCCCCGTGCTCATCACCAGGCGCATCACTGTCTCCGACAGCACCGGGGCCACCCTCGGCACCGCCTACCTCTACTACACCCAGGACCTCCGCGCGGTCTGGTTCATCCCCCTCACCGGCATCGGCACCATCGCCCTCGTCCTCGCCGCTGTCGGCTGGTTCGCTGATCGCACCGTCGCGCGCCCCCTGGCCGCCACCGCCGCCGCTGCGCAACGGGTCGCCGACGGCGATCTCGACATCCACCTCCCCACCTCGCCGGTGCGCGAAGTCGCCGAGGTCAACGAAGCCTTCGTCGGCATGAGCGCCGCGCTGCGCGGAGCCCTCGCGCTCCAGGCCGAGCTGGAGCAGGAACGCCGCCTCTTCATCGGCGCGGTCGCCCACGACCTCCGCACCCCCCTCTTCGCCCTGCGCGGCTACCTCGACGGCCTCGGCAGCGGCCTCGCCAACACCCCCGAGAAATCGGCCCGCTATATCGCCTCGGCGCAGGAAAAAGCCACCTCGCTAGAGCGCCTGATTGCCGACCTCTTCGAGTACACCCGCCTCGAATACCTCGACCAGACCCCGCGCCGCGACCCCGTCGATCTCGGCGCGCTCCTCCGCCGCCTCGTCGAGGGCGTGCAACCCCAGGCCGAAGCCAAAGGCGTCACCCTCGCCCTCACCGGCCCACCAGACCCCATCCCCGCCACCGGCGGCACTATCGAAGGCGACGCCCACCAGCTCACCCGCGCCGTGGAAAACCTGCTCGACAACGCCCTCCGCCACACCCCCGCCGGGGGCCGCATCGAAGTCGGCTGGCGGCTCGAAGCGACCCGCGCCATCTACACCATCCGCGACACCGGCGGCGGCATCGCCGCGCACGACCTCCCCCACATCTTCACCCCCCTCTATCGCGGCGAAACCTCCCGCAACCGCCGCACCGGCGGTGCCGGCCTCGGCCTCACCACCGCCCGCCGCATCATGCTCGCCCACGGCGGCGACCTCTCCGCCGCCAACGCCCCCAACGGCGGTGCCATCTTCACCGGCTCCCTCGCCCTCACCCCCACCAACCCCGAACACCCCTACCCCACCCTCTTTCCCTGTCTCCTCCTCCTCCAATTACCCACTTTCCACCCAACCTGGCACGATCCGCCTCCCACCACGGGTCCGTATAGGTACAGGCGTTCAATCGAACGCCCAGCGCCGGGCCAGTACCCGCATCGCCCGTCGCTACCCATCTCATAGGGGGCTCTTCGCGAAGTGCTCGCGCGGCGACGGCACCCACTCCGTATTCAGCCACCCATTGAAAGGAGCCCCCACATGACCACCCACGCCCCAAGCACCACCCGCGCAAAGTCCCCCATATATGGGGGATTTAGGGGGCCAACCTACCGCCAACTATCCAGTTTTCAGCACGCCACAAACACAAAATCCCCCCGCAATCGGAGGAATTTCGCGACGCCACACCCTATGCCCGGAGAAGGAGAAGGAGAAGGATTAAAACAGAAAAACAAACCTACTTTTCACCACGTAATTCGCTTACACGTAAGCTATTTACACGCCTACGTCTTAAACGTCCGCAGCGGCCTGACAAACCACCCCGCCAGCGCCACCGTCAGCAGCACCAGCCCGCCCCCGACCACCGTCGCCGGCCCCGCCCCGATCGCGGCAGCCGCAAACCCCGCATCGAGCGCCCCGATCGAGTTGCCCCCCTGCACGCTGATCTGGAAGACGCTGGAAACCCGGCCGCGCAGCGCATCCGGCGTGCTCAGTTGCGTCGCCGTATTCCGGATCGTCACGCTGATCGAGTCCGTGAACCCCAGCAGCGCGCCGCACGCCAGCGCACCCAGGAACCAGGGACTCAGCCCCAGCCCGATCAGCGCCAGCGCATACCCCGCCACCGCCCCCAGCATCACCCAGCCGGGACGGCGCAGCCGCCCGACTAGCAGCATCAGCGCCCCGCCGGTCAGCGACCCCGCCGCCGGTGCCGAGGTCAGCAGACCATACCCCGTCTCCCCCACCCCGAGCTGCGTGGCGAAGATCGGCAGCAGCGTCTGGTAGTAGCCAAAAAACATCGCCGCCACATCCAGCCCCAGCAGCCCGACGATGATCTGCTGCGACCAGACGAAGCGCAGCCCCTCCCCCACGCTCCCCAGCCCCAGCGCCCGCCCGGCCACGACGATCGGCGGCAGATTCATGAGCAGGAGCGCCACAATGACCGCCAGGAACGAGAGCGTATCGACCCCAAAAGCCCAGGCCGCGCCCCCCGTCGCCAGCGCGATCCCCGCGATCATCGGCCCGATCAGACTCGACGCCTGCATCAGCGTCGTCATCAGCGTATAGGCATTGAAGAGCTGCTCCTTCGGCACCAGGCTCGGGATCAGCGCCTGCCGCGCCGGGCGATCCAGCATCCCCACGGTCGTGATCATGATGTTGGCGAGGTAGAGGTGCCAGACCGCGATCTGCCCCGTCGCCGACAGCACCGTCAGGCTGCCGACCGTCAGCAGCGCCAGCGACTGCGTCACCAGCAGCAGCTTCCGCCGCTCGACCGCATCGGCCAGCGCCCCGCCGAAGAGCGACATCGGGATGAGCGGCAACGCCGCGAAGAGGCCCGCCAGGCCGAGCGCCGCAGCGGAGCCGGTCAGTTGGTAGATCAGCCAGGCGCTCGCCGCGCGCGTAATCTGGCTACCGAGGGTGGAGACGAGGAGGCCGAGGTAGAGCAGGCGGAAGTTGCGGTGGCCGAGCGCCGCAAACGGCGACACGCGGCCCGAGAGTAACGACGCCACAGATGCCTCTCGCGACAGGTCCATGCCCAGACAAGGGCACCATTGTACGCCAACCCGCCCGGGAGGGGAAATCTGGCCATCTCGGGCACAAACGGTGCGCCGCCCCTCCGGGGCGGCGCACCTGAGTCATTCGGCGAGTCGGGATGCCCTTACGGCACGTTCTGGATATCGACCGTCGCGCACTCCTTCATCTTGATCTGCCCGTAGCCGATCAGCCGCGGCAGAGCCAGGTTGAAGTCATGCGCCGCGCAGAAGGTCAGAAGCTTGCCGGTCGACGGGAACGAGCAATCGAGACTACCAGCCACCTGCGCAACATTCCCAACCGCCTGGGATGAGCCCGTCGTGGTGCCGATCGTATCGGGCGTGCTCACGCCATTCGTCGGATCGGGCAACTGACCGTTCGGGGTCGGCGTCTTCGTCACGGTTGGCGTCGGGATCGGCGTCCGCGTCGGGGTATTCGTCGGCGTCGCCGTATTCGTCGGCGTCGCCGTCGGCAGCGGCGTGTTCGTCACGGTCGGCGTCGCCGTCGGCGGCGCAGGCGTGGCGGTCTTGGTCGGCGTGGCCGTGTTGGTTGGCGTGGCCGTGTTCGTCGGCGTATTGGTCACCGTCGGCGTCGCCGTCTTCGTCGGCGTGTTCGTCGCGGTCGGCGTCGCCGTCGGCGGGCCGGGCGTATTGGTCACCGTGGCCGTCGCCGTCGGGCGTGGGGTGTTCGTCACCGTGGGCGTGTTCGTCACCGTGGGCGTGTTCGTGATGGTGGCCGTGGGCAGGATCGGCGTCGCGGTCTTGGTCGCCGTGGCCGTCGCCGTGGGCAGAACCGGCGTCGCCGTCTTCGTCGCCGTGGCCGTGGCGGTGTTGGTCGGCGTGTTCGTCACCGTCGCGGTTGCGGTCGGGAGCGGGGTCGCGGTGTTGGTCGCCGTGGCCGTCTTGGTCGGGGTCAGCGTCGGCGTCTTGGTCGGCGGCACCGAGCCAACGCCGGACAGGTCGAAGTTGAGCATGAAGTAGTCGTTCGGCACGGAGACCGCCAGGGTGTGCGTGCCGGGGCCGAACGTGCCCGAGTCACTGTTGTAGGCGGGCAGGATGGTCGTCCGGTTCCCGTCGCCATCCGGCGCGGTGGTGCGGTAGGCGATCAGCGAGACGGACACGTTCGCGCACCCGGCGCTGATCGAGAAGACCGCCTGAACATAGTCGCCGGCATGCACATTGCCTTCGAGCGTCGCCACCTGGGTGCTGCCATTGATGACGAAGTAGTAGCTCGACATGCAGGAAGGCGCGGCGGCCAGCTGCTGCTGCGCGAAGAGCGGCCCGGCCACCAGCATCGCGATCGCGCCGGGCGCGAGCGGCATCCCTGCGGTGCTGGGCAGGTAGGCAACCGGGCGATCGGAGCACTTCACCGAGCCGCCGTTGGTCACGAAGCCGGAGGGGGTGGACGCGAGGTCCAGCCCCGGCGAGGTGTTGGCGGCCCTGGCGATCATGCCGTCGTAGTCGCGGGGGTTCGTCGAGCCGTAGCGCGCACCCTCGCGCACCGCATTCGTGAGCGCGTTGCGGGCGTAGACGCCACGACCCAGGTCGACCACACCGGCAGTCATCGTGAAGAAGAGGAGGGAGAGCAGCGCGAACTCGGTGGCCGACTGCCCCAGGAAACTGCGCAGGCGGCGGTTCTGTCGCCCTCTCAGGCGCAACATGGTCATAGTCTCGCCTCCTTTTACGGCAGCACGCTACGCGACGCAGTGGCAGGCACGGCGCTCTCCAATGCCAAGCGGTGGGAGTTGGCCCGCAGCGTGATGTTTGCCGAAGAGGCGGGTCGAGGAAGATGGCGGTGGTGTGTCATGGCGGGACTCCATCAACTGATGTAGTCCCCGCGTCCTGGGGGGCGATCCCCCGTGGTGCGGGGTATTCAACCCCGCAACCGGCGGCTCGGCTGCCATAGCCTCGCACCCGTGCACGGGTAGGCGAGGCGGTAGGTCCGAAGCTTTGCGCCCCCGGCGTTTCCCCCGGGGTGGCCCTGGACGGTCACGGTCACTGTGCGTAGCGTAGAACATCGACTGGTATGGGACCTATAGGAAAGCTAGCCCATTCAGGGGGGTGGTCTGGGGGGAATTCGGGCCATCTTTTGGGCCGTTCGTCCTGGGAGTTCCGTACCGTACCCGGTGCCGCACGCGCACATGGCCCTGCCATCGCCCGGGCGAGGCTGACCGAGAACGCCAACATCGCGCCGCCAATGCCGGTGGCTGAGGCGAGAACCTGTGCAAGACACCGGACGACCATCCCTTTCGCGCCGAGACCATTCCCGAGCGCATCGAGGTGCCTATCGCCCATCCTCCTGCGCTGCCAGGCCCAGCTTCGGGGATGACGGTGGCGATACGAGAGCGCGCGAGGTTGCGAAGCGGTGTACTTCGACATCCCCTGGCGACGAGCCGTCGGCAGACTCGACCGGCACATGCGATACTGTGCGCCATGCCTGGGGTCGGATGAGGAGTGAGCGCCGCACCACCGCGATCCTTCTTCTGTCGGGCGGGCGGCGTCGGGAGGCGGTCAGCATGGCGATCCAGATCGAGTCGCGCAATGCCGAATGGACGGCGCGGGCGGCGCGGGTGATGCCCT
Source organism: Chloroflexia bacterium (assembly GCA_046328475.1). Classification (GTDB taxonomy): domain Bacteria; phylum Chloroflexota; class Chloroflexia; order Thermomicrobiales; family CADCWN01; genus CADCWN01. Next base: position 60,717 of record JAXLWN010000026.1, on the reverse strand, counting down.
ATGGCGCGGTCGGCGTCGCGACCGGGGCGCGGGGCGGTGCCTTCGTCGCCGCGCGCGGCGAGGGGAGCAAGATCTACGACGCCGACGGCAACGCCTACATCGACTACGTCCTCGGCTCGGGGCCGCTGATCCTCGGTCACGCCCACCCCGCCATCACCGAGGCGGTGATCGAGCAGGCGCGGCGCGGCTCGCACTTCTACGCCCTCAGCGAGCCGATCATCGAACTGGCCGAGCAGATCGTCGCGGCGGTCCCCTGCGCGGAGAAGGTGAAATTCGCCTCGACCGGCTCGGAGGCGACCTTCCTGGCGATGCGCTATGCCCGCGCCTTCACCGGGCGCGACAAGGTGCTGAAGTTCGAGGGGGGCTACCACGGCCACAGCGACTACGCGCTGGTCGCCTCCACGCCGAGGCGACCCACCGACTACCCGGTTGCCCCGGCCGACTCGGCGGGGGTGCCCCGCCCCGTCGCCGACCAGATGCTCGTCGCGCCCTACAACGACGCGACACTGGCCGGGGAGATCATCGCCTCGTACGGCCGCGACCTGGCGGCGGTGATCGTGGAGCCTTACCAGCGAGTCATCCCGCCGCAGCCCGGCTTCCTGCAAGCACTGCGCGAGGCGACGAAGGCGCACAATGTGCTGCTGATCTTCGACGAGGTCGTGACCGGCTTCCGGCTGGCCTGGGGCGGCGCGCAGGAGCGCTACGGCGTCACCCCCGACCTGGCGGTCTACGGCAAGACGATCGGCGGCGGCTACGCCATCTCGGCCGTCGCCGGTTCCGCCGAGATCATCGAGCTGACCGACCCGCGCCGCCGCGACGACGAGCGCTTCACCTTCTTCGGCGGCACCTTCAGCGGCAATCCACTCGCTGCCACCGCCGGGTCGGCCACGCTGCGCGAACTGGGCCAGCCCGGCACCTACGATCGCCTGCGCGCCATCGGCGATCGGCTAGCCCACGGCCTGCAAGCCTTACTGGCCGAGCGCGGCATCCCCGGCCAGGTGCTCTGGGACGGCCCGATCGTGACCGTCCTCTTCACCGACCAGCCGGTGACCGACTACCGCTCGGCGCAGACCGCCGATAAGCGACGCATGGCGCAGTGGTATGACGGGCTGCTGTCGCGCGGGATGCTGGTCAACCCCGCCGTGCAGAAGTTCTACCTCTCGGCGGTCCACACCGAGGCCGACATCGACGCCACCCTCGCCGCCGCGCGCGAAGTTTTGGCGGAGATGGAGTGATTCGCCTCCTGCCGCCCGGCGCGTCGCCGGACGCAGCCGTATTGGTGCGAGCGCGAGGGGTACGGGCCTTCGGTGACGGCTTCGTCAGCGTGTTGCTGCCGGTCTACCTGACGACCCTCGGTTATAGCGAGATACAAATCGGGGCGGTGACGACCGCAACGCTGCTCGGCTCGGCGGCGCTGACACTCGGTGTGGGGCTGATCGCGGTGCGGCTGCGCCGCCGCGCGCTCCTGCTGCGCGCGGCGATCCTGATGATCGCGACGGGGCTGGCATTCGCCTTCGTGCGCGACTTCTGGCCGCTGCTGGTCGTCGCCTTTGTCGGCACGCTCAATCCATCGTCGGGCGATGTCAGCGTCTTCCTACCGACCGAGCAGGCACTCCTGCCGCAGACAGTCGTGCCCGAAGATCGCACCACGCTCTTCGCGCGCTATACCTACACCGGGACCCTGATCGCGGCGATCGGGTCGCTCTTCGCCGGGTTACCGAGTCTGATCGCGGCGCGGACCTCGCTCGACTTCCAGTCGGCGCTCGCGGGGATGTTCCTGCTCTACGCCCTGCTCGGGGTGGTCGTGCTGCTGCTCTACCGGGGCCTCTCCCCGGCGATCGAACCATCAGGGGGTCACACCGCCGCGCCGCTCGGGCCGTCGAAGCGGATGGTCTATACCCTGGCGGGGCTTTTCAGCATCGACTCGTTCGCCGGGGGCTTCGCGGTGCAGTCGATCATGGCGCTCTGGTTACTGAACCGCTTCGGACTGTCGGTGGCGACCACCGGGGCGATCTTCTTCTGGACCAGCTTGCTCGCCGCCGGGTCGCAACTCGTCGCGCCGCGCCTCGCACGCCGGATCGGGCTGATCAACACGATGGTCTTCACCCATCTCCCGGCGAACCTCTTCCTGATCCTGGTGCCGTTCATGCCGACGCTGCCGCTGGCGCTGGCCTTCCTCTTCGCGCGCAGCGCCCTCTCGCAGATGGACGTGCCGACGCGCACATCGTATGTCATGGCCGTCGTCTCGCCGCCCGAGCGCCCGGCCGCTGCCAGCGTGACGAATGTGCCGCGCAGCCTGGCCTCCGCGCTCGCGCCGCTCCCGGCGGGCTACCTGCTCGCCAGTTCGCCGTTCGGCTGGCCGCTGGTGATCTGCGGCTCGCTGAAAGTCGTCTACGACCTGCTGCTGCTGGCGATGTTCCGCGCGGCGCGACCGCCGGAGGAGCGGGGGGAGTAGGGCGTAAGGCGTAGAGCGTGGAGCGTAGGACGTAAAATGGCGAGGGGCGGTGCCTGACAAGACAGGCATCGCCCCTCGTTTATGAGTCGCTCTACGTTCTACGCTCTACGATCCAGCGGTCACTCGCCCAACTCGCTGTAGCGGTGGTGCGGGATGATGCCGGCGTCGTCGAGGGGGAGGTAGATGAAGAAGGCCTGGCCGATGATGCTATCGAGCGAGACCGCGCCGAAGTTCGCGCCGTGGGAGTCCTGGCTATTGTTGCGGTTGTCGCCGAGGACGAAGACATGCGCTTCGGGGACGACGTAGACGCCATTCTCGGTGCCCTGCGGGTAGCGATAGGCGGGCGGGGCGGCGATGTAGGGTTCGGTGAGGGCGACATCGTTGACGTAGACCTTGCCGTCGTGGATGGAGATGCGGTCGCCGGGCAGGCCGATCACGCGCTTGATGTAGGGCTTGTCCGACGGCACCGGCGGATTGAGCACGACGATGTCGCCGCGCCGGGGCGGGTGGAAGAGGTAGGCGACATCGCGCTCCTGATTGTCGGGGCCGGGCAGCCAATTGCGGAGGGCATTCTTGTTGAAGTGGAAGTAGACCGTCTTGTTGACGATCAGGTAGGCCCCGTCGTGGAGTGTCGGGACCATGCTGGTGCCATCGACGCGGTACATGGTGATATTCGCGCGCACTACCAGGAAGATGACCAGCGTCAGCACGATCGTCTCGAGCAGCTCGCGCGCGAAGCGCAGCGCCCGGCGCCCTCGATCGCCCGACTCCTCGGGGGCCGCCTCGCTGGCGACCACCTCGTTGGTCGGTGCGATCTTCTCAGCTTCATCCACTACCAAATGCCTCCCCCTCCGCCACCCGCGATGGTCCACTACTCATTGTAACGAACGACGAGCCCAAACGGTCAGCGTACGAGGAGCAGGAAAAGGATGAGGACCCCGAACGCCACCCGATAGATGGTAAAAGCCATTGTACTGGCCCGCTGGAGATAGCGCAGCAAGAAGGCGATGCAGGTGTAGCCGACCAGCGCGGCGGTGAGGATGCCGAGCGCGAAGGGCAGCCGGTCGGACGGTGCCAGGCCGCCCTCCTTCACCACATCCAGGGTCTTCTTCAGGGCCGCGCCGGCGGTGATCGGCAGCGAGAGGAGGAAGGAGAAGCGCGCCGCGTCCCCGCGCCGCAGGTTGAGGAAGAGTCCGGCGGTGAGCGTGCTGCCGGAGCGCGAGACGCCGGGGATGAGCGCACACGCCTGCGCGACGCCGATGATCGCCGCGTCGCTGAAGTGCAGCGAGGCGATGTCGCGCACGCGGCGGCCGACCCGCTCGGCGACGTAGAGCAGGATGCCCATGACGATTAATGTCATTGACATGATCACCAGGGCCGTGCGGACCGCCTCGGGGCGATGGAAGAACCTATCGATCGGCCCGTCGAAGAGGAGGCCGACGATGAAGCCGGGGAGCGAGCCGAAGACGAGCATGAAGGCCAGCCGACCGTCCGGTTCGGCCAGCGGGGCGCGCGACAAGAGTCCGCGCCAGAGCGCGGCGAGCATCGACCAGATGTCGCGGCGGAAGTAGGCCAGCACGGCGGTGAGCGTGCCGATGTGGAGCGCCACATCGAAGGTGAGGCCGGGGTCGCGCCAGTTGAAGAGCCAGGGGATCAGGACTAGGTGGGCGGATGAGCTGATCGGCAGGAACTCGGTGATGCCCTGGACAACACCGAGGATGACGGCTTTCCACCATTCGAGCAGTACAGGTTCAGCGGTGAGTAGCATCGGGCACCAGTAGTCAGTAGTCAGTAGTCAGTAGTCAGTGAGCGGGCGGTGACGCGCGCTTATCTGCTGGCTTGCTCGGCCTCGCGGCTGGCGTCGGAGCGGACGGCGCTGAGGGAGAGGTGGGCGCGAGCCCAGTAGTAGAGGCCCCAGAGGGTGATCGGGAAGTAGAGCGCGGCGTGGACGACGATGGCGTAGCTGAGGGCGACCTCGCGCTCGATGCCGAGGATGCCGTTGACGACGAGCACCACGCCCGACTCGAAGACGCCGATGTAGCCGGGGGTGGAGGGGATGAGGGTCGCGAGGTTGGCGACGGCGGTCGTCATCAGCATCCCGGCGATTTCGCGATCACGGCCGGAGATCTCCAGGTGCAGGCCGAAGCCGCGCGCGATCACCAGGTACATCGAGCTCTCCAGCCCCCAGGCGAGGATGGAGCAGGAGGCGACGAGGATGAGGTCCTTGAAGGACCGAAGGATGTGGAGGCCGCCGACGAAGCTCTCGACGAGCGCGGTCAGGCGGGTGCCGATGGCGGCGGGGAGGGGGCGGGTGACGAGCGACAGGAGGCGGGCGCGCAGCTGGTTGGAGACGACGATCACGATCAGGGCGACGATGGCCAGCAGGAAGACGATGGTGACGACGACGGCTCGCGCCCTGATGGTGGGGTCGAGCGGGATGACGAGCGAGGCGAGGAAGAGGAAGGCGAGCATCGTCAGGCCGTCGAAGATGCGCTCAACGGCGATGGTGGCGAGCGAGGCGCTGGTGGGGACGCCCTCGCGCTCGCGCAGCACGTAGCTGCGGACGACCTCGCCGATGCGCCAGGGGAGGACGTTGTTGGCCATGTAGCCGATGACGACGATGGAGTAGAGCTTGCGCGCCTGGACGCGGCGCACGGGGGCGAGCAGGTAGCGCCAACGCAAGGTGCGGAGCAGCACCCCGGCGAAATAGAGGACCAGGGCGAAGGGGAGGTAGCGGTAGTCGGCCTCGCCGAGGGCTTCGCGCACGCGGCCGAGGTCCTGGCCGCGAATCGCCAGGGCGATGAAGGCGACGCTGATCAGCAGGCCGAGCCAGAGGCGCCAGTTACGAAGCATGGCGGGTGACGAGTGATGAGTAACGAGTAATGAGTAACGAGGGACGAGGGACGGGGAATGGGCGCGGGCTATTTTCCGCCATGGGCTGCCTCGATGTTGGCGATGGTGACGCCTTCGTGGGGACGAGTTTCGGGTGTGGCGGGGTCGCGGGTGGCGATGGGTTCACCGGCGGCGGTGTCGGCGGTGGCGTCGGCGCTGCCGAGTTCGCCGAGGGTGCGGGGGGAGAGGCCGAGCCGCCAGAGGCAGATCAGGCCAATGCCGGTGACGAGCGAGTATTGGAGCGCGTGGACGACGAAGGAGAGCGCGACCGCCGATGCGGCGGAGACGGCGAAGGCCCCGAGCGCCATCTTGGCGAAGAGCTGGTAGGTGCCGATGTAGCCGGGGGCGGAGGGGATCATGATCCCCAGGTTGACGAAGACGAGGAGGAAGAGGGCGGCGGCGACCCATTCGCCGCGCTCCAGGCCGAGCGGGAAGGCGAGGAGCACGCTGCCGAAGGTGGCGGCCTCGCAGGCCCAGATCAGGGCGGCCAAGCCGGCGATCTTGGCGATCTCCAGGGGGCTGCGCAGGGCTTCCAGGCCGGCGATGAAGGCGTCCATGATGCCGGTGATGCGCGCGGCGAGCCGGTGAGGGAGCGGGCGCAGGCAGAAGCGCATGATGGCGAGGATGGGGCGCGGGGCGAAGAGGAGCAGGACGATGCCGAGCGCCGCGACGCCGAAGATGATCGCGGCGGCGGACTCGACGAAGTCGATCTTCGGGTCGTCGATGGGGATGGGGACGAAGATGATGGTGCCGGCCATCAGGGTGATCAGCATCAGGCCGTCGCAGACGCGCTCCAGGACGATGGTGGCCAGGGCGAGGCTGGTGCTGGCCCGCTCGCGGCGGCTGAGGAGGTAGGCGCGGACAAATTCGCCGATGCGCGCGGGGAGGAGGTTGTTGGCGGCGAAGCCGATCATCAGGACCGGGAAGAGGCGCGCGAAGGGGACCTGCCTGGTGGGGGCGAGGATGCGCTGCCAGCGCAGGGTGCGCAGCAGGTAGCCGGTGGCGCAGAAGAGGGCGGCGGGGATGAGGTAGCGGTAGGAGGCGTGCCTGAGGGCGTCGCGGATGGCGGCGAGATCGACGTTGCGGACCGCGAGCCAGAGGAAGAAGAGGGTGATGAGCACGCCGCCGATGATGCGTATGGGCTTCTTCACGCGCCGTCCCACCCCTGATCGACCCATGCCGGGCATTATCCGATCGTGCCTGCTGATCGTGCCTGGCCTGGCCGCGCACAAGCGCGAAGTATAGTGGATCGGGGATGGTGCGGGCCAATCGGCCGGGTAGCCCATTCGGGTGCTTTCGGGCGGGGCGAAGGGGTTACGGGAGATGGGACAGGAGGGTTTGCGGCGTGGGGATAGGGGATTCGGGCGAAGTGGGGCGGAGGGGACGGTCCGGGTGAGGTGGCGAAAAGTAGGTTTGTTTTTCCATTTTGACTCTTCCTCTTCCTCTCCTCCAGGGGAGGGGTGGGGGAGTGGAGAGAAGAGAGAAGAGAGAAGAGAGAAGAGAGTAAAGCCGCAGAGGCGCGGAGACGCGGAGAACGACGCGGGGACGGAGCGAATGACGAATGATGAATGACGAATGACGAATACACCACGGAGGGCACAGGGGGCACAGAGACGAGGAGAGTGGAGAGTGGAGAGAAGAGAGGGGCGGATGCTGCGCTGCGCGCAGCATGACAGGTCGGGAGGTGAGAGCGTGGGAGAGAGCGGGTGGCTGGGGCGTGGGGAGGCCCCCCTACATCCCCCCAATCCTGGGGGGACTCTTGGCAGTGGCTGGGAGCGTGAGTGGTCATGGTGGGCCTCCTTGATGGGTGGGGACGAGTGGCCAAAGGAGATGCGGTGCCGTCCCGACGAGGGCAAGTTTCGTTTTCGCCCCTGCATATACGGACCCGTCGAGGGGGGGAAATCATGCCACGGTGGTTGAGGATGGGGGTTGTGGCGGGGCGAGAGGGAGGGCTGTGCTACACTGCGGGGGGTGATCTGGCGGTGCGATTGCTTATGCATATTCAGTGAAGTGTGACGACGGGACGGGCGGACCGGGCGACGGCGGGCGATGGCGGCGTGGTGGCGCGGGGGCGTAGAGCCGGTTGGTCCGCGCGCCGATTGGTGATGCGCGGCGATTGGCTTGCGGCGGCTGGTCTGGCGTTCCTGGCGGTTGTGACCCTCTGGTTGAGTTTTTTCCACTGACACAACGCACGGTGCGACTGGCCGAGGCGCCGGGGTGGGTTGCCCTGGCGGGGTTCTATGGCCCTGAGCGGAATAGCGAGGGGTTCAGTTACCGCTGGTCGCAGCCGACGGCGCGGCTGACGCTGCCGGTGTCGCGCGCCGACCGCTATGTGATCGTGGTGGCGGCGCAGGATGGTCCGGGGCGAGCGCGCGCCCGGCGGTTGGCGATCGTCGTCGATGGGACGCCACTGGCCACGGTCTATCCCGATGGCGCGCTGCGCGAGTATCGGGTCGGTACGCGCGGCCGACGGCGGGCGACGAGCCGCTGCAGGTCGCGCGCTGGTGGCGAACCCGCGCAGCGCGCCGGGGGATCAGCGCGAACTCGGTTTCGTGGTGGCGGCGGTGCGCTGGGAGGTGGATGGGCCGCCGCTGCCCTGGCGCGCGGGGCTGGCGCTCGTGCAGGTGGGGCTGCTGGGGCTGGGATACTGGCTGTTTCGCGCGTTGCGGAGCGAGCGGTGGGTGACGCCGCTGCTGATCGGCTACACGGGCGCGGCGACGCTCTCCTGGCTGGTCGCGTCGCGGCACCCGGCGATGATTATGGGGCTGGCGGCGATCGGGTTGCTGTTCGCGGTGCGGCGCGGGGCTGCCCTGGCGATCCAGCCGCTCCGGGAGGCGGCAGGGCAGCGCTGGTTGCTGGCACTGGCGATCCTCGGCATCTCGGCGTGCGCGCCGATTGCGTTGGAGCCATACCCGGCCAGCAGCCTGCGGGGATATGTCGCAATCCTGCTGATCGGCGTGGCGACGGTGATCTGGCTGCGCGACCGCCGGGCGGGGTCGCGCTCGGTGGCTATGCGCTGGCGAGCGGGCTGGCGGCGGCGTGGTGGTATTGGTTGGTCGCCCCGCCGCTGGCGGCGCTGCCCGGTTTGCAGTTGTATGACCAGACGGCGATCCGGCTGGTGCCGTGGGCGATCGTGGTCTTTGGCGCGGCGGTGGCGATCCTCGCGCGGCTGCTGCCTGGGGTGGTGGGGCGCTGGATCCTGATTGGCGATCTGCTCGCCGGGTTGCTGGCACTGGCCATGCCGGTGGGTGCGTGGCTGGTGGGGCGAGGCGAGTATTCGGAGTTGGAGCGGACGCTGCGAGTGTCGTGGCCGGGCGGGCTGCTGGTGCTGCTGCTGGTGGCGAAGGCGGCGGTGTGCGGCGCGGCGCTCTGGCGGGTGCGCCGGGGTGGCGACGGGCCGGCGGGGTGGCGCTGGCGGTGCTGGCGCTCGGCGTGGCGGTGGCGTGGTCGCTGGCACCGTGGCGCATGGCGGCGATGGGGCTCTCGGGATGAGCCGGGCTATCTGGCGGCGGCGCTCGGCTGGCGCGCGACCGCGCACCTGGGGCTGTCGAATAACGGCTATGCGCCGTGGATGCTGGCGCGGGTGCAGTATCCGGAGGATGCCTGGGGACACGAGTTCCCGGACAACGGGCTGGATCGGCTGGTCGGTGGCACAGGGCAACCGGCGGCGCGGCGACACGCGCGTTGCCGGTGGTCGCGGGGCCGGGGGTGGCGGGGGAGATCGGCATCGTCAGACACGGCGAGCACCGCGACGGAGATCGTGGTGCGGGTCGATGGCGCGACGGGCGAGGGGGAGAGAATCACGCTCGGGCCGGCCGCTTCGCGGCTGATCGCGATCCCGGCGGGCGCTGACTGGCGCGGGGCGACGGTCGAGGCGAGCCAGCCGGTGGGGGTGGCGGTGCGCCTGACGACCGCGACGGGTGCGCTCGATGGGTACGGCGGGGCGGCACCGTCGGCGCAATTCTGCGTGGTGGTGCCGTCGCTGGCGGCGGGGTCGGAGGCGCGGCTGTTCCTGCGGAACGACGAGTCGGGGCCGGTGGGGTTGACGGTCAGGCGCTATGACAGCGACGGGCGAGAGACGGCGGCCGAGTCGCCGACGATGCTCGCGAACGGCACGCTGGTGCTGCCGCTGCCGGGGCAGGAGGCGGCGCAGACGGTCTTCGTCGCGGAGCGGCCGGTGGCGGCGGTCGGGCTGGCGCGACTCGGGGAGGCGGGGCTGCTGGCGTTGCCCGCGCTCGCCACGGTAGTTGGTCCGCTGGCGATTCCCGCCGCGCCGACGACGACGCACGAGACGGGCGGGGTCTTCCTGATCGTCCACAATCCCGGCGAGGGGCCGGTGCGGGTGCGGCGCGCGGGTGATGCGGCACCCCTGCTCACACTCGCGCCGCGCGCGACGGGGCAGGTGCGACTCGCCGCCGCGTTGGCGGCGGCGGAGGGGCCGGTCGCGACCCTGGAGGCGGATGGTCCGGTGGTGGCGGCGTTCCTCCAGGCGTTCGAGCGCCACCGGGCGGTCGTCGCGCCGCTGGAGCGCGGAGGGCGATCTGGTTCCCGGCGATCGTGGGGGAGGAGCGGTGGTTCGTCGCCACGCGGGTGGTGGTGGGGAATCCTGGCGCGGACGCGCTGCCGGTGACAGTGACGCTGCTCGGCGATGGCGGGGAGGTGCGCGCGGAGCGGGAGGTGGTGCTGTGCGGCGGCTGCGCCGGTGCGGTGCGGCTCGACTTCGCCGATGCGGATGGGGAGTTGGTTGACGCGAACGGGGCGATCGTGGTGCGCGCTGAGGGACCGGTGCGCGCGACGGTCGATCAGCTGACGGTGCGGAGCGGGGGGTTCCAGCACGAGTGGGGGCTGCCGGTGCTGCTGAGTCCGGGCGTCTGGCTGGGGGGTTGGTTCGGGGCGCTGCTGGTGGTCGCCGGGTGCGGCGCGCTGCTGGTGGCGCAGCTCTATGGGCTGCTGCGCGACGCGGGGATGCGCGGCGGGTTGCGCTGGCGACGGTGCTCGCGCTCGGGTGGCGGTGCCGCTGCTGCCCTTCGCGCTGCTGCTCTATCCGGAGATTCCGGCGACCCTGCTGCTGGTGACGGGCTGCGGCCTGGCGCTGGGGGCGGCACCGCTGCCGGGGTTGGCGGCTGGGGACGGCAGCCCTCTGCGCGCTGGCGATCCCGCTGCTGCACACGCGGTGCTGCCGCTGGCGGCGATGCTGGCGGTCTGCCTTGGGCTGGCGGCTGATGGGGCTGGCGGCGCTCGGTCGCCGGGCGCAGAGGATGTTGCTGCTGGCGTTGCTGGTGCCGGTGGGGGTGGTGGGGCTCTGGTGGCTGGCGCGGCCGGTGCTGCCGCCGCCGGTGGCGCTGTCGTCGCGGCTGTCGGCGGAGACGCTGGAGCGGTATTTCTCGGTGGCAGCGCTCGGGCATCATCTGGCGGGGATCGTGTTCGACCGGGCGACGGGGTTGATCCCCGCCTCGCCGCTGCTGCTGCTCGCGCCGGTGGGATTGATCGGGCTCGTTCGCCGCGCGCCGCGTGGTCTGGCCGGGGCTGATGCTTGCGATGCAGTTCGCGATTGTGGGGCTGCGCGCGGATGGCTGGGAGGCGTGGGGGCCGCCGGGGCGCTACGTGCTGCCGGTGGTGCCGCTGCTGGGGCGATGGGTGCGGGGGCGTGGGAGGGGTGGTCGCGGCGGTGGTTGCGCTATGTGGGCGGGGCGTTGGTGGCGTGGGGGTGGGTGGTCGCGGTCTTCCTGGCCTGGGTGCCGCACGCGGCGTACTATCTGGTGTCTGGTCGGAAGTGGTTCGGGGATGTGCTACTCTGCGGCGTGGGGGTGGCCGAATCCGCTGCGGGCTCCGGGGATTAAGGCGGGGTTGCCGTTCGAGGTGTGGGGGGTGGTGCCGTGGGTGGTGTTGGTGGGGGTGGTTGTGGTTGGGGGTGCGGTGGACGAGGGAGTGAGGAGGAGAGTGGAGAGTGGGAGAGTGGAGGTGAGAGGGAGAGTGGCTGGAGTGCGTGGCAGGTGAAGATCGCCCGGAGCTGAAGTCTCCGGGCTACGTTAATGCGCCGGATGAATCCGGCTAGGATGGTGCGATCCCCTCGGGTATCGGGAGTGTGGCAATAAAGTCGAGAATTAGTCGCAGCGCTTCGTCGGCGGGGATGAAGAGGGTTCGCGTCGGGCGGCAAGCGCGGCATAGTCCTGTTGCGCACGTTCGGCGAGGGCAGGATCGCGAAAGGCGGCGCGTGAGACCGGAATATTCCTGGCGGCAGCCTTTCGCTGCAAGTATTCAGCAATCCGCGTGGGGTCAAGCGGTTGCCCGGACTTGAGGATGACCGCGATATCGAGCAGATCTTGACGGCGCGTGCGATTGCGGAGTACCTGTTGCAGGAGCGCCCGAAGTTTCTCCGCAACGATATCTTCGAGCGTGCTGACGCGAAGGCGGAACGTGCCGTGCAGATCGATCCGCTCGTCGGCGCAGATGGGTTCATTCAGGCTGATTTCGAGGGGACTCGTGGCGGCGATGGGTTCGCCGCGCTCGATGCGTTCGCGGTTCCGCTGCTCGTCTGCGAGCGCGTAGGCGATGCTGGCGGCGTAGGTGGCGAACTTTCTCCCTGTGGGTGGCTGCTTCACGAACTTCTGTAGCCGTAGGCGGACGCCGAGCGTGCGACCAACGGCGTCGAGCGCGGGAATGAGTGGGACGCGGAATTGTTCGATGAGTATATCGGGGTCCCAGTCGTCCGCAAGCATGGTCATGTCGGCGGAGAAATCGAGGTCGGTGGTGCTGCGATTGGGCTGCCAGATGAAATCGAGCGCGTTGCCGCCTTTGAAGACGAGGAGTTCGCTCAAGGTGCGCGATCCGGTGACGGCCCGGAGTACAGCATACTGGGCAAAGCGTTTGCGTGCCTCGGCAACCGGGATATGATTGGCCCTGGCCCAGGTCGTGATGTTGGCGAATGAGGCAGGGTAGCGGTCGATCATGCGCGGCTCTCATGCAGGATATCGACTGGGGCGTTAAGTGAGAGGCTCCAGCGTTCGCTGTACGTAGGCGCGTAGGGCGCTGGACCGAACAGTTTACTTGAACCGCCGCGCTGTGCGGAACGCTGCCAGGTCGAAAGTGCTGGATGCGTCAGTCCGAGTTCTTCGAGGATATAGCCGACGCGTTGGCGGAGTACCTGAACAGCGAATTGGTCAACTTCGCGCACAAGGGCATCGAGATCGAGCATGTCACGTGCGAGATCCCAGGCGCGGAGTACGTTTTCGATTCCACCGGAGAGTTCGGGGCGCTGGAGACCGTCAAGCAAGGTGCGCTCTGGGGTTGTGACGCGAATTGGTACGCCATTGGGTCGATAGAGGGCTACGCCGTGGAACTTGTCGGCACCGACACGACTCCATTGAACATGATGTCCAAGGAGCTTGGGTACTCGACGTCCAGGAATCAACGCGAGCTCTTTCCAGTCGCGCTCATCGGTTCCAAGTGGCAACATGCCCCCAATTCCATCAGCAGGCAAGAGAGCGTAAATGCTCTGTGGAAGTTCGTTTGTCAAATGGTGAAAAGCTAATGCTGAGAGGTAGGCTAGCGCAGCATAGGGATGGACTTCCATTAGGATTTCATCTTCCTGAACCGGGCGTACAGTGGCATAAGGAACGACGACTTGATAGACATAGGTTACACCTGGTATGGGCTTAAGCTCGCCTCGCTGTCGCATCTGACGCAGCAGTGGGTAGATTTCGGCGACATGCATAGGTGGATCCTGCCACCTTCGCTCCGAAGGAGAGAGATCGCGTGTGGCCCTTCGTAAGAGTAGAGTCGCCCGCCAGTCTGATACAACGCGGCGATCCTCTGCGGCGAGGCGCTCAATGATTGCAGCAGCAGCTGTCTTCTTCACATCTCACAACAGCTAAATTTAAACTTCTCGTCTAAACTGCGTCCTAAGGACGCAGTTTAGACGAGAAGTGAATACTTGTCAAGTACACTTGCTCACATTGCAACATGTTCCCCAAGTTCTTCAACCAAAACGCTTGCCTCGGTGTCAGCAGAGCGGAGGTGGCGGAGGTGGCCGGTGTGGTGGAGGGTGCGGCCGAGGGTGACGCCGGTGGGGGCGGTGGTTTGCCAGGCGTCGAGGAGAGGCTGGGCGCGGGCGGGGCCGATGGTGTGGAGGGAGAATTCGACGTGGAGGGCGACGATGATGGCTTCGAGGTGGGGATCGGCGGGGCCGTGGATGCGGATGGGCTTGCGGCGCAGGTAGGGGGTGATGCCGAGGAGGTCGGTGCTGCCGGCGTAGGTGTCGCGGGCGGCGTAGTGGAGTTCGCGGAGGCCAGACATGTAGAGGGCACCGAAGCAGAGGGGGCAGGGTTCGGTGGTGGTGTAGAGGATGCAGTCGTGGGGGTCGATGTTGTCCCAGTCGAGGCGTTCGAAGGCGTGCATTTCGGCATGGGCGAGGGGATTGCCGTGGGGGCGTTGGGTGGGCGCGGTGTTGGAGAAGACGCGGTTGCGTCCGCGCGCGAGGATGGTGCCGGTGGGGTCGGTGATGGCGGCACCGATGGGGATGGCTCCGGCGCAGTAGGCGGTCCAGGCTTCTTCGAGGCAGGTGTGCCAGGGGAGGGGGAGGGTGGACCACATGTCGCTGCGCTCCAGGCGTGAGTCGTGAGTCGTGAGTCGTGAGAAGGGACGAAAGTAACGAGTGACGAGTAACGAGTAACGAGAGGGACGGACCGCACCCCGCCGCCTGCGGGTGGTACCCCTTCCCCTGCGAGGAGAGGGATGGTGGCGACGGTAGCTATTCGCCTTCGGGGACGTAGTCGCGGAAGTGTTCGCGGTAGAAGGCGACGGAGCGGGCGAGGCCGTCGCGGAGGGTGGTGCGGGGGTGCCAGCCGAGGGTGCGGGCGATCTTGGCGTAGTCGGTGTAGACGTCGCCGATGTCGATGGCCTTGCGCTCGGGGGGGAAGGGGACGAGGCGGTAGCCGCCGGGGCTCTCGGCGACTTGGACGAGCAGCTCGACGGCGTCGCGCAGGCTGACGGGGTCGCCGCCGAGGTTGAAGATCTCGCCCTCGGCGGCGGGGTGGGTGGCGGCGAGCAGGATGGCCTCGACGACGTCGTCCACGTAGTTGAAGTCGCGGCGCTGCTGGCCGTCGCCGAAGAGGTCGATCGGCTTGCCCTCGACGGCGAGGCGGATGAGCCAGCCGATGGCGGTCTGGCGGTTGTGGCGGATGAGCATGCGCGGGCCGTAGGTGTTGGTGAGGCGCAGCGAGGTGGCGCGGATGCCGTAGACCTGGTGGTAGAGGATGTGGTAGGACTCGCCGGCGATGCTGTTGATGCCGTTCACGTCCACGGGGTGCTGCGGGTGCTCCTCGCCGATCGGCAGGTGCAGCGCGCGGCCGTACTGCTGGCGGGTGGCGGTGAAGACGACGCGGATGTCGGGGTTGTGGTGGCGGCAGGCCTCCATCATCGAGAGCTGGCTGCGGGCGTTGATCTCGAGGTCGGTGAAGGGGTCGCGCATGGAGTCGATGTGGCTGACCTGCCCGGCGAGGTTGAAGAGGTAGCGCTGGCCCCGGACGAGGTACCGGAAGCTGTTGGGGTCGCGCACGTCGGAGATGTTGATCTGCACGCGGTCGCGGATGTCGGCGAGGTTGGCGAGGTTGCCGCCCGCGCCGGGGAGCATCGAATCGACCACGGTGACCCGCGCGCCGAGGCTGGCGAGGCGGCGGGCGAGGGTGCTGCCGATGAAGCCGAGGCCGCCGGTGATCAGCACCGGGGCGTCGGCGAAGGCGCCGCCGAAGGCGTCGGGCGGGGTCATCGCGCACCGCTCCGCCGCTGGCCGGGCGCGGCGACCGAGGCCTGGCCCGTGGGGAGGCGCTTGATGCGCAACTGCCACCAGAAGGAGAGGATGTTGAGCACCGTGCGCCAGATGCGCGGGAAGTTGAAGAATTGCGACCGGCCGTAGGCGCGGTGGTAGTGGTGGACCGGGACCTCGGCGAAGCGGCAACCGGCGTCCTGGAGTTTCTTGACCAGTTCGAGGCAGATCATGCCGCTGTCGGAGGTGAGGGTGATGCGGTCCATGGCGGTGCGGCGGATGAGGCGGAAGTCGCAATCGACGTCGCGCAGCCTGAAGCCGAAGAGGAGTTTCATGGCCCAGTGGTAGAGGCGGCCGATGATCACGCGACCGATCGGGTCGGAGCGGCTGATTTTATAGCCGTTGACGACGTCGATGCCCGGTTTGAGCGCGGGGACAAGCAGGGCGAGTTCGCGCGGGTCGTACTGGCCGTCGCCGTCGGTGTAGAAGATCAGTTCTTTGGTGGCGGTGGCGAAGCCGAGCTTCAGCGCGCCGCCGTAGCCGAGCGGTTCGCGGTGGGTGAGGACGCGCAGGTGCGCGAACTGGGGTTCCAGTTCTTCCAAGACTTCGACCGTGTAGTCGGTGCTGCCGTTCTCGACGACGATGATCTCGTAGTCGTCGGTGAGGTCGCGGCAGGCGCGATCGGCGGCGAGGACGAGGCTGGCGATGGTGCCGCCGTCGTTGTATGCCGGGAAGAAGACGCTGATGCTCGGTGCGCTCACAGTTATCCCCTGGCCTGTGGGCAGGCGAGACGATGACCATCCACTCATGGTCCGTAGGCGGGAATGCTACTACGCGCGGGGGAGGGTTTCAACGGAGGGGAGGGTTGTGAAGAGAGAAGAGTGAAGAGAGTGGAGAGAAGAGGGACGGATGAACCGCCAAGACGCCAAGGAGGTCGCCAAGGTCGCCAAGACAAGGGGAGAAAGGGGCGTGGGGGTGAGAGTTGGTGGCGGGTGTAAGTAGACCCCTCCCCGCTGCCTGCGGGCAGCGACCCTCCCGATAAAGAGAGGGTGGGAGACGGGGACGCGGGTGGGATTGGCGGAGGTGGGTGGTGGGCGGAGTGCGCCCGGAGATGAAGTCTCCGGGCTACGAAGTGCGCCGGATGAAGTCCGGCTTGAGGTGGCGGTGCGAGGAAGTCTCGGTGATGGGGGTTGGCTGGGGTACAATTGGGTCTCATGATTGTGGATGGGGTGGTTGCCAGGCAGAAGATGGGTGCTTCCGCTGTTGCGCGGTGGGGGTATTTGCGCGGTTTGTTGGGGACGGCGGCGCTGGCGGCGCTGGGGATGCTGTTTTTTGCGCTGACGGCGCGCGATGGGATTATCAGTACGAATGATGGGAGCCATTACGCGCTGACGAAGGCGCTGGCGGTCGATGGGACGGCACGGATCGATCCGTATGTGCATTATGCGGCGATCTCAGCCGCCGCGCGGCACGCCGACGGTGGATGATTACCGGGATTTGAGCTTCTACGAGGGGCATTTCTATTCGGATCGGCCACCGGGGACGGCGTTTTTGGCGGTGCCGTTCTACTGGCTGGGTCAGGTGGCCGATAAGGTCTCGGGGCGGCAGGACCTCGATTTTCCGCTGCGGTTTGTGACGATGCTGCCGCCGCTGCTGGGGGTGGCGACGGTGCTGGCGCTGGCGCTGCTGGCGCGGGGGTTGGGAGCGGGGTGGGCGGCGGCGAACACGACGGCGGCGATCGGCGGGCTGACGACGCTGGTGCTGAAGTATGCGACGCTGCTCTATTCGCACATCACGGGCGCGGCGTTCGTGACGGGGGCGCTGGCGGCGGTGCTGTGGGCGGAACGCGTCGAGCGGCGGCGCGGGTGGTTGCTGGGGCTGGGGGATTGCTGCTGGGGTACGGCGCGGTGGCGGAGTATCCGAATCTGCTGCTGATTGTGCCTGTTGGGGCGTATGTCGTCAGTCGTCAGTCGTCAGTCGTCAGCGGATGGCGGTCGGGCGTCGCGCGGCGCTCTACGTTCGACGCTCTGCGTTCGACGGTGCTGCCGTTCGCGGTGGGGTGGGGTGCGGGGGCGGCGGTGTTGTTCGGGTACAACTGGGCGGTGTTCGGCGGCCGTGGCATACGTCGTACACGTACCAGTTCTATTTTGAATGGTCGCGGAGTGTGGGGACGACCTACATTCTGCGAGCGGGATATGTCGCGGAGGGCTGCGCTGGCTGGTCGTGGGTCCGGCGGGGCTGCTGACGGTGACGCCGCTGCTGGCGGTGGCGTTGTGGGGGTTGGTGCTGGATCGCGCGGGAGGTGCCGGCGCGGGCGCTGCTGCTGCTGGGGGTGGTGCTGATGCTGTTGCTGCCGACGGCGGCGCACCGGACGTATGAGGGGGGCGGGAGCCAGGATACGCGCTATTTGCTGGCGATCGTGCCGACATTGCTCGCGCCGCTGGCGATCTGGTTCGAGCGGGTGGTGTGGCCCGGCGGGCGGGGGCGCGGGGAGCGCGCGGCGCGGCTGGCGCTGCTGGTGCCGGTGGCGGGGCTGTGCGCCTGGGGGTTGTTGCGGTCGTATCTCAGTTTGCTGGCGATGTTCGGGCACCGGGCGGTGGAGCGGTCGCCGGGGGAGGCGTGGGCGATTCTGCGGGCGAACTGGCGCGAGCTGGACGTGGTCGCGCCGGGGCATTTCCTGCTGCACTACTTCGCGGTGCTGGTGGTGCCGCTGGCGCTGGCGGGGTGGCTGGTGGTGGCGGTATCCCGATGGGCAAACTCGGGGGCGGGGCGAGGGACGGATGTGGGGGATTCCCCCGCGTGATGTCCGACAACTGGCCGCAACGGCTGTACATACAGTCTTGTCAAGCGCGGGGTGATGGCGTATAGTTCAGTAGTGTGATGAAGAATGCACCCCCACCAGGACAGGGGAGACGAAGGGATCCAAATCCAGTTGATCGCGAAGGCGGCGGTGCCAGGGTACCCTGGAGAGCAGGGTATTGCCTGTCATTGCCACGCCAAGGCATTCGGCACGCCATGCACCGGAGCGTGGCGATAGCGGCCTGGCAGCGCGCCACTGGGCTACGACGCGCGCCGGACATGCAGCAGGAGGTGTCAACTCACGGACGATTCAGCCCAGGTTGGGACTGTGGATACGTGAATTGGGTGAAAGTGCGCGTATGAGTGCCTTCCTGATCGCCAAGGGTAAGGACCAAGGCTTCCTCCTCTCCGATGAGATCGTCGCAGCCTTCCCCAACGCCGAAGCCGATGTCGCCGGATTGGATGATTTCTACTCCTCTCTCCTCGAATATGGCATCGAGGTCGTCGATCAGAGTCCCACCCCGATCAAGCGCCCCCCCGCCGACCGCAACGGTCAGAGCCAGCAGCACCAGCAGCACAATCAGCAGCAGCAACCGGTCGACGCCCAACAGGCGTTGCCGCCGCTCCCCAGTGGCACCGAGGATGCCTCGGGCGTCAGTGACTCGGTGCGCCTGTATTTGCAGGAGATCGGGGAGACGAGCCTGCTGACGATGGAGCAGGAGGTCTGGCTGGCGAAGCGGATGGACCGGGGCAAGGGGGCGGAGCGCCGCTTGATCAACGGCAACTTCACCTGCGAGGACGAGCGGCAGGAGTTCATCGCCGACGCCGAGGATGGCGACCAGGCCCGCGCCCACCTCATCCAGGCGAACCTGCGTCTCGTGGTGAGCGTCGCGAAGAAGTATGTGGGGCGGGGGCTCTCTTTCCTGGATCTGATTCAGGAGGGGAACATCGGTCTGATGAAGGCGACCGACAAGTTCGACTACACGCGCGGCTTCAAGTTCAGCACCTACGCGACGTGGTGGATCCGCCAGGCGATCACCCGCGCGATCTCGGACCAGAGCCGCACGATCCGGCTGCCGGTGCATGTGGGCGAGACGATCAACCGCGTGAAGAAGACCGGGCACCGGTTGCAGCAGATCCTGGAGCGCGAGCCGACCCACGAGGAGGTCGCCCGCGCGCTCGACATCGGCATCGATAAGGTGCGCCAGGTGCTGGATGTCTCGCGACACCCCGTCTCGCTCGAAGCGCCGGTGGGCCAGGATGGCGACGCTTTCCTGGGGGACTTCATCGAGGATGACTCGATGCCCGCGCCGCTGGATCTCGCTTCGCAGCAGCTGCTGAAGAGCCAGATCAACGACTCGCTCCAGAAGCTCGCGGACCGCGAGCGCCGGATCATCGAGTTGCGCTACGGGCTGCAGGATGGCCGCTACCGCACGCTCGAAGAGGTGGGGCGCGAGTTCGGCATCACGCGCGAGCGCATCCGCCAGATCGAGGCGAAGGCGCTGCGGAAGTTGCGCCGCCCGCTTTACAGCCGCAAGCTGCGCGGGTATCTCGACTAGGGTGGGCAACGAACTGAGAGAGCGATCAGGGCGGTGGCTGGTGCCACCGCCCTGTGTGTTTAAGTGCTGAGTGCTGAGCGCTGAGTGCTGAGTGGGTGAGGGGAGGACGCTGCGGGTGGTAGATGTGAGGCGCCCCCCGCTTCCGCCTTTCTTGCGTTGAACTGCCTGCACGGGCTAGCTGGCGAGTGGCATCCCCTGCTGCGGAATTGCCCTTAACTTCTCCCGTTCACTCCGCGCAACAGTCCCTTCTGCACGCCAGAGGCCCACGGCGAGCACGGCGACCCAGAGCATGTAACCGAAGATGTTGATACGCTCCGTGACCCCCATCCAGGGCGTGGGCAGGTTGGCCGCAAGCCGGGGACCGTCCAACCCCGCCAACGTGCCAAAGACAACCAGGAGCAGGATAGTCCCGAGCGAATAGCGACGGAACCACGTGCCGAAGGCCGTCGCCCCAAGCCCGATGATGAACAGGATACAGAGCACGTTCACGACCGTGAGAATCATGTGCCAGGTATCGCTCGATGTCCCCGCGACCCCGCGCAGGTGCATGGGGGCAAAGAGCGTCCCAACGATGCCTCGCGCCTCGTTGACGACTAGCAGGCCGCCTACGATGCGCAGTGCGCGGTTGCCGCGCGCTGCCCCCCAAACGCCCAGGCCGAAGGTGATCACCAGGACGCTGTAGGTGAGGAACAGCGGCACGACGAGTGGTCGCGATGGGGCGTCAATAGCGAACAACTCGCTGACGGTTTGCGAGATCGAGCTGTAGCCTTCCCAGCGCAACGCGCCAACGAAGGTCGCGGCGGCATACAACACCGACGAGACGACACCACAACTGAGCAATGCCTTCCTAACTATCCCGTTCACGCCGTTCATCGCCACACCCCTTTCTTCGCGCGCTGCATCGCAGGCTACGACAATCGACCGGGATGGATTGCCCCAGATTGATTATTGTCCCGCCGAGATGCCTCGAGCGTTGCGGAACAGAACGGCCGTGTAAACGGTTTCGCGGTAGACGATCACGGGAGGGGTTTGGGCGCGTCAGTCTGCGGCGAGGGATGGGGGGATGACGATACCGAGGCGGCGGGCGAGGGGGGCGATGGTGAGGCCCTGGATGAGGGTGGTGAAGAGGACGACGCCGTAGGTCATGGCGAGGAGCTGGGGGCGGGCGGGGAAGCTGTGGGGGAGGCTGAGGGCGGCGGCGAGGGCGACCGCGCCGCGCAGGCCGCCCCAGAAGACGATGTGGCGCTCGGGCCAGGTGAGGCAGAAGCCGAGGCGGGCGGGGAGGGAGCCGAGGAGGTAGGCGACGACGGCGCGGCCGAGGAGCGCGGCGAGGATGCCCCAGAGGACGTGGCCGGGGTAGGTGGTGATGCCGGCACCGGGGGCGGCGAGGCCCATCAGGAGGAAGAGGGCGGCGTTGGCGACGAAGGCGAGGTAGGTCCAGAGGTCGTCGAGCAGGCGTTCCGAGTTGTCGCTGAGGACCCAGCCGCGCGTGCGGCCGAGGCGACTGAGGGTCATGGCGGCGGCGAGGGTGGCGATGACGCCGGAGAGGTGGAGGTGTTCGGCGGCGAGGAAGGCGCCGTAGGCGACGGCGACCGAGACGGTCATCTCGATCAGGTGCTCGTCCACGAGGGCGATCAGGTAGTGGCCAAGCCAGCCGATCAGCAGGCCGAGGAGTGCGCCACCGAGCACGGTGAGCAGGAAGTCGCCGATGGCGCGGGGGGCGGTGAGGGTGCCGGTGGTCGCGGCGACGAGGGTGAGGAAGAGGGAGAGGGCGATGCCGTCGTTGAAGAGGCTTTCCCCTTCCATGAGGACGGTCAATTCCGGGCTGGCGCGCAGTTGCCGGAAGGTGGCGAGGACGGCGACCGGATCGGTGGCGGCGATCATCGCGCCGAAGACGAAGGCGACCCTGGGGGGGAGGATACCGGCCCAGGCGACGAGCGCGCCGCCGATCAGGGTCGCGAGGAGGGTGCCGGGGAGTGCGAGGGTGAGGACGCCGCGCCGCTGCCGCCAGAGGAGGGCGAGGTCGAGCGCGAAGGCGGCTTCGAAGAGGAGCGGCGGCAGGAAGAGGAGGAGGATCAGTTCCGAGGTGAGGTCGAGTTGCGGCAGCAGGCCAGACGCGCCGAGCAGGAGGCCGAGGATCAGCAGCACCAGCGTGTATTGCAGGCGCAGGCGGCGGGCGGCGACGGCGGCGATCGCCGATATCAGCAGCAGGACGACGAAGAGTTCGATCCAATCCATGGTGTTCGGTGTGGTCCGATCTGCGCCGGTGCGGCGCGCAAAGCAAAAGGAGGCCAGTTTTGACTGCCTCCTCCACACCTGCTTTCCGGGGCAGGCGACCCGTATTGGGCTGTGTTGGGGGGACTGTACCATATTGGTAGTGCTGAGTGCTGAGTGCTGAGTGCTGAGTGGGAAACGGCCCGCACCCCGCCGCCTGCGGGGGGTACCTGCCCAACCGCTGGGAGAGGGGAGAGACCCCTCCCCGCCGCTGCGGCGGCGCCCCCCCTGAAGGGAGAGGGTGGAAGGACCTGGGGTGAACGGGTGGAGGTCACCGGAGACTTCATCTCCGGGCTACGAAGGTGCGCCGGGTAAACCCGGCTGGTGGGGGTGGAGGGGGCGGTTGCGGGTTGGGAGGGGCGGAATCGGGGGCGGGGTGGAGTGGTTGGTAGAATGGTGGAAGGGGCGGCGTTACTGCTGGCGATGAGGAGCGTTAAAGGAATCGGTATGGTCGGTACAATTGGACCGGGCGCGGCGCTGTCCGTCCGGGTAACAAATGCGGTATCATTCCGATGTCCGGACTGCCAGGCCGTTGTGACCTTTGCTGACCCTGGCCGTCCTGAAGATCATACCGGGTACACCTCTTCGGCGTCCGCCAATGCGCCTGAGGGTTGAGGCCCCGACTCACGACCGCGAAGTGCTCCACGAGGCCGAGGGGATGGAACAGACAGCCGAAGAACTGCGCGAGCAAGTGCTCGCCTCGCGTCGCAATGCGTCTGGAAGGCTTACGCCGCAGCAACAGCGCCTGATCGCCCTGGGGGGGGTGGGGGTGCTGGCGGTGGCGCTGGTGATCCTGCTGATTAACGCCGTTGCCTACACGCACCGCTACGAGGGGCGCATCTATCGCGGCGTCCGCGTGGCCGGGGTCTATGTGGGCGGGCTGGAGCGCGATGAGGCGATCGCGCGCGTGGATGAGCAGGCGGCGGACTGGGCGAAGACGCCGCTGGCGGCCGGGACGGCCGATGGTCAGCATGGCTGGCAGGTCTTCCCCTACGACCTGGGCGTGAGCTTCGACAGCGCGGCGGCGGTGGATGAGGCGCTGGACTATGGGCGCAACGGCTGGGCGCTGAGCAACTTCGGCCACTGGTTTGGGGCGTTCGCCTCGCGCGGTGGGGCGAATCTGCACATCCCGGCCACCCTCGACGACGGGCAGTTGGAGCTGGTGCTGCGCAGTTGGGCACCCGGGGCGACCTATTACCCGACCGACGCGGTCTTCACCGTGGCGGATGGCAGCAAGCTGACGATCGTGGCCGATAAGAATGGCGTCGGCTTCGATCTCGATGGCAGCCGCGCCGCGTTCCTCGCGCAGGCGGCACGGCTGGGCGGTGGCCCGGCCACGATGGCGCAGGTGTCGATCCCCGCACCGATCACGGCGAACATGCTGCACGGGGTGGAGGGGCAGGCGGCGGCTTTGGCCGATAAGCCGCTGACGGTGCGCTCTGGCGACAAGAGTTGGACGCTGCCGCAGGAGACGATTGCGAGCGCGATCGGCTACAAGCTGGACAATAGCGATCTCGTGGTCGCCCTGAGCGCGGCGCGGCTCGCGCCCTTCTTCGCGGAGATGCACGCGGCGATCGATCAGCCGGGCGTGAGCGCGAAGTTGGTCGAGGGGGCGCAGGGCCGGTACAGCATCACCCCGAGTAAGGATGGGGTGGGGTTGGATGAGCAGGCGACGCTGGCGGCGATCAACGCGGCGTTGCAGGCCGACGCGGGCGAGGCGCAGGCGGTCGTCAACCCGAAGAGTCCGCCGATTGTCACGGCCGACCTTGAGCCGGTGAAGGCGAAGCTCGACAAGATCACGAGCCTGGTGATCACGGCCACGTTCGAGGAGTACAAGCGGCAACTCTATCCGGCCGACATCTGGCCCCTCATTCACCTGGTGGAGCAGCCGGATAAGCCGGAGAAGGTGGCGATCCAGGTCGATGAGCAGGGCGCGCGGGCGCTGGTGCAGGTGCTGGCGAATGATCTCAACCAGGATGTGCGCAACGCGCAGTTTGCGTTCTCCAACGGCGCGGTGCGCGATGTGGTGAGCAGCCTGGATGGCCGGGTGGTGCAGGTTGCACCGAGCGCCCAGGCGCTGCGCACGGCGATTCTGGGCGCAAGCGCCACGATGACGCCGGTGGTGACGGTGACGAAGCCGAAGATCCCCTCCGCGAAGAAGGAGGAGATGCAGACGCCGGATCGCCTCGCCGTGGGGCGCACCGATTTCAGCTTCTCGATCCCGTCGCGCTGGCACAACGTCGAGCTGGCGGCCGAGCGGCTGAATGGGGCGCTGATTCCGCCGGGCGAGGAATTCTCGTTCAACGAGCAGGTCGGCGAGCAGACGGTGGCGAATGGCTACGAGGAGGCCTACGGCATCGCGGTGGTGACCGGGGCGGGCGGGGTGAGCGAGACGAAGACGGTCAGTTCGGTCGCGGGCGGTATCTGCCAGGTCTCGACGACGCTCTTCCACGCGGTGTTCCGCTCGGGGTTGCCGGTGCTGGAGCGCAATCACCACCTCTTCTGGGTCGCGTATGCGGCGTCCAATTCGGGAATGATGGGGTTGGATGCGACAGTGGACGATCAGTCGGGACTCGACTTCAAGTTCGAGAATACGACGGGTGGCTGGCTTGGGATCGAGGCGGTGACGACGGAGGACGGGATCCTGCAAATCTCGCTCTACGGCAAGGATCCGGGCTGGAACGTGGTGATCGACGATCCGATCATCACCAATATCCGCGTGCCGGACCCGAAACCAGCCTACGACAAGACGCACGATCTGGTGCCGGGGGCGAAGCTGCTGATCGAGCACGCAGCGGAAGGGTTCGACGCTTCGATTCGCCGCCGGGTCTACGACAAGAATGGCGCGCCGGTGCTGTATGACGGTGCCCCGATGGATCTGACGCTGCGGAGCAGTTATCTCGCCTCGCGAGACCGCTATCAGATCGGCGTTCCGGAGAATGAGCCGCTGGATACGCCGTATGTGCCGCCGGGCGAGGGGGGGAACAGCCAGCCGTAGGGGTTGCCTCGGAGCGGGGTGGCCCAAAGCCTAAAGGCTTGGGCTGGGGGCTTCGCCGCAAAGCCCGCCTGCGCGGGCTGGGGTTCGCAAAGTTGATCTCGATGTGATGTAGGGGGCGTTCGGTTGAACGCCCCCTACGGCGTTTCCGGGTCGGCGAGGATGGTGTGCAGGGTTGCGCCGTGTTCTTTGAGCCAGGCCTGATGCGAAGGGTAGTCGGGGCAGTGGTGGGCGAGGATGGCCCAGAAGCGGGGGCTGTGGTTCAGCTCGCGCAGGTGGGCGAGTTCGTGGATGACGACGTAGTCGAGGATGGGGGGTGGGGCGAGGATGAGCCGCCAGCTGAAGTTGATGCCGCCGCGCGAGGAGCAGCTGCCCCAGCGGGTGCGGGTGTCGCGGATGGTGAGGCGGCTGTGGCGGACGTTGAGCAGGTCGGAGAAGTGCGCGACGCGCGCGGCGAGGGTTTCGCGGGCGCGGTTGCGGAACCACCAGTCGAGGACGGCGCGGAGGTCGTAGACGGCCGGGTCGAACCGGGCGGTGAGGGTGCGGGCGGCGGGGTCGTGCAACACGGCGGGGGGCACGCCGGGGCCGGGGGCGACGATCAGGCGATGGTCGAGGCCGAGGTAGGGGAGGGTGGTGCCGCTGGCGAGCGCCGGGGCGGCGGGCACGGCCTGGGCGGCGACGCGGTCGAGGGCGCGGAGGATCCAGGCGGCGCGCTCGCGGAGGAGGGCGGGGATGTCGGGGAGTTGTCCGCGCGCGGGGACGACGACTTCGAGGCCGAGGTTCGGGCCGACGCGCAGGCGGATTTGCCGGGCGCGCGGGCTGCGGCGCACGGTGTAGGGGACGATGCGGTTGTGGAGGGTGATGGTGGGCATAACGAGTGCTGAGTGCTGAGTGCTGAGTGCTGGGTGGGTACGAGTTACGAGTAACGAGTAACGGGGCGGACCCCTCCCCGCCGCTGCGGCGGCGACTCCTGAAGGGAGAGGGTGAGGACGGACACCCCGCCGCCTTCGGGCGGCACCCTCTCCCGCGAGGAGAGGGGATGAGGGGTGCGCCACCTCTCGGGTGGCGCACCTCGTAGGATGTTGAGGGTTACATCAGCATGGCGAGGGGTTTTCGAGGAGGCGGCGGACTTCGCCGACGAATTGGGCGGCTTCGGCACCGTCGGTGACACGGTGGTCGGCGGAGATGGTGATCGTCATGCGGTCGCGGATGGCGATCTGGCCGTCCACGACGACTGCTTTCTGGATGGAGGAGGCGACGGCGAGGGCGGCGGCCTGCGGCGGGGTGATGATGGCGATGAACTCGGTGACGTTGAAGGGGCCGAGGTTGCTGACGGTGAAGGTGCCGCCGGAGTATTCGTCGGCGCGCAGCTTGCCCTCGCGGGCGCGGCCGACCATGTCGGCGGTTTCGCGCGCGATCTGGCCGATCGACTTCTGCTCGACGTTGTGCAGCACCGGGGAGATCAGACCTTCCTTGACCGCGACGGCGATGCTGATGTTGACGTGGTCGTGCAGGAGGATGTGGTCACCGCCGAACGAGGCGTTGACGTTCGGGAACTTGACCAGGGCGGCGG
This sequence comes from Chloroflexia bacterium, assembly GCA_046328475.1. Classification (GTDB taxonomy): domain Bacteria; phylum Chloroflexota; class Chloroflexia; order Thermomicrobiales; family CADCWN01; genus CADCWN01. Next base: position 34,407 of record JAXLWN010000026.1, on the reverse strand, counting down.
CGCAGGCCTTCAGGACCATGTCGTTGACGCTGATCTTGAAGCCATCGGCCGCAGCGGCATCGTTGAGCCGCTTGCGCCACGCCAGCGCCTCGGTCATGTCAACCTCGGCGGAGACGTAGAAGTGCGGGATGGTGGTCTTGCTGGCGACCATGGTGCGCGCGATGGCCTGGCGCATCCGGGTGAGCGGCACCTGCTGGCCTTCGCCTGCGGGCGCGGCAGCCGGGGCGGGCGCGGCCGGGGTGGGCGCGGGTGCGGCGGCTGGAGCGGCGGGGGCAGCGACGGCAGCGGGCTGGGACTGGCGGTCGCGGAGGAAGGCTTCGACATCCTCGCGGACAATCCGGCCACCGGGGCCGCTGGCGGCGACCTGGCGCAGGTCGATCTCGTGCTCCTGGGCGATGCGGCGCGCGATCGGGGAGGCCTTGATGCGGTCGCCGCTGTCGGCGGGCGCGGCCTCCTGCGAGGCGACTGCTTCGGCCCCGGCGACGGTGCGCTGGCCTTCGTTGGGGATGACGGGCTGGGGTTGGGCACTCTCGCCCGAGGCCTTCGCTTCGGGTTGCGCTTCAGCTTTCGCTTCGGCCTTCGGCTCAGCTTTTGCTTCGGGCTTCGCGGCGGCACCGTTGGCGGGCGCGGCGGGGGCGGATTCCCCTTCGCCGAGGATGACGGCGATCCTCTGCCCGACCGGGACGGTGTCGCCTTCCTTGCCGATGATCTGGCCGAGGGTGCCGGTGGCGAACGCCTCGATCTCGATCGTCGCCTTGTCGGTTTCGATCTCGGCGAGCGCCTGCCCGCGCTCAACCGGCTCGCCCTCCTGCTTGAGCCAGCGCAGGATGCGGCCTTCGGTCATGTCGTAGCCCATCTTGGGCATCAGCACATCGTTCGCCATGGGCTCACTCCGTTCGAGAGGTCAGAGGTCAGAGGTCAGAGATCAGAGGTCGGAGATCAGTGCGGTCGTTCCTTCTGACCTCTGATCTCTGACCTCTGGCTACTTGACCTTGCGATAGAGCAGTTTGAGTGAGGCGTCGACGATGTCTTGATCGGTGGGGTAGCAGAGCCGCTCCAGGTTTTTGGCGTAGGGGAGCGGGACTTCGACCGCACCGAGGCGCATGACCGGGGCGTCGAGGTCGTCGAACGCCTCTTCCTGGATGCGGGCGGCGATCTCGGCACCGACGCCGTAGCTGCGCCAGTCTTCCTCGACGACCAGGGCGCGGTTGGTCTTCTGCACCGAGGCGAGGACGGGGTCCAGGTCGAGCGGGCGCAGCGAGCGGAGATCGATGATCTCGACGGAGATGCCCTGCTCGGCGAGCTTGTCGGCGGCCTGCTGGGCGAGGATGAGGGAGCGGGAGTAGGAGACGATGGTGAGATCGTCGCCCTCGCGGCTCACCGTCGATTTACCGAGCGGTACGGTGTAGTCCTCCTCGGGCACCTCGCCGCGCGAGCTGTAGAGGAGGCTGTGCTCGATGAACATGACCGGATCGTTGTCGCGGATGGCGCTGAGGAGCATGCCCTTGGCGTCGTAGGGGGTCGCGGGCATGGCGACCTTCAGGCCGGGGATGTAGGCGTACATCGCCTCGAAGGTCTGCGAGTGGGTGGCGGCGAGTTGCCCCCAGCCGGCGGCGGTGCGGATGACCAGCGGGACCTGCATCTGGCCGTTGAACATGTAGTGCAGCTTGGCGGCGTGGTTGCAGATCTGGTCGAGCGCGAGCAGGCTGAAGTTGATCGACATGATCTCGACGATCGGGCGCAGGCCGTACATGGCCGCGCCGGTCGCCACGCCGAGGATGCCCCCTTCGGCGATGGGGGTGTCGATGATGCGATCCGGCCCCCATTCGTCGAGGAAGCCGCGCGTGACGGCGTAGGAGCCGCCGTAGGACCCGATGTCCTCGCCCAGGATGTAGACACTGTCGTCGCGCGTCATCTCCTCGCGCAACGCCTGCCGGATCGCCTCGCGGTAGGTGATTTCAGGCATCGTTCCTCCGATTGCGGATTGCGGATTGCGGATTACGGATTGACGAGGGTACTGGGGAACGCCTGGGCTGCTCTTCGTACCCTATTCCGCAATCCGCAATCCGCAATCCGCAATTAGTCGAGTGGTTGCGCGTAGATGTAGTCGAACAGGGTGTCCGGGGACGGTTCCGGGCTGTCGTCGGCGAACTTGGCGGCGGCTTCGACTTCGGCGATGAGCGTACGATCGAGTTCCTTCGCGGCGTCGGCCGAGAGGATGTCGCGGTCGGCGAGATAGTGGCCGAAGCGGGCGATCGGGTCGTCTTCGCGATACTGCTCGACCTCGTCCTTGGTGCGATAGCCCGCCGCATCGGCGATCGAGTGGCCGACGAGGCGGTAGGTCTTGGCTTCCAGCAGGAAGGGGCCTTCGCCTTGCAGGCAGCGCTCGCGCATCGCCCTGGTGGCTTCGTAGACCGCCAGGACATCCATGCCGTCCACGATGGCACCGTCGATGTGGAGGCCCTTGGCCTTGTCCACGAGGTCGGTGACGCGCGAGGCGGTGGTGATGGCGGTGCCCATGCCGTAGGCGTTGTTTTCGGCGAGGAAGATGATCGGGAGGTTGCCGACGGCGGCGATGTTGAGGGCTTCGTGGAAGTAACCGTTGTTGGTGGAGCCGTCGCCGAAGAAGCAGATGACGACTTCCTGCTGCTTGCGGTACTTGATCGCGTGGGCGATGCCGACCGCCAGGGGGATGTGGCCCGCGACGATGGCGTAGCCGCCCCAGAATTTCTTCGAGACGTCGGCGAGGTGCATCGAGCCGCCGCGCCCGCCGCTGATGCCGGTGGCGCGGCCGTAGAGTTCGGCCATCGTCGCGCCGGGGTCGCAGCCGCGCGCCAGGGCGTAGCCGTGGTCGCGATAGTGGGAGACGAGGTGGTCTTCCGCGCTGAGGGCGGCGATCGCGCCGACGGCGACGGCTTCTTCGCCGATGTAGAGGTGGCAGAAGCCGCCGATCTTGCCGTAGGCGTAGGCCTCGGCGCACTTCTCTTCGAAGCGGCGGATGAGGACCATCTGACGGTAGAGTTCGATCAATCGCTCGTTGCTGAGGTCAACGGCGGGCGCGTCGCCCCCTTTGTTCGTGGCCGCACTGTTCGTCGCGGCACGCCGCGACCGCGAGCGCGGTGTTTTGGCGTCTTTCGCTACCGCCATTCCTTCCTCCTCGTGTGGGACGCTCGTCGCGCCGCCACTCCGCCGCTGATCATGGGTCTGGTTTACTCCTCGCCGGTGCGGGCCAGGCCCGCCGGCGCGCAGGTTGCACATGGGTTAACGGGGCCATTCGCCAGCATGTCTCGCACGCTGGCGGGTTCGCGCACCTCTCCCCAGGCGATACGATAGCCGAATTCCGAGTGAGGGTCAAATGAAGTGCGGAGTGTGGGTGCGCAGTGCGCAGTGCTCAGTGCTCAGGGCCGAGGGGTTGGTTCAAAGTTCAAAGTTCAAGGTTGGGTGGGTGGAACCTTAAGCAATCCCTCCTCACTGCGCACTTGGCACTTGGCACTGCGCACTCGGCACTTCTCAGTGGCGGTTGAGGGCGACGATGATGATGCCGGTGACGATCAGGGCGGCACCGAGGATGGTGCGCCAGGAGACGACTTCGTGGCGGCGGAGGAAGATGAGGACGAGGGTGACGGTGACGAGGGGGTAGGCGCTGCTGATCGGGGCGACGACGGTGACGGGGAGTTGGGAGAGGGCGAGGGTGTTGGAGCTGAAGCCGGTGATGGCGCAGAGGCCGGAGGCGAGGATGAAGAGGAGGGCGCGGCGCTCCGGTCGCCAGCCCTGGCCCTGGCTGCGCCAGGAGGCGAGGGCGAGCGGGCTGAGGACGAGCAGGCCGGTGGCGGTGGCGATGGTGATCGCGGTGAAGGGGGAGCCATAGGCGGCGAGGCCCGACTTGATCAGGACGCCGGAGGTGCCGTAGGCGGTCGCCGCGCCGAAGGCGAAGAGGTAGCCGAGCCAGTCGTGGTGCGGTTCTGCGCCGCCTGGTTTGCTCATCGGCGCACGATCAGGATGACGCCACCGACTGTCAGCAGCACGTGCGGCCAGCAGGGGCAGGAAAGGTGCTCGCCGGTGAAGAGGACGGCGAGGGTTACCGAGACGAGGGGTGCGGTTGCCATCAGGGAGGAGGCGCGGGCCGCGCCGAGGCGTTCGGGTCGCGCGAAAGTTGCACTGGCGGCCGATCAGGAAGTTGCAGACGCCGACCATCATGAACCAGAGGAAGCCCTGCAGCGGGTAGCGCACCGGGCCGGCGATGGCGAGGGCGATCAGCCCGAGGATGAGGCTGGCGCAGAGGGAGATGAAGGTGCCGAGCGCGGGCGGCACCGAGCGCAGGCCCTGGCGTGCCAGGACGGCGTCGGTGCCCCAGGCGAGGGCGGCGGTGAAGGCGCCGAGGATGCCCATGATTCTCCTTATGGAGACGTGAGTCGTGAGAGGGCTATGTGGAGCTTGTGCTATCACTGGAAGCCGCTAGCGCCAAGCAAGATTCTCACGACTCACGACTCACGACTCACGACTTATACGCGGCTGCCAGGGCGGGGAGGACGGCGCAGTAGGCGCGGCGGGACATGTTGAAGGCGTCGAGGAGCAGCGATTCGTTGGGGGCGTGGACGTTGTCGCCGGGCATGCCCCAGGAGAAGAAGATCATGTCGGCACCGAGCTCGGTCTGCAGGGTTTCGGCGAGCGGGAGAGTGCCCCCGGCGCGGGTGATCAGGGGTTCCTTGCCGTAGAGGTCGCGCAGGACTTCGCGCGCGGCACCGAAGGCGGGATGATTGGGCTGGATGGCGAAGGGGCGGGCGGAGCCGGTCTGGCGGGTGAGGGTGACGGTTGCGCCGGGCGGGCAGTTGGCCTGGAGGTGGGCGTCGATGGCGTCGAGGATCGCGCCCGGCTCCTGGTTGGGGACGAGGCGGCAGGTGATCTTGGCGTGCGCTTCTTTCGGGGTGACGGTCTTCAGGCCCTCGCCGGTGAAGCCGCCCCAGATGCCGTTGAGGTCGATGGTGGGGCGTGCCCAGCGGCGTTCGAGCGCGGTGTATTCGGGGTCGCCCCAGAGGGCTTTCAGGCCGAGTCCGCGCTGGAATTCGTCCTCGCTGAAGGGGATGGCCTCGATCTCGGCGCGCTCCTTGGCGGTGAGGTCGCGCACGGGCTCGTAGAAGCCGCTGACGGCGACGCGGCCGTGGTGGTCGTGGAGGGTGGTCACGAGGCGGGCGAGGGCTTCGACGGCGTTGGGCACGGCCGCGCCGTAGCCGCCGGAGTGGAGGTCGGTGTTGGCGGTCTGGAGGTCGATCTGGGCGGCGGCGATCCCCTTGGAGGCGACGGTGAGGGAGGGCTGGTCGGGGGCCCACTGGCCGCCGTCGGCGCAGAGGGCGAAGTCGGCGCGGTAGCGGTCGCGGTTGGCGCGGATGAAGGCGGGGAGGCTGGGGGAACCGATCTCCTCCTCGCCCTCGAAGAGGCACTTGACGCCGATCGGCAGGCTGCCGAGCGTGGCGATCAGGGCCTCGATGGCGGCCAGGGGGGCGAACATGTTGCCCTTGTCGTCGGCCGCGCCGCGCGCGTAGAGGCGACCGTCGCGAACCGTCGGCTCGAACGCCGGGGTGGTCCAGAGGTCGAGCGGGTCGGGCGGCTGCACGTCGTAGTGGCCGTAGAGGATGGCGGTGGGTGCGCCGGATGGGGCGGGCCATTCGCCGAAGACGACGGGGTTGCCGTTGGTGGGCAGGAGCTCGACGCCTTGCGCGCCGAGGGCGCGGAGGCGATCGGCGACCCACTCGGCCGCGCGGCGGACGTCGGCTTTGTGCTCGGGGAGGTTGCTGATGCTGGGGATGCGGAGGAAGTCGTGGAGTTGGGCCATTTGCGCGGCGTCGTGGTTGCGCAGGTAGGTTTCGCAGGCGTCGGAGACGGGCATTAACTGGTCCTTTCTCTGAACATTTGCCGCGCGTTTTGGCGCGGAGGATGTGATGCGCTAATCGCCACTCAGGCGAAGAGCGCAGCGACTGACAAGCGGATCGCCGGGAGAACAGGCGAATCAATCGCGTCACCGGGGACGAATGGCGTGACCGACTGATAGTCGCCCATAGCTAGATCTGTATGCTGGAGGATGCGCCGCCCTGCAATATCCATGATCCAGTACTCGGGGATATCAGCACGGGCATAGAGTTGCCGCTTCCTGCCGCAATCGTAGGCCAATGTGGTATCGGAAACTTCGACGATCAGGTAGACGTCGACAGCACTGGGAATGACAGGGCGAGCGGCTTCCGGGCGAAGGAGTGCGATGTCAGGCTGCGGCTCGGTATCACCAAAGAGGTGGACCGGGTTTTGAACGCTGACGAGCCATGTTTTTCCGGGAAGCTCCGACATGCCGTGGGTGAAGTGAATAACGCCCCACATGTGATGACCTGTGATCGTCTCCAGCGTGACAATTTCGCCTTCAATAAGCTCCACCCGGTCATCCTCGCCGAGGACGCCGATATCGCCGAGGTGGTGGTACTCGGCCAGGGTGTAGTGCTTACCGGCGACGGGCACAGACATGGGATCACCCTCCGCTGCGGGGTTGCGCGAATCTTTGCACAGTATACGGCTATTCCCAGCGGAAGGTGCGCGCGGCGAGGGCGAGGGTGACGATGGCCCAGGCGGCGAGGACAATCAGGGCGCTGCCGGGGAAGGGGGCGGCGGAGTCGAAGGCGGCGCGGAGGGCGTCGGTGAGGGCGGAGGCGGGGAGGACGCGGGCGAGGGATTGGAGCGGGCCGGGGAGGTGGTCGAGGGGAGGATGGCACCGCTGAGGATGAGGGTGAGGAGGTAGAGGCCGTTCGCACCGGCGAGGGTGGCCTCGGCGCGGAGGCCGCCGGCCATGGCGAGGCCGATCCCGGCGAAGGCGAGGGTACCGAGGATGACGACGAGTAGGGCGAGCAGGAGGGAGCCGCCCGGTCGCCAGCCGTAGCCGAGGGTGGCGATGGCGAGGAGGATCGCGACCTGCACGATTTCCAACAGGAGGACGGAGAGGGCCTTGGCGATCAGGAGGCCAGCGCGCGGCAGGGGGGAGGCACCGAGGCGCTTGAGGACGCCGTAGTAGCGTTCGTAGGCGGTGGCGATGCCGAGGTTGACCATGCCGGTGGCGATGATCGCGAGGGCGAGGATGCCGGGGAGCAGGAAGGGGACGGTCGCCTCGTGCTCGATGCCGGGGACGCCGAGGGCGGCGAAGAAGACGAGGAGGATTACGGGGACGATGATGGTGATCAGGATGTTTTCGCCGCGCCGGAGGGTGAGGATGAGCTCGGCGCGGGTCTGGGCGGCGATTGCGCGCCAGAGGAGCGCCTGATCGCCGGGTTGGTCCACTGGCGCGGTGGTCTCGCTCACAGCTCATGCTCCTGTTCGCCCGTTCCTCTGTTCGCCTGTTCACCATCGCCGGTCAGTTGCAGGAAGAATTCTTCGAGGGAGCCGTGGCCGACGCGCAGTTCGGTGAGGGTGATGTCGCGGTCGCGCAGCCAGGCGGTGACGGCGGCGAGGGCGGCGGGCGCGGCGGCGGGGTCGAGGTCGAGGGTGTAGGTGCCGGGGGTCGTCTCGCGCGCGGCGCGGACGCCGGGGAGGGCGGCGAGGGTGGCGGTGGGCAGGCCGGGGGTGGCCACGAGGCGGGCAACCCCGGCGGTGCTGCCGCCGGTCAGTTCGCGCGGGGTGCCGAGGGCGACGAGGCGGCCACGGTCGATGATCGCGACGCGGTCGGCGAGGCGCTCGGCCTCGTCGAGCAGGTGGGTGGTCAGGAGGATAGTGGTGCCGCTGGCGCGGAGTTCCTGCACGATGGCCCAGGTGGCGAGCCGGGCCTGGGGGTCCATGCCGGTGGTTGGCTCATCGAGGAAGAGGAGGCGCGGGCGACCGATCAGGGCGACGGCGAGGGCGAGGCGACGCTTCTGGCCGCCGGAGAGGCGGCGGCAGCGGGTGGCGGCGCTCTCGCCCAGGCCGACGCGGGCGATCAGGTCGTCGGGGTCGAGGGAGTTGGGGAAGAAGGCGGCGTAGAGGCGCAGCACTTCGCGCGGGGTCAGGCTGGGCTGGAGGCCGTCGGCCTGGAGCATGACGCCGATCTGCAGTTTCAGCTTGCGGGCGTCGCGGAGGGGATCGAGGTCGAGGACGCGGACGGTGCCGCTGTCGGGCGCGCGGTAGCCTTCGAGCATTTCGACGGTGGTGGTTTTGCCCGCGCCGTTCGGGCCGAGCAGGGCGAAGAGTTCGCCGGGCGCGACGACGAAGCTGAGGTTGTCCACCGCGCGCGTCGCGCCGTAGGTTTTCACGGCGCGGTCGACGACGATCGCGGCGTTATGCTGTGCGTCCATGGCTCCCGATAGTCGTTGATCAGTGTCCCGATCCCGCTGCCCTTCGACATTATTCCATGTACTGTGCCAAGGGCACCAGATGAGGGGGGACGGATGCTTCGCTGCGCTCAGCATGACAGGGGGAGGAAGAGGCAACTCTTGTTGCTGGGAGGGCTGGGGGAGGTGCTGACGACGGAGCGGCGTGGGGAGGTCCGACAACCGACGACCGGGCTACAGACAGGGCCGGGAGTGGTCCGGTATACTGCCTGGGGCGCGGGGGACAGTCGAGGCGATGGTGCGATCGGCGGTGGGGCGCCAGGCGTGGAGAGGGATCGGGGATGGGCGAGATTCGGGCGACGTTGCGGACGCCGGTGGGGCGCGGGTTCGCGCTGATCGCGCTGGCGACGGTGGCGACGGGCTTCGCGATGGCGGCCAATCAGAATATCGGCTCGAACTTCTTCAAGCAGCAGTTGCACCTGAGCGGGCCGCAGTTCGGGTACATCACGGCGATCCGCGAGATTCCCGGCTTCCTGCTGATCTTCCTCACGGCGATCTTCTATCGGTTGACGCTGCCGCGATTGACGGCGCTGTCGCTGGCGGTGCTGGCGGTGGGGTACGGTTTCTACGGTTTCGCCACATCGTTCTGGACGCTCGCGCCGTGGGTGGTGATCAGCTCGATGGGGTACCACACGTGGCTGCAGACGCAGGGCGCGCTCGGGATGTCGCTGACGACGAAGCACCGGGCGGGGAGCATCCTGGGGCGGGTCCAATCGCTGAATAGCGCGGGCGCGGTGACGGCGATGCTGGTTGTCCTGGTGACGTTCTCGCTGGGCTGGCTGACGTTTCGCTCGACGTTCGTGATCTGCGGGCTGCTGGCGCTGCTGGCATCGGTCGCGATCTTCTTCTTCCCGAATCTGCGCGATGGTGAGGAGCAGCAGGTGCTGCCCGAGCGCGAGCCGATCCTGTTCCGCAAGGAATATCGCAACTACTATCTGCTGAATCTGCTCGACGGCGGGCGGCAGCAGATTTTCTTCTCGTTCGGGCTGTGGGTGCTGGTGGAGCATTATAAGCTGGGGGTGCCGCTGATCTCGGGGGTGCTGCTGGCGGTGACGACGCTGAACATGACGGTCGGGCCGTGGATCGGGCGGCAGATCGACCAGCGCGGCGTGCGGCGCATCCTCGAAGTTGCCAATGTGGGCTACATCGTGGCGCTGCTGGGCTATGGCTTCGCCGACAACGAGGCGATTGCGGTCGTCTGTTATGTCATCTACTCCTTCATCTTCCCGCTCTCGTATATCGGTTCCAGCACCTACTTGCGCCAGATCGCGCCGCCGGAGGAGCTGGCCCCGTCGCTGGCGATGGGGGTGACGATGCAGCACGTCGCGGCGATCGTGGTGCCGCTGGCGGCGGGCTATGTGCTCAACTTCGTCGGGTACCAGATTCCGTTCATCATCGCCTGCTTCTTCGCGGCTTCGACGTTCCTGGTCACGCGCCGCCTCTCGCCGGAGACGCAGCAGGTGCGGTCGCGGCTGGTGGCGCGGGAGGCGGCGGCGGATTGATGGGGAATGAACGGGAGAACAGGCGAGCGGGCGAACGGGCGAGGGGGCGTGGCTGTGGGTGACATTCGGGCCAACAGCGAAGGAGATAGCGCCCCCCCCCCCCCCCCCGATTCGCCCCCCCACGGGTATGCGGCATATTTTCGCGTGCGGCATCACGAGATGGATGCGCTGGGGCATGTCAATAATGCGGTCTATCTGAATTATCTGGAGCAGGCGGGGATCGAGCATTCGGCGGCGCTCGGGTACGATGGCGAGCGGCTGCGCGAACTCGGCGGGCTGTTCATCGCGCGCCGGCACGAGATCGATTATTTGCGCCCGGCAATGGCGGGGGATCTGCTGGTGGTGGTGACCTGGATCGGCGAGCAGAAGGGGGCGCAGGCGGTGCGGGAGTATGTCCTGGGTCGCCTCGACCAGCAGGATGGCGGCCTCCCGGCCGATCACTTCCTCGCGCCGGGCTTCGCGCTGCCCACCACCCCGCTCGTGCGGGCGCGCACCTACTGGGCCTGGGTGGGGGTGGCCGATGGCCGCCCGCGCCGGCTGCCAGCCGAGTTGCGCGCGGCGTTTCAGCGCGCGGGGCTGCCGCAGTAGCCGGGCGAGGGCACCGCTTCCGCAGTACTACCAGCAGTCCGCCGATATGAGACCTTTGGCCCGCCCCGTTCGATCCATTTGGGCGATTGTTCCCCCCGTTGCCGTCCTCTATCGTTAGATGGTGGCGCAGCGGGCCGGGTATTGTGGCGTCGCGTTTGCGCGGCGCTACCCGGTGGGGGGTGAACGTGAGCAGGGGCGGTTCGGGCGGGCAGGCAGCGGCGATGGCAACCGGGGAGGTGGCCGAGGCCAGGCAGCGCCCGGATGACCGCGACGAGGCGCGCGACCTCCTGGCCCGGCGCTACCGAGACGAGCGCCTGCGGGCCGACCGGGCCGAGCAGCTCTGCCGGATCGTCACCGAGTTGAACGCCGACCTGAACGCGGAGCGCCAACTCGCCACACTCCAGCGTGTCATCCTGCAACTAACCGGGTTGGACGAGTGCTGGATTGCGATCGTCGATGGCGAAGCCGACACCGTCCTCCTGCACGATGCCTCGGGGCAGGATGGGGTGATACCGGGGCGCATTCCGCAGCCGGGGAGCCCGTCGCGGGCACCGACGACGATGTGGGAGGCGCTCCTGTTCGAGGGGCGTCCGATCCTGACCGACGATTATCTGGCCGAGTGCCGACGACGCAACTTCTGCCCGGTGGGGGCGCAGGCCGAGCGACCGGGACGCGCCTGGATCGGTGTGCCGCTGCGGGTGGGCGAGCGGGTGATCGGCGCGCTGGCCGCCTGGCGCTGGGATGGCCCGATTGATGCCGAGGTAGTCGAGTTGCTGCAAGCGCTCGCCGAGCAGAGCGCCCCCGCACTCGACAATGCGCGCCTTTACGCACGGGCCGAGCAGCGCCACCGCGAAGAGGTGGCGTTCAACGCGATCGCCCGCGACCTCGCCGGATCCCTCGACGGTAAAGCCACCTTCGATCACATCGTCCGTCACACCCGGAGCCTGCTTGGCTGCGACGCGGCACTGATTACGCTCTACGATCCGGCGACGGACCACCTGCATGTGCGCGGCTTTAACGCCGACACCCCCGAAGCATTTGTCACACAGGTGCGATCGGACGAGGGCATGAGTGGATATGTCTGGCGAACAGGCCGGTCGATCATCGCCCACGATTATCTGAACGACGGACGCTTTATCCCGCCGGTGCCGATCCGCGACGACCCGACGATGGGTGCCTGGGCTTCCGCGATCGGGATGCCGATCACGCTCAACGGGGAGCGGTTGGGGGTGTTGCAGGCGAGCACGCGGGAGCGGCGGCACTTCACGGCGCGGGATGAGGTGATCCTGGGGCGGCTGGCGACGCAGGCGGCGCTGGCGGTGCGCAACGCGCGCCTCTTCGCCGCCGAGCAGCAGCGCGCCGCCCGCGCCGAGGCACTGCGCGAGATCGGCCGCGATCTCAGCGCCAACCTCGACCTGACGCGTTTATTCGACAGCCTGCGCCTGCATCTCAAACAGCTGACCGGGCTGGCCAGCTGCTGGGTGGGGCTGTGCGACGAGGCGCATGGGGCGCGGTTGATCCTCTGGGTGGAAGATGGCGAGCGGCGTCCCGAAGCCGAGGGGCCATTGCCATTGCCGCTCCCGCGATCGATGTTCCGGGAAGTCGTGGAGGCGGGGCGTAGCATCCTGACCGCTGACTACGTGCGGGAATGCGAGCGGCGCGGTATCCCCACCGCCGGGTTCCAGGCTGACGAGCCGAATCGCATCTGGCTCGGTTTGCCCCTCCAGGTTGGGGGGCGCACGATCGGGGCGATGGCGGTGTGGCGCTGGAATGAGCCGATTGACGCCGAGTCGGTCGCGGCCCTGGAGATGCTGGCGGGTCAGATCGCCACGGCGCTGGACAATGCCCGGCTCTACGAGGCGGCCGAGCAGCAACGGCGCGAGGAGGCGGCGTTCAACGACATCGCCCGCGATCTCGCCGCCTCCCTCGACGGCGAGATCCTGTTGCAGCGGATCGCGGATCACACCCGGGCGCTGCTCGGTGTCACGGCGGCGCGGCTGACGCTCCACGATCCGGCGTCGGGGCTGCTGAAGGTGGTCGCGGGGAGTGGCCGGGGGGTCGAGCGGTTCATCGGTTTCACCTCCACGCCCGAGGTCGGGATGAGCGGGATCGTCTGGCGCACGCGCCGCGCGTTCTCGACCAGCAATTACTCGGATGATGAGCGCTTCGCACACATTCCCGAATTTGATCAGTGGTCGGACGAGCGCAGCGCGCAGTCGATCCTCGGCGTGCCGATCCTGCTCGGTGACCAGCCGCTGGGCGTGCTGGCGGCGATTGCCGACGAGCGGCGCGAGTTCACGACGCGGGACGAGGCGATTTTGGGGCGGCTGGCGACGCAGGCGGCGCTGGCGGTGCGCAACGCGCGCCTCTTCGCCGCCGAGCAGCAACGCGCCGCACGTGCCGAGACGTTGCGCGAGATCGGCCGCGATCTCAGCGCCACTCTTGATCTGGCGGGATTGCTCGATGCACTCCAGCGGCATCTCATTCGATTGGTCGGCCCGCAGGGCTTCTGGTTGGGACTGCTCGACGAGGAGAATGCCTGCCTGCGGATGTACCTCTGGGTTGAGGAGGGAGAGCGACGCGACCCCGCCGAACTCACCCGCCCGCTGCCCCTTGGTCCGTCGCTCATCGACACAGTCCTGGCCGAGCAGCGGGCGATTATCACCGATGACTACGCTGCGGAGTGCCGCAAGCATGGATTCACGCCGCACGGGCCGCTGGCGGATCAGTCTGGGCGCGCCTGGGGATGCTTCCCGCTCGTTGTCGGGGGGAAGGCAATCGGTGCGGTGACGACCTGGCACTGGGGAAGTGCGCTGGCACCCGAAGTGTGCGAAACGCTCGAGCTGATAGTCGGGCAAATCGCGACGGCGATGGAGAATGCGCGGCTCTACGAGGCGGCGGAGCGGCAGAGGCGCGAAGAGGCGACGTTCAACGCGATCGCCCGCGACCTCGCTGCTTCGCTCGACGGCGACACGCTCCTCCAGCGCATCGCGGACCATGCCAGGGCGCTGTTCGGGATGATCGGTTCGTTGATCATGCTCCATGAGCCGGCGACCAACCTGTTGCGGGTCGTCGCCGGGAGTGGCGAGCGTTGCCTGCGGGCGGTTGGCAGCGCCACAGCGCCCGATGTGGGATTGACCGGCGCGGTCTGGCGCACGCGCCGACCGATTTCGACGGCGAACTACAGCGATGCTCGGCATTTTGCGCACAACCCTGGCTACGACCGCTGGATCAGGGAGCGGGGACCGAGGGCGGTGCTGGCCGTGCCGATTCTGCTTGGCGACCAGGCGCTGGGTGTGCTGCTGGTCGTGACCGACGAGCGGCGGGAGTTCACGGCGCGGGACGAGGCGATCCTGATCCGCCTGGCGAACCAGGCGGCATTGGCCGTCCACAACGCCCGCCTGTTCGCCGAGGCGCAGGAGCGCGCCGCACGCCTGGAGGTGCTGAACGATATCGCGCATCAGCTGAGCGCGGAGATCGACTTCGAGCGCTTCCTGAATTCGGTCTGGGGGCACCTGGGGCGCATCACGCGGATCGCTGGTTGCTGGCTGGCCTTGTGGCACGAACAGACCGAGGAGTTGCAGTTCTGCCTCTATGTCGAGGATGGGGAACGCCGCCCGGAGTGGGAACAGTCGATCGCGCGGAGCTCGGGCGAAGGACTGGCATGGGCGGTTCTGCAGGGGCAAGCGACATTGCGCGTCGCCGACTACACCGCCGAGTGCCACCGGCGCGGCCTGATCCCGAAGGGGTCCGATCCGGAGCGCCCGAATGCGCCGTGGCTGGGTATCCCGCTGGTGGTCAACGGCCGGATCACCGGGGCGATGGCGCTGTGGCGACGCGAAGTGGCATTCGCGGACGAGGAGACAGCCACCCTCGGCACCCTGGCCAACCAGATCGCCGCGACGCTGGAGAATGCGCGCCTCTACCAGGAGGCGCGGACGCTGGCGGTGACCGATCCGCTGACCGGGTTGCTGAACCACCGCAACATGCAGGAACGACTCGACCAGGAGATCGCTCGCGCCGCGCGGCATGGTCGGTCGCTGGCGGTGGTGATGATCGACCTGGACAACTTTAAGCTCTTCAACGACACCTATGGGCACCCGGCGGGCGACCAGATTCTGCGCGCGACGGCGGCTATCTTGCGCGCGGAGGCGCGCGACACCGATGTGATCGCGCGCTATGGCGGGGATGAGTTTTGCCTGATTCTGCCGGAGACGACGCACGAGGGGGCGCTGGCGCTGGTTGAGCGGGTGCAGACCCATTGCCGCAGCATCGGGATCAGGGCCGACACGGCCCAGTTTGCGGGGCACCGGCCGGGCGGGACAATCCCGCTGCGCGTGAGCGCGGGGATCGCGGTCTACCCTCGCGACGCGAAGGATCGCCACGAGTTGGTGACGCGCGCGGACGGGGCGCTCTATGCCAATAAGCGCGGGGGTCGCCCGCTGGCCGCGCCCGACCATGCGGCGGGCGAGGAGAGCGGGATGGCGCTGGTCTCCAACGCCAGCTTCGGGGTGATCGAGGGTCTGGTGCTGGCGGTGGATGCCAAGGATCACTACACGGTCGCCCACAGCCAGGTGGTTGCCGACGCGGCGGTGTTGCTGGCGCGGGCGCTGCAGCTGCCGGAGCACGAGGTTGCGACACTGCGGACGGCGGGGCTGCTGCACGATGTGGGCAAGGTGAGTATCCCCGACCGTATTCTCCGCAAGCCGGGGCAACTGACCGAGGATGAGTGGCAGGTGATGCGGCAGCATGTCGAGTTCAGCGAGTTGATCATCCGGGGTGCGCCCGGGCTGCAGGAGATCCTGGAGCCGGTGATGCACCACCACGAGCGCTGGGATGGCCGGGGCTATCCGCGCGGGTTGGCGGGCGAGGCGGTGCCGCTGCTGGGGCGGATCATGATCGTCGCCGATGCGTATAGCGCGATGACGCTCGACCGGCCGTATCGCCGGGGGCTCAGCGTGTCGGAGGCGCTCGGGCAGCTCCGCGCGGGCGCGGGGAACCAGTTCGATCCCGGCCTGGTGGCGATCTTCTGCGAGGCGATTGCGGGCGGGGGGTTAGGAGGCAGTAGGCAGTAGGCAGAGGTCAGAGGTCAGAGGTCAGTGCGTCAGTGTGTTCGTGGGGTTAGTCCTCACCCCCGGCTCCGCACCCACTGCGGTGGGTACCCGCCGCGAGGAGCGGGGGTGACCCGTTTTCTGGGCGATGGCGTGTGGGGGAGATGTCGCCTGCTCGCCTGTTCGCCTGTTCTCCTGTGCGCTGCTGCACTGCTAGCGACTGCCCATGGGATCGTCTACAATCTCGGCACGGCGCGGGCGGATGGTTGGCAGGATGGGGAGCGAACAGGATGGGGGCGAACGTCGGCGGGGGACGGCGCTGTCCGTGGTGCGAGAGCGCCGACATTGAGACTGTGCAACGCGGCTATACGGGCAAGACCGATACGAACGATCAGTATTACCGCTGCCGCGCGTGCGGCAAGACGACCTGGGAGATCGTTAGCAAGACGGCCCAGGAAGTGCGCATCAACCGGTACGAGGTCGGGAAGTCGTTCACGGAGCGGGGCGACCGATATTTGATTAAGCGGATTCTCAAGGTTGGCTTTAATGAGTATTTGATCTATCTCCGGCCTGCACCGTTGCGGGAGAATGTCGCGCAGGGGACGAAGAACGAGGGATGAGGACGTGGTTCAAAGTTCAAGGTTCAAAGTTCAAAGTTGGGGACGGTAGAACCTAAAACCTGAACCTTGAACGCAGAACCGGTTCCTCGTTACTGGTTGGTGGTTGTGTTTGCCTGGAGTATTACGGCCAGGTCTGCCTGTAGGGCGGTTTCCAGGGCTTCCAGGGTTGCGTCGATGTTTTGCTCGGCGGCGGCCAGGGCGGCGGCGGCGTGGGTGAAGCCGGCGGATTCGGCGACAGCGCGGGCGCGGGCGATGCGGCTCAGGGCGGTATCGAGTTGCCCGAGGAGGTCTTTCGCCGTCTCGGGGGCTGGGCGCTTGCGCGCTGGCTGTGGATCGGTCGTGGACATTGCTCACCTCGCTCTCTGCGGCTAGTACTTTCTGTGGATCTCAATAGGAAAAACCTGGAATAAATGTGTCGTTGCAAGTATTATAGTAGATGGTAGCAATGGCGCTACCGGAGAGTAATACGAAAGGGGTCGATGATGACCATCCTGCAGCGGCTCGTGCTGGCGATGAAGCCGAACACGAAGTTGAATCCGACTTTTGAGCAGTATTACAGCAAGCTCATCAGTGCCAGCGCCGGTGACGCGGGCGTGCCGACGGCGAGCGAGGCGCAGCGCGACCTGCGGGCGGCGCTGGATCGCCAGTTGTACCTCCTGTAAATCGCGGCTCACGGATTCTGAGTGGCAATGGCGCGGGCGGGGGCTTCGGCACCCCGCCCGCGCCGTGTTGTCCGGGTCGGGAGTTATGGTACGGGTCTTGCATGGAGAACCCCGGCAGTGATCGCTGTCGCTGTGGGCGACCTATGTCCGCGTGGGCCGGGGATAAGCGGGACCGAGACGACCTATGACGAGAACGATCCTCATCGCCGACGATGAGGAATTCATCGTTGACCTCCTCGCCACGTTGTTGGAGGACGAGCAGTATCGCGTGCTCCGCGCCTATGATGGCGAGGAGGCCCTGCATGCGGTGCAGCGCGAGCGTCCCCATTTGATCATCACCGATGTCATGATGCCGAAGTTGACCGGGACCGACCTGGCCAGGCGTGTGCGCGCAGGCGAGGTGGCCGAGCCGACGACGCCGATCATCTTGATGAGTGCGGTGCGGCAGCCTCCGGCAATTCCCGAGACGCACTACCTCGCCAAACCATTCGATATCGACCAGGTTTTGCAACTGGTTGCGCGGCTGTTGGGATAAGACGAAGTACGAACGACGAAGTACGAAGTGGGACCGGAGCAACCCGGATCTTAATTCGTACTTCCAACTTCGTACTTCGTACTTTTCGTTTTTCAGGCGACCCAAAGCCAGGAGGCGAATTGGATGGTGAAGAAGGCGAGGAGGAGGGTCGAGATGACGAGCCAGGCGACGTGGACTGGCCGCCATTTGGCGACGAGGGCGAGGACGATAAAGAGGGGGAAGAGGGCGAGGGCGAAGCGGTGCATCGACATCAGCGGGTGGACGGCCGAGGGGGACCAGAGCGGGAGGATGATGCCGGCGGCGAGGTAGGCGCTGTAGGCGAGCGGCAGGTAGCGGAAGGCGGCGACCGCGACGATGATCATGAAGATGGTGGCGGCGAACTCGACGAAGTTGCTCTCTGAGAGCGCCCAGCGCCAGAGGGGGTCGCGGAGGGTGGCAAGGGTTGGGGCAGCCTTGATGCGATCGGCCCAGCAGAAGTCGACGGTCCGGCCGAGCCAGATCGCGTTCCAGTCGCTCACGGCGCAGCCATTCACGGCGTCCGCGCCCGCTTGCAGCGCCTGGATCGGGTTGGCCGAGTAGCGATCCCAGCCTTTTTGCGCCTGGAGGGTGATCAGCGGATCGTTCCAGATGCGGCCCAGGTAAATGAAGTAGACCATTAACCCGCCCGGGACGAGCGCGATCGGGACCGGGTTGCGCCGCCAGCGGAGCGGATGCCAGCCTTGCTGCTTCACGAACAGCAGCGCGAGCGGGATGACCAGCAGGATGCCGTGGCTGCGCGTGAGGGCGGCCAGGAAGCCGAGCGCGCCCGCGATCCACCAGCGATCACGCCGCGCGGCGAGGAGGCAGCCGACCGAGACGAGCAGGAAGAGTGATTCGCTATAGACCGCGCTGAAATAGTAGGCGGTGGGGAAGAGGGCGATATAGAGCAGCGCGCGGCGCACCACGGCGCGATCGAAGTCGATGATGAGGAGTTGATAGAGCAGGAAGAGCGCGCCGAGGAAGGCAATATTGGAGATGAGCACCCCGGCGAGTTCGATCTGCCCGTCCAGCAGCCAGTTGCCGACCCCGAGCAGGGCGGGGTAGAGCGGGAAGAAGGCGGTGACCGCTTCGTGGTAGCCGTAGCCCTTCAGGACGACGAGCGCATACCAGTGGCCGTCCCAGTTGCGCCAGGGTTGGAGCAGGTAGTGGGCCGCGCCCGCCATTTCCGGCATGAAATATTGGAGCGCGGCGACGGGCGGCAGGGCGAGGTTGATTTGCATGGCGATCGCGCCGAGGAGAAAGACGTAGGCGCGACTGAGCAGGAAGACGGTGAGCGGCACCCAGACCGCGTCGCGCGCCAGAATAGCCCGAATGCGGGACCAGAGATCGGCCCACGACGTGACGCGCAGGCGGGGAGGGGTTCCCTCACTTACCGTTGGTGGCGGTTCTGCCACGGCGGTTTCGTCGTGATCCACCGCGACCGCCGCGGAGGCGGTGCTTTCGCCCGCGCCGGGCACAGCCGAAGCGGCCCCATCGCGCGGGCGCGGCCCGCGTGATCGCCTGGTGTTCGCCAGCACAGTCCCCTCTTCCGTTGGCCGCAGCGTCCGTTGCGGCGCGATCCCTGCTTGCACCGGCCGGAACCGACACAAAACAAGGCCGGCAGTGCCGACCCCCACCCCCCGGAATCCTACTTGTTCGTAACGCCGCAGATCAAGGTTCGGTTCCCGCCCTGGGCGCGTGTGTGCTCTACTGCAAGGGTCGTACCACCGATTTCGGCGGGGGAGCGTGGGGCAAGATTGCGGGGAACTAGCCCGGGTTGGGTCTCGTTAGCGGAGTAGGCGACGCGTCGCTCACTGGGAATTATCCGAACAGGAACGGGAATCGTGCTATACTTACCGTAACGTAGACACCAGCCCGCAGCGGTTGACAAATCGTAGTACGTACGCGATTATCGTGGCAGGCGATCACCGGCGCGGGCGAGGTGGGAGGAAGCTGGATGCCAGACCATAAGTGCAGCACGTGCAAGCACTACGAACCGGCCCCGATGTGGAAGAAGGGGTGGTGTCGTAATCCGCTCCTCTATTCGCCGCAGCAGAGCCACCTCGTCGGCGAGGATGATCTCGATTGTAACCGGGGCATGGGGAGCTACTGGGAGCCGATCGATACGACGGCTAGCGCCGCCGAGCCGGTCGAGGCACCCCCGCCGCCGCGCGACACGGGACGCCGCGATTCGGGCCGGTTCATACCGCCGCCGCCGCGCCAGATCGCCCAGGCGACATCGCCGCACCAGGCGGGCGCGCGACGCCCGAGCCAGGCGCGCACCGAGGTGGAGCCGATCGTGGTGCGGCGCGAGCATGAGGAGCCGGTGGCCCGCCCGCGCACGCGCCACGGCGCCCGGGGGGCGGAGCCGCTCCGTTCGCGCGATCCCCAGGGATACGACAACACCCCCCAGGAGCATTACACCTGGGGGGATTATCTGCGCCGCAGCTATCCGGTGATCGGCGTCATCCTGCTGCTGGGGGCGTTCTGGGTCTGGAGCGCGCGGCAACTCGCGGGCAATCCGCAGGCGACGCCGACGGCGGTGGCACCGACCGCGACGGTCGAGGCGGCCCCGAGCGGGCCGGTGGTGGTGATCACGCCGTCGGTGCCGACCGCCGCCGGGCCAGCCCCGACGCCGACGCTGCCAGCGCCACCGCCGGGGACGATCGCCCCTGGCGCGAAGGTGGTGATCACGACGAGCGGGGCGGGGGCCAATATCCGGCAGGAGCCGACGACGAGCGCGGCGATCGTCACGTCGCAGGATGACGGCACGGTGCTGACGATCACCGGGGCCAGTCGACAGGCGAACGATTTGACCTGGTGGCCGGTGCGGGGTGACGGCTACGCGGGCTGGATCGCCGAGGCGTTGATCAGTCCCGCGCCATAAAGACGGCTCAGGGTTCACGGTTTGAATGTTTGAAGGTTCGAAGGTTTCGAGGTTCGAGGGAGCCATACGCAACCCTGGAACTTTCGAACGTTCGAGCCTTCAAACCGTTTTCACAGGAGCACTCATGCGCTTTCGCTGGCACGACGACCGGGCGGTGGTTCTGGAGCGGGGGGCTGAGGGTGAGGCGATCGTCGCGGCGTTGCTGGCGCGGCGGGGGTACAGCGATCCCGAGGCCGTCGCGGCGTTCCTCCAACCAACCCCGGCGAGCCTGGCCGAGCCGCTGCTCTTGCGCGACCTGGGCCGCGCGATCGAGCGCTTGACGCTGGCGCATGGCCGGGGTGAGTCGATCGCGGTCTGGGGCGACTACGATGTGGACGGGTTGACGAGCACGGCGCTGCTCTGCCGCGCGCTGGGGGGGATGGGCTTCCGGGTGCAGCCGCACATTCCCCACCGGATCACCAGCGGCTACGGGTTGAAGGAGCCGGGGATCGATCGCCTCACGGATGCGGGGGTGACGCTGATCGTGGCGGTGGACTGTGGCGTGAGCGACCGCGAGGCGGTGGCGTACGCGGGCACGCGCGACGTGGATGTGCTGATCTTCGATCACCACACGCTGCCGCCGCTGCTGCCCGATGCGGCGGCGGTGGTCAACCCGCGCCATCCCGAGTGCGCCTACCCCTACAAGGAGATGGCGGCGGTCGGGGTGGCCTATGCGCTGGTTCGCGCGCTGGTAGCGGCGGGTTTCCGCATCGACGGTCCCTGGCAGGAGGACGAGGCCGACCTGCTCGATTTGCTCGAACTGGTCGCGCTCGGCACGGTGGCCGATGTGGCCCCGCTGCACGGCGAGAATCGCACGCTGGTGTCGTGGGGACTGGATTCGCTACGCCACACGGCGCACCCCGGCTTGCAGGCACTCTGCGCGGTGGCGGGGATCGAGCCGGGGCGGCTGACGGCGTGGGAGATCGGGCACACGCTGGGGCCGCGCCTGAATGCGGCGGGGCGAATCGCGGACCCGGCGGTGGCGATCGAGCTGCTGCTGTGCGACAGCCCGGAGCGGGCGCTGCCGCTGGCGCAGGAGTTGGACCGCCTGAACCGGGAGCGGCAGCGGGAGTTGACGCGCATTCTGGGCGAGGCAACCGACCGGATCGAGGCCGATGGGCCGCTCGATGAGACGCGGCCGATTCTGCAAATCGAGGGGGTCGGTTGGACCGCCGGGGTGGTGGGGTTGGTGGCCGGGCGGCTGGCCGAGCGCTACGGGCGTCCGGCGATCGTGCTGGAGCGGGGCGAGGCGTTCAGCAAGGGGTCGGCGCGGTCGATCGATGGGTTTAATCTGGTCGAGGCGCTGCACGACTGCGCCGATCTCCTATCGCACTATGGTGGACACGCCAGGGCGGCGGGGTTGACGGTGGCGAACGAGCGGTTGGATGAGTTGCGGGAGCGCTTGCTGTTGCGCGCGAAGACGCAATTGCGCCCGACCGACTTGCAGCCGACGCTCGCGCCGGATCTCGATATTGCGCTGGGTGATTTGCACTATGGGACGGTCGAGGCATTGGCGCGGCTGGAGCCGTTCGGGCATGGCAATCCGGAGCCGCTGCTGATCGTGCGGGACGTGACGACGAAGTGGGCCAAGACATCGTTCGACGGGAAGCACCTCTTCTTCCACGCGATGGCGCAGCACGGGGCGAATGTGCCGGGGCCGCTGCGCTGCGTGGCGTTCGGGCAGGGGACACGACGCGGCGAACTGCAGCGCGCCGCGCGCGGTCGCGCCGACCTGGTCGGCACCCTGCGCCGCGAGTGGTGGCAGGGGGAGGAGCGGCTGGCGTTCCACATCAAGGATTTTCGGACGAGGGACGAGTGACGAGTGGTGAGGGATTGTTCAAGGCTCAAGGTTCAACGTTCAGGGATACGGTTCGAAGGTTCGAAGGTTCGAAGGTTGGGGACTCCCATCGAACTTTCGAACCTTCGAACTTTCCAACCGCTTATTCCAGGCCCATGCACTCGAAGATGGTGCGCGCGACCTTGAAGGGGTCGGAGGAGACGACGGAGGCGGCGTAAAGCTCCATCGCACCGAAGTCGGCGGTGCGGTTGGCGGGATCGCCGCGATCGACCATGCGGACGACGATCGGGAAGTCGCGCCACTGCTCCTCGGCGGCGGTCGGGCCGAGCGGCGGGAGGTAGGCGACCAGGTTGAAGCTGGTCACGCCGAGGGTGTCGGTGAGGCAGCGCAGCGCGCTGTGGATGGTGCGCCCGAGGTTGGCGTCGAAGCGGTCGCCGAGGAGGAGCAGCTCCTTCTCCTTGAGCGGGACGAGGTTGGCGAGGACGCGGACGCCATTCTGCTCGCAGGCCAGGCCGAGATCGCGGTGGGTGGCGTAGAGGTCGTCGAAGTAGTCGCGGCCGAAAGTCTGCCGATAGCTCTGGGCGCTGCGGCGGAGGTGCTCGATCTTCGCGTAGTGCATGTCGCGCGTCAGGCTGACCTGGGCGTGGCCGTGCTGGATCGAGGCACCGGCCTTCCAGAGGCAATTCCACATGAAGAGCGGATAGAGCGACGCGGGATCGCAGGCGTGGGCGGCGGCCCACCAGCGGTTGGCCACGTCGATGTAGTCGATGACGGACTCCTCGTCGAAGGCGAGGGGGTCGTGCTGGTCGAAAACGAGGACGCCGTGCCAGCCGTCGTACTTGGCGATGTTGGAGGCGGTGATGCAGCGCCGCCCCCGGATGCGCCCGAAGCGATCCGCCGGGGTGTTGAGCAGCGGTTCATCGAAGGGATCGGGGGCGTTGCGGGCGAGTTCGGCGTGCAGGGCGTCGGGGATGCGCGCTTCGAGCGGGCGGCGAGCGCGCAGTTCGTTGAAGAGGGCACCTTCGAGGGTGATGCGGTTGGTGATCTTGACCACTTTCTGCGTGCGTGTCGCCGCGACGGAGCCGAAGTAGCGCTCGATCCAGCGGCGCATGTGTTCGGGCGGGTCGATTTCACCGACCGAACTGCTGACGTGGAAGAGGCGGGCGAAGCGTTCGCGGCTGTCGGGTGAGAGGGTGGCGACGAGTTGCTCGATGTCCAAGACGCTGGCTGCGGCAACCGCCGGGCTGACCTGTGCGACCATGATACTCCTCAATTCGCAATGCAAGGCGAGAGCGAGTGTGGCGCGCTGCCGGGTGCGTGACCCGCGCGCGACCGTCGGCCTCGCCGCAGGCGCATATCCGCCACAGGCCGCGCACCCGCCGGATGTGCGGTCTCACCGTGCCGGATACCCCTGTGTGGTTCGATTGTAGCAGATGGTGTTGGGTGAGGGAACGATTGACAGGGGGGACTTCACGGTTAAGGCTGGAAGTACGAAGTTGGAAGTACGAAGTACGAAGTACGACATCGGGGAGCACGACTCCACTTCGTACTTCGTCGTTCGTACTTCGTACTTGAAATCTTGCCTTGTTACCATATCATGGGGCGTGCTATACTCCCCCTCTAACAACGCAGACGCGGCGACGATGCTGCTTGTCCAATGTATGGACGACGGCACCAGGGGAGGGACGCAGCCAGGATGGCACTGCAGAAGACTGAGAAAGATAGCATCATCACGAATTTCGCGGTGCACGAGGGGGATACCGGTTCGCCGGAGGTCCAGATCGCGCTGCTGACGACGCGTATTTTGCAGCTTACCGATCACTTGCGCGAGCACAAGCACGATCATCACTCGCGGCGTGGCCTCTTCATGCTGGTGGGACGCCGACGGCGTTTGCTGGCATATCTCCAGAAGAAGGACATTGAGCGCTACCGCACCACGATCGATCGTCTCGGGCTGCGTCGCTGATCAGTGCGGCAGCGCCCATCCCAACCGACGCCTTCTCCGGATTGCCCAGAGGGTTGCCTCTGGGTTTTCCCTTTTTGCCTGATCCTGCGGCTGATGAACGGTGAAAGGAGGTGCTATCCCGAAGTGAGGCTGTGATGAATGCTGTGCCGGACGTCGGTGTCCGTGGCACAGGGGTTGTGATGCCGCGATGAACGGGAGAGTTAGGAATTGGAGTCTGCCGATCGGGCAGCCCTCCGGTCGCCAGAGTCCAGTCCCTAACTCCTCCACGAGGCGGCGAGAACGAAGTGCTGAGTGCTGAGTGCTGAGTGCTGAGTTGGAAGAACCAACTGGGAACTCGGAACATCGCACCGATGGAGGAAGTAATGGCGAAACCACAGGTCCATGCCGTCAGCATGACGCTGGCGGGACGAACCCTGACGATTGAGACCGGGAAGCTGGCGGAGCAGGCCGATGGCGCGGTGACGGTGCGCTACGGCGATTCGCTGGTGCTCTCGACCGCCGTGAGCGGCGGGATTCGCGAGGGGCTCGATTTTTTCCCGCTCACCGTGGAATACGAGGAGCGGATGTATGCCGCCGGGAAGATTCCGGGCGGCTTTATCAAGCGCGAGGGGCGACCGACCGAGATGGCGATTCTCGCGGCGCGCGTCACCGATCGCACGATCAGGCCCCTCTTCCCGAAGGGCTACAAGAACGAGACGCAAATCATCAACACCGTCCTGGTGGCCGACCAGGAGAATGACCCCGATGTCCTGGCGCTGATCGGGACCTCGACGGCGCTGACGATCAGCGATATCCCGTTCGACGGCCCGGTCGCGGGCGTGCGGATCGGGTTGATCGGCGGGCAGCTGGTCGTGAACCCGACCGAGCAGCAGATGGCCGGGAGCGATCTCGACCTCGTCGTGGCGGGGTCGCGGGACGCGATCGTGATGGTGGAGGGGAACGCGGCCGAGATCAGCGAGGCGTTGCTGGTCGAGGCGCTGGAACTGGCGCACAGCGAGATCCAGCCGATCCTCCAGCTCCAGCTCCAGTTGCGCGAGCAGGTTGGGCGGGAGAAGCGCGAGTTCAAGAAGCCCGCGCCGGACGAGGCGTTGGTGGCGCAGATCCGCGAACTCGTCGGCAATCGGCTGAATGGGGCGGTCTACAACCCGGACAAGACGGCGCGCAACGAGGCGGTCGATGCGCTGCGCCACGAGGTGGTGAACGCGGTGACCGAGGGGCTGGAAGGCTCCGAGAAGTCGGCGCGGGCGAAGGCTGCCTTCGCGATCTACGAGGACTTGCAGGCCGAGACGGTGCGCGAGGGGATTCTGGAGCGCGGCGAGCGGCCCGACGGGCGCACGCTGACGGAGATTCGCCCGATCTGGACCGAGGTCGGCGTGCTGCCGCGCGTCCACGGTTCGGCGATCTTCACGCGCGGGCAGACGCAGATCATGACGATCGCGACGCTCGGGGCACCGGGCGATGCCCAGCGGCTCGATTCGATCGGGCCGGAAGATACCAAGCGCTATATCCACCACTACAACTTCCCGCCGTATAGCACGGGCGAGGCGAAGCCGGTGCGCAGCGCCGGGCGGCGCGAGATCGGGCACGGCTTGCTGGCCGAGAAGTCTCTGGTGCGGATGCTGCCGGACGAGCAGACCTTCCCCTACACCCTGCGGCTGGTGTCGGAGGCGCTGTCGTCGAACGGCTCGACCTCGATGGGCTCGGTCTGCGGCTCGACGATGGCGCTGCTCGACGCGGGCGTGCCGCTGAAGGCCCCGGTCGCCGGGGTGGCGATGGGGCTGATCACCGGCGAGGGCGGCGTGCATGACGGCTACCAGATCCTCACCGATATCCAGGGCCTCGAAGATCACATGGGCGACATGGACTTCAAGGTCGCGGGGACAGCCGAGGGGATCACCGGCATCCAGATGGACATCAAGGTGAAGGGGTTGACCTTCGAGTTGATGACCAAGGCGCTGGACCAGGCGCGCGAGGGTCGCCTCTTCATCCTCGGGAAGATGCTGGAGACGATCGACGCGGCGCGCACGGACATCTCCCCCTTCGCGCCGCGCGTGGAGCGGGTGAAGATCGGCCAGGACAAGATCGGCGCGCTGATCGGGCCGGGCGGCAAGAACATCCGCGCGCTCCAGGAGGAGACGAGCACGAAGATCGACGTGGCCGAGGACGGCACGGTCTCGATCAGCGGCACCGATCCGGCGGGGGTCCGCAAGGCGATGTCGCAGGTGGAGGCGCTGGGCCGCGAGGCGAAGGTCGGCGACATCTACACCGGCAAGGTCGTGCGGATCATGCCCTACGGGGCGTTCGTGGAGATCTGGCCGGGCAAGGATGGGCTGGTCCACGTTTCGGAGCTGGACGAGCAGCGGATCGAGCGGGTGGAGGACTTTGTCAACGAGGGTGACGAGATCACGGTGATGGTGATCGACGTGGACCCGGCGACGGGCAAGGTCAGCCTCTCGCGCCGCGCGGCGCTGACGGGTGAGATTCCCGATCGCAGCGCCCAGCGCGCCGGTGGCCCGCGCCCCGGCGGTGGTGGCGACCGTGGGCCGCGCCCCGGTGGGCCGGGTGGCTTCGGCGGTGGCGACCGTGGGCCGCGTCCGGGTGGTCCCGGCGGCTTCGGCGGCGGGGATCGCGGGCCGCGCCCCGGTGGTGGCGGCGGCTTCGGCGGTGGTGGCGACCGTGGGCCGCGCCCGGGTGGCGGCGGCTTCGGTGGCGGTGGCGATCGAGGGCCGCGCCGGCCGTAGGGCGAACGGGCGAACAAGCGAACGGGCGGCGGGGCTGGTTGACGGCCCCGCCGCTTTGTTTTTGGTTGAAGAATGCCGTTGGATTGAAATCCCGACTGAAGAACCCTCACGGGTCCGCGAAGTCCGCCTGCGCGGACTGGGTACGAGGTGAGGCGGTTGCTGCGCGTGGGATGATCCCTGGCGTGTGCGAAATGCCCCAAGGTCTGAAGACCTGGGCTGAAGGCTCCCGTTGGTCGCCGCAAAGCCCGCCTGCGCGGGCTCGGGGGCGGCGATTCCGTGGCTTGTGCTACTCGTTCGGCTGGTCGTCGGATTCTTCCTCGGGCGAGGCGGGGAGGAAGGCGATCTGGTTTTGCCCCGGCTTGTGGCGAGGGCGGTGGCGATGGCAGTCCATGCGGCGGGGATCGCGGGCCGCGCCGACCGTAGGGGCGAACGGGCGAATGGATGGCATGGGTGCGGGGGTGTCATACCCCCGCGCCCCTTCGTGCGTTCTCACTGATAGGAGGCGAGCAGAGAAAGGAGGTGCCGTGTCGCGGGA
This sequence comes from Chloroflexia bacterium, assembly GCA_046328475.1. GTDB lineage: Bacteria > Chloroflexota > Chloroflexia > Thermomicrobiales > CADCWN01 > CADCWN01. The sequence goes on along the minus strand of JAXLWN010000026.1, from coordinate 7,132 downwards.
AATGTGGTATGCACAGCGCATGACCAGGTCTGGCGTGCGCCCGGCGCGATTGCGCACGCGGCTGGCGTGGTGGCTATCGCTGGCCGCGCTGGTCGCGGCGCTGCTCGCTCCGGGTCGGGCGGCGGCGCGGGCGGCAGTACCGGGGGCCCCACCGTCGCCCGACGGTGCCCCGGCGGTCGCCTGGTACACGCCGGACTTGTCCGAGCAGCCCTCTGCTCCGGGCGGGATCGTCTGCTTCGCCGAGACGCAGCAGTGCGTGCGCGAGCCGTTCCTGACCTACTGGTGGACGCACGGGCAGCTCGCGGTGAATGGCTATCCGCTGGCCGGGGAGCAGGCGGAGGTGCTGGAGGATGGGCAGCCGTACACGGTGCAGTACTTCGAACGGGCGCGGTTGGAGTATCACGCGCTGGATGCGCCTCCCTACCAGATCCAACTCGGGCAGTTCGGTCGGCGACTCCACCCTGCCGATTCGCCGGTGGCGGCGATTCCCGGCGCGGTCTACTTCCCCGAGACCGGGCACAACGTGGCGCGGCCAGCGTTCTTCGCCTACTGGGAAGGGAACGGCGGGCTGGCGCAGTTCGGCTACCCGCTCGGCGAGGAGTTCGCCGAGCGACTGGAGGACGGGAACGTGTACCGGGTGCAGTATTTCGAGCGGGCGCGCTTCGAGTGGCACCCGGAGTATGCCAATAGCCCCAACGAGGTCCTGCTCGGCCAGTTTGGGCGACGCATCCTGAGCGAACCGGGGCGCACGCTGGTGCCGCGCTGCGAGGCCGGGCAACTGCGCGGGGCGATCCTGCACGAGCAGGGTGCCACCTATGGCCAATTGGTGCTGAGTTTGAGCCTGGTGAATGCGACGGGTGACGCCTGCTGGGTGCGCGGCTACCCGACGGTGCAGTTCGCCGACGAGCAGGGACGGCCCATCTCCCTCCCCGGCCAGGTGGGCACGATGACCCTCCCGGAGGAGTGGCGGAGCACGGTCACGCTGCGGCACGGCGAAGCGACTGCATTCGCCGTAGTCTGGAGCACCTACTGCGGCCCGCGCCCGCAGCGGGTTGTCGGGATGGTGACGCTGCCAGGGGGAGGTACCGTTGAGGCTCCGGAGGTCGACGGAGAGGGAATACGACCGCCGAGTTGCCAGGATGACATCCCGACGCCTACGCTGACCCCGCCGGGGACGCTCTACCCGGTAGAGAATGACGAGACATTCGCCCAGGCCAACGTGGTCTACCGCTACGCGGCGGCGATCGATGCGCGAGACTACGTCGCCGCCTACGCGCTGCTCGGCCCCGACTTGCAGGCGCAGCAGTCGTACGCGGACTTCGTCGCGGGGTTTGCGACGACGCGGGCGAATGCAAGTCGTCTGTGGGGTAAGCATCACCGACGACATGTAATGCGTCTGAAAGCGATGCAGGCGGACGGCTCGGTGCGGCATTTCGAGGGTACCTACGAGATCGGCGGGGTGGACGGCGTGCTGAAGATCGTCGCGGCTGACGTGAGCGAGCAGCCCTGAGACGCGCGGCAAGCGACGAGGGCGTGCCGACGCCGGGCAAGTAGGTCGAGCCATAGAAGGCTGTTGTTAGTCTTCTTCCTCGGGCGGGTCGGGGAGGAAGGCGATCTGATTTTTGCCCCGGCTCTTGGCGAGGGCGTTGGCAATTTCGGCGCGGTTGAGGAGGCTCACGTCGGTGGTGCCGTCGTCGGGGTAGGCGGCGACGCCGATGGAGATGGTGGCGGGGATCGGCAGCACGGCGGCGGCCTGGACGACGGCGAGGCGGATCCGCTCGGCGGCTTGCAGGGCGGCGTCGCGGTTGGTCTCGGGCATGGCGATGATGAATTCGTCGCCGATGCGCCAGCGCACGGTCAGGTCGCTGCTGCGCGTCTGGTCGGCCAGCAGGGAGCCGAGGGTTTTGATCCAGGCATCCCCGGCGGGGTAGCCGAATTGCTGGTTGTAGTCTTTCAGGTTGTCGCCGTCGATCAGCAGGATGGCGAACGGGTGGTTGTGCCGCCGGGCGCGCGGGACTTCGATGTCGAGGAAGCGGGTCAGGGCGCGCTGGTTCGGCAGGCCGGTGAGCGGATCGGTGAGCGCGAGCTGGTAGACCTCGTCGAGCTGGTGCGCGGTGTCGATGGTGTGCCGGGCCAGCCATTCGACCACGCCGGTCGCGCCGGTCGCGTCTTCCGGCGCGCGGGTGAGCAGGCGTGCGCGACCGCCGCCGCGCAGGCGGGCGGCGCGCAGCGCGCCGTCGGCGGCGAGGAGGAGCTTGCCCAGGTCGATCTCGCCCGGCTCGGCCATGCCGATGCCGACATTGAGGGGGATGCGTTCAGAGCTGGCCTCGGCGACCAGGGCAGCGGCGAGGCGACGGGCGCGCAAGCGCCCGGTGCGCGGCAGGAGCAGGACGAACTCGTCTGTGCCGACGCGGAAGGCCTCGGCGATCGGCGGCTCGGCGTCGGGGCCATCCTCGCGCGCGGCGAAGGCGCGGAGCAGGCTCGCCAGTTGCCGGAGCAGGGTGTCGTCGTCGTTGCCGTTGCGTCCCCGGCGGGTGTTCACCACGCGGAGGCGGTCGAGAGCGAGTTGCAGGAGGGCCAGCGGGCGACGCTCGGCGTCCACCAGCGTGAGCGCCGTTTCGAGACGCGCCAGCAGCGCCAGGGAGTCGCCCAGCGTGGTGAGCGGGTCGAGTTGCGCCTGCTCGGCGGGCGCGGCGGATGGTGCGCTCACAGCAACTTTCCTCCCGATGGCACCGGGGCGTCAACCGTGCCGATGTTGGGGTACGCGCCTGCCGGACGGGTCGCGTCGTCTTGCCTCTTGCCGTACTATCCCTGCACGATGTCTGCGTTGCCCGACCAATGGCGAGAGCTACGATGGGCTGATCGGTGCCGATCGTGGTTCGAGGATACCGTTGGTGTGTTGAGTAGGTGTTGAGTATGGGTTGGGCACGGGGTGAGGGGCGAGGAGAGAAGAGCGTGGAGCGTGGAGAGAAGGGGGACGAAGACCGCAGAGACTCAGAGACGCGGAGAACGACGCAGAGGACGCGGAGACGAAGAGGAGACAAGAGAGTAGTGAGTGGACGGCTGCTTCGCTGCGCTCAGCATGACAGGGGGAGAGGGGAAGCTGGGTGGGGGCGGGATAGGTGGCATCACGCTGGGCGGCGTTCTGTGGTACAACGTCTGCCAATACGCAGTTGGTCAGTAGCACCGAGGCACGGGGACAGTGAGAGGAGTTTCGCGCGTGGAGACGCTACGCATCACGGTGGGGCGCTTCAGTTTTGTGGCGAAGTTGGAGGGTGAGGCGGCACCGCAGACGTGCGCGGCGTTTCTGGCGTTGCTGCCGTTCAAGCAGAAGATTATCCAGGCGCGCTGGAGTGGGGAGTCGGCGTGGGTGCCGCTCGGGGAGTTTCAGGTGGGGGTGGGGTTCGAGAACCACACCAGCTACCCGGCACCGGGCGAGATTCTGCTTTATCCCGGTGGCTACAGCGAGACGGAGATTCTGTTCCCCTATGGCCCGACCTGCTTCGCGTCGAAGATGGGGCAGCTGGCCGGCAACCACTTCCTGACGATCGTGGAAGGGCGCGAGCAGTTGCGCGAGATGGGGCGGACGATTGTGTGGGAGGGGGCGCAGGACATCCTCTTCGAGGGGAACGAGTGACGTGCGGTGAGGCTGCTGGGGTTGGGGCCGCTTGAGTGGGTGATCGTGATCGTGGCTGTCGCGGCGGTCTACGCGGTGGCGCGGTGGCCGGAACGGTAGTGCTGAGTGCTGAGTGCTGAGTGCTGAGTCGAGTCGGGCAGTCGGGCAGTCGGGCAGAGAGCCCGGTCCGCTACTCGTTACTCGTTACTCGTTACTCACTCAGCACTCGGCCTCAGCACTCAGCACTTCGTCTAGCGTCGTCCGTTGCTGCTGCTGCCACTTTCGCGGAAGAAGCCCAGCAGCTTGTCGCCGCTGTCCTGGGACTCGAGGTCTTCCATGATTTCGAGGAAGGTGATGCGCGTCCAGGGATAGAGGAAGGCGGTGGCCCCGTTGGTCAGGGTGTTGAGCGATTTGCCGTCGCGCTTGCGCGGGTTGGTGACCCGGATGTAGTTGGCGTGCGGGTCGGGCAGCGCCTCCATGTCGGCGAGAAATGCGTCTTCGTTGTGGACGTGGATCACCACTTGCATTGCCACGGTTGTCGTTCCTCCTTACGGGTGTTTGCAGGTTTGCGGGTTCCAGGTTGCAGGTTGGTGGCAGGTTGTCCTGGCGCGGCTCAGACTTCCTCGCCGTTGGCGAGGGCGTAGATTTTGTTGTCGGTGCATCCGATCAGGACCATGTTGCCGCCCAGCGCGGGCTGGCCGGAGATGGGTCGGCCGCAGACGTGGGACCAGGCGACCGCGCCATTCGAGCGATCCAGGCAGTAGACTGAGCCGTCCAATGCGCCGTAGTAGAGGTAGTCGGCGGTCATGCTGGCGGTCGAGGTGATCCGGCCGCCGTGCGGCACTTCCCAGACGCGCTCGCCGGTCGCCGTATCGAGCGCGTAGAAGCGCCCGGCGGATGAGCCGAGATAGGCGACGCCGTGATCGCCGACGGCGCTGGCGATCACCGGGCCGCCGGTCTCGAAACGCCAGCGGAATTCGCCTTGCGCGGCCCCGAGGCCGTAGATCGAGCCGTCCAGCGAGCCGCAGACGACCACGCCGCCGATGATGATCGGGTGTGGCCAGGATCGGCTTGCTCGCGGCGTAGCGCCAGAAGCTGGCGACCGGAGTCGGGGGCCAGGGCGTAGACGAAGCCGTCGTCCGAGCCGATGACCGCCAGGCCCCCCTGGATGGTGGCGGAGGAGCGCACCGGGCCGTAGGTGCGATAGCGCCAGAGCAGCGCGCCGCTCGCGGCGTCGAGCTTGTAGATGAAGCAGTCATCCGAGCCGATGATGATGCCGCCGGTGTCGTCCACGAGGCGCGGCGACGAGCGCACCGGCATGTTGGTGCGGTAGCGCCATTTCACCCGCCCGTTGTCGAGCGCGAGGCCGTAGACGGCGCCGTCTTCGCTGCCGACGATGACCACATCGCGCCAGACCAGCGGCGTGGAGCAGATGCCGCGCCCGGAGGCGAATTGCCAGATTGGTGAGCCGGTGCGCAGATCGAGCGCGTAGAGGCGCGTGTCGTAGGAGCCGATCAGGAAGAGATCGCCCGCGACGGTGCCGCCACCGCGAATCTCGTCGCCGGTCGCGACCGTCCAGAGGAGTCTTTCCGCGACCGCCGCCTGCGGTCGCGCGCCGACGCGATCCTGGGGTGGCGCGACGGGTGCCTCGGGCTGGGCCAGCGACAGGGCCTCGACGGTCTGCAACACCTGGGCGCGGCGGCTCTTCGGCGCATCGGTGCGGGTCGGGAGGGGGCGCACGCGCCCTTCGCCGTCGGTCGTCGGGGCGTTGAGTCGCTCGGAGATGCCGCCGATGCGCTCGGGGGGAGGCGGCGCTGCTGCCGGGGTCGGCAGGGGCGTGACGGGCATGGGCGTGGCGAAGAGACGGGTGCCGCGACGGCAGCGCAGGAGTTCGGCCTTGAACTCGGCGGCGGTGGGGTAGCGGTCGCTCGGGGCGTAGGCAGTCGCGCGGAGAATGACGGCCTCGAACGCGGTGCTGAGGGTTGGGTTGAGCGTGCGCGGCGGGCGCTGGTTGAAGGTGAACGGGGTCTCGAAGCGGGGATCGACCCGCGTCGCCAGGTGGTGCAGCGTCGCGCCGAGGGCGTAGATGTCGGTGCGCGCGTCGGCGACGCCGCGATATTGCTCGGGCGGGGCGTAGCCCTCGGTGCCGATCATGGTGCCGCGTTCGAGGTGCTGGAAGGTGCGGGCGATGCCGAAGTCGATCAGCATCAGCGAGCGGTCTTCCTTCGCCATGATGTTGGAGGGCTTGAGGTCGCGAAAGATGATCGGGTTGGGCGATTGGCCGTGCAGGTAGCTGAGCACGTCGCAGATGGCGACGCCCCAGTCGATCAGCTGGGATTCGAGGAAGGGCTCCGGGGACTGCTCTAGCAGGGTTTCCAGGTTCTGGCCGGGGATGAACTCCTGCACCAGGTAGTGGTTGCCACCCTCGGAGAAGTAGTCGAAGACCTTCGGGATGAGGGGGTTGGCGAGGACCGCCAGCAGGCCGGCCTCGCGCTCGAAGTTGGAGGTGCGCTGGCGGCGCAGGGCCTCGTCGCCGCCCGGATCGAACATCTCTTTGACGGCGCAGGCGCGCTCGACATTGGCAAAACGGAGGTCGAGCGCCTTGTAGACGGTGCTCATGCCGCCCATGCCGAGCGTGGAGGTGATCCGGTAGCGTCCCTGGAGGACGGTTCCGGCGACGATCGGCACGTTGCGCCGCTGCCCGCCGGTGTTGACGCGGCGCGCACCGTCGGACGAGCCGACGCGCGCCGCGGGCGGCGGGGGCGGTGGGGCAGCGGCACGCGGCTTCTTGAGGATCAGGGGTGGCCTCCTCGCAGCCCGGACAAACCGGCGATCCGGCGGACCGCAGCGACAATGCTCGCGCGATGGCGGCGCTCGGCGATACTTCACGTTCGATTATAGAAAGCGGAGCGGCCTGCGAACAGACTTAAGACATAGGTCATAAGTCCCGATCGTCCTAGCCGATTCGCCCCCGGGCGCGGGTCGATCGGGAGGCGCGGGCGATCCTATCGGCTGCGCCCAAGGCGGCCGGAAGGTCGCGGCGACGGATCGCCAGGGTTCCGATCGCGCGTGGTATACTCTGGGGTGGGGAGGTAGGCTCTCCGGGGTAGGAGGGGGCATGGCGGACGAGCGACGCGAACCAGCAACGATGCCTGCTGATGACCCCGACGCAGCGACCGAACCGGAGATTCCTGTGGCGGAGCCTGCAGCCGAGGCCAGCGCACCGCTCCTCGCAGCCGGGGCACCGGAGCCGGTAGACGACACGGCGGTACCCGGTGCCGAGGTGGCTGAACCAGAGACTGCTGCGGCAGCGCCCGCTGCCGAGTCGAGCAAACCCAACGACGATACTCCTGGAAATGGGGCCGAAGCGTCCGACGCGGAAGCCAACGCGCTGCCGATAGCGACGGAGCTGGTTGAGCCAGCGGCCAGTAGCCCGGTGCCTGCCGCCGTGCCTGACAAGGGAGAGACTGATGCTCTGGTGTCGGCCGGGGCGGCGGCTGCGTCTCCCGCCGAAGC
>JAXLWN010000259.1:0-1344 GCA_046328475.1 Chloroflexia bacterium | reverse complement strand
CACCTCGCCGCGCTCGGTAAACGGCGTCACAGGAATCGTGAACACACCACGGAATGCTGCTGGCATCGTTCCTCCCTGGTTCAGTTGCAAGTTGGCAGGTTACAGGTTCGCAGGTTGAGAAACCTGCAACTTGCCAACCTGTAACTTGCAACATCGTCCGCCCCAACGCGAACGGCAGTATACTGCACCCCGCAACGGCATGTGCCGCACGGTTCGATGGAGGGAGAACGATGAGCGCAGACGGATTACGCGCAGCCGCGGAGCAGATCGCCGGGTCGGTGAAGGACCTGAAGATCACCGATGTGCAAACCATGACCTTCAACTTCCAATCCTGCGTCGGGCGGGACGACGAGGGGCACGGGCACCCCGCCCCCGCGCACACCAAGACCCAGACCATCACCCGCATCCGCACCAACATCGGCATCGACGGCCACTTCTTCGGCGGCTCCCCCGAGACGGCCGCGACCGCCAAAAAGATGATCCTCGGCATGGACCCGCTGCTGCGCGAGCCGATCTGGCACAAGCTCCAGCAGGTCCAGCGCCTCGACCCGCGCGCCATGCTCGACCGCTACCTCGCCGCCATCGACTGCGCCCTCTGGGACATCGCCGGCCGCCTCACCGGCCTGCCGGTCCACAAGCTGCTCGGCGGCTCCCGCGAGAAAGTCCCCGCCTACGCCAGCACCATGTGCGGCGACGACATCCCCGGCGGCCTCGGCTCCCCCGAGGATTATGGCAACTTCGCGAAGCAGTGCGTCGCCGAGGGCTACAAAGCCTTCAAGCTGCACACCTGGATGTCCCCCTACGGCCCCAACCTCAAGCACGACATCGCCGCCTGCGCCGCCGTGCGCGACGCCGTCGGCCCCGACATCAAGCTGATGCTCGACCCCCACCACCACTACTCCCGCGAGGAAGCGCTCTCCCTCGGCCGCGCGCTCGAAGAGCTCGATTTCTACTGGATGGAGGAGCCGATGGACGAGCACTCCATCTCCTCCTACGTCTGGCTCACCGACAAGCTGGAGAAGCTGCAAATCTGCGGCCCCGAGACCGCCGAGGGGCAGTTCTACACCCGCGCCGAGTGGATCGTGCGCAACGCCGCCGACCTCTCCCGCGTCGGCATCTCCGACGTCGGCGGCATCTCCCCCGCGATGAAAGTCGTCCACCTCTGCGAGGCCTTCCACATGCGCTGCGAGGTCCACGGCGGCGGCGCGGCCAACCTGCAAGTCCTCGGCGCGATGGGCATCCCCGGCGAGATGTACGAGAAGGGCCTCCTCCACCCGCACGTCGATTTCGACGCCGAGAAGCCCTGGCTCAACACCGTCATCGACCTCGTCGACAGCAACGGCG
>JAXLWN010000258.1:0-1347 GCA_046328475.1 Chloroflexia bacterium | reverse complement strand
GACCCGAGTTCGATCGCCGGTCGCGCCTGGTCCGCGTCGGTCATCATCTTGCAGGGCGTCGGCACAATCGTGATCACCGTCGCGGTCTTCTGCTGGTGGCTGCTGCCGCTCCTGCCGATCGCCTGGATCGTCTACCGGCGCTACCGCCGCCCCAACCCGGTGCGCACCGTGGCCGCGCCGCCCGCGCCGCCGGTGCCGCCCGCCGCTGCAGCCGGGGATTAGCCGGAAGTGGGTCGGCTTTTCGGGCGCTCGGAATCATGCGGGGGAGGTATCGTCATGCGGCAGATTTCGCCACGCTTGCTCTGTCTCGCGCTACCCTTCATTGCCATATTCGTGCTGACCGCGTGTGGCCATGGTTCGCCAACCGCGACTGCCTACGTCCAGCGGAGTGCCCCGTCTGCCGCCGCGTCGTCGGCTGCGGCATCAACGGCGAGCCGGCCGCCGGGTCTCTCGGGAGGCCCATCGGTCGCGCCGGGCGCGTCGGCTGCGCCAGCGGCGAGTGCCGCGCCGAATGGCGACGGTGGGCAAGAGCAGGGGCCGGTCGATAGCGCGCTCGCCGCCGAGCAGGCTCGGCTGCTGATCAAGACCGGCACCTTCGGCCTTGTCGTCAAAGATGTGGATAGCTTCTTCGATAGGCTGAAGGTGACCGCGCGCAAGTACGGCGGCGATGTCGCTCATTACACCAACACCAGGACCGGCGAGGTGCGCGTCGCGGATGTCATCATCGCGGTCCCGAGCGAGAAATTCGAGGACGTGATGCAGGAAATCCGTGGTTGGAAGGAGGAGACCGTCGAGCGCAAGGTGGACAAAGCCGAGGTGCAGGATGTGACCGAGGAGTTTGTCGATCTCGAATCGCAGGTGCGCAACCTGCAAATAACCGAGCAGCAGCTGCGCGCCGTGCTCGCCCAGGCGACCAAGACCGAGGATATCCTGGCGATCCAGCGCGAGATCACCGCCGTGCGGGGGCAGATCGAGAAGGCGCAGGGCCGCGCGCTCTACCTGGAGCGGCGCGCGGCGATGTCCACGATCGCCCTCCACCTGGAGTCGCCGCCCCCGCCGCCGTCGCCGTCGCCGTCGCCGTCCCCCTCGCCATCACCGTCGCCATCGCCAACGCCCGCCCCGGTCTTCAACTTCAACGACACGGCCGGGGGCGCGTGGACCTCGTCGCTCAAGGTGCTGGGGGGCTTTGCCACGATCGTCGTCAGCGTCGCCGTCTTTTTCTGGTGGCTCTTCCCGCTCCTGCTCGTCGGCTGGCCGCTCCTGCGCCTCGCGCGCCGCACCCGCCGGGTGTCCGCGCCTCTCACTCCGCCGCCCAGCGCGCCGCCCGCCGCGACTTCCGGCGATTAG
>JAXLWN010000257.1:0-1370 GCA_046328475.1 Chloroflexia bacterium | reverse complement strand
GGAGGACACCCGCCGCCTTCGCCACCAACCGGGCCACCACCGCCCCCGTCACCCCGCCGAGCGGCCCCGCCGCCGGGATGAGGACCGCGCCAACCGCCAGCAGCACGACAACGCGCAGCAAATCGGCCCCGGCCAGCAGTTGCGGTCGCTGGTGGTGATACGCCAGCAGCACGAGCGGCGTTGTGAGCAGGTCGAAGATGACAACCGCGAGCAGTAACTGATATAACCGCGCGGCCGGGTGATAATCCGTGCCATAGAAGGTGTCGATGAACCACCCGATCAGCAGCCCGGTCGGCAGCAACGCCAGCGCGATCAAGCCGCTCCGCACGAACCCGCGCCGCAGGTAGTGCCGCACCGCGCCGGGACCGGCCAGCGCCGCCGCCGCCGGGAGCAACACCGTGTAGAGCCCGCCATTGACGATATCGGCCTTCGCCGCCAGATTAAGCGCCAGCGCATACATCCCGGTCTCGGCCGCGTCGCGCCAGTGGTTCACCAGCAGGAGATCGAGTTGCGCGGCCAGCAACGCCGCGCTGTGCGCCAACCAGAGCCAGCGCCCGACCCGCACGAGCGCCAGTCCTTCGGCGCGCAGGACCGCCCACCCGGGCACCCCCAGCCGCCAATCGCGCGGCAACAGCGCGCACCCGACGATGAACGCCGCCAGCGAGGTCCCGATGCCGAGCACCACCAGCGCCGTGACCAGCGTCAGCCGCCCCAGCGCCGCCAGGATCACCGCCAGCACCGCCGTCAGCGCCGCGTTGGTCAGCCCCACGGCCGCGAGGCGACCGAACCGCCCGATCCCCTGGAGGATCGCGCCGATCGCCCCGCTCAGCGCCGTCGCCACCGTGCCGAGCAGCGCCAGCGCCAGCAAATCGCCCGTCGGCAGCCCCCCCGTGGCCGCGCCGACCGCGATCAGCACCACCCAACCGAGCCCCCCCAACCCGAGCGCCGTCGCCGCGCGCCACCAGAGGAACGCCCGCGCCCGCTCGCTCGCGACCACCGGCTCCGCAGCCCAGACCTTCGCGATCCGCTGCACCGCCGCGTCGGTCAGCCCCGGATCGACCACCGCCCCCGCGATCGTCGCAATCGCCCCCAGCACCGCGAACGTCGCAAAAATCGTCGGCCCGAGCGACCGCGCGATCAGCACACTGGCGACGAACCCGATCGCCAGCCGCAATACATTCCCAGCTGTCAGGATCGCCCACCCGCGCGTCGCCGCATCCAGCAACCCCGCCAGGCGACGCACAAGGAAACCCACCAATGCCACCCCAGCCTGAACCAACACCCGAACGCCGCAGTCTACGCCCCCGGCTCCCCCGAGGCAAGGACACACCCCAACGTGTGGGCCCCACCACGCCCGCGCCCACGCCACC
>JAXLWN010000256.1:0-1370 GCA_046328475.1 Chloroflexia bacterium | reverse complement strand
CCCGGCCCCCGCACGACTCGTCCCCGTTCCAGCGCGACCAACAGCGCCGCCAGATCGGTCGGCGTGACCCCGGCGATGCGCCCGGCCTGGCCGAGCGTGGCGGGTTGGACCTTCTGCAACTTCTCGCGCGCCTCGGCGCGCAGATTGGGCAACGAACAGTAGGTGAAATCGCGCGGGATGACGCGCGACTCCATCGTCGCCAGGCGCTTCACGTGGGCCTGCTGCGTCGCGATGTAGTGGTCGTAGAGCGTCTCGATCACCACCTGCTCGGCCACATCGCCCGGCACGCGCCAACCAGCCGCGCCCAGCGCGTCGGGCGCGGGAAGATTGTCGCAGAGAAAGGTTTGCAGGCTGCCCCAGGTGACGCGCGGGCGCCGCAGCAGATCGAGCGCGGTCGTCGGCCCACCCAGCGGCTCGATCCCCGCCGCGCCCAGCGCCGCCTGCGTCGCGGCGGTCTCGGTGAGGCGCGTCGCCGCCAGCGCCTCCCGCAGCGTGTCCCGCAGCGCCGCCTTCGCCAGCACCCGGTCGTAGCGTGCCCGCGAGACCAACCCGAGGTCGTAGGCCAGCGGCGTCAGGCGCAGATCGGCGTTGTCGCCGCGCAGCAGCAGCCGGTGCTCGGCGCGCGACGTGAGCAACCGGTAGGGTTCGACGAACTCCTGCGTCGCCAGATCGTCGATCATCACGCCGAGGTAGGCCTGGTCGCGCCCGAGCGTCACCAGATCGGCCCCGGCGGCGTGGCGCGCGGCGTTGATCCCGGCCAGGAGGCCCTGCCCCGCCGCTTCCTCGTAGCCGCTGGTGCCGTTCACCTGCCCGGCGCAGAAGAGTCCGCGCACCCGCTTCGCGGCCAGCGTGGGCAGCAACTCCCCCACATCGACCGCGTCGTACTCGACAGCGTAGCCGAAGCGGGTGATCACCACATCGCGCAGCGCCGGGATCGCGCGCAGCATCGCCCACTGCACATCGTGCGGCAGGCTGGTGTTCGCGCCCTGCACGTAGACCTCGGTCGTGCGCCACCCCTCCGGTTCGAGGAAGAGTTGGTGCTTCTCCTTCTCGGCGAAGCGCACCACCTTGTCCTCGATCGAGGGGCAATAGCGCGGCCCGACCCCGGCGATCGTCCCGTCGTACATCGGCGCGCGATCGATGTTGTTTCGAATGTGCGCGTGGGCCGCCGCGTTGGTGTGGATCAGGTAGCAGGCCATCTGCCGCCGCCAGGGCGCATCCCCCGCCTGCGGGTAGATCGGCAACGGCTGGCGGGCGAACGGCTCCAATTCGCCGTGCGCGCCCGCCTGGCTAAACCAGAGCGGCGTCGGGCTGCCGGGCTGGATGCTGGTCTGCCCAAAATCGATCGAGCGGGCGTCGATCCGGGGCGG
>JAXLWN010000255.1:0-1389 GCA_046328475.1 Chloroflexia bacterium | reverse complement strand
CCTCTCCTCGCGGGAGAGGGGTGCCGCCCGCAGGCGGCGGGGTGAGGTCCGTCTCTTCTATCCGACCGCCCGACTGCCCGACTGCCCGACTCGTCACGCCACCACCAGCGCCGTCGCATACATAATCGCAATCCCAGCGGCAACCCCCGCCAGCGTCGTCCAGTCGAATGCCGCCTCGCGCCGCTCGCGACCCTCGCGCCCACCGATGATCAGCCGCCCGACCTCGACAATCACCTGCACGATCGCCCCGATGCCGATCGCCAGGAAGATCGTCGCCCAGATTGCCGAGAAGATGAACCCGCCGATCCAGACACCCAGCACCGCCGGGCCACCCGCCATCAGCGCCAGCCACAAGAAGTGCTGCAACGCCGGGCGCTCGCGCAGAATCGGCGCGGCGATGCCGATCCCCTCGGTCACGTTGTGCAGCGTGAAGCCGATCACCAGGAAGACCCCCAACGCCACCTCGCCGAGGGCGAAGGCCGCGCCGATTGCCAACCCCTCGCCCAGGTTGTGCAGCCCGATCCCCAGCGCAATCCGATAGGCGATGCTGATGCCGCTCCTCGGCTGATCGCGCTTGCGACTCCCGATCGTCATCAGCAGCAGGAAGGCCAGCAGCGCGACCAGCGGCACCAGCAGCACCCCCTCGAACGCCGACGGTGCCGACTCCGCGATCTCGGTCGCCTCCAGGTACATATCCACGGTCAAGAAGAGCAGCAACCCTACCGTCAACGCCAGCAGGAAGCGCAGCCCGCGCGTCCCCAGTCGCCGCAAGAACGGATACCAGAGCAGTCCCAGCGCCACCGGAATGACGCCCACGTAAATGCCGATCAGCGCGAATTGCAGGAAGGTCGCCCCGTCGGCGTGCGGCGACTCCACCGCCACCGGCACCTCCGCCTCAAAGACCACCCCCGTCGCCGACACCAGCGTGATCACGTGCGCCTCCCCCTCGACCCAGGGGTAGGGGATCGTAATCGTCGCCGACCCCAGCCGCCCGATCTCCCGCCCCGGCGAGATCTCGTGCGCCCAGTAGGCATCGTCCACCCGCACCTGCGCGATGGTGATCGGGTCCGGCCCGTCATTCACCACCGCCACCCGGATCATCCCCGGCTCCGGCAGCGCCACCCGCGCAACCTTCAATACCTCAATCGGCGGAGCCGTCCGCTCACCCAACCCCGCATTCGTCGCCACGATCAGCACCAGCACCGCAATCAGCAACGCCAGCGGCACCAACCCCAACACAACCCATCGCCCAACCGATCCACCCGCCGCCTCCGGCGCACCCGCCGCCGTCTCCGCCATCACATCCCCCGAACAGTAATGAGTGCTGAGTAACGAGTAATGAGGAGGAACGAACCCCACTCATCACTCATCACTCGTTACTCGTTACTT
>JAXLWN010000254.1:0-1402 GCA_046328475.1 Chloroflexia bacterium | reverse complement strand
AGCGCCGGGCGCGGCTACCTGTCGGGGATCGGCGCGCTCTTCCTGGCCTTCGCGCTGGCGCAAATCCTGGTCGTGATCGGCTGGGGGGCCGTCTTCCCCTGGTCGGTGCCCGCCCTCTTCGGCGGCGCGGCGGGGCCAGACGCGGCGAACCTGGGTGCCAGCAGCTTTCTGCTGGTGCTGCTGACCGGGGCGACGGGGATCATCGGCACGGCGGCGTGGTGGCGTTGGGCAGACCAAGGGTAGGGCGGCGCACAAGACCACTGCATCGGGCATAGCACAGGCCGGGGCAACTCACCCCGGCCTGTTCGACATCCTGCGCTGATCCCGCACTCGCCGATTAAGCAAGGTGCTTGTAAAGACGGCACTGAAAAGGCCACGAAAACGGTTGGCGAGAATCGGTATCCACCAGGGTTCGATAGCGTTCTCACTACGCGGCGTCGGCATCCAGGAGCAGACTTACATCACCATCGCCACGCGCTCGGAGCCGCGCTCCCTGGCGAGCAGTTGCCGCGCGCGGAAGAGGCGCATCCGGATGGTCGAGACGGGCAGGCCGGTCGATTCGCTGATCTCGGCGTAGGAGAGTTCGTGCCAGTAGCGCAGGACCAGGACCGAGCGATAGGGGTCGGGCAGCGCGTTCAGCCAGCGCTGGACTTCGTCGCGGCGCTCCGATTGCAGCGCCAGGGACTCGGGGTGTTCGCTGACCGTATCGACCACGGGGCGAACATCCATCTCATCGAGGGAGACGGCGCGGCGGCGGCGCAGGAAGTCGATGCACCAGTGCGAGGTGATGGAGAGGAGCCACGAGCCAAAACGGCTGCCGGGCTGATAGGTGTTCAGGCGGGTGTAGGCGCGAACAAAGGTTTCTTGCGCGGCGTCCTCGGCATCGGCACCGTTGCCGAGCAGGCGGTAGGCCAGGCTATAGACGGCGCGCTTGTAGCGATCGACCAGGGTGACAAAAGCGGTGGTGTCGCCGGAAAGAGCCCGCAACACAAAGGTATCGTCCGAGTCGTCGGCAAGCGTCGTCGACTGCGCGGCCATACCGATGCCGACGCGGTCAAATGGGGCGGCGAGTACAGCAACCAAGGCTCGATCCTCCACGCAATCTGACAACTCGTTCTATAAGGCCACGACGCTCGCTCGTTCGCTTTCCTGAGATGATGATACGGCTTGACCCCGCTTCGCACTATCGCGAGGTCGGCGGATTTTCGGCTGGTCCATTGGGTTGGAGGCATATCGGCCATTTGGGGGATGCGGTCGGTCGGACGGTGGAGAGTGGAGAGTTGAGAGAGGAGAGAAGAGCGTGGAGAGACGGGTGAACCGCCAAGACGCCAAGGACGCCAAGGACGAAGAGAGAAGGGTGAGGAGAGAAGAGCGTGGAGAGAGGAGAGAGGGGACGGGGATT
>JAXLWN010000253.1:0-1408 GCA_046328475.1 Chloroflexia bacterium | reverse complement strand
TAGAGGGGGGCTCCGGTGGGGGCGAGGGGGCGGAGGTCGGGGTCGGTGGCGATCCCGGCGCGGTGGATGGGGTGGGGGGCGGTGAAGGCGGGGCCGAGCCAGGTGCTGCGGTCAGCGGGGGCGCGCACGGGGAGGTTGAGGGCGGTTTCGACGATCTGGCCGGTGTGGTCGGTGCGGAAGCCGCCGCCCGCGATGCCGCCGGTGGCGAGGAGGTAGGCGGCGGCTTCGTGGCGCTGCTGGCGCGCGGCGGCTGCGCTGTAGATGCGGAGCAACCGATCGCCCTCGGCCTCGGCGCGCACCACCCAGGAGCCGATCTGGATGCGACCGCCCGCGCGCTGGAAGGCGGCGGCGAGGAGGGTGTAGAGCCGAATGCCGGGGACGGAGGGGGGCAGGGTGGGGATTTCGAAGATGGGCGCACCGGCCTGGGACGCGAGATCGGCGACGACTTCGGCGGCGTGGCGGGTACCGAGCACGGCCGGGAGGCCGATGCGGGCGGCGTCGCCGCGCAGGACGCGGAGCTGCTTGCCAACGGCGGCGCGGAAAGCGGAGTCCTCGAAGAGTTGGGCGAAGATGGTCGGCGTGAAGTCGAGGTGTCGCCGGGTTGGTGGAAGGTCGAGCCAGACGCCGCGCGCGGGATGGCCCGAGGCACTGAGATTGGCGGCGGCGAGCGGCGGGAAGAAGTCGCGCAGTTCGCGGAAACCGGCGATCAGCAGCGGGCCGGGGGTGGTGTCGCGCATCGCCCCGGCGACCATCGTCGCGGGGTAGAGCGCGGCTGGCACGGTTGCACCGAGCGCGGTCGGGAGGTGGGCGTTGCGGTCGAGCGAACCGGCGAGCGGGTAGTCGGCAGCGGCGCAGATGGCGCGCAGGCGGGCGATGGCGGCTTCCAGATCGGCCGTGCCTGCGCGGGCGTAGGGGTGATCGGGCGTTTCGTGCCCCAGGCGCGCGACGGCGGCGATCGGCACGTCGCCGTGGGCCACGCCGATCGCGCCGTTGGCCCAGTGGGTCGTGCCGTGGCCCTTGGCGAGCAGCAGCACGCGCCGCCCGGCTTCGGCGAGGCGCAATCCGCCGATCAGTCCGGCCAGTCCGGCTCCGATTACGACAACATCGTGGGGCATCGATCACCTGGTTGCGACGCGGGTCGCGCGCGACGACGTGTGCGCGTGCTGGCGATAGTGTCGCGCATGGGCGGGAGGCTTTCAATTCGCCCCCGTGTGAGGGTGGGCGAATTGGAAGACAGGTGGCGGGCGCGGATCGCCCGGAGATGAAGTCTCCGGGCTACGAAGCTGCGCCGGATCAATCCGGCTACGAGGGTAGACAAACAGCGCAACCTGGCACGAGTTCGGCAACAGTTGGAGGTGCGGCAACCGGAGAGCGACGCAGCACGCCGCCAGGGGCAAGGTGTTAGAAT
>JAXLWN010000252.1:0-1435 GCA_046328475.1 Chloroflexia bacterium | reverse complement strand
CCTCTATTACGACTTACGACTTCCGACTCACGACTCTCCCCTCGTTACTCGTTACTCGTTACTCGTTACTCGTCACTCGTCAATACCCCCGCCACCGCGCCACCAGCCGCTTCACCGTCCTGATATACGCAGCCGGATCATTCTGATCGAACGCAGGCGCATAGACCGGCACGATCGCATCGATCGTCGTCTCCCCCCGGTCCCGAATATAGACCTCGTCGATCAGCCGGTACCAGTCCGCGATCCCCTCGCGCCAGTTCGCGTATTGGCGATAGCCCTCAAACTCCGGCTGCCCCGGCAGCGCGCGAATATTGCCGATCGAATAGGTCGTCCTCGCCACCCCCTGCGTCCCCGCAGCACTCTCCATGATGAAAAACGCCAGGCACCACGCCGGATCGATCCCGCGCGCCACACCGTAATCGTAGAACGCCTGCGCCTCGTCGGCGGCGGGCGAATTGTAAGAGAGCAACACCCGGCGAATCAGCGGCACATCCACCGACGGCGGCCCCTGCAAATAGCCGGGACCGAGCGGCGCGATATCGGGCGTCGGGATGGGGGTCACGGTCGGCGGGTAGATCAACTGCTGGACCGCCCGCTCGGCCACCAGCACCCCGATGACGATCACCAGCAGAAACGCCACCCCAGCCAGCGCACCAACAATGCGCGCGGTGCGACGATCAAACAGCGGCGCATGCTCCGGCCCAGATCGCCGTAGCGGCAGACGACCCGGCAGCCCGTCAGCCTCCATCTCATCCGTATCAAACTCGGTCTGCGACTCATCCACCGGTGGCGCGTGGCGTCGATCCATCGTCCTCGCACATCCCTCGCCCGACTGCCTCGTCAGCGGCGCGGCAAGTGTAGCACGCCCCCCGCGCCCCCCATCCACCGCGTACAATACCCTCGTCCCTAACCCGCGCAGGCGGGTTTCGTGGCCCGCAGGCCCCCAGTCGCGGTTTCAACCGCCCACATCTCTGCCAACGCCCCGCACACACTAACTTTCGAACCTTTGAACCTTCGAACCTTCAAACTAACAGGAACACAATGTCCACCATCATCCTCATCCACGGTGCCTGGACCGGCGGTTGGCTCTGGAGCCGCGTCGCCGCCGATCTCCGCGCACGCGGCCAACTCGTCCACACCCCCACCCTCACCGGCCTCGGCGAACGCGACCATCTGCTCGGACCCGACATCGATCTCGAACTGCACGCGACCGACATCCTCAACCTGCTCGAATACGAAGACCTCCAGCGCGCCGTCCTCGTCGGCCACGGCTACGGCGGCGCGGTCGCCCAGCGCGTCGCCGCCCTCGCCCCCGAGCGCGTCGGGCGACTCCTCTTCCTCGACGCCCTCCTCGCCCGCCCCGGCACCAGCCTCGCCACCACCCTCGGCACCGCCGCAGAAACCCTCCAGACGCGCGCCTACGACGACGACGGCA
>JAXLWN010000251.1:0-1444 GCA_046328475.1 Chloroflexia bacterium | reverse complement strand
TCCCGGCGCAACTGCTCCTCAATCGAAAACTCCCCCTCCGATGCAGCGGCCTCATTTCCCGTTAACTGCCGCCGCTCGCCACTGGCGAGGTCATAGCGCCACAACTGCTGCAACAGCGTCCCCGCGCCACTGAACAAATAGGTAATCGCCTTGCCATCCGGCGAGAACTCCATCCGGCGCGGCGCATTCAGCCCCGGCCTCGGGTGCCGCGCCACATCAGCCAGACTCAACTGCGCAAACGGCTTCACCATCACCACTCCCCTGCAACGAATCTGCGGTTATCTCGGGCGCATCATAGCACCCTCCCCGGCGCAGCCAGGGAAATGAACGCAACATGCTCATACCAGGGTTGCTGCCTCATGCGACAACATGTCCGCGCGCCATCGGCGCACTCACGCGCGGCGACCCCAGGCCGTGAACATCACCGGCGTGCTAATCGCAAAATCAGGGTCGTCGAGCAGCGCGAGCATCCGGTCGAGTTCCGCCGCGTCGATCAACCCGGCCGCGACCGCCTCCTCCCGGATCTGCCCAAAATTCGCCGCGAAGAGTCGCGCACCCGCAGACCCGCCCGGGTGGATCCCCACCTGCCCCTCCATCCCGGCCTCCTGCAACCCGAGCGCCCGGAATGCCCGATAGAGTCCGCGCCCCCAGCCTGCCGCGAGACCGCGCCTCACCCGCAGTTCCTCCAGCGCCGCGAATGCCCGGAGCGCTGTCGTGGTATCAGTCGGGTCTTCCACCGCATAGGTGCGCTCGGCAATCAGCGGCCCATCGAAGTCCTCGATCACCAGCCAGCCGCCCGGCTTGAGTGTCGCCACCACGCGCCCCAGCACCTCGCCCGCTGTCGGCAGATGAATAAAGACCAGCCGCGCATGAACCAGATCGTACGCCGCCTCCGGCAGCGGATCAGCCGCCACATCGTGCCGCAGCACCTCAACATTCGGCCGCCCCAGTGCCGACAGCGCCGTCAGGAAGCGCGGATCGATGTCGGTCGCCGTGACATGCCCCGCCTCTCCCACGCGGTCGGCCAACCACGCCGCGATCGATCCACCACCCGCGCCAATCTCCAGACACCGCCACCCAGCCCCGACCCCCGTCGCCTCCAGAAAACGAATCGTCCGCCCATCATAGAGCGCCGCCAGACTCCCAAAACGCTGCTCCGTCTCCCGCCCCACCGCATTATCAAAAATATAGCCCGTAATTACACCACCCCCCGCGCCGCACACCTCGCCCTATCCGGGTTGGGGGGGGTCACCGACCCGCCCTCGCCGGGACGGCTACGCCATCGCCATCCCCACCCACCGCAATCAATATTCCAGAAAGTGGCATGATCCATCCCCCTCGACGGGTCCGTAAAGATAAGGGCGAATCGATAACCCGCCCACGACGGGACGGCACCCGCCCCCCCTGGCCGCGCCATACCCAACGCCCAAAGGAGGCCCCACCA
>JAXLWN010000250.1:0-1469 GCA_046328475.1 Chloroflexia bacterium | reverse complement strand
CTGGGACACCCATGCAACCGCATACAGCGAGTGGGTCGCCCGCCGCGAGCAAGGCATCGCGACCAGCGTCGGCCTGGACGCCACGCTCGCCACGCTGCTCGACCTCCTGGGCGACCTCGACGGCCAGGCGGTGCTCGACGCGGGCTGCGGCCAGGGCTTTCTCGCCCGCTTCCTCCATGAGCGCGGCGCACGCGTCACCGGCATCGACCTATCGCCGCGCCTCGTCGCCCTCGCGCGCGAACAGGATCCCGCAGGGGCGATCCATTACCGGGTCGCCGACCTCTCCCAGCCGGTGCCCGACCTCGCGGATCAATTCGACCGCATCGGCAGCTACCTTGTCCTGAACGACGTGGCCGACTACCGGGGCTTCGCCACCACCCTGGCAACACTCGCCAGGCCGGGCGGGCGCGCGGTGATCGCCCTCAACAACCCCTACTCCCTCCCCCTGCGCGGCCACCTCACCGACTACTTCGCCAGCGACACCCGCGCCAAATACGGCGGGATGAGCGCGGCGCTGGGCAGCGAACTGCGCTACTACCACCGCACGCTCGGCGACTACCTCGACGCCTTCCTGACCGCAGGCTGGCAGTTGGCGAAGCTAGTGGACGTCCCCGCCGCCCCGCGCGACGACCTCCCACTGCCGCCGCAAAGTCGCTTCCCCCTCTTCATGGTCCTGGCCTTCGACAAGCCCAGGGAGTAGCCGCATTCGACACACACACTCGGATCCCGGTGTAGGGGCGTTCGATTGAACGCTCTGCTCCGCTGGGCAACGACGAGCCAGGGAGACCAGAGCGCTTCACGAAGCACCCCTACACGGAAGATTGCTGAACGCACACAGGGCTTGAAACGCACATCAGGTCGCAGTCGTAGGATGAAGCAAGAGCATCTATTTCGGCAGGGTAATGCGAAAGGAGGCCGAACATGCGCTGGCGACCCGCACGACCCTGGTATGGCCCGAGCCCCTACGGCAAGATCCGTCCCGTCGCGCCAGCTGGATATGTCGCCTTCTTCAGCCTGGTCGCGCTCGTGGCCGGGCTGATCTTCTTCGGGCAAACCCTCTCGCCCCTGGTCATCATCGCCCTCGCCGCCGTGCTGCTGGTGGCCTTCCTGATCACCATGGCCCTGACCTACGGCCCAGCCAACCTGCCCCGCCCCTGACCCCACCAGGCCGAACAAGCCGCAACCCGAATGAAAACAGCCCCCGCTTCCCACCGGACCCGGCCCAAGCCGGCCGGGTCCTTGCTCTGCACCCCGGCGCTAGCGCGGCCCCGGCCCCGGCCCATTCTGGCCCTCGCCCGACGAGCGCCAGAGGAGCAGGGCGACAAAAATCCCCACCAGCGACGGGAGCGCGAGGCAGCCCAGACCGGTCATGATCTCGCCAGCCTCGCCGCCCACCAATGCCCCCGCCAGAATCAGCCCGACCGCCGCGCAGCCCGCCGGGAGCAGCCAGACCGGCGGCCCCGCACCCT
>JAXLWN010000025.1:0-87566 GCA_046328475.1 Chloroflexia bacterium | reverse complement strand
GCGGGTTGCGGGCGTACTGGAAGCGCAGGTTGGCCAGGTTCAGCTTCGGCCAGTCGTCGCCCGGGGCCAGCGTCGAGCCGTTGGCGAGCTCGATCCAGCAGGCACCGCTGCCGACCGGCTGCGTCGCGCAGCCGACGGGCGGGGTGGTCGGCGGGTTGGGCTGGCGCAGGCCGACCGTGCGGTCGGTCGCCTTCACCCAGATGACCCGCCGCGCGACGGTCAGCGTCGCGGTGTCGCTCGACGGCAGGAAGTTCGGCCCGCCGCTGTAACTGGCGGTGATGGCGTAGGTGCCCACGGGGAGCGGACCCTGCGGGCAGTTGCCGCTGGCCGTGCCGCCGACCACCGGCAGCGTCAGGGTGCAGATCGTCTGCGCCCCCTGCTTGACCACGAAGGTCACGGTTCCCTCGTTCACCGTCGCCGTGCTCCCCGGACTGGTGTTCGTCACCGTGGCGTTCGGGTTGGCGGCGGGAGCGCCGTAGGGCGCGGTCGCGTCGGGCGCGTTGGTGGCGGTGGTCGCCTTCGTCACCGTGAGCCCCGCCGTGCTGTGGCTCGGCGAGAAGGTGCTGTCGCCCGCGAAGCTCGCGCCGACCCCCGCAGGGTAACTGCCGATCGGGATGGTGCCGAGGCTCGCGCCGGGGAGCGTGGCGACGCCGCTCCCGTTGGTCGTGGCCGTGCCGACCGCCGTGCCATTCAGGGTGAAGGCAATGGTGCGACCGTTCACCGGTGCGCCGCCGACCGTCGCGGTGAGCGTGGCGCTGAGCGTGGCCGTGCCGCCATAGACGCTGGTGGCTGAGGCGGCGATGAGGGTCGTGGGTGCGGTCATCTCGACCGCGCCGCTGTCGCAGGCACCACCGGCGGGGAGCGGTCGCGAGAAGCCGCGCTGGTCGGTCGCCACCGCGCCGCAGCGGGCGAGAGGGATGTGGTTGATCGCCGCGCTACCCGGGAGCAGCAGGTGGGTGGCGGTGGGGCCGCCGTTGGCCGCCAGCGGGCCGAGGAGCGGGTCGGTGTTGACGACGTCAGTGCCGGTCACGCCGGGCAGATCGTGCTGGCTGATGTTATCCCCGGCTGAGACGAAGGTGCCGCCAGCGCCTTCCTCGAAGAAGAAGACAGGAACCGAGGCGGAGAGGGTGAAGACCGAGCGGCCATAGGTGAGTGTGCTATCCCCGAATGAGCGCGCTACGTGCGACCCTGATGCCGCACTGTTCTCGGACACGGTGACATAGTCGAGCGTCGCTGTGGCGTCGAGAAGATCGATCGCCCCGCTTTCGTCGTCGGAATTGTTGCCGCTGAGCGTGCTGTTGCGCACCAGCGTGCTGTCGGTGGGCGGCCCAGCGACACCGCTCCCGCTGTCGTCGATGAGGATGGCGATGGCCCCACCATCGTCGTCGGCGAAATTGCCGTTGAGGGTGCTGCCGGTCACGGTGAGCGTCGCGACGGCCGCACCGGCGGTGGCGCGACTGGCGATGCCGCCGCCGTCATCGGCGGCCCGGTTGGTGCTGAGCGTGCTATCGGTCACGGTGGCGGTCGCGGTGGCCCCATCGCCCGTGGCGAAGTTGACGATGCCGCCGCCATCCTCGCTGGTGGTATTCCCGCTGAGCGTACTCCCTGTCACATTCAGAGTGGCGGTGCCCGCCGTGGCGATGTTGGCGACGCCACCTCCGCCGGTGTATTTGCCGCTGCCGCTGGCGGAGGTTGCCGCTGATCGTGCTGCCGGTCACGGTCAGGCTCGCGCTGCCCACGTCGTGGTTCTGGTTGGCGATGCCCCCGCCATCCTCGGTGGTGGCGGTGTTGTTGGCGATGATGCCGCCGGTGATGGTGGTGGTCGCGCCTCCCGAGCCGAAAGCCGAATTCGCGATGCCACCGCCGTCCTCATCGGCGGTGTTGCCGCTGATCGTGGGATTGGTCACGGTCAAGGTCGCGGTGGCGCTCCCATACGCGCGATTGTTGATCGCCCCACCATCCTCACCGGCGGTATTGCCGCTGAGGACGCCGTTGGTGACGGTCGCGGTCGCGCTCGACGCGGCATGGCTGCCGATGTTCTCGATCGCCCCGCCATCGTCGCCGGCGACGTTGGTGCTGAGGATGCTGTCGGTGATCGCCAGCGTGGCGGCGAAGCCGTTGGAGGCCTCGCTCTCGATGCCGCCGCCGCCGAGTGCGCTGTTGCCGCTGAGCGTGCTGCTGGTCACGGTCAGGCTTGCCGGGCCGGTGGCGGCGATGTTGGCGATGCCGCCGCCGAGGCCGCTGGGAACGGTATTGCCGCTGACGGCGCAGGCGTCGACGGTCAGGGTGCTGGCCTCATTGAGGACGCCCCCGCCCAGGTGGTAGTCGCTGAAGTTGCCGTTGGCGATGGCGAGGCCGCGCAGCGTGACGGTGGCCCCGCCGGTGATGTGGAAGATGCGGAACTCGGGCGTGCCGCCCGCGCTGCTGCGCTGGACGGTCACGCCGCCCAGGCCGCTCCCCTGGATGGTCAGGTTCTTGGCAATCCCCAGCTCGGCGGTCGTCAGCGTCACCGTCGTGACGCCCCCGGCGAACTGGATGGTGTCGCCCGACGCGGCGGCGGCGATGGCGGCGCGCAGCGAGCCCGCACCGCTGTCGTTACCGTTCGTCACAGTGAGGGCGGCGGCGGCGAGCGGGGCGGGCGCGAGCAGCCCGGGGCCGCCGAGCAGGGTGATCAGCAAGGCCAGGGCCGCGCCCAGTCGGCAAAAAACTCGACCGCCAGGGGAGAAGGGGCTGGTCATCGCACATCTCCTTGTCGCTTGCCGCCGCAGGGTGGAGGAAACGGGGGAGCGCCGGGTGCCGAGGTGGACCCGCGCGCCCGCCATTCCCCCGTGGTGGCCATTGTGGCAGGGGGACCGGGTGCGCACATCGGTGCGGGCACGTATCTTGTGCCGGTATTGCGGCATGGGTGGAACTACGTATGGCGACTTGCCGCATCACAAGATCCAGCCGCTCCATTGCAGGTAGCGCCGCATGGCCGGGTGGAAGATCGCCGGATGGGCGTTGAGGCGGCCGAGGATGGCCCGCAGGGCATCGGGCGTGTGGGCCGCCAGGTGCTGGAACCGGACCATCCAGGCGTGGAAATGCGCGGTCCGCCGCACCGCCGCGCGATAGCGCGCCCGCGCCTCGTCGGGGGCGATCGTATTGGCGAGCGCCGCCGCGATGGACCGGCCGGCGATCCCCCCGTGGAAGATCGCCGTGCGGATGCCCTCGGCGGTGAGCGGCAGACATTGACCGGCGGCGTCACCCACGACGAAGACCCCATCGACCAGCGGCGCGCGACGCTGGATCGCCAGCACGCCGCCGCGTGTCGCGCCGCGCCGCAGGCCGAAGCGGGCGAGGAAGGCGTTCAGGATCGGGGGCAGGGCCACCCCCCGGTCGAAGGTGCCGACCCCGATGCGGGTGGTCTGGCCGCACGGGAAGACCCAGGCGTAGCCGTTGCGCACGATGCGCCGCTCGAAGAAGACGTGCAGCCCGGGATCGTCCGCCGCGCGCACCGGCAACTCCGTCTCGATGCCATAGCCCATCAGTCGCGGCGGCTGCGTCGCCTGCGGCCCGTGCCACTGCGCCGAGCGCCACCCCGAGGCGTCGATGACAAAGCGCGCCCGGGCCGTACCCTGGGTGGTCGCGACCCATCCCGGCCCGGCACTCGTCGCCCGCACCGTCCACACCTCGGCGTCGGTGCGGGCGAGCATCGCCCGGCAGAGCGCGCGGTAGTCGAAGGTGACATACGGCGTGCGCAGCGGGTAGCGCAGCTCGCGCCCGCCCGTGTGCGCGACCAATGCGGCGTGCTCCTCCAGGATGGCCGACTCTCCTCCCACCGCGCGAATCGTGGCCAGGGGCATCCCGCAGGTCGAGGTCTGGTGGCTGCCGATGGGGTGCTGTTCGATCAGCAATACGCGGTGGCCGCGCAACCGCATCGCTGTTGCCAGCCCGGCGAAGCTGCCCCCGACGATGATCGCGTCGTACACCGTTTGCCCTTGCGCACCGGCGCGGCCTGGGTATCCTGCCTCCAAGCCATGGGCGGGAGCGGCGACCGGTCCCGGTGGGGCGGTGGGACGGCTCATGCCCGCACCGCGCCGCTGTGGCCGCCGTATCGATGGCGGGCTTCCATCGCGACATAGAGTGCGATGACGCCGAGGAACAGGCCAACCATGCCGCCGATGAAGACCCAGGTCAGCGGGCGGGCCTGGTCGAAGTCCGCCCAGGCGCGAGCGATCCCGATCAGCATCAGCAGGAACCCGAGCGCCTGGCTCTGGACGGCGAGGCGTGCCGCGCTCCAGCGGGAGTCGCGGGCGATCCCCAGGCATAGGACACCCGGGAGCGCCAGCCACCCCCCGACGGCGCGGGCACTCCCGGTGGTCAGCATCCAGGGCCAGATGCCGATCATGCGCTGCGGCAAGAGGAAGAGGCAGATGCCGGTGGCGAGCACCGCCGCGCCGGCGACGCCGATCAGCCACCGCACCGCCACGGGGATGGCGACGTCGTCGGGGTCGGGTGTGCCGGGGTCGGTGCGCCGGTTGCGCAGCCAGAGTCCCAGCACGAGGAAGGGGGAGAGCACGTAGAGGACGGTCCAACCGTAGAAGGTGATGTACCCGTGGTTGAACACGCCCCAGTGGAGGATGGTCACGATCAACTCGGCGGTGGCAAACGTCGTTACGGCGAGGAAGCCGACCGCCACACGGTGCCAGCGGGTTTCGAGGATGGTGCGGGCGAAGAAGTAGACCCCGGTGATGTAGCCCGCCCCCATCAGGAGCGCCGTCATCCGCGTCCTGATCGTCCAGGCGAAATACCGATCGGTGTCGCCCGGCAAGAGATAGAGCAGCACGAAGGCGATGATCAGGAAGGGGATGATGATCGCCAGGACCCAGCGCGTCTCGGGATAGATCCGGTCGTCGCGCGCGACCCCTGCCGCCGCACTGCCCGCGCTGCCACCCGCCAGGGCTCCCCCGCTCGTGACCATGCCGCACCCCCCTCGCTCCAGATCGGTGATCGGTCGGTGGTGCCCACGCACCGCCCGTCGCCAGACGCCAGCGGTGCTCGGCTCTGCCCGCGCGCTGTGGCAGATCTGCCGAGGGCACCCCGAGGGGCCTGTTCAGGCTGGACAGGCCCGGGCGGGCGTGATCTGGCTGCCCTGGTGCGTCGCCCGGCTCGCGTCAGCCATTTCCCCCGTAGGGGCTATAGTGGCACTCCGGGCGGGCGGGCACATCGGTGCGGGCACGTATCTTTCGCCGCGAGGGGGAATGGGTGGAACTACGTATGGGGGCTTACCGGCGGGCAGCGGCCTCCGGCAGCAGGCCGTGGCGGACGGCGTAGGCGGCGGCATCCGCGCGCCCGCGCGCCCCGAGTTTGGCGTAGACGTGGGCGATGTGCTTCTCGACGGTGCGCACGCTCAGCGAGAGCGCGGTGGCGATGTCGCGGTTGCTCTCGCCAGCGGCGACGCGCTGTAGCACCTCCACCTCGCGGGTCGAGAGGAGGAGCGGGTGGTCGTGGTGTGGCTGGCGAGGAGCGGCAAGGCGCGCGGCGAGCGCGGCGATCCTGGCCAGCGCCGGTGTCGCCGCCAGCGGGAGGCAGATGGCGCGGGCCTCGTCGATCATGGCGTGGGCGGGCGCACGCTTCCCGTCGAGCAGGTGGAGTTCGGCCAGCGCCAGCAGGGTCAGGGCGCGCTCGTAGGGCGCGGCGCACGCATCGGCCAGCGCCAGGGCTTCCTCCAACCGTGCGGTCGCCTCGGCGAACCGTCGCGCGGCGATGGCGAATTCGCCGAGCAGGCGCTGCGCGGCCTCCAGCGCCAGGGGCTGGCGCGGCTCGCTCGCCAGTGCCAGGGCGCGCTCAGCACACGCGCGGGCCAGCGGCAGATCGCCCGTCGCGCGGTGCAGGGCCGCCCAGGCGAGCTGACCCTCCGCGCGGCCCAGCGCCGCGCCGCTCCAGTCGAGCCAGCGATCGTGGGCCGCGAGCCACTCGCCTGCGTCTGCCGCCTTGCCGGCGTCGAGGGCCAGCGCCGCGGCCAGGCGCTGGAGAACGAGCGCCGTGCTGAAGTTGGCCGTCCCCACCGGCGTCTCCGGCCCGGCGGGCAACTCCTCGCGGATGAGCTGCCAGGCGAGCGAGTGGTCGCCCTGTTCGCGCACCAGGAGGCTCAAGGCCCGCACTGCGGCAGCCTTGTAGCTGCCACCCGCGCCGTGTACCGCGAGCGCGAGTTCGCGGGCAGCAGCCCAGTCGCCGGTGCGCAGGAGGATGGGGAGGCGGGCAAAGCCGCGCGGCAAGTCGGCCACCGCGTCGCCCGCCTGGACCCAGGCCCGCTCCGCCTCCGTCACCAGGCGATCGATCTCGGTCGGCCGGTCGGCCCGGTAGGGCAATGCAACCCACTGCAGCTCCTGCGCCGCTGCCACACCAACGTGAAAGTGGTCACCAAGGCGCTGGAACGCGGCGCGGGCACGGGCGAATGCCCGCCGTGCTTCGTCCACTGGCCCCATGGCGGCGCGGGCGATGGCGAGCCCGCGCGCCGCGTTCGCCTCGGCCAGGTCGCCCGCCTCGGCCGAGGACGACGGCTCGGTGTCGGGCGCGAGGAGCGGCTCGCTGATGAGGCAAGCCTCGGCGAAACGCCCGGCACCCGCCAGACGCAGCGCGAGCGTCCCGCGATGGTGGCGGGTGCCGGGGGCGAATCCGCCGATGGTGCCCAGCGTGCGCAGGCGATCGCGCTCGACGACGTCGAGCGCGTCGAGCGCGGCGATTCCGGCGAGCAAGGCGGGTAGGCCGGGGCCGAACTCCCCGGCATAGCAGTGCAGATTGCCGCGCAGGAAGAGCATGCAGGCCGCGAGGACGCGATCGCCCGTGCCTGCGGCGAGTTGTTCGCCCGCCTCCAGTGTCGCGAGCGCCCCGCGGGGGTCGCGGTAACGGCGCAGGGCGGCGATGCGGTAGGCGAGCCAGCCGCGTTCCGCCGCCGCCGCGCCGCGCCGGTCCAGTAGCGCCAGGGCGGCGTCGCAGCGGTCGGCCGCGATCCGCCAGGCGTAGGCGCGCTCAGCGCGGTAGCCGGCGCGCAGCAGCCAGTCTACCGCGCGGGGATCGCCCCCCTGCCGGAGGTGGTAGGCCACCGCATCCGGGTCCGGATCGGGCAAATCGGCCAAGATCGCACCCGCCCGCCGGTGCCAGCCGCGTCGTTGCACGGTCGGCGTCCCCGCATAGACCGATTCCCGGATGAGCGCGTGGCCGAAATGCGCGGCCGTGCCATCGGCGGTGACGATCAGGAGATGGGATGCTTCCGCCGCCGCCACGATGTCCAGTAGCGTCTCTTCGCTCAACTGACTCACCGCCGCCCAGAGGGCCAGCGGCACCTCCTGGCCGATCACCGCCGCCACCGCCAGCGCGCGGTGCGCCTCGCCACCGAGGCGCGCGATCCGCCCGTCGATGACCTGGCGCAGCATCGGCGGGAGGGCGGCCTGCGCCAGCTGACCCAGGCTCCACGCTGCGCAATGTGGATCGCGGCGCAGCAGCCCTTCTTCCTCGAGGCCGCGCAGCAACTCGCCGGCGTAGAAGGGGTTGCCCTCGGCTCGCGCCTGGAGCCAGGCGGCCAGGCGGTTCAGGTCGCGCGGGGGCAGCGGATAGCGCGCGGCAGCGAGGGCGCGCGTACTCTCGGCGTCGAGTGGGCGCAGTTCCAGGCGCAGCGGCCTGACTTCGCGCACCAGCACCGGGAGCAGGGCGTAGAGGTGGTGGTCGCGCGCGACATCCTCGGACCGGAAGGTCACGATTAACAGCACGGGCATGGTCGCGAGCGAGCGGGCCAGGGCGCGCAGCAGGTCGAGCGAGGCGGGATCGGCCCAGTGCAGATCCTCCAGCAGCAGCACGAGGGGGCGATGGGCGGCGAGCGCGCCGAGATAGGACTGGGCGCGTCGGAATATCGCCTCCTGCCCACCCAACTCCTCGCCACCGCGCTCGGGGGGCAGCAGCACCGCCGGCAAGTTGGGGAGCGCGGCATCGCCCGGCGCGCGGTCGAAGAGGTCGCGCCAGGGGCCATAGGGCGGGGTCTCGGCAAGATCGTAGCAACTCCCAACGAGGGCGAGCGCGCCACCCGCCGTCGCTTCCGCAAGGAGCCATTCCGCCAGGCAGGTCTTGCCAACGCCGGCCTCCCCGCCGATCAGCGCCAGCGCGCCCTGTCCGATCAGAGCAGAGGCGAGCGCGGCGCGCAGCGTCGCCAACTCGCGCTCTCGGCCGACGAGCGGCAAGGAGACGAGGGCAGCAGCGGGGACGCGCACCGGATCGGTCATTGGCCGTCTCGCAGCATTGGGATCGGGTAAATATGCCTTCGCAGTATAGCACGCGCAGCGTTCTGTCAATGTCGCCGGCACGTTGCGACGTGTGGCGATGTGGGCACCAGATGGTGGTCTGCGGTCAGGGCGATTGCACTCGGGGGCAAGCGCTGGAGTATCCTGGGGATGGCGACGTGGGTCGTTGGCCGGTGCTCGCGTTTGCTGGCACCGGCGACGAACGAAAGGGCCTTCGATGGTCGCGCGGATGGATGAAGGGCAGCCTTCGGTGCGTGGCCTGGGGGTGGAGTTTCGCAAGCTCTGGGCGGCGAGTGCCGCGTCGAATCTCGGGGATGGCGTGGCGCTGGTGGCCGCGCCGTTGCTGGCGGCGACGCTGACGGGCGATCCCGCGCTGGTGGCGGGGTTGGCGCTGGCGCAGCGCGTGCCCTGGCTGATCTTTCCGCTTTTCAGCGGGGCGTTGGCCGACCGGATCGACCGGCGGCGGGCGATGGTGGGGGTGGCGCTCTGCCGCGCGGGGCTAATCGGGGCGCTCGGGGCGGCGGTGTTGTTCGACCTGGCGAGCCTGGTGCTACTGTATGTGGTCTTTTTTCTGCTGAGTACGGGCGAGACGCTGTTCGATACTGCGGCGGCGACGGTGCTGCCGACGGTGGTCCGGCGCGAGGCGCTGACGGAGGCGAACGCGCGGTTGTCGGGGACCCTCTCGGTGGCGAACCAGTTCCTCGGGCCGCCGCTGGGCGGCGCGCTCTTTGCGGTGGCCGCCGCGCTGCCATTCCTGGCGGGCGCGGGCGGGTTGGCGGTGGCGGCGGCGTTGATCGCGGCGTTGCGCGGCAATTTCGCGGTTGTCCGGGCCGATAATGCGCCGCCCGACCTGCGCGCGGAGATCGGGGCGGGGCTTCGCTGGCTGTGGGGGCACCGGCTGTTGCGGACGCTGGCGCTGACGCTGGCGGTCTTGAATATCACGCTGGTGGCGCAGGTTTCGATCATGGTGCTCTTCGCGCGGGAGCGCCTGGGGCTGGGACCGGCCGGGTTTGGCGTGCTGCTCACCGCCTATGGTCTCGGGGGGCTGCTGGGAAGCGTGCTCGCGGGGCGCGTCATCGACCGGCTCGGGGCCAGTCGGGTGCTGCGGCTGGCGGTGGTGATCGAGGCGGCGACTCCGGCGGTGATCGCGCTGTCGGGGCACGCGCTGCTGGTGGGAGCGGCGCTGGCGTTCTTCGGCTGCCACGCGACCGTGTGGGGCGCGGTGCTCACCGCGCTGCGCCAGGAGTTGACGCCCGACCGGCTGCGCGGTCGGGTGGAGAGCGCCTATCGCCTGCTCGAATATGGCGGGGCGGCACCGGGCGCGTTGCTGGGCGGCCTGCTCGCCGCGCGCTTCGGGCTGACCGCGCCATTCTGGCTCGGGGCGGCGGTCGGGGTGGCGCTGATCCCGCTTGTCTGGCCGGTCTTTTCAGCGGGGATGGTGGCGCAGGCGAAGCGGGAGACAGAAATACCCAGTCTCCATGACAGGTAACGATTGTCGGCGTGGTATGCTTGGCGGAAACTCGCATTCAGAGGAGATCGTCATGACTGCACCCGCGCTGATTTCCCCGCCAATTGGCTCGGAAGAACGGCAACAACTGGCCACCGCTGCTGATCAATTCACCGCCGAGGGCACCCTCTTGCGAATCGTCGGAACCGATCAGGAACTCCCGCTATCCGAGGCAGTCTCAACCGCCCTGCGAGAGCTGCTGACGATGCTGGCCGAAGGAGAGGCGGTCTGGCTCGTACCGCAACGCGCGACACTGACGCCTCAGCAAGCGTCCGAGGTGAGCGGCATACCCCGGCAGACGCTCCTCCGGGCGATGGACGCCGGGCACCTCCCATTCCAGCGTAAAGGCAGTCTGCGCCGGGTCATCCTGGCCGATCTCCTCGCCTACCAGGAGGAACGGGCCGATCGTCGCGTGGCCCTGCGAGAGTTGACGCAACTCAGCGAGGAAGCTGGCCTCTATGACCGCTAGCGTTGCACGCTGGCGACGAGTGGTATTGGATGCGAACGTCCTGGTGCAAGCGCCGATCCGCGACCTGATCCTGCGCGCTGCCGAGGACGAATTGCTGGTGGTCTACTGGGGACCGACCATCCTCACAGAAGTTGAGCGAACGCTCCGCGACAAGTTGTTTGCTGGCCGCTCGGATGCCATCGCGCGCACGGGGCGGTTGCTACATGCTCTCGGGCATTCCTTTCCAAGGGCGTTGCGCGATGACGATCGGGCCGGATTGCCCATCCTGGCGATTGATACGGCGCGTGGATCGGTGCCGCCGGAAGATGGGCACGTTCTGGCGACGGCGGTGCGCGCGAATGCTGGAGCGATCGTCACCTACAATCTGCGGCACTTTCCGACTGCGGCTTTGCGGCCCCATCGTCTCGTCGCAGTACCACCAGATCGGCTGCTCGTCCGCCTCTTCAGACATGAGCCGACGACACTGATTTCGCTCCTTGTCCGGCAGGGAGCAGATTTACAGCCGCCGCGCGATCTGGATGCGGTACTTGCGCGATTGGCAGACGATGTCCCGCACTTCGTCGCGGATGTGCGCGCAAATCTCTCGCGGTGGTAGGTCCTGCTCCCTCTCAGGATTCCGCAGTGCTTCCCGCATCGCGATCACCTCTCTCCGCCGGTATGACCAATGCAGATCCGGTGGCACGCCCGACCGAATCCTGTCCATCCGGCAACGCGCCAGGCGGCAAGACTTCGCGCCAGAAGGCGAGGACGGTCGCCAGGTAGGCGTCCGGGTTGGATTGGTAGGCCCCGACGTGCCCCGCGCCGGGAGCAATGTGCAGGCGCGCGGCGGCTGGGTCGCCGCCCGCGCCGTAGCGCGCCGCCCAGAGTCGCCGGGCGTCGGTGGCGGGCACGCTAGGTCCGCCTCGCCGTGTATCACCAGCAGGGGCGCTCGCCGAGCGCGGCGGCGGCGGCATACGGGCGTATCCGCCGGGCATCCGCGCCGTAGAGGAGACGCGCCATCAGGATGACCCCGGCACGTAGCAGCGGGGCAGGTGGCTGCGGCGGGGCACTTCCTGGGCGAGGACCGGGTAGAGGTCGGCGTAGGCGCTGTCCTCGGCGATTGCGGCGACGCGGCTCTCCTCGGCGGCGGTGAGCAGCGCCGTGGCCCCGCCCATCGAAAAGCCGTAGAGGCCGAAGCGCCGGTAGCCGCGCGTCGCGGCCCAGTCGAGCGCGCCGCGCACATCGCGCCGCTCGTACCAGCCGAACGAAAAGCGCTCGCCGTCGCTCGCGCCATGGCCCCGCAAGTCGAACAGCAGCACCGCATACCCGGCGCGCACCAGCGCCGTGGCGATCGGCGTCCAGGCCGATGCTCGGGTCGTCGCGCACGCCGTTGTGGCCGTGGACCATGGCGATCAGCGGCGGGCACGGGCTGCCACCGGACTCGGGGTGAGCAGCCAGCCGCGCAGCGTCAGCCGGTCGTCGCGGCTGGGGAAGGCGATCTCCTCCACCCCGATGCCGGGGGCGCGCGGGTCGGTGGTGACGCGGTGACGCTCGGCGCGCGTCATCACCACCGCGACGTAGGTGCTTGGGCCGACGTAGGCACCGGCGAGCGCGAGCGCCGCCCCGGCGGCCAGGCCCAGGCGGCGACGCGTCGCGCGGCGGCGGGACGTGAGGTTGGTCTCCATCATGCCACCTCCCGGGCCGGGAGCAGCGCCGCATCGGCGGGCGCGGCGGCCAGGGCCTCGGCGGTGACGGTATCGGGCAGGGTGTAGCGGCGGAAGATCCACCAGGCGATGAAGATGCCAACCCCGGCGAAGGGGCCGACCAGGCGGATGCCGAGCGGATTCTCGGGGGTGCTGCCGAAGGCGAGCAGCCCGGCCAGGATCGAGCCGTGCAGCGCCAGGACCAGATTCTCGATGAAGTCCTGCGCGGCGTAGTAGATGCCCTCCCGCCGCTCGCCCGTGCGGAGCGCGTCGTAGTCGATGATGTCGGCCATCAGCGCGTTGGGGAAGACGTAGACACCGACCATCGCCAACCCCACCGGGGGCATGAAGAGCAGGCCCTGGACGAGCGACGGCACCTGCGGGACGAAGCCCATGAAGAAGAGGACCGGGAAGTAGAGCGCGCCGGCGAGCATGCAGAGCGCGTAGACATA
Source organism: Chloroflexia bacterium (assembly GCA_046328475.1). GTDB lineage: Bacteria > Chloroflexota > Chloroflexia > Thermomicrobiales > CADCWN01 > CADCWN01. Next base: position 75,183 of record JAXLWN010000025.1, on the reverse strand, counting down.
CGCCTTGCCCCGGCGCAGCGCCAGCCGCTGCACCAGCGGCAGCGAGAGGAGCACCGCCGCGATCGGCACCGCCGACATGATCGCGGTGATCGTCCCGACCCGCGACTCCTCCGTCTGGAAGATCTGGCGCACGTAGAAGGGGAGCGCGACGGTCATCAGCGTCGTGCCGAGGTTGAAGAGGACGAAGGTCGGGAGGAAGGCGCGGAACTGATCGTTGCGGAAGCAGGCGCGGTAGGCGGAGAGGAGCGGCGTCGCGGCCGGGGGGATATCGCGGCGGATGTGCCGCCAGACCCCGGCCAGCGCCAGGTAGCGCGAGCCGAGCGCGAGCAGCGCCGCCCCGGCGGCCATCCAGCGATAGCCGAAGTGGTCGATCACCGGCCCGGCGGCGACGAGCGCGACGGCGGCCCCGAGCGTGCCGAAAAAGACCTGACGGACGACGATTCGCACGCGATCCTCGTTCTGCGGGGCGATCTCTGGCAGCAGCGCCTCGAATGGGCCGCCCGAGAGGGTGCGGAAGAACTCGAAGCTCTGGAGGACGACGTAGAGGTAGACGGCGTTGACCAGGCTCTCGCCCGGCACCGGGGGGGCCCAGAGCAGGAAGATCAGCAGCGCCCAGACCGGCGTGGCGAGGACGATGTAGGGGACGCGCCGACCCCAGCGGCTGCGCGTGCGGTCGCTCCAGTAGCCGACCAGCATGTCGTCGAAGGCGCTGATCAGCCCGGTGGCGGTGATGATCCCGCCGAGGAGCCAGAGCGGCACGCGCGGCCCGCCGTCGGCGCTGTGGGCGTAGAAGTAGAAGATCCAGACGGCCGCGACGCGGGAGATGAGATTGCCGGTGAAGCTGCCCGACGCGTAGAACGTGGCGGCACGGCTGGGGAGCGCGTTCGCCTGCGGCGCGGGTGTGGTAGCCATCTTCCCCTCCGATCCCGGTGCCGCCCGCCTCGCTGCCGCGCGGGCGGGGCGTCGCCGCCCGCTCAGTGTACGCGGGCGGTGTCGTACGCCCGGTTGCCATCCGTGAATGGCGGGTTGCTATTCGGCTGGTGCCGCGACACCGCGCCACTGGCGGGACGATTCCCGCATCGCGATGCGCCATCTCGCCCGGTGGACGTACGTACACCTATGTGCTACGCTAGATCGCGCCTGGGCGCTAGGCGAGGCGCACGGGCTGTCTGCGAGGGGCGATGGGGAGCGAGCCGAACTACTACCAGACCCTCGGGGTGGAGCCGACGGCGGATCAGGCGGCGATCGAGGCCGCCTATCAGGGGAAGGCGCTGCGCTTTCGCCTGGGGCAGCTGCGCGACCGGGCGCGGACGCTGCCGGGGCCGAGCCAGGAGGAGATCGAGCAGGCGTTTGCCGTGCTCGGCAACCCGGAGGCCCGCGCGCTCTACGACGCGGCCTATTTCCCCGAGAAGGCGACCGCGCGGCGGCGCTTGCCGGTCTGGCTGTGGGGAGTCGCGGCGGCCTGGGTCGCGGTGATCGCGATCGTCATCGTGCTGGGGGCGCGCAGTCGGCTGGTCGGCGATGGCGGCCCGATCGGGCAACTGGTCGGCACGGCCACGGCCACGGCGGTGCCCTCAGTCGTCGCGGCGGTGCCGCCGACGGAGACGGCGACGCTTGCCGCGACCGCCGCCCCACCGACCAATACGGCGGTGGCGGTCGTTGCACCATCGAGCGCGCCGACCCCGACAATCCCGGCAGCGCCAACCGACACCCCGACGCCCGCGACGCCGTCGCTGACCTTCCGACCGACAGCAACCGAACCACCCTCCCCCACGGCGACAATCGCCAACGGCAACGCTCGCGCCGACCGCCACGCTTGCGCCGACCGCCACGCCGTGCCGCCAACCGCGACGCCAGTGCCACCGCCACCGACCGAGGCACCGCCAACCGAGGCACCACCGCCCGAACCGACCCCCACGCCCTCGTTCCGGGCGACCGACCGGATCGCCGTTACGGTGCAGGTGAATCTGCGCGCGGGGCCGGGGACGAATTTTGCCACCGTCGGCCCCGCGCTGGCCCCCGGCACGTTGCTGGCGGCGACCGGCGAGAGCGCCAACGCGGGTGGCTACCTCTGGCGGCGCTTCGAGGTGGCCGACGGGCGCTTCGGCTGGGTGCGCGACGTGGACGTGCTGCCGGTGCGGTAGGCCCCAAATCCTGGAATTAAGTTCCCTCGATTATTCGCCGGTGAGGAAGTCGCTGAGGGCGGTGTTGCAGGCGACCGGGGCCTCGAACATCGGGACGTGGCGCGAGCGCGGCAGAATGACGAGACGCGCGTTGGGGATGCGGTCGCGGACGAGCGGGCCGTTGGTGCTCGGCACGAGCGGATCGTACTTGCCCCAGAGCAGCAGGGTCGGCGCGGCGATCCGTTCGAGCGGCAGCGGGTGGGCGCGGGCCAGTTCCAGCGTCGAGCGGAGCCAGCGCAGCGGTCCGGTGCGCAGGGAATCGACGAGCAGGGTCGGGGCGAAGCCGGGCGCGATCGTGCTGAGGAACGGGGCGGCGCGGGCGAGGTTGCGCAGATAGGCGGCGGAGAGGGGCAGGATCGCGGGGGCGATCAGCGCGAGTTTGCCGACGAGTGCGGGGTAATCGATGGCGATCTTACTGGCGGTGTAGCCCCCCATCGAGTGCCCGACGACATCGGCCCGCTCGATGCCGAGCGCCGCCAGCCAGGCGGCGACAAAGGCGCTGGTGTGCGGCAGCGGGACGCGCGACTGCTCGCGCCAGCGGTCGAAGCGGACAAATTCGAGCGCGAGGCAGCGGAACTGCCCGGCCAGCGCCTCCAGTGTCGGTGCCCACCAGCGCGACGAGCCGTCGAGGCCGTGCAGGAAGACTACCGGTGGCCCGCTGCCCACCTCGACATACTGGGCGATCCCCAGCGCTGTCGCGATCTGCTGCCGCTGCGCGCCGAGGCCGAGCCGCAGGGGCCAGCGCAGCCCCTCCTCGCTCCAGGCTTGCGGGTAATAGCCCTCGCGGACGGCCCGCAGCCCGTTCCAGACCGGATCGAGCGCCGAGCGCCAGTGCGGCTTGATTCTTACGGACGATGAGCCTTTCATCCCCACCCCAGCGCGCGTCGGCAACGAGCGTCCCACGCCTCGCGGGCGTGTACGGCTGCTGTTACACGAAGTATGCCGGATGTTGCGGCCCCTGCAACTGCGACAAGGGTACCGGTTTGGCGTTGAGCGGGCGAATCTGAGGGAGGGGCAATGCAGCAGCTACCGAAGCGCGAAGGGGCGCTCGCGATCCTGGTGAACGAAGCCGGAGAGATCCTGCTGCAATTACGCGACGACGACCCGACGATTCCGTATCCGGCCACCTGGGGCCTGCCGGGCGGCGGGATCGAGCCGGGCGAGACGAGCGAGCTGGCCGTGCGGCGCGAACTGATCGAGGAGATCGCCTTCGTCGCCGGGGATTTGGCCGAACTGGGGCGGTTCGTCACCCCCGAAGGCTTTGTGCTGAACGTCTTCAGCGGCGCGATTGACCTACCGCTCGAAGCACTGGAACTGAACGAGGGAACAGCGTTGTGCTTCTTCCCGCCTCAGGCGTTGCGCGAGCTGCACATCGCCCCCTGGCTGAAAGCGGTGCTGCTGCGCCATCTTTTGGGCGACGCGGCTCAGGGTTAGCATTCTGCAATCACGCCGCAATCGCCCTGTCGATATTTTCGCTCAGAGGAATGGGGCGGAGTACATGCCTGACAAACTGGGAAACTCAACGCAAGAGCAGGCGCTGCTGCGCGCTGTGGCCCTGTGGGCGGCCGATTGCGCCGGGCAAGCCCTGCCCATATTCGAGCGCCACCACCCGACCGATGCGCGCCCGCGCGAAGCAATCGCGGCAGGCCGAGCATTCGGGCAGGGGAAGCCGCGCGACAAGCACCTGCGCACCGTCGCGCTGGCGGCGTTCAGGGCGGGCAAAGACGTGGCTGAACCAGCGAAGTATGCAGCGCGTGCGGCGTCGCTAGCCGCAGCGGTCGCCTATACCCATACCGACTTGCAAACGGGCCTGCCGGGTATCCGCCAGGCGCGGCATCTGCTCGGGCCAGCCGTCAATGCGGCGCTCGCCCTTGAAATGGCGGCGGGCGGCGATCCTCGGGTTGGCGACGATGTCGTCCGTCGCGCCATTGCGATCGCCCCTGCCGAGGTTCGCGCCCTCCTACACCACATGCCGCCCCAGCCGAAGGGACGCGATCGGTTAGGCCTGCTCTTTTTGAGATAGATTCGGCGCTGCGCGGCGTATAGTCGTCTCTACTCGCTCGCATCGGCGAGGCGCGGTACACTGTTAGTGGGGATAACAGAAGTACCTGGAAAACCCTGCGCGCCGCGCGCAGGGGTATGCGGCATTCGAGGGAGGGGTAGCATGGCGCAACTGACGGGGGGGCAGGCACTTGTCCAGTCGCTCAAAGCGTACGGCGTTGACACGATTTTCGGGCTGCCGGGCGCGCAACTCGACAACATCTTCGACGCGCTCTACGAGGAGCGCTCCAATATCCGGGTGATCCACACCCGGCACGAGCAGACGACCGCCTACATGGCCTTCGGCTACGCCCAGGCGACCGGGAAGGTCGGGGTCTGTCTGGTGGTGCCGGGTCCGGGCCTGCTGAACGCGGGTGCGGGCATCTGCACCGCCTACGCCACCAACGCGCCGGTCCTCTGCATCGCGGGGCAGATCGCCTCCGACCAGATCGACGCCGGGATCGGCGCGCTGCACGAGATCCCCGACCAACTCGGCATGATCCGCCACATCACCAAGTGGGCCGAGCGGATCGACACGCCCGGCGCGGCCCCGGCGGCGGTGCGCGAGGCCTTCCGGCAACTCCTGACCGGGCGGCGCGGGCCGGTGGAACTGGAAATGGCCCCCGACATCATGGGGCTGCGCGCCGAGGTGGGTCTGCTCGATGCGGTCACGAGTTGGGACGACGCGCCGCTGGACGAGGACGCCATCGACCGGGCCGCGCAGATCCTGGGGCGCGCGAAGTATCCGGCGATCGTCGCGGGCGGCGGTGCGCGCGACGCGGGCGAGGCGCTGAAGAACCTGGCCGAGACGCTGCAAGCGCCGGTGATCATGACGCCGAACGGGCGCGGCGCGCTCAGCGACCGCCACCCGCTGGCGCTGACGCTGCTCGGCGGGCACAAGGTCTGGGACAAGATCGACGCGGTGCTGGCGGTCGGCACCCGCTTCGACCGTCAGCAGAACGACTGGGGCACCGACGACCTGCCGGTGGTGCGGCTCGACGCCGATCCGGCGCAACTGGGCCGGATCGGGCAGCCGACCGTCGGGATCGTGGCCGACGCGGCGCGCGGGCTGGCGGCGCTGGCCGACCGGGTCGGGCGCTACAACCTCTCGCGCGCGTCGCGGGCGGAGGATGTGGCGGCGGCGCGCGAGCTGGCGACCGATCAGCTCTTCGAGTTGCAGCCGCTGGCGGCGATCGGCGAGGTGATCCGCGAGGAGTTGCCGGACGACGGCGTGCTGGTGGCCGACATCACCCAGATCGGCGCGTTCGCCGACATCGGCTTCCCGGTCTACGAGCCGCACACCTTCTTCGGCGCGGGCTACCAGGGGACGCTCGGCTACGGCTTCGCCACCGCGCTCGGCGCGAAGGCCGGTCGCCCGGATCGCAAGGTGATCTCGGCCAACGGCGACGGCGGCTTCATGTACACCATGCCCGACCTCGCGACGGCCTACCAGCACAAGCTCGACGTGGTGGCGATCGTCTTCAACGACGGAGCCTACGGCAACGTGCGCGGCATCCAGCGGAACCGCTACGGCGGGCGACATATCGCCTCGGACCTCGTCAACCCCGACTTCGTGAAGCTCGCCGAGTCGTTCAACATCGCCGGCCGCCGCGTGACCACGCCAGACGAACTGCGCGAAGCCCTCCGCGAAGGTCTCGACCTCAATGGCTCGATGGTGATCGACTACGTCACCCCCTCGCTGCCGATGGTGCGGCAGGTGACGCGCGGACGGAAGCGCGGGGTGTAGAGGGTACGTCGTGAGTCGTACGTCGTAAGAGGGGGACGGATCCTTCGCTGCGCTCAGGATGACACCATGGGAGACTATGCCCTACGTGCGTCATTCTGAGCGAGAGCGAAGAATCCGTCCCTTCCTCGTTCGTCGTTTGTATCCGGCCACTATCAGCTTTCTAGGCCGTTATCTCGCTCATATAGGCAGATTATCCACAATGTGGCATGGTTTGGCCCCCTCCTCGGGTCCGGTGAAGTAGCGGCATCAGGGAGATGTCGCGAGCGGATCACCGGTGTACCGGCGAAGGAGGCCACATGGAAACAGCGGAACTGGCGAACCTCGGCATGTCCGCCGACGCGGGCGAAGCGGAACCCGCAGCATCCTCCGGCAACCAGGAGCAGGCACTCGACAACGCCTCCCTCGCCCCCGGCGCGCTGACCGCCGACCAGCTCGCGCGCCTGCGCGATGTGCTGGTCGCCGCCAACCCCGAAGCCGTCCCCGAACTGATTGGCGGCACGGATCTCGACACCCTGCTCGCCAGCGTCGAGACCGCCCGCGCCGCCTACACCCGCGTCAAGGACGCCGCCACCCGCTCCGCGCTCGCCGCCATCCCGCGCGGCGGCGGCACCCGCGCGCTCGATCCCGCCGCCTACGCCGACCTCTCCCCGGAAGCGAAGATCGCCTTCGCCCTTTCCGCCGATAGTGGTCGGTGATTCGGCAACCAGGCACCGCTCCCCAACTGCTTCCCTCTGACGACTGACGACTGACGACTGACGACTGAAAGGAGCACCCCCATGGCCCTCACACTGGTCGAGGCGAGCAAGTTGACCCAGGACATGATGGTGCGCGGCGTGATCGAGACGATCGTCTCGGAGAGCATGGTGCTCAATTACCTGCCGTTCGCCGAGGTGGTCGGCAACGCGCTGACCTATAACCAGGAGAACGCGCTGCCCGCCGCCGACTTCTACGCGGTCGGCGACACCTGGGTCGAGGGGACGCCGACCTTCAGCCAGAAGACGGCGAAACTGGCGATCCTCGGCGGCGACGCCGACGTGGACAACTTCCTCCAGCAGACCTACGCCAACCCGAACGACCTGGCGGCGGCCGTGGTCGCCGCCAAGGCGAAGGCGGTCGGGCGCAAGTTCTCCGACACCTTCTTCAACGGCGACACCGCCGTCGATGCCAAGTCGTTCGACGGCCTCCACAAGTTCATCCCCTCCGGCCAGCGCCTGAAGGCGAACAACAACAACGCCAATGGCGGCGCGCTGACCCTGGACGACGTGGACGCCTTCATCGACCTCGTCAAGCCGGGCAAGCCGGACGCGATCTTCCTCAGCAAGCGCACCCGCCGCAAGCTGAAGCAGCTGCGCCGCAGCGCGAGCAACATCATCGAGGTGGAAGTCGATCAGTTCGGCCGCCGTGTCGAGTTCTACGACGGCATCCCGCTCGTCGTGGACGACTTCATCCTCGACAACCGCACCGTGGGCACCTCCTCGGGCATCTGCTCCGCGATGTACGCCGGGCAGTTCGGCTACGCTCGCGGCGTCCTCGGCATCCACAACGGCGGCGCAGATCGAAGAGGTCGGGCAGCCTGGAGACCAAGGACGCCACCCGCCGCCGCGTCAAGTGGTACAGCGCGGTCGTCAACTTCCGCGACATCGCCTGCGCCGCCCTGGAAGGCATCACCAGCGTAAAGAGGACGACTTAACCGCAGAGTTCGCGGAGGACATGGGACGAGATATGAGGCAGCGGCAACAGAGGAGTCTAATCCGTTTCTTCGCCCATCCCTCCTCCTCTCTGCTCGCTATGTCCTCGGCGTCCTCTGCGGCTACAGGTCACTTCAACCATCGGAGGGCACGATGCTGCCATTGGCTGACGACCTGTGGGCGACGCGGATGCGGCGCGGCGGGCCAGGTATCGCGAATTCGATTTACGAAGGGCGGCAGGGCCCGGGCAAACCCTCTCCCGGCGAACGGCGGCTGACCGCGAACTACGCGCGGGGCTGGTGCGCAAGGTCGCCTCCTACTTTCCTCGGTCGGTGATCTTCACCGCCGTACCGGACGGCACAGACGAGGCGGCCGTCAGGATCGCGCCCTGCGCGCCGAAGTAGCCCTGGCGGCGGTCTACGCCGCTAACGATCTCGCCGCCGTCGATTTCAACGCCGTGATCGATGCGGTAGTCCTCGGCGCGATGGCGTTCAAAGTCACCTGGGACGCCACCGAGAACGCCTCGGTCACCCCCGTCGATGTGCAGCACCTCAGTCTGGTGGGACTGGACGACCTGCGCCGCGTGACCCGCGTGGTGCAGCGCCGCGCGGTGATTAGTCAGTGCGTCAGTACATCAGTGCGTCAGAAGGAACCCTGCCGACGCACGGACGCACAGACGCACCAACGCTCAACCCCACAACCCTCATCGAAGACTGGCGTCCCGACCACTACACCCTCAACGTCGGCGGTGCCATCGTCCGTGATGGCCCAAATCCGTTCGGCTGGCTGCCATACGTCATCTTCGCCAACGCGCCGCGCCCGCAAGAGTTCTGGGGCGAGCGACTCTGGCCGATCTACTCGACATCGGGCGCGGCCGCCCCCGCAGTCGTGTCGCGCATCCTCGAATCCCGGGTAACCTGATCGCCGTGCTGGAGAATGTCGAATCGGCCGAGGGCATCCAGGTCGGCCCCGGCGCGCTCTGGGAACTGCCCGAGGGCGCGAAGGCCTACCTCCTCGATCTTACCGGCGGCGGCGGGGTCGGGCTGCACCTGCAATACATCGACCTGCTCTATCGCGCGTCCTCCACGATCTCGCCGAGACGCCGCGCACCGCGTTCGGCGACCGGCGCGACCAGCGGCACCGCGCTCGAAGTCGAGATCCAGCCCCTCATCCAGAAAGGGGCGCGGCGTCTGGGACTCCGTCTTCGCGCGGCGCAACGCCCTTCGTCCTCGATCTCCTCGCCCGCTTCGGCGGCCTCGACATCGGCGACCTGCGCCGCACCACCGCCTTCTGGTCCCCCATCCTCCCCGGCGACCGCGACGCCTGTCCGGCAACGAAATCCGCGCTTCTACACGAACACGGCCTGCACTCCTGCCGCACCGCCCTCGCCCACCTCTACCGAGGACCCCGAGCAGAGCTGGCGCTCGTCGCGAGTGAGCGACCAGTAACGAGTAACGAGTAACGAGTAACGAGTGAAAAGTGCCGAGTGCCGAGGAAAGGGCACGTTTCGAAGGCTGAAAGGTTGGAAGGCTGTGAACTGAACTTTCGAACCTTCCACCTTCGAACTACCCTCGCCACCGCCACTACCGTTACTCTACTCGAGGTTCCCATGCCCACCCTCGCCGACATCCGCGCGCGGCCGCGGCGGATGCTTGAAGACACCGACCCGGTCGCGCCGCTCTGGTCGGATATCGAGCTGAACGAATGGCTGGCGCAATGCCGCCGCGCGCGACATGGGCGCGCTTCCCGCGCGAAGCCACCACCACGATCGTCGCCGTCAACGGCCAGACCGACTACCCCGCCCACCGACGCCCGCCGGGCCCCGCCGACCCCCGCCGGCCACCCCATCCCGCGCCGCGCGCCGCACCAGCCACGAGGCGGGCGCGGCGCAAAGCTGGGCGCACTTCGGCGGCGCGATCAGCCTTCGGCTACCCGCCGACCGCCGCGCTCATCGTCGCCTATCGCGGCCTTCTACCCCTTCCCCGCCAACGACGCCGCCACCTTCGACCTCCCCGACGAAGGGCTCGACCTCGCCATCGCCGGGGCCACCCTCGCCCTCGAACGGCGCGGCATCGCCGCCGCCAAGCGCCGCGGCGGCTCGGCAGAAGCCCCTCGCCCTCACCGCCGCCCGCCAGCGCTACGCCGATGATGCGCTGCGACGCTGCCGCGTGGTGTGCGGGGGATAGGCCCTGCTGTGGCGGCACCTCCCTTCCCCTTGAGGGAGAGAGGAGGAGGCAGGCAGCGCAGGGCGCGTTGCGGGTCAGCGGCAAACAAGCCCCACCTTGGCCTCCGCCTTCGCCCGGTGCCTTCCCTCTCCTCGCGGGGAGGGGCCGCCCGCAGGCGGCGGGGAGAGGTCCGTAAAGGAGCAACCCCCATGGAAACCGACATCATCCTCGGCCAGGGCTTACGTGGTCGCACCCAACTCCTACTGCCGCAGCGCCGAAGGCCACTCCCGGGGCTTCCCCAACGCCTGTCCAGCGCGCTCGGCCTGGCGCGGCAGCCTGCAGCCGTTGCAAGCGGATGCTGACGCTTCTGGTCGAGTCTCGGCTCCGCTGCCCGCCTTCCGCTGGTACCCACCGCAGGTGTGGCGGGACGGGCCGGGGCCGAAGGAGACGAGCTTCACCATCGCCGGACTCCACCTGACCGCGCGCGCCGCCACGCCGCAGTTGCACGGCGGTCGGCCCTACTTCGCCACCGGCGGCGGGCTCTATCGCCCCGACCGCGCCGGGGTGGGCCTGAACCCGAACAACCTCGGCGGCTTCACGCAACTCGGGCCGACCTTCGCAGGCGACTGCAACGGCCTCGTCTCCGACGGCGGCAACAAGCTCTATCTCGGTCGCGACGGGCAGCCGTTCATCAGTTGGACCATCGGCGGCGCGTCGTTCGATACCACGCCATCGCTGCAACTGACCGGCTGCGCCTGGTACGCCGGTTCGCTCTGGGGCGGCTACTTCGACGGCACCCTCTGGCGCTTGATCCGCTGCACCAGCGGCAGCACCTACGAGGGGAGCGGCTGGCCAATCGACAGCGCCCCGCGCGCTTTCGCCGCGCTACGCGATGGGCTCTACTTCAGCACCGAGGGCGCGCTCTGGCGGGCGCGCGGCAGCGTGATCGGCGGCGCGTTCAGCGGCGAGATCGCCCCGCTGGCGCGCGGCGGCGGCGCGGACGACTTCGTCGCGCTCGCCGAATACAACGGCGAACTCTACACCTGGCACAACGGCGCGGTCGTCCGCTACGGCGTCTCCGCCAGCGGTCGCACCGAATCCTGGTCGGCTTCCGTGGCGAGTTCTGCCACGGGCGCGGGCGCTACCGCCGCGCTCAGCGACACGCTCGGCGCGATCGGCCTGGGGCTGTGGGTCTACGACGGGCGCGGCTGGTGGTGCCTGGGGCGCAACAGCGATGGCAACCACGACTACGCCTGGCCGCTCCCCACCGCCAGCTACTTCGACAATGCCGACCTCCTCGTCTTCGGCGGCGCGACCAACGTCCACGCCCTGCAACTGCGCCCGCGCGTGTCCCAACCCGGCCTCGCCCCCGGCGGCGAACTGACGACCGCGCTCTGGCACGCCGACTCCCCGGATGGCGATAAAGCCTGGTCCCGCATCGGCGCGGAATTCGCCCTGCCCGGTGCGGTGCCTCCTTCGGCCTGCACCGTCACCCTGGCCTATCGACCGATGGCGCGCGACTTCACCACCGCCGGGAGCGCGAGCGTGTCGAGCGCCACGCCGCGCACCCTCGCCTTCTCCCTCCCCGGCAACACCGTCGGCAAGTGGCTGATGCTGCGCTACACCCTCGGCGGTGTCACCACCGGCGCGCCCACGCTCGCCGCGCTCTGGGCCGAGTATCGCCCGGTCGAACCGGGCGCACGGCGGCGCACCTGGCAGTTCGACCTCCTCGCCGCCGACCGCACGCCCCGGCGCGACGGCGCACCCGACCCGCGCGCGGGCGGCACGATCTCCGCCGACCTCTGGACCGCCTGGGAATCCGGCACCACCCTCACCTTCCGCGATCTCGACTACGACCGCACACCCACCGCCCGCACCGTCCGCATCCTCGCCCTCGACGAATCGGTCCCCGCCCCCGCCGACGCCGGCCGCTGGGGCGAATCGCGCGTCCGCGTGAAGCTGATTGAAGTGATGAATGACGAGTAACGAGTAGAAAGTAACGAGGAGGACTGGGACCCTCATTACCGTTACCTGCTGCTCGTTACTTCCCTGGAGGTCCCCAATGGAAATCACCTGGCACCCCGTCCCCAACTTCTGGCCCGGTCGCGGCGGCGAGCGCGTCCAGGCCGTCTGCTTGCACGTCAGCGAGGGGAGCCGGGGAGCGTGCTGAACTGGTTCATGACCCGGCCAGTGACGCATCGGCGCACTACCTCGTGAACAAGGACGGCAGCGTCTGGCAGTTCGTCCGCGAGGAGGATACCGCCTGGGCGAACGGCGAGGTTCGCAGCCCCGACCGCAGCATCCCCTGGCTGGACGAGTGCCTGCGCCGTGGACAGAACCCCAACCGGCTGACCGTTGCCGTCGAGACCGAGCGCACCTGGCAGGAGCCGCCGACCGAACCGCAGCACCACGCGCTGGTCGAACTGCTGCGCGGCGTCCTCGCCCGCCACGCGCTCCCCGCCGACCGGCAGCACATCGTGCCCCATAGCGCGATCGACGCGGTGAATCGCGCCAACTGCCCCGGCAAGCTCGACTGGGATCGCTTGCTGGCCGACCTCGCCGCGCCGATCGCCGACGCCCGCACCTTCCCCACCACCGGGCAGACGGTGCGCGGCCCCTTCCTCGCCTTCTGGCTGGCGCGCGGTGGCCTGCCCACCTTCGGCTACCCGCTCACCCCCGAACGTCGCGAGGGTGTGCTGACGGTGCAGTGGTTCGAGCGCGCCCGCTTCGAGTTGCACCCCGGCGGCGTGGTCATGCTCGGTCGCGTCGGCGCGGAGTTACTGGCGGCAAAACAATAGCCGTCGGGTGCGTGTAACGCGCCGGGACATGGCGAGACAGTAAGAGCATGATGTCGCCGCATCGCACGAGCGGCGGCGCAGCCGGGACAAATTCGGCCAGGGCGCAGGTCGAAGGAATCCCGGACCTGATCCGGTGGCGAGGTGGCGCCTCGTCTCACCGCCGGGCAGGAGTGGGGTAGAACGCGACAACGATGCAACCAATCAACCCAGAAGGAGATAGACGATGCTTTCCCTCTTGCGCCGCCGGGCAACCTGGGCCACCCTCACCCTGCTGCTGGCCTTCCTGCTCACGCCCGCCGCGACCGGCTACGCTGCGGACTCGTCGCACCAGGGCAACGACTGCGACGATGATCGGCCCGCATCGTGCGCCATCGGGGCGGTCTATGCGCTGACCAACGCGACCAGCGGCAACGCGGTCCTCGCCTATCGTCGCGCGGCCGATGGCGGGCTGACGCCCGCCGGGAGCTTTCCCACCGGCGGCAACGGCACCGGCGCGAGCCTCGGCTCGCAGGGCGCGGTGGTGGTGAGCGACGACCACCAGTTCCTCTTCGCCGTCAACGCCGGGAGCAGCTCGCTCACCTCGTTCCGCATCCGGCCCGACGGCCTCGACCGCGTCAGCGTCATCCCCTCGGGCGGCACCGCGCCGACGAGTCTCGCCCAGCACGATAATCTGCTCTACGTGCTGAACACCGGCACCCCGAACAACGTCACCGGCTTCACGGTCTCGCGCAACGGCACGCTGCGGCAGATCGCCAACTCGACGCGCCCGCTCAGCGCCGCCTCCACCAGCCCGGCGCAGGTCGGGTTCGACGCCAACGGCGAGGCGCTGATCGTGACCGAGCGCGCCACGAACCAGCTCAGCACCTACCGCGTCCGCAATGACGGCCGCCTCACCGATTTCCAGGTCGTTCCTTCGTCCGGGCCGACCCCCTACGGCTTCGCGGTCAGCAAGCAGAACACCCTGCTTGTCTCCGAGGCTGGCGCAGGCGGCGGCGCGTCGTCCTACCAGATCGGCGACAACGGCCACCTGACCCCGGCCAGCTCGATGCTGATGACCGGCCAGCGCGCGGCGTGCTGGACCGTGATCACCCCCAATGGCCGCTACGGCTACGTGGTGAATGCCGGCACCGGCAACATCTCCGGCTTCGCGCTCGGACGGCGCGGCACCGCCTCGCTGCTCAATAGCAACGGCGTCACAGCATCGACCGGCGGCAACCCGACCGACGCCGCCCTGTCCCAGAACGGCCACTTCCTCTACGTGCGGATCGCCTCCACCAACACCATCGCCATCTTTGCCATCGGCGCGGACGGCTCCCTCACCGCACTCCCCGGCCTGACGGGCACGCCCGGCGGCCTGGCTGGCCTCGCCGCCTACTGAGCACACGGGCGGGGCACTCGATCACCCCGGGGGCGCGGCGGGTGATCCGCCGGGCCGCCAATTCGCAAGCGTCTGCCCGAACGCTCCGCCTCCCCGATCATCATGCTGTCAACGCGCCGCATCGCCCACTCCCAAGGAGCCACCACCATGACCACCTACCCTCGTCCTCGCCACGGCTTTAAAGTCCCCCCAGGATTGGGGGATGTAGGGGGCCTCCCCGCCTCGCCAACCACCCGCACCCACCGCAGAAAAACACCCCCAAGGAGGAAGGAAAAAAGTGAAAATGCAAAAACAAACCTACTTTCCCGCGACCGGCTTCACGACACCGCCTCCATCGCCACCTCAATCGCGCTCGCGCTCAACAACTGCCCGACCCCTTCGACCGCGCGCTCAACCTCTGATGCCACGACGCCACCCGCTTCGAACGGCACCACCGCCACCTTCAGCCGATTGCCCGCGAAGCGGTGCGACCACGTCCCAACAGCTCGACCGCCGCGCAGCACCAGCGGGAAGCCATCGCCCGGCAGCGTCCCGCCACCCCCCTGGCTATACGCAAGCTTCAGATGCTCGTCGTTGAGCAACCGCTGGCGGCCAGTAGAGGCATGCCCCATCGTATAAGCGTCCCACTTCGGCAGGAGATCGATCGCCTCGGGATCGAGCGGCTCGACCCGCGCAAAATCCTCCTGCTGCTCCGCCGGGAGCAGCAACCCCCCGCCGACATCGACCGTCGCCACCCCGGCGACCGCCGCCTTCGCCTTGCCCTGCGTCACCCCCGCCCACCAGGCGAAGTCCGCGATCCGCGCCGGGCCGTAGGCGCGCAGATACTCCCCCGCCAGCCAGCGCAGCGCCTCCGCCTGGTCGATCTCCTCCAGTGGCTGCCCCAGCCAGGCCTCGGTCGCCACGTAGCGCAGCGTGTTGCTGCGCAGCCCCGCCCCGACGCGCAGCACCAGCCCCTCGTAGGACATGATCCGCACCCCGGTCGCGATCCGCGCCTCGCCCGCCTCGTCCCCCGCGCTCCCCAACAGCGCCGGCAGATCCTTCGGCAGCAGCGGCTCGCGCAACACCTCCCGCACGCGCTCCTTCAGCCGCTCGAAGTCCTCCTGCGTCATCCCCGCGTGGGGCAGCAGCCGCGCATAACGCGCCGGTGGCTGGCGCGTCGCCGCGAAGATGCGCCCCGCCGTCTCCGCCGGCAGCAGGAAGACCGACCCCCGCATCGCCGGGAGGCGCGCGGCCTTCCGCCCCTGCTCCAACTCCGGCAAGTCCGGCCGCGCAAACGCCCCGCTGCGCGCCAGCAGCGCCAGCGGCGTTGTCGGGTGGTAGCTGTAGACCCCGACCAACTCGCGCACCACCCCCAGCGGCTCGCCGCCCGCCCGCCCGAGCAACTGGCGACGATAACTCCACGCGCGCACCCGCTCCACCAGGTCGAATGCCCCTACCATCCCGCCTCCTTCCCAAACCGCCAACTGTCCCTGTGCTACAAGTGTAGAGCAAGCACCTGCCACCTGATGTCAGGATCACCATGTGCCAAATTCGCCAGCCCTGGCCGAGAATGTGCTATTCTGAGCACGGAGCGCGACAGGCAAGCCGCCTGGCGTTCCGTGCCCCCATCTCTGGGGGAACTTGCTGGCACAAATCGTGGATCGGGTGTGCGAGAAGCACCAAGGAAACCGGGGGGACAGATGGCAGTTCGCGTTGGCATCAACGGCTTCGGGCGCATCGGTCGGCAGGTCTTCAAGGCGATCTACAGCGAGTACAACGACGAGGTCGATGTGGTCGCTGTCAACGACCTGGGCGATGTCGACACGATGGCCCACCTGCTGAAGTACGACTCCAACTACGGCATCTGGGGCGGCGGCGACATCGAGATCGCGCGCACCGAGAAGGGGATCAGCATCGACGGCGAGGAGTTGCAGGTCCTGGCGCAGCGCGATCCGGCGCAGCTGCCGTGGGGCGACCTCGGCGTCGATATCGTCGTCGAATCGACCGGCTTCTTCACCGCCGCCGACAAAGCAAAGGCGCACCTCGCGGGCGGCGCGAAGAAGGTGATCATCTCCGCCCCGGCCACGGGCGAGGACATCACCGTCTGCATGGGGGTCAACGAGGAGAAGTACGACCCGGCCCGCCACCACATCATCTCCAACGCCTCCTGCACCACCAACTGCCTCGCGCCGGTCGCGAAGGTCATCCTCCAGCAGTTCGGCGTGGTCAAGGGGTTGGTGACGACCGTCCACTCCTACACCGGCGACCAGGTGCTGGTGGATGGGCCGCACAAGGACCTGCGGCGCGCTCGCTCGGCGGGGCTGAACATCGTCCCGACCACGACCGGCGCGGCGCGGGCCGTCTCGCTCGTCATCCCCGAGCTGAAGGGCAAGTTCGACGGCTTCGCGCTGCGCGTGCCGACACCGACCGTCTCGATCATCGACTTCGTCGCGCAGGTGGAGAAGTCCACCACCGCCGCCGAGATCAACGCGGCGATGAAGGCGGCGGCCGAGGGGGACATGGCGGGCGTGCTCGGCTACACCGACGAGCCGCTCGTCTCGATGGACTTCAAGGAAGACTCGCGCTCCTCGATCGTCGATGGCCTCTCCACGATGGTCATCGGCGGCGATCTGGTGAAGGTCATCTCCTGGTACGACAACGAGTGGGGCTACTCCTGCCGCGTCGCCGACCTCGTGGCGTACATGTCGGAGCGCGGGTTCAATCAATAAGTCGGAAGTCGGAAGCCGGAAGTCGGAACGATGATGCGCCGTGGGGCCAGGTGTAACGCCCTCCCCACGGCGCACGATCATCCGAAGCGGGATCGCGGGGACTGTGGGCGGGCGGCTGACACCGGGGCAGATCGTGACGGTGCGCGGGGTCGCGCCGGGCAGCGGGGAGACCCGCTGGGCCTTCGCGGCGGAGGCGCTGCGAGATAGCGGCGACGAGTTCGCGCTGTTGGTGCGCGAGGGCGTGCCGGTGGAGGGGCCAGAGCCCTGGGCCTGGCCGGAGGACGGCAGGCTCTTCCTCTGGCGCGACCGCCCCTACAGCATCCTCGTCACGACGCGGGCGCGGCGCTTCCCCTACTGGTATTGCACCGTCCACTCCCCGGCCAACCCGGCGGGCGACGAGGTCCGCGTCACCGACCTCGGCTACGATGTGCAACTCTTCGCCGATGGGCGCTACAGCGTCGGCGGTGACGGCCCGGACGCCGACACCCCGCCCGAACTCGCCGCCCTCGCCCGCAACGCCGTGGATGAGCTGGTTGAGATGATCAAGCGCAAAGCCCCGCCGTTCGACGCGGGCAGCATGCCGAGCACGAAGCAGGAATGAGGAAAGAAGGGGGAAGAAGGGAGAGGCTGAACTTCTATTTCGCTTCGCTCCGTTCAGCATGACACCATGAGAGGCTGCGCCTTTCCCTTGTCATCCTGAGCGCAGCGCAGGATCCGCCCCTCCCTCGTTCTCTGCGTCGTTCTCTGCGTCTCTGCGCCTCTGCGGTCTTATCCTTCGTCTTGGCGTCCTTGGCGACTCCTTGGCGTCTTGGCGGTTCAATCGGTATCCCATAACTGGTTGGAGGAAAGTCATGCCGAAGCAGACGATTCGCGATGTGCAGTGGGCGGGCAAGCGCGCTATCGTGCGCGTCGATTTTAACGTGCCGCTGGAAGGCGATCGGATCACCGACGACACGCGCATCCGCGCCGCCGTGCCGACGATCGAGGCGCTGCGCTCGGCCGGGGCCTCGGTGGTGCTGATGTCCCACCTGGGTCGACCCAAGGGCAAGCGCGACCCGAAGTACACCCTCGCGCCGGTCGCGGCGCACCTCGGCGTGCCGCTGCAACCCGATTGCATCGGGGCCGAAGTCGAGGCGGCGGTGCGGGCGCTGAAGCCGGGCGAGGTGACCCTGCTGGAGAATCTGCGCTTCCACGCCGAGGAGGAGGCCAACGACCCCGAGTTCGCCCGCCAGCTCGCGGCGCTCGGCGATGTCTACGTCAACGACGCCTTCGGCACCGCCCACCGCGCCCACGCCTCGACCGAGGGGATCACCAAATTCCTCCCCGCCGTCGCCGGGCTGCTGATGGAGCGCGAACTCGACGCGCTCGGCCGGGCGCTGACCAACCCCGAGCGACCCTTCGTGACGATCCTCGGCGGCGCGAAGGTCTCCGACAAGATCGGGGTGATCGAGAACCTGCTCGACAAAGTCGACACGCTAATCATCGGCGGCGGCATGGCGAACACCTTCCTGCTGGCGCAGGGCTACCACATCGGCAAGAGCCTCGCGGAAACCGACAAAGCCGATCTGGCCCGCCAGCTGCTGGAACGCGCCCACGAACGCGGCGTGAACGTTGCGCTGCCGGTGGATGTGATCGTCGCGCCGCAGATGAGCGCCGACGTACCCCACCGGATCGTCGGCGTCGAGGAAGTCCCCGAGCACGAGGCGATCTTCGACATCGGCCCGCTGACCGCCGGTCACTACCGCGCCAGCCTGGCCGGGGCGCGCACCATCGTCTGGAACGGCCCGATGGGCGTCTTCGAGATCGAACCCTTCGCGGGCGGCACCCGCGCCGTCGCCGAAGCGGTCGCCGAATCGGACGCCTTCACCATCGTCGGCGGCGGCGACTCGGTCGCGGCGATCGAAGAAGCCGGCCTCGCCGACCGCATCTCCCACGTCTCGACCGGCGGCGGTGCCTCCCTCGAATTCCTCGAAGGGCGCGAACTGCCGGGCGTCGCGGCGCTGAATGAGAAAGAGTCGTGAGTCGTAAGTCGTGAGTCGTAAGAGGACTTCGCGCGGCTCAGGGCCGCACCGGCAGCCACCGACCAGAAGCGAGATTCTTACGACTTACGACTTACGACTTACGACTAGAGCGGAGCGACCAATGCAGTACACCTTCGAACAATTCGCTGCCGTGCGGAATTACGGGTCGCTGACCTTCAGCCCCGATGGGCAGTGGGTCGCCTACACGACCAATGCCTCGGGGCAGTTCAACGTCTGGAAGCAGCCGGTGGCACCGGGGCCAGATGGCCCGCAGATGCCGATCCAGCTGACGGCGCTGACCGACGACGCGACCCGCCAGGTCTTCTGGAGCCCCGATGGCTCGTGCCTGCTCACCATGGCCGACCGCCACGGGACCGAGAACTTCCAGCTCTACACCATCCCGGCCGAGGATGGCTGGCTCTATCCCTGACCGAACAGCCCACCGTGCGCCACGAACTGGGCGGACAGCCGTTCAGCCCCGACGGCAAGCGGATCGCCTACGCCTCCAACGAGCGCAACCCGGCCGACTTCGACGTCTTCGTGCGCGACCTCGATCAGGGCGAAGGACGGGCGATCGTCACCGATGGGGCCTACTTCAACCCGATCAACTGGTCGCCCGACGGCCGGGCGCTGCTCGTCCTCAAGCTGAACAGCAACACCGACCAGGATCTCTACGTGGTCGATGTCGCCAGCGGCGAGCAGCGGCACCTGACGCAGCACGAGGGGGAGATCAAGTTCTTCCCCGGCCCCTGGAAACCGGACGGCAGCGGGGTCTACCTGCTGACCGACCGCGACCGCGAATTCCTCGGCCTCGCCTTCTACGACCTTGCCAGCGGCGACCTCTCCTGGGTCGAGACGCCCGACTGGGACGTGCAGGATGTCGATGTCTCGAAAGACGGCCGCTACCTCGCCTGGCTCGTCAACGAGGAAGGCTGGTCGCGGCTGCACCTGCGCGACCTGACGACCGGCGAGGCCAAAACCTTCCCCAACCTGCCGCCCGGCGTCTACAGCGCGATGCAATTCAGCCCCGACGGCTCGCGCATCGGGCTGACGATCAACCGCTCGGTGCGCCCCTCGACCGTCTGCGTCGTGGATATCGCCGCCGGTGAAGTCTACCGCCTGACACAGAGCTTCCTCGGTGGCGTGCCCGAGTCGGCAATGGTGACGCCCGAACTGATCCGCTACCGCTCGGCCGATGGCCG
Source organism: Chloroflexia bacterium (assembly GCA_046328475.1). Taxonomy (GTDB): domain Bacteria; phylum Chloroflexota; class Chloroflexia; order Thermomicrobiales; family CADCWN01; genus CADCWN01. Next base: position 55,253 of record JAXLWN010000025.1, on the reverse strand, counting down.
GGAGATTCCCGCGTTCCTCTACCGGCCGCAGGGCCTCGCCGAGGGCGAGCGCGCCCCGGTCGTCCTCTCAGTCCACGGCGGGCCGGAGGCGCAGGAGTTGCCGACCTACGCCTACAGCGGCCTCTACCAGTATCTCCTCAGCCGGGGCATCGGCGTCATCGCGACCAACATTCGCGGCTCCACCGGCTACGGCAAGACCTACCAGAAGCTCATCCACCGCGACTGGGGCGGCGCGGAGCTGCGCGACATGGAGCACGCCGCACTCTATCTGCGCAGCCTGCCCTGGGTCGATCCCGACCGCCTCGGCGTCTTCGGCGGCTCCTTCGGCGGCTTCGCCACCCTCTCCTGCGTCACGCGTTTGCCCGAGTACTGGGCGGCGGCGGTGGACATCGTTGGCCCGTCGAACCTGATCACCTTCGTGAAGGCGGTACCGCCCGCCTGGCGGCGGCTGATGAAGGGGTGGGTCGGCGACCCGGACGAGGACGCCGAGATGCTGCGCGAGCGCAGTCCGATCACCTACGTCGAGAACGTCCGCGCGCCGCTGCTCGTCATCCAGGGCGCGAACGACCCGCGCGTCGTCAAGCCCGAATCGGACCAGATGGTCGAGCGCCTGCGCGAACTCCGCCGCACCATCGAGTACATGGTCTTCGACGACGAAGGCCACGGCTTCACCAAAACCGCCAACAGCCTGAAAGCCCTGAAAGCCACGGCGGAGTGGCTGGAAAAACACTTGACGAAGTAATGAGTGCTGAGTGCTCAGTGCCGAGTTAGGTTCAGAAGTCGGGCAGTAACCACTTGGCACTTGGCACTTGGCACTGAGCACTTGGCACTGGAGGATCGATGCGGACGCCGATTATCGCGGGCAACTGGAAGATGAACACCACCTACGATGAGGCGATGGACCTGATCGAGGAGCTGGTGGACGGTCTGGAGAGTCGTGAGGAGACCGAGGGGCTCGACATTGTGCTCTGCCCGCCGTTCCTCTGGCTCTTCCCGGCGGCGGAGTACCTGGAGGATACCGGGCTGCTGCTGGGGGCGCAGAACTGCAACGCGCTCGACCGGGGTGCCTTCACCGGCGAGGTCTCGGCGGCGATGCTGGCCGACCAGTGCAGCTACGTGATCGTCGGCCACTCCGAGCGCCGCACCCTCTACGGCGAGACCGACGAGATCGTGGCGAAGAAAGCGGCGGCGGCGCTGAAGCACGGCCTGCGCCCGATCATCTGCGTCGGCGAGGGCCTGGCCGAGCGCGACGCCGGGGAGACCGACGCGGTCATCGCGCGGCAGGTGGACGCCGTCTTCGCCGGGATCGACGCTGGCCAGGTCGAGGAGTGCGTCGTCGCCTACGAGCCCGTCTGGGCCATCGGCAGCGGTCGCGCGGCCGACGGCGCGGAGGCGAACCGCGTGGCCGCACTCATCCGCGCGACGATCGCCGCGCGCTTCGGCGCGGAGCAAGCGGCCGAGGTGCGCGTGCAATACGGCGGCAGCGTAACCGACGCGAACATCGCCGAATTCATCGGCCAGCCCGAGATCGACGGCGCGCTGGTCGGCGGCGCGAGCCTGAAATCCGACGCCTTCATCCGCCTCTGCCTGATCGCCGCCGGGCGTGGGTGAGAAGAGTAACGAGTAAGGAGGACAGGGCGGCAGTGGCCGCAAGGGGCGAGCCGATGGAATCGCCATTTCCGGGCATGGATCCCTATCTCGAAGCGCCAGGGCTGTGGCCGGATGTGTACAACAGCCTGATCTTCGCGATCCGCGAGCAGTTGCAGCCGCGCCTCAGCCCGCGCTACATCGCAGTGACGACGCCATACGTGGTCTTCGAGAGCCTGGATATTGTCCCGGCTCGCACGGTGATTCCCGATGTGGGCATCATGGAGCGAACGGGCGGTGGCGGCACGGCCACGCTCACCGCCATCGCTTCACCGCCGCTGGTAGGGCAAGTAGCGCTGGAAGTGCCGACACGCTACAGCCGGATCGAGATTCGCACGATCGCGGGCGAGACGCTGGTGACCGCGATCGAACTCCTCTCCCCGGCCAACAAGCGCCCCGGAGCCGAAGGAGCCGAAGCGCATAGAGCGCAAGCGCCGCGAACTCTTCCGCAGCGATGCCCACCTGCTCGAAATCGATCTGCTGCGCGGCGGCAAGCGGCCCGACGCGGGGATCGCGCTGCCCGATGAACCCTACTTCACATTCCTCAGCCGCGCCCAATATCGCCCGCGCATCTTCATCTGGCCGATGCCGCTGCGCAACGCGCTGCCGGTCGTGGCAGTGCCCCTCCTGCCGCCCGATCCCGACCTGCCGCTCGATCTGACCGCCGCCCTGAAGCGCATCTACGCGACCGCGCGCTACGACCTGCGAATCGACTACCGACAACCACCGCCCCCGCCCGATATATCGGCGGAGGATGCCGCGTGGGTGGCGCAGCTGACCGCTCCCCTCTACAAACCAACCTCCGCCGAGCCCACCGAGCAACCCCGAACCAGACAAACAGCAGGGCGCGGAGTGTTGCCCCCGCGCCCGTAGGTCTTCACGCTCTCACGCCCTCACGCCCCCACATCCTCACGCCCCCACCAACCGCCCCGCCGCGTGCCGCTCATACGCCGCCGGGCGACGATTCGCCAGCGACGGCAACTGCTCGCGGATGCGGCGCAGCTGGGCGAAGTCGAGGTCGGCGATGGCCATCCCGACGCCATCGGGCGCGGTGGCGAGGACAGTGCCCCAGGGGTCGATGATCATGCTGCGGCCGTAGCAACTGCTGTTCGGCTCGGACTTGCCGTACTGCCCGGCGGCGATCACGAAGCACTGATTCTCGATCGCGCGGGCGCGCAGCAGGATCTCCCAGTGATCCTTGCCGGTGAAGGTCGTGAAGGCGGCCGGGACGAAGATCATCTCCGCGCCATCGAGCGCCGTCGCCCGGTAGAGTTCGGGGAAGCGCAGATCGTAGCAGATGCTCATCCCGGCGCGGTGTCCCTCGATCTCGGCGGTGACGATGTCGCAACCCGGCGAGATCGTCGCCGACTCCTGGGCACTGACATTGCCTGCCAGCTCGATGTCGAACAGGTGGATCTTGCGGTACTTCGCGACGATCTCCCCATTCCGGTCGAACAGCAGGCTGGTGTTGTAGTTGTGCCCCGGATCCTCGCTGATCTCGCGGATCGAGCCGCCGAGCACCCAGATGCCGTGCTGGCGAGCCTTCGCCGCGAACGCCTCGCTCGTCGGCCCGGGGATCATGCTCGGCAACATCGAGCATCCCCATCCTTCGGCCCGAGATAGTCCACGCACTCCGGCAGGACCGCGACATCGGCCCCCGCGCCCGCCGCGCGGTCGATCATCTCGCACGCTACGCGAATATTCTCGGCCTTATCCGCCTGTGAATTAACTTGCAGGACCGCGACGCGCATCGTAGACCTCCCCACGAGTTCCAACGTTCCAAGTTCCAAGTTCAAGGTTCGCCGGTGCAGACCCCGCCCCTTGAACCCGACCCCCTCCCATCGTGCCACACACTGATGAGAGGAGCATAGCGGAGCCGAATCGATTCTGTGAAGTGGCAGGGCACTGCCAAGCCATCGACCTGCTCGCCACACAGCAGCCTACGCCTTCCCCATGGAACAGCGCCGCAAAGCCGGATTCATCCGGCGCATCTTGCGTAGCCCGGAGACTTCATCTCCGGGCGCTCTCCGCACACCACCCAACTTCCGCCAGTCAGCCCATTCCTTCGTCCTTCGTCACTTCGTATGTCATTCGTCATTCGACTCCCGACTTCCCACTTCCCACTTCGCGCTATACTGTCGCCCATCCTGACCCGGTGTGTTTCGCATCACCCTGGCGGTGTAAAGGAGTACAACCCATGACGGCAGCCTTCGCGACAAGCCTGATCGGCCGGGAAGTGGCGGCGGTGGACACCCCCGCCCTGCTGATCGATCTCGATGCGCTGGATCACAACCTGAAGACGATGGCGGGCTTCTTCGCCGACAAGCAGGCGAAGCTGCGCCCCCACGCCAAGACCCACAAGAGCCCGACGATCGCCCACAAGCAACTCGCGCTCGGCGCGGTCGGCATCACCTGCGCCAAGCTCGGCGAGGCCGAGGTGATGGTCGAGGCTGGGGTGCGCGACGTGCTGATCGCCAACCAGATCGTCGGCACCACCAAGATCAACCGCCTCGTCGGCCTGCTCCACCACGCGCGCGTCACCGTCGCCGCCGACGACCCGGCGAACCTGCGCGACCTCGCACGCGCCGCCCAGGAGCGCGGCGTCGAGCTCGATGTGCTGGTCGAGGTCAACACCGGCATGAACCGTTGCGGGGTCGAGCCGGGCCAGGGCGCGGTCGATCTGGCGAAGGTGATCGCCGATCTCCCCGGCCTCCGCTTCCGTGGCATCCAGGCGTACGAAGGGCACCTGGTCAACATCCGCCCGCAGGCTGACCGCGCCGAGCGCGTCGCCGCCGCGATGGCCCCGATTGTCGAGACGCGCGGCCTGATCGAAGCCGCCGGGCTGCCGGTCGAGATCGTCACCGGCGGCGGCACCGGCACCTTCGCCCAGACCGGCACCGTCGTGGGCTTCGATGAGGTCCAGGCCGGGTCGTACGTCTTCATGGACGCGACCTACTCGATGGTCGAGGGGATCGGCGAGCGCTTCCGCCACGCCCTCACCGTGCTCGCCACCGTGATCAGTCGCCCCACGCCGGATCGCGTCATCCTCGACACCGGGCGCAAGACGGTCGGCATCGACCACGGCACGCCGCTGCTGAAGGGTTTTGACGACGTGAAGTTCGAGTCCTTCTCCGAGGAGCACACCAAGCTGACCGCCACCGGCGCGGCGCGCAACCTGCGCCCCGGCGATCAGGTCGAGATCATCCCCGGCCACGTCTGCACCACCGTCAACCTCTACGACCGCTACGTCGGCGTCCGCAACGGCGTCGTGGAGACGATCTGGCCGATCGCCGGTCGCGGCCGGGCACAGTAGGAGCTAAGCACAGATCCTTCGCTGCGCTCAGGATGGCACCACGGAGGGCGGTGCCTCACCCCTGTCATTCTGAGCGCAGCGAAGAATCCGTCCCTCTCACGTCCTCACGTCCTCACGCCCTCACGTATCTGGAGTCCCATGCCCGGTAACCATCCACCCACCTTCCCCTGCCGCGCCGAAGCCCTCCTCGACTGGGCCGCCGCCGAGCGCCCCGACCATATCGCCATCCGCCACGGCACGCGCGCCTGGACCTATGCCGAACTGCGCCGCGAGCGCAACCGTCGCGCCGGGCTGCTGGTCGAGGCCGGGCTGTGCGTCGGCGACATCGTCGTGACGACCGAGCCGATCACCGACGAACTCACGCTCACCTTCTTCGCCTGCGCCCAGGCCGGGATCATCTTTTTCCACATCTCGCAGCAACTCGCCCCATCCGAGCACGTCGCCCTCGCGGCCCAGGCCAGCCCCGCCCTCGCCTTCACCGCCGACGGCACGCCCGGCACGCCGTCGCTCGCGCCGCGCACCCTGCCGATCGCCCTCCCCGGCACGCCCGGTGCCGACGCCATCGCCGAGGCCGCGCGTCGCTCCGCTGCCGGATCGGCCTTCGACCCGGCGGCGATTCGCTCCACCTCCGGCACCACCGGGCAGCGCCCGAAGCTCGTCGTTCGCCCCCACGCGCTGCTCACCTGGCAGTGCGCGATCCCCGCCCCCTACGAGACGCCCGACGACATCTTCTGCCTGCCGAACCGCCACTACTTCATGCCGAACGACACCTGCCGCGTGCTGGGCCTCGGCGCGACGATCCTCTTCCCGGCGGAGACGGCGCTCGAACGCCTCGAAGCCGAGTGGGCGGCGGCGGGCACGACCCTGCTCTACACCGTCCCGGCGCTCGTCACCGCGCTGGCGGTGCGCGGGCAACCGGTCCCGCCAGATCTGCGCCTACGCGCCATCCGCGTCACCTCCGCCCCCCTGCCGCTCGCTGATCGCCGGGCGATCGAGGCGCGTTACGGTGCGCGCGTCGTCGTCGAGTACGCCTCCACCGAGGCGGGCTACCTGCTCACCTCGGCCGATCCGGCGACGCCACCCGGCAGCGTCGGTCGCCCCTACGCCGGGATCGAGACGCGCTTGTGGACGATCAGGGCGAGGACGTGCCGCCCGGCGCGACCGGCGAGTTACTGGTCCGTTCGCCCGGCCTGATGCTCGGCTACCTCGGCGACCCCCGGGCCACCGCCGAGGTGTTGCGCGACGGCTGGTACCACACCGGCGACCTCGCCCGCCGCGACGAGGCGGGCTACTACTGGCTGGAAGGTCGCCGCTCGCTCCGCATCAGCGTCGGCGGCTACAAGGTTGCGCCCGAGGAAGTCGAGTCGGTGCTGCTCCAGCACCCCGCCGTGCGCGAGGCCGTCGTCCTGGCCGCGCCCGACCGCCTGCGCGGCGAAGTCGTGCGCGCGGTCATCGTGCCCGATGGCCAGCCGCCGACGCCGAGCGAACTGCGCCGCTTCTGCGCCGCCCACCTCGCGCGCTACAAAATCCCCCGCCGCATCGAGTTCCGCGACGACCTCCCCCGCTCCCCGCTTGGCAAAGTCCTCCGCAACCGCCTCTGATGCGGACAATCCCGCTCCCCGCGCGTTATCATTGGTAGCCGAGCCCCCACCACACCCCGCAACGCGGATCGGGGCGGAGCATCTGAGCCGACAAGCTGCAAGGACTGACCGAGAAGTGCCGGGAAGGATCGAAGAAAATCGCAGTGCGCACAGAGACGGTACAGAGAGCAAATGCCGACCGCGAAAGCCCCGCGAGCGAGAGTTCCGGGGGCTTTCTCCATCTCCCCCCGTCTCTGCGTCCTCCGCGCCCTCTGTGGTTAAATCGTTTCCCTGCACCCGGCGGCTCCAGTGGCGAAATAGAGGAGAATGTGATGAGCGCGATTTCCCGCACCGCGACCAAGGTCTTCAGCAACGTCGCGATCAAGCGCCCGGCCAGGAAACTGGGTCTGGGCGACCTGGCGACCAAGCTGGAGGATGCGGGCAAGACGCTTGAACTGCGCTTCGGCGCGGCCATGGATACCCCCGCCAACCGCGAGAAAGTGCGCCACATCGTCGGGATCGAGCGCTGGGGCCAGCGCCGCCTGGAGACCTTCCTGGGCAAGGAAGCCGTCGAGGACGAATACAACGACTACCAGCCCTCGGCCAGCGCCTCCTGGCGCGACCTGAAGCTCGCCTTCGCCAATACCCGCCGCCGCACAGTCGAAACGGCCCGCCAACTCGACAAGGCGCAGCTTGGCGACGATCGCACCGCCGTACACAACGGCCAGGGACCGCTGACCGCGCGCGAATGGCTCTACTACCTCCGCCTCCACGCCGACCTTGAGAGTCGCCGGATCAAGTGACGCGTCGCCGCCGTGGCGTGGTATGATCGCCGCGCTGCGGGATCGGTGGGGGAGTTGCGGGGTATCGGATGGCTCTGGGCGCGTCCTCTTCGGCCTTCCGACGCCTCGCCGCCCCGTTCGCCGCACGCCCCCTCCGACGCGACCTCGCCCTCGGCGCGCTGCTGATCGTCCTCTGCGGCCTCCTGCCGGTGCTCGCCACCCTCGTCGCGCCCCCCGCGCCCCGGCCCCTCGCCTTCAACGCCGCCCAGCCAACGTCGGGCGTGCGCGTCGAGCAGGCCTACGGCGGCGAGCGCAACGCCGACGGACCGTTCGTCTGGACGAAGCCAGAGGCGGCAATTGTCATCGCCTGGCCCGGCGATGGCCCCTACGAAGTCTCCTTCGTCGCCCAGGACAGCCCGCTCGCCCCGGCACCGCGCACCCTGACCGTCACGCTCGATGGCACAAACGCCGAACAGATCACCCTTTCAGCCGTCCCGCAGACCTACCATTTCCGCCGCGAGGCGCCGCGCGGCGACTGGCAGTCGTCGCGCCAGCCGCTCCGCATCGACCTCTCCACCGCGCCGCTGACCGCCCCCGGCGACCCGCGCGCCCTCGGCGTCATCCTGCGCGACGTGACCGTGCAGCCCCTCCCCCTCCCGCGCCCCTGGCTGCTCTGGGCCGCGCTCGCGCCCGGCCTGCTCGCCCTCGCGCTCTACGGGCTTGCCCGCATCCTCGGCGCTCGGCCCCTCACCGCCGCATCCGGGGTCGCGCTGGGCGGCGCGGCGAGTTGGGCGCTATTGCTAGTTCAGCAGCCGCATCTGGCCCTCTGGCTCGGCGCGGCGCTAACCCGCCAACCGCTCGTCGCACTGGTGCCCCCCGCCGCGCTGGCATTGCTCGCGGCATTGGCTCGCGCCTGGCCCCGCACGCTGAAACGCGCCGTGCTCATCGCCATCGTCGCCATCCCGGCGGCGCTCCAGATCGGCGTGCTGGGCCAGCTAATCTGGGGCGACCCGGTGCAGGTGCCCTGGTACGACGAATTCTTCCAGTTCGCCTTCCTCTCCAACGCCCGCCAGGGCCAACTCTCCTGGGCCGACCTCTGGCAGCCCTACGGCGGAGCCCATCGCACCGTCTTCCCCCGGCTGATCTACGCCGCCGTCCTCGCCGGGACTCCCTGGGACCGCCGCGTCTGGCTGACGGTCAATCCGCTGCTGGTCGGCGTCGCGTTCGCCTGCCTCGCGGCGGTGGTGCGGCGCACGGTGGCCCCGCGTGGCCTCGCGCTCGCACTGATTGCCGCGACCGGTGGCCTGCTCTTCTCCCTGTCGCAATACGGCCACTGGCTGCTGCCGTTCGGGCTGCAATTCGGGCTGGTGGTCTGCTTCGGGGCGCTCGCCCTCTGGGCGCTCAGCGCCCGCCCGGTCGGCTGGCCGCAACTGGCGCTGGCGGTCGGCGCGACCTGGGTGGCCTCCTGGTCGAGCCTGCAAGGGCTGGCGCTCTGGATCGCGCTCCTGCCGCTGGTCTCGCTGGCCGGGTGGCGCAAGGCCGCCGCCTGGTCGGCCTGCGCCGCCGCCGTGATCGGCAGCTACGCCATCAACCTCCCCAGCTCCACGCTGGCCCCCGCGCCGAAGGGCCTGCTCACCTTCACTCTGGTCAACCTCGGCGCACCCCTCGGCACACTCCAATCGCTCACCGCGCGGGGGCACTTCTGGAGCCACCTGGCCGTGCAGCCCGCCTCGCGCTGGGCGCTCCTCTTCGGCATCGCGGGATTCCCGCTCCTCGCCCTCAACCTGCTGGCCCTCTGGCGGCAGCGCCGCGCCGATCCATCCGTCGTCACGCGCGCCCTGCCCTGGTGTTGCCTCGCGCTCTTCGGCGTCGCCTGCGCCGCCGTCACCGCGCTCGGCCGCGCCGTCGATGGGGTCGGTACCGCCCTCACCTCGCGCTACCACACCTTCGCCCTGCTCTGGTGGATCGCCCTGCTCGTCCTCGGCGCGCAGGCAACCGCGAACGCCCGGCAGTCCGCGAATCGCCGTGGCTGGCCCGTCGCGCTTCAAGCTGCCACCAATCTCCTCGCCCTGGTCGTCGGGGTGCTCTGCTTCGCCCAGATCACGCTCGTCAGCGGCCTGCTGGCGGGCGATCTGCACGGCGAGTTGCGCTGGGCCGAGATTCGTGCCACGATCTCGCCAGCGCGCCCGATAGCTGCCTGACGCTGCTCCACCCGGTGCCCGCCGTGGCACGCCTGCGCCTCGCCCAGTTGGCCGCCGCCCGCCTCGCCCTCTACCACGACGCCCCGTTGCCAGCCCCGCGCCCGCCGCCGATCCATCGCTCGTGCCCGACCTCGCGCGCTTGCGCCAACTCCCCTTCGGCGCGCTCTATGCGGTGGATGGCCTGCCCGGACCGCTGAGCATCGCCGATGGTCTGCCCCCCACGCAGCTCCGTCTCTCCGCGCAACAGCCGCTGCAGTTCACCGGCTGGGCCATCGACGCGACTAGCGCCCCCCCGCGCCCGGCCCTCGGTGCCTTCATCACCATCGACAGCGGCCCCCCCGTCTGGGTGCCCATCCGCGATCCCCACGCCACCCCCGCCCGCCGCTTCTCCCCGCCCTGGCAGCCTCCGGCTTCCACCTGACCCTCCCCACCCGGCACCCCACCCGGCCAACACACCCTGCGCCTCACCATCGTCACCGACGGCAGCAGCACCGCCTACCAACCCAGCCCACACCTCACCTTCATCGTCGAATAACCCTCATCCCCTCTCCTGCTAAACCGAAGTGCCGACAAATCCTCCATGCCCAACGCTTGAGACCATCGCGAGTTCATCGTGGATTCAGTGTAGCCCCCGGCCGCGTCCTGAAAACTCCTCCCCTAAACTGTCGATCTCTCCTTATCCTAACCGACTACTCAACGTCATCCTAACCGACTACTCAACGTCACATCCCTGGTGACGACCGAGCCATGCTGGCTCGATAATCTCTGTGCCTCAGTGCAGTCATGGCGAGCAAGGCCACCACGAGAGAAAGGGCGAACCGATGAAGTTGACGACCATCACGCAAGTCTCTGCTGACGGAGTGATGCAGGGACCCGGCGCGAATCCGGGTGAGGGCGAACGCGGCCTATTCGAGCGGCGGGGATGGGCGCACTTTGATGACGAAGCCGGAACGGTCATGGGCGAGATCTACCAGCGCGCCGCCGCGTTTCTGTTCGGTCGACGAACCTACGAACACTTCGCCGACACCTGGGGGACCTGGGACGATTCGGGCGACAGCCCGATCTGGACGGCGCTAAACACACTGCCCAAGTACGTGGCCTCTACCACGCTCACCGACCCGCAGTGGGCGAACACGATCGTCCTCTCCGGTGACGTCGCGGTGGCCGTTCGCGAGTTGAAAGCCAAGCCGGGCGGTGAGTTGCAGGTCCACGGCAGCGGTGCCCTGTTCCGGTGGCTCCTCGACAACGCCCTTGTCGATGAGATCACCCTGTTCACGTTCCCGGTGGTCGTCGGTCGAGGTACGCGGCTATTCTCCGACGTCGGCCCCAACATCGCGCTTGACCTTATGGAGTCGCGAGTCAGCCCCAACGGGGTGACGATCCAGGTCTACCGGCCCGCCGGGTACCCGAGGACTTAAACTGAATCCGCGATGAATTCCCATGCCCTACGCTTGAGACCATGGAGGTTGCATCGGCGCTTCGGTTTAGGAGAGGGTCGCCGCCCGCAGGCGGCGGGGTGAGGTCCGTCCGCAGCCCCACACCTGCCGCGCTTGCCGCCACCCGCGTCGCCCAGCTCTCCCCCTCTCCCAGCGGTTGGGAGAGGTGCCGCCGCTGCGGCGGCGGTGAGGGCTAACCCCGCGTCCGTACGCACCCTCCTCCCATCGCACGAACGGGCTAATCCTCGCCAAATCTGCTATACTTTGCCCCATGAATCACCCCGCGCGGACGCCGCCAACGCCCGCGCGCAACCGGCCCATCTATCCGCAATCCGCAATTCGCAATCCGCAATCGAGGAGGTACCCCGTGCCAGATTTTAAGGTCGTCTCGCCCTTCGACCCCACCGGCGATCAACCCGTGGCGATCGAGCAACTGGTCGAAGGACTGAACGCGGGCTACAAGCACCAGACCCTCCTCGGCGTCACCGGCTCCGGCAAGACCTACACGATGTCGAAGGTGATCGAGCGCGTGCAGCGCCCGACGCTCGTCCTCGCGCACAACAAGACCCTCGCGGCGCAACTCTACGCCGAGTTCAAAGAGTTCTTCCCCGAGAATGCGGTCGAGTATTTCGTCTCCTACTACGACTACTACCAGCCGGAGGCGTACATCGCCCGGCAAGATCTCTACATCGAGAAGGAATCGGAGGTCAACGAGGAGATCGACCGGCTGCGCCACGCCGCCACCCGCTCGCTCCTCACCCGTCGCGACACGCTGATCGTCGCCTCGGTCTCCTGCATCTACGGCATCGGCTCCCCCGAGGAATATGGCAAGACGGTCGTCTCGCTGAAGCGCGGCGAAGTGGTGCGGCGCGACAAGGTCCTGCGCCACCTGATCGATATCCAGTACGAGCGCAACGACGTGAACTTCGTGCGCGGTACCTTCCGCGTGCGCGGCGACACGCTCGAAATCTTCCCGGCCTACGAGCAGGTCGCGCTCCGCATCTCCTTCTTCGGCGACGAGATCGAGCGCATCGTCGAGGTCGATCCCCTCACCGGCGAGGTGCTGGTCGAGCGCACGCAGACCGAGATCTACCCCGCCAAGCACTTCGTCACCACCGAGGAGAAGCTGCGCGACGCCATCGGCGACATCCGCGCCGAGCTGGAAGCGCAGTTGAAGTATCTGGAAGATCAGGGCAAGGTGCTGGAGGCCGCGCGCCTGAAGCAGCGCACCATCTACGACCTGGAGATGCTGGAACAGGTCGGCTACTGCACCGGCGTCGAGAACTACTCGCGCCACCTCGCGCGGCGCGGCGCGGGCGATCAGCCCTGGACCCTGCTCGACTACTTCCCGGACGACTACCTGGTGATGGTGGACGAGTCGCACATGTCGCTGCCCCAGGTGCGCGGCATGTACGGCGGCGACCGCGCCCGCAAGCTGACCCTGGTCGATTTCGGTTTCCGCCTTCCCTCCGCGCTCGACAACCGCCCGCTCACCTTCGACGAGTTCCAGCACCACATCCGCCAGGCGGTCTACGTCTCGGCCACCCCCGGCCCGTACGAGCACGAGCACAGCCAGCAGATCGTCGAGCAAGTTATCCGCCCGACCGGCCTGATCGATCCCGAGATCAGCGTCCGCCCGACGAGCGGGCAGATCGACGACATCCTGGCCGAGACGCACGCCCGCGTGAAGAAGGGCCAGCGCGTGCTGATGACGACCCTCACCAAGCGCATGGCCGAGGACCTGACCGACTACCTGAAGGAAGCGGGGATCCGCACCCAGTACCTCCACCACGACATCGAGACCCTGGAGCGCATCGAGATCCTGCGCGACCTCCGCTTCGGCGTCTACGACGTGGTCGTCGGCATCAACCTCCTGCGCGAAGGTCTGGACCTCCCCGAAGTCTCGCTCGTCATCATCCTCGACGCCGACAAGGAGGGCTTCCTGCGCTCCGAGAACGCACTGATCCAGACGATCGGGCGCGCGGCGCGGCACGTCGAGGGCCAGGTGATCATGTACGCCGACAACATGACCGGCTCGATGGAACGCGCGATCAAGGAGACCTATCGCCGTCGCGGCATCCAGCAAGCCTACAACGAAGAGCACAACATCGTCCCGCGCGGCATCAGCAAGGCGATCAAGGACCTCACCGACCGCGTCCGGCAGGTCGCCGAGGAGAGTGGAGCCTACGAAACCGGCGCGGCCAGCGAAGGCGGCGTGATCGGGGAACTGCCGAAGGACGAACTCGCCCGGATCGTCAGGGATCTGGAGACGCAGATGAAGCAAGCCTCCAAGATGCTCGAATTCGAGCAGGCGGCGCAACTGCGCGACCAGATCATCGAACTCCGCAAGATCATGGAAGGCTCCCCGCCGACATGCTCGACAAAGTCGTCTCCCTCGACGCCAACACCAGGCAACCGAACGGCAACGGCCAGCCCAAGAAAAACCCCGTCGCCGCCGGTTCGGGCGGCGCGCAAGCCCGCCAGCAAGCCCGGCGGTCGGCGGCGCGGCAAGTATGCATAACGACAATGAACGGCGGGCGGCAGGAGATCTCCTGCCGCCCACCGTTGTATCTATCTTGCTTGGGCGATTCTCAAAGGGAGGAGTTGACTAGTATCCGCTATCACCGACTACCTGGACAAACTGAACGCACCGGAAAAAGCCGCCCTCGAACGCATCTGCCAGATCGCCAGGGCCGCCGTCCCCGGCGCGGAAGAAGCCACCAGCTACGGCATGCCCGCGTTCAAGCACAAAGGCAAGCCCCTGCTCGGCTTCACTGTCTCTCAGCGCCACCTCAGCCTGCACCCCTTCAGCCCCGCCGCAATCGACAGCGTGAAGGACCAGCTCGGCGGCTTCGACCTCTCCAAGGGCACCATCCGCTTCACCCCCGCTACCCCCATCCCGAACGACGTCCTGAAACAAATCATCGACGCCCGTCTGAAAGAAATCGCCGCCGCAAAATAGTAAACCTCTCCACCTGCCACCAAAAGCCGGATTGATCCGGCGCACGACGTAGCCGGAGACTTCATCTCCGGGCGGGTGTCGCGACGCTACCGAACTCCACCAATGCCACCACTCGATGTTCGCTGCCCTTATTGACCAACACGCCTCGTACTGAGGCATATCTCCCCGCGAATGAAACGAAGCGGCCCCGCAGGCATCGCCTGCGGGGCCGCTCTCTATCGTCTGTATCGGTTTCCTAACATAGCAACACCGCACTATTAGCGTCCTTGCGGTGTGGTCGTCCACTCCCGCATCGCCTGCTTACCCGGTCGGTCGATGTGGACATGCTGGTCCACGCGCTCGACCCAGTCGGTCGGGATGTAGTGATGCTGGCCCGTATTATCCTTCGTCAGCTTGATCGCATTGCCTTCGACGTGGTCAACCGTTGCGAATTGACCGCCTTCCGAGCAGACAACCGGCATATGCTCGCGAATCTGGCCTGTCATATCCTGCATAGGCACCTCCAGCGTCGGAATCGTGTCGCAGCTCCCCGTCGGAGCCTACACTTAGTGTGGCAAGTGCCGTGCCACATTGGGGAAGTACGAAGTCGGAAGTACGAAGTATGAATTTAGGCTGTGCCGTGGGTTAGCCCAGTTCGTACTTCGTCGTTCGTACTTCGTACTTACTCAGCACTCAGCACTCGGCACTCAGCACTACGCCTCACGACACCCCCGCCCCCACCGGCAGCAAGTACGTGATCGCCTCCCGCAAGCGCGCGGCCCACGCCGCCTCATTGTGCCCTGCGCCGTGATCTTCCACGTAGCGCAGCCGATCCCCGGACTCGTAGCCCTTCGCTTCGAGCAGCTCGACCATCCAGCGCGTATCTGCGAGAGTATCCTCCCCCTCCGCCGTGCCGATGTCGAGGTACAGGCGACCATCGGCGGGTTCGGCCTCCTCCACGAAGGAGAAGATCGCCCGGTCGGCGAACCAGAAGGCCGGACTCATCATCCCGGCGAAGCCGAACACCTCCGGGTAGCGGAAGAAGGCGTAAAGGCTGATCAGCCCGCCGAGCGACGAGCCGAGCATCCCGGTCTGCTCCCGCTCGGGCAGCGTGCGGAAGCTCGCGTCGATGTACGGCTTCAACGTGTGGACGATAAACGCCAGATAATCCTCGCCCCGCCCGCCGCCGTACTCCTGGTCCGCGAAGGGGCTGTACTCGTCCAGCCGCCCCCGCCCGGCGTTGGGGATGCCGACGACGATCGCCTCGATTCCCTCCCGCGCCAGCTCCTCCATCGTCTCGTCCACGCGCCACTCCCCGGCGTAGGCGGTCGCCTCGTCGAAGAGGTTCTGCCCGTCGTGCATGTAGAGCACCGGATAGCGCGCCGTCCCCTGGGCGTAGCTCGGTGGCAGGTAGACCCGGATATCGCGCACGATGCCGAGTTGCGGGCTGCCGAGGCTCGCGATCGTCATCACGTTGCCGACGATCGTGTGCTCCCCCTCCGCCAGCGGCAGGAAGGTCGCCGGGACCCCATCGGTCTCCAGCGTCTCACTCAGCGGGTCGGCCTCGGGTGCGTCGCGCTTCACCGGCTGGCAGAGGACCGCCAGCGAGCGCCCCTGCAACGTATAGGCACCGCCGGGCGCGACCGTCGGCAGGTCGCGGTCGTCGGGTCGGGCGGTATCGAGCAGCGGCTCCCAGGCGGGGCCATCCTCCGCGCCGGGCAGCGTGAACGGGATCGGCTCGTGGTGGGCGTTGAGCAGCAGCAGCAGGATGTCATCGGTCTCCGGCCGACCGCGCGGATCCCGCTCGTCCATGGTCTGCCCATTCAGGAGCAGGCCGATGCAGCGCACCAGGCCGTTCGCCCACTCCTCGTCGTCCATCTGCCCGCCGTCGGGCCGGTACCACTCGATGTCGCTGATGTCCAGGCCGTGGATGCTCCGCCCTTGGAAGAAGGAGCGCCGGTGGAGCACCGGGTGCTCCTTGCGCAGGTTGATCAAGCGGTGGGTGAAGCGGAGCAGCGCCGCCTCCTCATCGCTCAGCTCCCAGTCGAGCCAGCTGATCGCGTTGTCCTGGCAATAGGCGTTATTAGTGCCCCCCTGGCTGCGACCGCGCTCGTCCCCGGCCAGCAGCATCGGCACCCCCTGCGATAGCAGCAGGGTCGCCAGCAGGTTGCGCTGCTGGCGGGCGCGCAACGCATTCACCTCGGGATCGTCGGTCGGCCCCTCCGCGCCGCAATTCCAGGAGTTGTTGTGCGAGTCGCCGTCGTTGTTTCCCTCGCCGTTCGCGTCATTGTGCTTGTCGTTGTAGGAGACCAGATCGCGCAGCGTGAAGCCGTCGTGCGCCGTCACGAAGTTGATGCTGGCGTAGGGCCGCCGCCCATCCGCCTGGTAGAGGTCGCTGGAGCCGCTGAGGCGATAGGCCAGCTCGGCCACCTGCGCCTCGTCCCCCTTCCAGTAGCGCCGCACCGTGTCCCGGTACTTCCCGTTCCACTCGGCCCAGAGCACCGGGAAGTGCCCCACCTGGTAGCCGCCCGGCCCCACATCCCACGGCTCGGCGATCAGCTTCACCTGCGACAGCACCGGGTCCTGGTGGATGATGTCGAAGAAGGCCGACAGCCGATCCCCCTCGTACAGCCCGCGCGCCAGCGTGGCCGCGAGGTCGAAGCGGAAGCCATCGACGTGGCACTCCAGCACCCAGTAGCGCAGGCTGTCCATGATCAACTGCAGGCTGCGCGGGTGGAGCACGTTCAGGCTATTGCCCGTGCCGGTGTAGTCCATGTAGTAGCGCTGGTCGTCGGTCAGCCGGTAATAGACCGGGTTGTCGATCCCCTTGAACGCGAGCGTCGGCCCCAGGTGGTTCCCCTCGGCGGTGTGGTTGTAGACCACGTCGAGGATCACCTCGATCCCGGCGGCGTGCAGCGCCTTCACCATCGCCTTGAACTCGCGCACCTGCCCGCCGGCGTCGCCCGCGCTGCTGTAGTCGCCGTGCGGCGCGAGGTAGCCGAGCGAGTTGTACCCCCAGTAATTGCGCAGATCCTTCTCCACCAGGTGGCGATCCTGCACGAACTGGTGGACCGGCAGCAGCTCGACCGCCGTGATCCCCAGCCGCTGCAAGTAGCGGATCACCGGTGGATAGGCCAACCCGGCGTAGGTGCCGCGCAACTGCTTCGGCACCGCCGGGTGGCGCTGCGTAAACCCCTTGACGTGCAACTCGTAGATGATCGAGTCGTGCAGCGGGATGTTCGGCGCGCGGTCGTCGCCCCAGTCGAACGCCGGGTCGATCACCACGCAGCGCGGCATGAACGGCGCGCTGTCCCGCTCATCGAACGACCGATCCCCCGCCTCGCCCCCAATCGTGTAGCCATAAACCGCGTCGTCCCAGCGAATCTCGCCGCTGACCGCCTTGGCATACGGATCGAGCAGCAGCTTGTGCGCGTTGAAGCGCCGCCCCGCCTCCGGCTCGTACGGCCCCTGCACCCGATAGCCATACAACTGCCCCGGCTTCAGGCCGGGCACATAGACGTGCCAGACATGGTCGGTCTGGTCGGTGATCGGGATGCGCACCGCCTCCAGCGGCGCATCCGGCCCCTCGAAGAGGCACAACTCGACCGCCGTCGCGTGCTCCGAGAAGAGCGCAAAATTGACCCCCTCGCCATCCCAGGTCGCCCCGAGCGGGTAGGGATTGCCGGGCCACACCGTCGTCGCGGTCATCGCGGGCTACCTTTCCATATCGCAGCGGGCGATATCCCATCGCGCTAGCGTTCGCTCAAATGCTGGTGGCCGACTGCCCCCAGCTCTCCCCTGCAGGAAGCCTGTATTGCATCCTTGCCGCGTGGGGGAATGCAAGTTCTGTGCCGTCCAGTCCGTCTACCCAGTGCGGCATTGGAAAGGAAAGTGCCACTTCGCGGCATGAATGTTGCGAGGTGGGTATGTTAACCAGACGGACACATAAGCAGCGCGATCGGGGGTGGTAGCGATGATGGAGGATCAGAATCTCACCCTCAGAACGACGGGCAATCCTCCGCAATTCTTCGGTGCAGCAGCGCACAGCGCGATTGTGGCGCAGATCGCGGAGGGCATCGTCCTGTTCGATGCGGCGACGAAGCGTATCGCGGAGGTGAATCCGGCGCTATGCAGCTTGCTCGGCTACACAGCCGGGGAATTGCTCGGACTGACGCTCTACGATATCGAGGCGCACGATCGCGCGAGTGTCGATGCGGACTTCGCCGGGGTGATGACCGTAGGGCGCGATGCGATCGGCGAGCGACACTTCAGACGCAAGGACGGTAACCTCGTCATCGTCGAAGTGAGTGCAGTTGCCCTGAAAGGGTTGGATGGCACGATCCTTTGCGCCATCGTCCGCGACACGACCGAGCGTAGCCGCGCCGAGCGAGCGATCCGTGAGAACGAGGCGCGGCTGCGCTTGGTGCTGGCGAATTTCCCCTTCATTCTCTTCACCCTCGATCGCGACGGTGCGATCACCTACGCCGCTGGGCATGGCTTGACTGCGCTGGGCCTGACACCTGAGGCAATCATCGGGCACCCGATCCTCGCCGTCACCCACTCACCCGACGTGCCGAATCACATCCGGCGGGCGCTGGCGGGTGAGCGGATCGCTGCCGAGATGATCGTTGTCGCTATCGCTTCGCCGCGCACTACGCGCCGCTGCGTGACGAAGTTGGTGCGGTCGTCGGCATAGTTGGCGCAGCGCTCGATGTGACCGCGCAGCACTCTGCCGAGATGGCGGCGCGGCGCATGGAGGCGGGGCAGACCGAGCGCGAACGTAATGTCCTGCTGCTGCTGGCTGACGACCACCTGAGTTACCGCGAAATTGGTGCACGCCTGCACATTCAGCGAAGTATCGTGCGGACCCACCTCAACCATCTCGCCCACAAGCTAGGATGCAATGAGAACCGCGCGGCGGCCGTTGCGGCGGCGTGTGGGCGCGGACTGCTCGACTGCTGATCTAGGCAGGAAGCCCAGCATATCCCAGGCAGGGGTGAGGACGGAAATCCTCACCCCTGCTGATACTTCCTCCCCATACCGTAGTGGTAGTCTGCAAATAATTCCGATCCTCATCGTGGAGCCCACAATCGGTATCTGGGCAGGTTAGGGGGAAGCGGTTCACGACGGTAAAGAACTGTGCGCCAGTGCCGTGAATTACTCCAGACAGCGTAAGGATGGTGACAAATGACACGCTCCACCCGCCTACCTCGGCTCTTCCTAACCTGTGTACTTGCCCTCGCCTCGCTCATTCTCGCGTCGTCTTTTTCTCCACAGGAAGTGTCCGCTAACGATAACACCACCTTTTGCAAGTGGGGCTTTCCCTGGCCTCGTACACCACTATTCTACATAGACCTCGGGAGCTTTACTGTCAACCAGGCCTATGCGATTCAATACGGGGGAGAGTCCTGGTACGCGGCCAACGCAAACCTCTGGTTCGACCGGACGTATGGCACAACGCGAGATGGAGAGATTTACCGTGGGCCGGTGAACGCTGGCAATACCGCTCAGACTGGGACAACAACAATTGATTGTAACGTCGATCAGGGGCGACCAATCGTCTGGGCTTATACTGTCTACGATGAGACTGGGCGATTCTATGAAGATTGCCTCGCAGTTGGTCAACAGTGGTGCATTGACAACGAATACTACGATCTCCATAACATCTCTACGCACGAATTCGGACACTGGTTCTACATGACCCATACCTATAGTAGCAGCGACTCGTCGATGTCCACCTTCAGCGATTGGGGCGAGGTGTATAAACGGGACATCAATTCGTACGATGTGCAATCAGCTCAAATCATGTACGGTTCGCGCTGACCCGATGCGCACCGAAACCCTGGGGGGACCAGGTCAGAACGCCAGGGCAAACTCGATTCGCTGCGGAGTACGTTCGCGGCTGGTAAGCGAATATGAGGAGATATGCCCCGGACTCTGAACTATTACCCTGGAAGGAGCAGAGCGATGACTGGCCGACATCTCGTAATCCTCGTCGGCATCTTGCTGCTCACAATGACTGCTTGCGGGGCGGTGGGCGAACCGACAGCCCGGCCACAGGGCCAGCCTGTGGCCGCTAACAGCCCTGCATCGCCAACGCAAGCCGAGGCAACCGCCACGCCCGTGGCTGCCGCCGTCCCCGCGCCGACAACCCAGAGCGAACCGATGATCTTGCCCACAGTTAGCCTCCAGTCGCGGCCACCTGACTGCGATATGACCATCAGCACCAGCTTTGTTCGGCTCGATAGCGTCGCCACGCTTGCCTGGGTGTCGCACCATGTGGTCGTTGGCACGGTTGTGAAGGAACTCCCCTCGGTGTGGATCTACCCGGATCCGCAGCGCCGACCGAACTGGCGTCAGATCTATACCGATTACCTCGTGCGCGTCGACCAACGGCTACGCGGTCTGCCCGAAGCAACTATCCTGGTGCGCCGCTTGGGTGGGAAGCTTGACGGTTGCACCCAGCAGAACCCCGATGAGCCGCCTCTGGCGGTTGGTGATCAACACCTCTTATTCCTCCACGAGTTCAGCCTGTCGAACGCGCCGACGCCCGCCTATAGCGCGATCGGTGGGCCGCAAGGATACTGGGATCTCAACGCCGACGGGACGGTGGCTACCCCAATTCCACATTATCAACAATACAATAGGATGCCATTGGCCCAGGTAGCAGAGGAAGTCCGTTCGGCCTTGCTCGCGCAACCACCGAAGACCGTACCGGGGGATCTTCTGGTGCCGCTTGACCGTGCGCCAGTGCCTACTGTGCCCTAACCGATGTTGAGCACAAAATCAAAACTAGCCTCTTTGCCGGTGGCGACATCGTGCATGGCCAGCAGCAGTTCTTCCCGGTAGATGCCATCCGACGCATTGCGCGCCTCGCCCGGAAAATAGAGCTGCGTCGTCAGCACCGGCCGGTTGGGAGCCTGCACCTTCACATGAATGTGCCGCGTGCGCCCCGGATAGAGCCCCGGCACCACCGTCTCCAGCCTGAACCGCCCCCGCGCATCCGCGAACTGATGCCCGCGCAGCCGAAACCCCACATTGTCGTACTGCCCCGCATCGTCCGCCTGCCAGAAATCGAGCAGGGCGCGGCCAACCGGCGCGCAGCCGGTGGAGAACACCGTCCCGGTGAGCACCAACCTCGTCCCGGCCATCCCCGCCTCCAGCAGCGACGTCCGCTCGGGCGTATTCGGCGTGTAGTACGGCCCCTCCGTCTGCGCCAGGGTCGGCTCATCGTCGTCATCGCCGCACTCCGGCGTCGGCGTGAGCACCACCGCCTGCGCCACCCGCGTCCCCGTTGGCGTCGCCACCGGAACCCGCGTCGCGGTCGGCACAACCGGCGTAGCCTGCGGCGACGGCGCCACCGCCACCGCCGATGGGGTCGGCGTGGCCGTGTTCGGCGCGACCGTCGCTGGTGCCGTCGCCGTCGCCGCAGCCACCGTGCTCGTCGCCTGCGCCGCCCTCGTCGGCTCCGGTGTCGGCTCGCTCACCTCCTGCCGCGTGCAGGCAGCCAGCAAGTATGCGGCGGGCAGCGCGAGCCACGCGCCCAGGACGACGCGGCGGTTGAGCCTGGTGGGGTGCAATTGCTCCATCGATCGCTCCTGTCTCCGGCCCGGTCTGCCAGCTTGTCTGGCCGGTGAATCCGCACCAGAACGCCACCAGGGCGTGGCCCCGGACGCCTTGCCGCGCAACGCTCGCTACTCAACGAAATCATACCGGGATTCGCCCCAACCCAGGTATGCAAATCCAGAGCACCGCTGCGCGCCGCACCGCCGCCCGCAGGCGGCGGTGCGGCGTCCGTCACCACCCGACGTTGCCAGGACCCCGCACCGCAACAAAGGATGTAGCTTTCATCGGCGCTGCCGCTTAAACTGTCGCTGTTCCGGTCGGGCGAGCCACGAACGTCGCAGGAGGAGCCACCGATGCGCGCCAAGCTGCGTTGCTGGATCAGCCTGATGCTGGCGCTTGCTCCCTGGCTGCCCGCGACACTGTTTCCCTCGATCACGACTGCCAACCCGTTCGACAGGCTCAATCACATCATCGTGATCTTCGAGGAAAACTGGAGCTTCGATGGGCTCTATGGCCAGTTCCCCGGGGCGAACGGCCACGCCAATGCCGACAATGCGATCACGCAACTCCAGAACAACGGCACCCCCTATCGGCTCCTCCCCGTCTCCGATGCGCGCCTGCCGCAGAATCTGCCGGTTCGCCCCTTCGACCTCGCGCAGTATATCCCTCCCGACCAGACGACGGAGGATCTGCCGCACAACTTCTTCGGCCAGCAGGCACAGATCAACGGCGGGGCGATGAACAAATTCGTCGCCTATGCCGATAACGGGCTGGTGCTGAGCTACTACGACGCCACCACCCTGCCCGAGGGCCAGTTGGCGCGGGAATTTACCCTCGGCGACAACTTCTTCCACGCCGCGTTCGGCGGCTCCTTCCTGAACCACCAGTGGTTAATCTGCTCCTGCACGCCCAGGTGGCCGAATGCGCCCGGCGATCTCGTCGGTGATGCGCTGACGGCGGATGGCTATGTCGTCAATACCTCGTTCACCGTCAATACGCCGCACCCCGACGGTTACGCCCCGGATCGCCTGGTGCCGAATCAGACAGCACCGACGATCGGCGACCTGTTGAGTGCGCGGGGGATCTCCTGGGCCTGGTACTCCGGCGGCTGGAATGATGCACTGGCCGGTAGCGCCGACCCTCTCTTCCAGTACCATCACCAACCCTTCGCCTATTTTGCCAACTATGCCGATGGCACCGTAGCCAAGGCGACGCATCTGCGGGATGAGCAAGACTTCCTGGCTGCGCTCACCGGCAACAGTCTGCCTGCTGTCTCATTCGTCAAGGCGCTCGGCGTGGACAACGAACACCCCGGCTACGCCACGCTCGTTCGCGGGCAACAGCACACGGCCGATCTGGTCAGCGCGGTGCGCAGCAGCCCCTATTGGGCCGACACAGCGATCATCATCACCTACGACGAGAACGGCGGGCGCTGGGACCATGTCGCCCCGCCCGCCGGCGACCGTTGGGGGCCGGGCACGCGAGTGCCGCTGATCGTGATCTCGCCCTTCGCCAGGAGGGGGTACGTCGATCACACGCGCTACGACACGACCTCGATCCTGAAGACGATCGAGACGCGCTGGGGCCTGACCGCGCTGGGAACGCGCGACGCTGCAGCCAATGACCTCCGCAACGCCTTCGATTTCACGGGCGCGGCACCGGGGGCATCGTTGCCCACCCAGAGCGCCTGCCCCGCCGGGGCGCGGACCTTCCCCGAGGTCCCGGGTCGCTGCCTCACCGGCAGATTCCGCGACTACTGGGATGCCCACGGCGGGCTCGCGATCAACGGCTTCCCGCTGACCAACGAGTTCGAGGAGCGCCTGGAGGATGGCAAAACGTATCGCGTCCAGTACTTCGAGCGCCTGCGGATGGAGCTGCACCCGGAGAATGCCCCGCCCTACGACATCCTCCTCGGCCAGTTCGGGCGGGCGCTGCACCCCGCCGACCCAGGCGTGCCGCAACTGCCCGGAGCGGCCTACTACTCCCCGGAGACCGGCCACAACGTGACGCGGGCGACCTACTACGACTACTATCTGGCCAATGGTGGCCTGGCGCAGTTCGGCTTGCCGCTCAGCGAAGAGCTGAGCGAGGTGCTGGAGGACGGCAAGACCTACCAGGTGCAGTATTTCGAGCGGGCGCGCTTCGAGCATCACCCCGAGAACACCCCGCCCTACGATCTCCTCCTCGGCCAGTTCGGGCGGCGCATTCTCGGCACCAAATACCCCGGTTGGGAGAAGAGCTTTCCCTGATCCGGGAACTGTCGGAGGCCAGGCAGCGCCGCGCCTGTTCGACGGGCCACTACCCCAGATACGTCGTCAGCCCGCTCAGCACGATCCCGATCCCCAGCACCGTCACGATCACCGCGCTCGCGAGCGGCAGCACACTGCTCCAGCGGCCCCCCCGCCCCCCCCAGCGCGCGGCCAGCGCCCCCGCCCGCACCAGCAGGATTCCCAGCCCGATCAGCACCGCCGCCAGCCCGAAGCTGAACGCCACGATCAGCCCCAGCCCGAGCAGCGCGCGGTTGAGCCCGATCGCCACGATCATCACCCCCAGCGCCTCCGGGCAGGGCACCAGCCCGCCCGAGACCCCCATCGCCGCCACGCTCCCCACCTTGAATCCCTCGGCCGGGGGCAGGTGCGAGTGGACGCGCCCGTCGCCGTGGTCGTGGACGAACGGCTGATCGGTCGGATGCTCGTGGTCATGCGCATGGTCGTGGTCGTGCGTCGCCACCCGGCGGCTGCGGAACGCGCGCCACCGCTGCCAGACCAGCCGCGCCCCCAGCCAGACCACCAGCACGCCCGAAACCACCTGCAACAGCGGCACCAGCACGCCCGGCACCACAAACTGGCTCGCGAACAACGCCAGCAGCCCGATCACGATCACCGACGCGGTGTGGGTGAACGTCACGACCGCCCCGAGCAGCGCGGCGTGGCGCACCGTCCCCCGGCTGCCGACCAGATACGCGGCGACCAGCGTCTTGCCATGCCCCGGCGTCAGCGCGTGCAGCCCACCCAGCAGCACCGCCAGCGCCACCGCCACCAGCAGCGTCCCGGCCGAGAAGGTCGGCGCGTCGAGGTAGGCCAGCAAGCGCCCCGCCTGCCCCGTCGCCCCGGTCGTCGTCACGCTCGCCGTGGCCGACGGCGCGGCCGATGCCGCCGCCGCGTCGCCGATGGTGTAGTCCACCGCGATGCTCTGCTGCGTGTCGCTGCGGTTCTGCTTGCCCAGCGTGATCGCCGCCCCGTTCTCCACAAACGTATTCACCTGATAGGCGACCCCGGCGGGCGCGTTGTTGTTGCTGTAGGCGATGGCGTGCGTGCCCGCTAGCCCCGCCGCCAGCGCGGCCGACGTGAAGACGCGGATCGTACCGTAACCGGCCTGGATCACCAGGTACTCGGGCATGTCGATCTTCGTGATCGCCAGTGCGAGCGGCTGCCCATCGACCTGGATCGCGACATTCCGCACGATGGTCTCGGCATACGCGCGCCCCTCGGCGTCCGCGATCTGCTGGTCGCCGTCGGCATCGAGCAGGGCCAGGGCCTGCGGCGCGACCAGCACCCCCGGCGTCAGGTCCAGCTCGACCACGACCTGCGCGGGCGACACCGTGATGTACGTCGCTTGCAGGTAGATGTCGAGCGGGTGCGCCAGCGCCGCCTGCACCGGCACCAACAGCGCCAGCAGCAGCCCCAGCAAGCCCAGCGAGAGGATCAAGCGCCGCCGGATGCGGCACCCGATGCTACACAGCGTCTTCATTTCGCGAACTTCGCCCCATAATCGTTCGTCGGATCGCGGTAGATGCCGTGGATGTGGTTGGCGGCATTCCCCCCCATCGACTGCGGCGAATACTCGATCACGATCGTCGGACCCGTCACCCGGAAGTAGGCCGCGCTCCCCTTGGTCGTCGGGCCATACCACGCCAGGTAGGTCTGCGCGAGATTCGCCTGGATCTCGGCCAGCCGACTCGCCGCATAGGCGTCGTTGCCCAGCCCGGCATAGTGGTTGATCAGCTTGAGGAAGGCCGCCTGCTGGGTCGCGTTCATCTGCGAGCCCGGCAGCCCCTCCGCCTGATCGTCTTCCCATCCTGCCCGGGCCGAGCACCAGGTCCATGTAGGGTGTTGCCCAGCGCCGCCTTCTGCTGCGTCGCATCCAGCGCGCCGACCAGCGCGAACGCCTCATCCTCGATGTCGCCCAGCGGGCGGATCGTCGGCCCATTCGCGGTGTACGACGCCGGTTGCACGCCGATGAAGCTCGGCGTCAGCGAGGTATTGGCCCCCTGATCGTCGCGTTGACCGTGACGTGGTGCCCACCCCATTGCCACTGCCACGCGCTCGTCGCCGACGGCGCGCCGATCAGCGCGACCCAGTAGTACTGCCTGCCGTAGCTCCCGCCGCCCCCCAGCTGGTCGTCGGCGGTCCATTCGGCGATCACGCGGTTATAGCCCTCGGTGCTCAGCGTCGCCTGCATCACCGCCAGCCAGGCGGTGCGCTCGCGTCGCTCAGGTTGCCCCACATCAGCCCCGCGCGCTGGTACAGCCCCTGCGGCAGGTTCGACCAGCGCTGCTTCTGCGCCGTATCGTCCAGTCGAACTGCACGCTCGCCTTCTGGCCGCTCTCCAGCGTCGCCAGGAACGCATTCGCCGCCGCAACCACCTTCGCGGTCGCCTCCTGCGCCGAACCCGAGGCGGTGGTCGTCGCGGTCGCCGCCGACGTGGACGGCGTCGCGGCAGACGCCACCGCGCTTGCCGAAGCACTGGCGAACGGTGTCGCCGCCGCACTCGCCGCCCCGGTCGTCGCGGTCGCGACGCTGGTCGCTGTGCTGCCCGTGGTCGCGGTGGGTGCCGTGGTCGCTGCCGCTGCCGTAGACGGCGCGGCGCTCGCGGCAGCGGACGCAGCCGCGCTGCGTGCCGCCGTGGCCGTGGCCGTGGCGGCCGACCCGCCGCACGCCGCCAGCAACGCCGCGCCAATCGGTACGCTGGCGAGCGCGACCGCCCGCTTCGAAAGACCCGCCGCTGCATCACGCCCGGTTGGTGCGGCGGATTCGACGATCGCGCCCTTCGTGGGCCGCGTCCGCACGCTGCTGAAACATGGGGAATCTCCTTGCCTGTCTGGCGCTTCATCGAGCCACCAGCGTCGTCCGCCCGTCTACCGGACTCATCGATCGCAGTCTAGGTCAGGCGCGTGAGGACTTCGGACGAGAAAAATGAAGAATCACGAAAGGTCTGTGCGGACGCGAAAGTGGAGCATCGGTGTTAGTACTTCGCTCTCTACACCCATCGCGAGCGGCGTCGCGACGCAGAAACAAGGATGACGCAGCGCAAGGAAGACGTGCCCCATATCGGGGCACGTCGCCCTCCACGTTCGAGGCATGGAATGCGACAGGCCAGCAGCGGCGCAGCAAACCGCCGCGCTAGAGGCTGGCTGTCGGGTCCCCGGCCACCTTGTCGCCCGCTCCCCTACTCGGGGAGAACTGCTCGCCCGCGAAGGCACCCGCTATCTGACCGTTGACGGCGTGGTCCGTCCCCTGCGCCGCCGCCGCGCCGGGCTTCTGGAGCGGCAACTCGATGGTGAACGTCGTTCCCTGGCCGAGCGTGCTGCGCGCGGCGATCGTGCCGCCGTGGGCCTCGACGATCGCGCGGGCAATCGCCAGCCCCAGCCCATTGCCGCCGCCATCCGCGCGCCGCACCCGCGACTTGTCGCCGCGATAGAACCGCTCGAACAGGCGCGGCAGGTCGGCGGGGTCGATCCCCGCGCCGTCGTCGGCCACCTCGATCCGCGCCTTGTCGCCCTGGCGCGTCGCCCGCAGGTCGATCGTGCCGGTGTCGGCCGTGAAGGCCACGGCGTTGCCGGTGAGATTGAGCAGCACCTGCTTCAGCCGATCCCGGTCCCCCTCCAACATGATCGGGCTCTCGGTCTGCCAGGAGACGGTGCGGTCGCCCGCGAGGAAGCGGGTCTGCTCCCCGACCTCCACCACGAGCGCGCCGAGTTCGAGCGGGCGGCGCTCCACCTCACGGCGCGCGTCGAGGCGCGAGAGGGTCAGTAGGTCGCCGACGAGGCGCGAGAGGCGCTCCACCTCGCGGTGCGCCGAGCGCAATGCGCGCTGGGTGGTGGCGGTGTCGCCCCGGTCGGCCCCGAGCAGCAGCATCTCGACCAGGCCACCGAGCGCGGTCAGCGGCGTGCGCAACTCGTGCGAGGCGTCGGCGACGAACTGGCGCTGGGCGCGCAGGGCCCCCTCCAGCCGATCCACCATGTGGTCGAAGGCTGAGGAGAGTCGCCCGATCTCGTCCCGCCCGCCGGGCAGATCGGTGCGCTGGCTCAGGTCGCCCGCCGCGATCCGCTCGCTGGTGGCCGTCATCCGCGCCAGCGGGCGCAGCGCGGTGCGCGTGACCGACACGCCGAGGATCGTCCCGAGCGCGATCGCGCCGAGCGAGCCGAGCAGGATGATCGAGCGCAGCCGCTCCAGCAGCGAGTCCGCCGCCGCCAGCGAGGTCGTCAGTTGCAGGATGCCGACCGTGCTATCGCCCGATTTCATCGGCACCAGCACCACCAGCTGATGCGCGCCACCGTCGCGCAGCGTGGTCGAGACGAGCTGCCCCGCCACCGCCTGCCCCAGAGCGCCTGCGGGCACCTCCGGCGTCACCGGCTGGTCGTAGAAAGTCGCCCCGCTCGCCAGCACGCTGCCGTCGGCGGCGAGAATGCGCGCCGCCACGTCGCGGGACGCCAACTCCGCCAGCAGATTGCGCGCGGCATCCGTCCCATCGTCGGGACCATGTCGCGGGCCAGAGGCGCGCACGATCGCCGACGCCGCCGCGCGTTCCAGGCGGGCGGCGGCATCGCGCAGCATGAACGCCTCGACCTGGGCATAGAGCGCGAAGCCGAGCGTGGCGAGCACCACGGGCAGGATCGCCACGTAGAGCGCGGTCAGGCGCAGGCTCAGGGGCGTGTCGCGGGTCAGGCGGCGCAGCAGGCGGCCCATCGCTCAAGCCCTCAGCACGTAGCCGACACCCCGCACCGCCTGGATCAGCTTCGGCGGCTTGTCGCCGAGCTTCTCGCGCAGGGTGCTGATGTGGACGTCGATCACGTTCGAGTCGCCGACGAAGGTGTAGCCCCACAGGCGGTTGAGGATCGTCTCGCGCGGGAAGACCTGGCCGGGGTGGGCCAGCAGCAGGTCCAGCAGGTCGAACTCGCGCGGGGTCAGGTCCACCGGCCGCCCGGCGCGCAGCACCTCGCGCGTGCCCCGGTCGAGCGTCACATCCCCCGCCTTCAGCACGCGGTGCAGCACGATGTCGCGGCGGCGCAGCACCGCGCGGATGCGCGCCAGCAACTCCTGAAACCGGAACGGCTTCGGCAGATAGTCGTCCGCGCCCGCATCGAGGCCGGTGATCCGCTCCTCCACCTCTCCCTTGGCGGTGAGCATGATGATCGCCACGTCGCCGCGCGCCCGCAGGCGGCGGCAGACCTCGATGCCGTCGAGGCCGGGGAGCATCACGTCGAGTACGACCACATCGGGGCGGAAGCGGTCGGCCACCGCCAGGGCGCTCGGCCCATCCATCGCCGTCTCGACGGTGAAGCCCTCATAGCCCAGCCCCATGCCGAGGAATTCGAGGATCGTCTCCTCGTCGTCCACCACCAGGGCGCGGATCTGCCGCTCCCCCGTGGCGATCACCCCGTCGCCTGGCTGTGTGCTCACCATGCCCCTGCCCCCCGCCGGATGGTCGCTCGCCGCCCGGCGCGCGATCTGCCACCGGCCTGTTAAGTGCAAGTTTAACACCTGTGAATGAAGAATCGATTAAGTGAAATGTAAAGGATGATGAAGGATGAAGATTTACCACGCCACCCCCTCACCTCTTCTCCCTCCCCCACGCCGAAATTCCCCATTCCTGATCTTCCCGGCCAACATTGCATCATCACCCTCCAATGTGGCACGATTTGCCCCACGACGGGTCCGTAAGAATACGGGCACCTCGCGAAGACCCCATTCCGCGCCGCAACCCGATTCACCCACACAGAGAGGCACCATGACCATCGAAATCTTTGTCTGCCACCCGTTAAAGTCCCCCATGTATGGGGGCCCAGTAGGGGCGCCAACCCCGCCCCAGCCACACCGCCACGCAAGCACTACCCCGTTAAGTCCCCCCAGCATTGGGGGGACTTAGGATCCTCCCCGCTCGCCCCAGCCACCCGCATCACCCCACCAGGAGAAGGAAAAGAAAGTCAAAATGCAAAAACAAACCTACTTTCCCCCACGTAAGCGCCATGCGTCGCGTACACATAATTCGCCAATCCCCCTCAACTTGTGCGAAATCTGGTACCTTACGCAGAGCGCGAGCCTCGGCGTGCATCACGGAACCCGTGCTCACGTCGTTCCCGCGCTTCCATCGTGCCCTGGCCCGGGAACCTTCGTTGTTCGGGCGGCGTTAATCAGGGCGTCAGGTTTGGCATCGCGCGGAGGGAGCGTGGCGGTTGCAGAGCGCACGGTCGAGAGTGTACGCCGTGCGGAAGAATCACGTTGGCTGGGCGAGGTGGCGCGCTGGTGGCGCGCGGGCCTGCACGCCGTTCTTTCACCACTCGCACAGCCGCTCACAGCCGGGCTGATCGCGCTGGTGGTCTATCTCATCCGGGCGAGCCTCAACATCGAGGGCTTTAAGCAGACCAACTACGCCTACTTCAATAACCTGGCCGACGCCTTCCTGCACGGCCAGCTCCACCTGCGCGTGCTGCCGCCCGAACTCCTCGATCTGATCGCCTACAAAGACAACTACTACATGTATTGGCCCCCCTTCCCCTCGGTCGTGCTGATGCCGGTGGTCAAACTCTTCGGCGTCGGTGTCACCGATATCACCTACACCGCAATTTTCGGGGCGATCACCGTGGGGCTGACCGCGAAGTTGCTGGCGGTGCTGAATGAGGTGGGGATCGCGCCGCTCTCGGTCGAGCGCCGCGCGCTGCTGGTGATCACGGTCGCCTTCGGTTCGGTGGTGCTGATCCTCTCGCCGGTCGGCAAGGCCTGGTTCACCGCGCAACTGATCGGCTGGGGCTGCGTGCTGCTGGCGACGATCGCCGCCCTGACCCTCCCCGGCCGCTGGGGCTACTTCCTGACCGGACTGGCGCTCGGCTGCGCGCTGACAACGCGCAACGCGCTGCTCTTCAACGGGATCTGGTTGGCCTATTTCATGCTGCAACGCGACTGGGACCAGCCCGCGCGGGAGCGCGCGGTGCGGGTCGCCTGGGGTCTCGCCCCGGTCGTCGTGGCGATCGGCCTGCTCGCCTGGTACAACCAGGCCCGCTTCGGCAGCCCCACCGAGACCGGGCTGAAGTGGCACAACGTCGCCCCCTTCTTCGAGGAAGACTTTAAGCGCTACGGGGTCTTCAATTTGCACTACCTGCCGACCAACCTCAAGCAGCAGTTCTGGACCTTCCCGGTCTTCACCAAACTCGAAGATCAGGAATGGCTGGGTGGCAGCCTCTTCTGGATGTCGCCGACGCTGCTGGCCGCGCCCTGGGCGATTCTGCGCCATCCGCGCAGCCGTTTGGTCTGGGCATTGGCAATTAGCGCCGCGATCGTGTATATCCCCATCGGGCTGTTGATGGGCACCGGTTGGGTGACCTACGGCCCGCGCTATCTCCTCGATCTCATGGTCCCGATCCTGGTGCTGGCTGCCATCGGCATGCGGCGCTGGCCGGTGTCGCTGCTGATCGGGCTGACGGTGCTCAGTTGCGCGTTCTACATCATCGGTTCGCGACTCTGGATGTTGACGTACTAGGCGGTCAGGCTGACGAGGCGGTGAGGCGATGACCCGGGGCACGATGACGGTGAGCGACACGGACGTTGCGGTCGAGAGGGCGCGGGGCCTGGCCCGGATCATGATCCTGGTCGTGGCCTACGATGCGGAGAGCACGCTGGCGCAGGTGCTCGACCGGATCCCTCCGGAGGTGCTGGCAAAGGTCGAGGAGATCGTCGTGTTCGACGACGCCAGCCGCGACAGCACCTACCAGGTCGGCCAGCGCTACCAGGCCGGGGATCACCCGGCGAGCGCGAAGCTGCGCGTCTTCCGCAACCCGGTCAACCTGATGTACGGCGGCAACCAGCAGCGCGGCTATCTCTACGCGCTGGAGCACGGCTTCGACATCGTGGTGCTGCTGCACGGCGATGGGCAGTACGCGCCCGAGGTGATGGACCGGCTGATCGCGCCGCTGGAGCGCGACGAGGCCGATCTGGTGATGGGCTCGCGCATGCTGGAGCCGGGTGCGGCGTTGCGCGGCAACATGCCGATGTACAAGTACATCGGCAACAAGATCCTGACCTGGCTGGAGAATACCCTGGCCGGGACGCGCCTGAGCGAGTTCCACTCGGGCTACCGCGCCTACCGGGTCGCCGCACTGAAGCAGGTGCCGGTGGGGCGACTGACGACCAACTGGCACTTCGATACGCAGATCATCCTCGCCTTCGTCGGCCGGGGCCTGCGGATCAAGGAAGTCTCGATCCCGACGTACTACGGCGATGAAATCTGCCACGTCAACGGCATCCCCTATGCTTTGCACTGCATCTGGGAGGCGGTCTGGTTCGCCCTGACCACCCGCTGGCGGGCGACGAAAGGACGGCGGCGTGCTGCATTATCGGCTGCATCGCGATCCCAGGAGTAGCCACCAGCAGATTCTGCGGCTGGTGCGACGGCTGGGGCGGGGGCCGATCCTCGATGTCGGCGCGGCGCAGGGCATCCTCGGGCAACTGCTCCATGAGGCGGGGGTACAGGTCGAGATCGACGCGGTCGAGCCGAATCCGGTTTGGGCCGAGCACGCCCAGCCGTTCTATCGGCGCGTCCAGGCCCGCATCATCGAGGAAGCCGATCTGCCCGACGGCACCTACAACACCGTCGTCTGCGCCGATGTGCTCGAACACCTCCCCGATCCGGTCGGGGCGCTCAAACGCCTGCGCCAGGCGGCGACCGACGATGCAACCTTCATCATCTCAGCTGCCGAATATCGCGCACCTCGCGGTGCGGTTGCTGCTGCTGTTCGGCCGCTTCCCGCGCATGGATCGGGGTATCCTCGATCGCACCCACCTCCAGTTCTTCACGCGCGACACCGCCGCCGCGATGCTGCGCGACGCGGGGTTGGAGGCGGTGCGCATCAGCGCCACCGGCATCCCGCTCGATGAGCTGTGGCCCGCCGGCGAGGGTTCCCGGCCCTACGCGCGCTGACGCGCCTGCAACACCTGGCGCTGGCGCTGGCACCGCGCCTCTTCGGCTTCCAGTGGGTGATCACCGCGCGCGTCTGCCAAAATGAGCGGCGCGCATAGCCCTGCGACGACCCGCTTCAGCCCGCGAATCTGCGCCCCGGTGCCGCGAACAGCGCACCGGGGCTCGTTGCTTTTGCGCCGTGTATTGACGCGCGTTGCGCGTGCAACCTTCTCGCCACCCGTCTCGTAGATAGAGGCACGAAGACCTCCCATCTTCGACTCTTCTCTCCTCCCCTCCTCCCGGCCCGGTGCGCTCCCCCGCACCGGGCCACTCCTGGCGCGGCCGGCGGTCCGGCCCCTGTCCATGGCATGGCCCTTGCGATGGTCAGACCGGGTGGATCACTCAGATCGCGCCCTGGTGTGGTTATGCGCATACCGGCTGCGGGTGCGGGAGGGAAACGGGGTGGTCCGGCGCATCCTGGTCGTGGAAGATGACGCGCATCTCCGCGCTTTGTTGGGCGATGTGCTCTCCGACGAGGGCTACGATATCGCGCTCGCGGGCGATGGCCGCGAGGCGCTGGATCATGCTGGCTGTTGCCCGGTGCGATCTCGTCCTGAGCGACGTGATGATGCCCCGCCTGGATGGGCGCGGGCTGGCGCGAGCGATGCAGGCCGACGCTGCCCTCCGCCCAATTCCATTGGTCCTGATCAGCGCCGGTGGGGCGGGCGTCGTCGCCGGGGTGGACTGCGCCGCATTCGTCCCCAAACCCTTCGCCATCGAACACCTTTTGCAGACCGTTGAGCGCGTCCTCGCCGCGTAACCAGTCAACCCAGTTGCAAGACGAATAGCCCCCTGATCGTTGTCTATCGGGCACGCCAGGGCTGCGCCGCGCGTTCAGGCTGCGGTGCGCAGCAACTCGCGGACGACTGGCGTGACCGGGATCAGGGGAGGGACGCCCTCTAGCGCGATGGTGTATCCTGCGGCCAGGAGAGCAACTCCGCAGATGGCTATCGAGCTATCCAGGTGGCGATACTCTCGGAGGAGGCAAGGCGATGGCGTATACGTCGATGCTGACGGATCTGGCCTACCCGCCTGGGGCGGATGGGCACATCGATCGTTGGCTGGTAGCCGGGCCGTTCGGCTTCCCGGTGCCCGATCTCGACCGCTACGGCGTCCCGCCCGTGACCGGAGCCGACTCCGACTACAAACTGCGCATCCTGCGCGACCGCTACCAACCTGGCCCCGACGTCACCACACCGCCGACCGAAGGCGAGACGCTCACCTTGCAGGGCTTGGCACACCCCTGGCGCTACGCGCGCTGCCGCGACGATCATCAGATTGACCTCTCGACCTTCTGCCACACCTGCCATCATCTCATCGGCTATGCCTACGCGGCGCTGGAAGTCGAGGCTGACGGCACGACGCAGTTCGTGCTCGACAGCAACGGCCCTGCCGATCTGTGGGTCAACGGGGAGCATGCCGGTCGCCACGAACAGATCGGCCTGCAAGACCCGCAGCGCGCTTCCTTCACCGCCACCCTTCGCCCTGGTCGCAACGACATCATCGTCCGGTTCGAGGCCGCCGCTACCCGCGCCTGCCCTTTCACCCTTGCACTGCGCGCCATTGGAGTCGCGCCGGGGACCGCGCGCGTGCTGCTCCCCACCGAGACGGCCGATGTCGCGCGGCGGCAGGCGTTCGAAGCATTGGTTGAGGCCGCCTATTGCACTCAGGGGCTCTACACCGGCGATTTCCCGATCACCGTGCGCTGGGAGGGAGTCGAAGCGGTCGCTGGCGAGATCGCGGCGCAGCTGCTCGACGGCGCGGGCGCGATTCGCGCGGCCGGGCACGCACCCGCCGGGGCAACCGGCGAGATCGTCCTCATCCGAAGCAGCGCACTCCCCGATGGCCCTTACAAGGTCGTGCTCGCGCCGTCCGAGCCGTCGCCGACGCGCCGCACAATCGCCATCCGGGTGCTTCACACCCCCTACGCCGAGGTGCCGGAGGGGACGCTCTCCTCGCGGCGGCGGGAGGCATTGGAGCACGCGGCGAAGCAGCAGGGCGACATCTTCGCCGAGATCGCCAGGGTGGCGCTCGGCCGCTGGGACGACCTGGATCACCAGACCGTCCGGGCGACGATCCAGGGCATCAACGAGCGCCGCGATTGCAGCGACTTCTACCTGACCGGGCTGCTCGGCTTGCTCCATCGCCACGGCGACGATCCGGCCCTCCCGCCCGATCTCCATCTGGTGCTGCGCGATTGCGTGCTCAACTTCAAGTACTGGCGCAACGAGCCCGGCTCAGACGCGATGTGCTACTGGACCGAGAACCACCAGATCCTCTTCTTCACCTGCGCGATCCTGGCCGGCCAGCTTTATCCCGGCGAGACCTTCGCCAACACCGGTCAGACCGGGCGCTGGCACCGCGAGAAGGGCCTAGCGATGGCGCGCGAATGGTGCAGCAGGCGCGGCGACGGCGGCTTCGTGGAGTGGGATTCCAACGTCTACTTCGAGGAGGATCTGCTCGCCCTGTCGCACATCTGCGACCTCTGCGACGACCCCGAGGTCCGCTTGCTGGCCGAGATGATCATCGACAAGGCTGCCTATCTGATGGCGGTCAGCTCCTATCGCGGCGTCTTCGGCTCGACCCACGGCCGCACCTACGTCCAGCACATCACCGGCGCACGCCAGGAGGCGACAAGCGGGATCGGCCGCCTCCTCTGGGGCCTCGGCGGCTACAACGGGTCATTGCGGGCGCTCGTCGCCCTCGCCTGCTGCGACCGCTATCGCCTGCCGACCGTGATCGAGAGGATCGCCCGCGACCAACCCGAAGCACTCTGGTCGCGCGAACACGGCCGGGGTACCTTCGAAGATCTGTACGACGCAAAAGAAGGCAGCTGGGAGGTCGACAAAGTCACCTTCAAGACCCCCGACGGCATGCTCAGCTCGGCGCAGGACTGGCAGCCGGGCGAATTGGGCGTGCAGCAGCACATCTGGCAGGCGACACTCGGTCCCGACGCGCTCGTCTTCACCACCCACCCGGCGTGCAGCAGTACCGAGGGATCGCGCCGCCCGGCTACTGGCACGGCAACTACATCCTGCCGCGCGTCGCCCAGCACCGCGAGACGCTGATCGCCCTCTACAACCTGCCGCCAGGCGATCGGATGGGCTTCACCCACGCCTACTTCCCGCTGGCCGCCTTCGATGAGTACGAACTGGCCGGAAACTGGGCCTTCGCGCGGCGCGGCGACGGCTACCTCGCACTCACGGCGCAACAGGGCCTCGCGATCCTGCGCCACGGCGAGTTCGCCTATCGCGAGCTGCGCTCCTACGGCGAGCAGAACGCCTGGCTCTGCCTGCTCGGACGCCGCGCGCTCGATGGCGTCTTCGCGCAGTTCCAGCGCACCGTTCTCGCCCTCCCCTGCGACTTCTCCAATCTCTCCGTGCGCTGCACCGACCACCGAGGCCGCGCCCTCGCTTTCGCCTGGGACGGCCCGCTGACCATCGACGG
This sequence comes from Chloroflexia bacterium, assembly GCA_046328475.1. GTDB lineage: Bacteria > Chloroflexota > Chloroflexia > Thermomicrobiales > CADCWN01 > CADCWN01. Next base: position 19,108 of record JAXLWN010000025.1, on the reverse strand, counting down.
CGTCGAGACACCGCTCACCGGCTTCCCACGCCACGACAGCCCCTACTGCCAGCGCGGCTGGGGCGACGAGCCGATGGTCATCCGCCACGGCGGCGAGGCGCTCACCCTCGATTTTGCCGGGGGACGGAAGAGTACCGGACCGGCGTGATCCCGCGCAGATCATCCACCTGTTGAGAAGGCTACCAGGACAAGCGTGAGCCGCAGGCAGCATAACCTTGCTCCCTGCGGCTCCTGGTTTGCGCGCCTGTAAGTTATGCCCCGATGGCGACCCGCTGGCGGGAGTCGGCGCTGGCGATGGCACCAAAAACCATCGCGAGGCTCTTGATGTTGTCGGTGCAAAGCGTTTGCGGGGTGTCGCCCTCCTGGATGCAGCGGACGAAGTCGCGGATGACCCCGGCGTGGCCGTGGCCGATCGGCGGCGCGCTGAGCGGCGGGATCGGGAGGTCGGTCAGGATCGAGCGGACGCCTTCGGTGCGCCCGCTGAAAACCTGGGCGCGCAACCCCTCCGCGCCATCCCAGGTGACGGTGCCCTTGGTGCCGATGATGCGCCACTCGGCCTCCCAGGGGGTCTCCATCCCCTCGCCGCACCAGGAGCCGTGGTAGGTGTAGACGATGTTGTCGCTCATCTCGAAGATGGCGATGGCCGAGCCGCCGTGGGCCATCCAGGCATTCGACGGGTTCCACTCGTGGCAGTAGACGGTGCGCGGGTCGGCGCGAGTGATCAGGCGCGCGGCGTCGAAGGTGTGGATCGCCATGTCGAGCAGCAGGACGTGCTCCATCTGGAGACGGAAGCCTTCAAAGTGAGCGGCGATGTAGAAGCCACTCTCGACGGTCGTCACCTCGCCGATCGCGCCGGAATCGAGGAATTCGCGCAGGCGCAGGATGTTGGCGTCGAAGCGACGGTTCTGCATCACGGCGTAGAGCTTGCCCGATGCCTGTGCCGCACTGACCATCTCCCGCGCCGTCGCCATGGTGTCGGAGAGGGGCTTCTCGCCGAGGACGTGGATCCCGCGCCCCAACGCTTCCAGCGTGACGTTGCGGTGGGCGGTCGGCACGGTGCAGTCGAAGACCGCGTCGGGTTGGGTGCGATCGAGCATCGCGGCGAGGTCGGTGCCGATCGGCACATCCTCCAGGCCGAACTGGTCGGCGCGGGTGCGGGCGACCGCTTCGTCGAGGTCGACGATGCCGACGATGTCGAGATTGGTCATTTCCGCGCAGGAGCTGAACCAGATGCGGCTGATGTTGCCGCAGCCGGCGATGACGACGCGTACCGGGTTGCTCATGCTGCTCCGTTTGGGCGTGGAGGGCGTGAGGGCGTGGGGGCGAAGGAGGGGGATTACCTCACCCCAGCCCTCTCATCTGCGGATAGGAGAGGGGATGGCTCGCTCGATGGGCGGTGGCGTTGGGGAAACGCCCTCACGCCCCCACGCCCCACGCCCCCACGCCCTCACACTTACATCTTCTCCAGGGGCTTGCGGTTGCCAAAGTTACGCTGCGGACCACTGACCGGGGCGGCCCAGCGGACGCTGTTGGCGATCACGCGGATGACTTCCTCGTTGTAGTAAGTCCGGTGGGTCTCGTGGCCGGGGCGGAAGTAGAAGATCTTGCCCGCGCCGCGCGAATAGCAGCAGCCGCTGCGGAAGACTTCGCCGCCGGTAAACCAGCTGACGAAGACGAGCGTCTCGGGCTGTGGGATGTCGAAGTGCTCGCCGTACATCTCCTCCTCGGGGAGTTCGATGTACTCGCCGATGCCCTCGACGATCGGGTGGCCCGGCGCGACGACCCAGAGCCGCTCCTTATCCCCTGCCTCGCGCCATTTCAGGTCGCAAGTGGTGCCCATCAGCTTCTTGAAGATCTTGGAGAAGTGGCCGGAGTGGAGGACGATCAGGCCCATGCCGTTCAGCACGCGCGCATGGACACGATCCACGATCGCGTCGGCCACCTCGCCGTGCGCCTGGTGGCCCCACCAGATCAGCACGTCAGTCTCGGCCAAAACCGCGTCGGTCAGGCCGTGCTCGGGCTCGTCCAGGGTCGCGGTGCCTGCGGTCAGGCCGTGGCCGCTCAGGCCCGCCGCGATGGCCGCGTGGATGCCGTCCGGGTAGACCGCCTTGATGTGGGCATCGTTCCGCTCGTGGCGGAACTCGTTCCAGATGGTGACGCGTGGGCTGCTCATGGTTCCTCCGAGTAGTCAGTAGTCAGTAGTCAGTAGTCAGCGAGCCGTTTACAGTCCACTGTCTATTGTCTACCGCTCTCGCCGTTCAGCACGACCTCGCGCCCGGCCTGGGCGGAGGTGTAGCACGCTTCGATGATCTGCGCACGGCGCATGCCTTGCTCGCCGTGGTGGCCTTCCCACTCGCCACTGCGGATGATGGTGAGGAATTGGCCGATCACGCCGAGGTGCCCCGCGCCGCGCGTCACCTGGGGCCGCACTTCTGACGGGCGACCGGCGACATCGATGAAAATGCGAAGGGTGTCTTCCCAGCTGTAGTTCAGCACCCGGATCTCCGCGCCCCCCTCAGTGCCGAAGAGGGTCACGCCGAAGTCGTCGTAGGCGCTGCCGTAGACGGCCCAGCTGGTGTCGAGCGCGATGGTGGTGCCGTCGGTGGCGCGGAGGAAGCCGGTCGCCAGGTCCTCGACCTCGTAGGCGCTGTTGAGACCGTGCTTGGCGGCGAAGGTTTCGGTGCGGTTGCCACGCCCGCGCGGCCCCAACTCGGCGTAGGTGGCGGCGCTCACCGTGGCGATCTGCGGTTCGCCGGAGAGGTAGAGCGCCAGGTCGAGCATGTGGACGCCGAGGTCGATCAGCGGCCCGCCGCCCGCCAGTTCCTTGTTGGTGAACCAACTGCCGAGGGTCGGGATGCCGTTGCGGCGCATCCAGCTCGCCTTGGCGTGGTAGATGCGCCCCAGGCCACCCTCGTCGATGTAGCGTTTCAGTGCGGCCACGTCGCCGCGCTCGCGGTGGTTGAAGACGGTGTGCAGGACGCGGTCGGCCTTGCGCGCCGCCTCGACCATCGCCAGCGCCTCTTCGGTGCTGCGCGCCAGGGGTTTCTCGCAGACAACGTGGCGACCCCCCTCCAGCGCGGCGATGGCGATCGGCTTGTGGAGCTGATTCGGCGTGCAGATGCTGACGACATCGAGGTCGTCGCGCGCCAGCAGATCCTGATACTCGCGGTAGAGGTTCGGCACGTTGAATTCGCGGCCATACTGCGCCAGGCGGTCGGCCTCGTAGCCCGCCAGCGCGATGACCTCGACGTTCGGTAGCTCCTGGTACGCCTTCAGGTGGGTCCAGCCGGTCCAACCCAGGCCGACGATGCCGACGCGGAGCTTCTGCGATGCCCAGTCTATGGTCAATCCTTTCCTCCCTTGTCCCTCATATTCGGCGGGGCGACCCGCTCGGTCGCCCCGGTCAACGCGCGTTTGGCTACTGCCCAGGTCAGGCGGTGCCGCGCAGACGCACGCGCACTTCGCCATCCACCACGCGCACCGGGTAGAGGCGCACGCGATACTTGTGCGGTGCAAGACACTGGCCAGTAGTCAGGTCGAATTCCATGCCATGCCAGGGGCAGGTGAGTATCTCGCCATCGCGCTGCCACTGGAAGCGCCAGGCCGTACCCGCGTTGCAGGTCATCTTGCCGCCCAGCGTGCCGGTGCAGAGCGGGCCGTACTGGTGGGGGCAGATGTTGGGCAGGGCGTAGAACTCGCCGTCCACGTTGAAGACACCGAGCTCGATGTTGCGGACCTTGACGATCTTCTGCGCGCCCGGCGGGAAGTCGCTCACCGGGCCGATCACGTGCTCTTCGGGTGCGTGCTGCTCGCTCATACCGCCAGCCTCGCGGGGGTCGGGATCTTGAAGAGATCGGCGGCGTTCTGCCACATGATCTTGTGGCGCTCCTCGGCCGTCAGCGGCAGCTTCAGCAAGGCGCGCGGGTGGTCGAAGTCGTGGTGCGGCCAGTCGGACGCGAAGACGGTGCGGTCCATGCCGCTGTAGTGGCGGATCGTCTCGACGAGGTGTGCCGGGTCGTCGGGCTCCTCGACTGGCTGGGTGGCGAACCACATGCTGCGCTTCATGTAGTCGCTCGGTCGCTCTTCAAGGAAAGGGACCATGCGGCGATATTCCTGGTGGTACTTGTCCATGCGCCACATCATGTAGGGGACCCAGGCGATCCCCGCCTCGGTGAAGACGACTTTGAGGTTCGGATAGCGTGCCGGGACGCCGGTGTGCATCAGGCTGGTGAGATTCGCCATCATCGCGAAGGAGTGGGAGAGGATCTGGCGCGCGAAGTGGTTCTCGAACTGCTCCAGCTGCGCGGGGAAGACGGGCGAGACGATCGTGACGCTGTGGAGCATCACCGGCAGGTCGGCCGCCTCGGCCGCCGCCAGGATCGGGTCGTACTTCCGGTGCCCCCAGAGCGGGTTGACGCCCGCCGTCGGCAGGTAGACCGCCACGACGCCCGGCGTCTTCGCGTAACGCTCGATCTCGCGGGCCGAATCCTCCGGGTTCTGCGGGCAGGCCATGATCGCGCCGTAGAGGCCGTCGCGCCCCTGCTCCTGCAGCCATTCGGCGACCAGCCAGCGGTTGTAGGCGTGCGAGACCTCGGTGGCATACTCGATATTCGGGAGGGCGGCGAAGAGGAGCAAATTATCGGGCAGCAGGATGCCGCCGCCGATGCCGAGCGCCGCGAGTTCGTCGCGCATGCCCTGCGGGGTGTAGACGCTGCGCCCGGCGTGCCCGCCGGGAATCGGCGGGTCGAGCTTCATGCTCGTCGCGAAGCCGGGGATGTCAAGATAGCGCTGCGGTACCTGCCCCAACAACTCCAGTGACTTCTGCCAGGGCATGTCGCAGTAGGGTGCGAGCGCCTGCGGCGTGTCGTTCACGTGGATATCGGCGTCAAAAATGAGTGGCTCGTTGCCCTTCGTCGGGCGGGTGGCATTCGCTGTCATCCTTGCCTCTCTTTGCCTGTGGCGGCCTCGTTGCGCCTGGGTAATTCTCTCCCAGGTTGGGGCGCGGAACAAGGGAAGCGCGAAATGAAGAATGGAGAATGCAGAATTGAGAATGACGGATGGTATGCAAGTTGCAGGGGTGGTGGGGTGAATGGTGATGGATCCTGGTGTGTGGAAAGGATGCGGCGCGATGAGTGAGCGATTGGATCGGCGAGTGCGGGAGGACGAGGGGCAGTCGCGGGTGCCGAATGTGGCCCCACCGTTCACGACCCAGCAGGTGGACGACGAGGTGCTGGAAGACAAGTTGCGATTGGACGAGGCGAGCCGGGAAGAGCCCCCGCAGCCGGAGCGAGTGATCGATAGCGATGGGCGCGGGCCAACGGCGCCGACAAGCGTGGCGGATCGCGTCAACCCCTAGCGAGCTTGGGAAGGCGACAGCCCGGCGACAGCCGCAACGAATCGGCCCGGAGGACGATGCGCCCTCCGGGCCACGTTTTCTCACGACTCACGACTCACGACTCGCAACTACCAGCCTCGATCGATCCATTCCTGGAGGTGGGGCTTTTCGGTGCCGATCGTGGTGTCGGCACCGTGGCCGGGGCGGACGAGGGTGTCGTCGGGGAGGACGAAGAGCTTGGTGGTGATGCTCTCGATGATCTGCGCGAAGCGGTCCTTGTCGCCGCGCGTCGCGCCGGGGCCACCGGGAAAGAGGGTATCGCCGGCGATGAGGGTGTTGCCGTCGAGCAGGCAGATGCAGCCCGGTGTGTGGCCGGGAGTGTGCAGGATGTGCAGCGAGCCGGAGCCAACCGCGTAGTCCTGGCCATCTTCGAGCAGGAAGTCGGGCGGGGTGGAGAGGCGCGCGGCGTCGGCGGCATGGATGCCGACCGGGACGTTGAGCCGTGCCTTCAGCCCTTCGAGCGCGTCGATGTGGTCGTGGTCGCCGTGGGTGAGCAGGATCGCCTTGACGGTGGTGCCCTGGGCGGCGGTGGCGATTTGCCCCGCATCGTGCGAGGCGTCGATGACGACGCTCTCGTTGGTTGCCGGGTCGGTCACGATGTAAACGTTATTATTGTAAGGGCCGATCCCGGCGAGCTTGGTGACTTCCATCGTTTCCTCCATGACCCCTCCCCGCCACACCTGCCCAGCGCGCGGGTACCCGAATGGTAACCCTCCCCCCAGAAGGGCGAGCGTGGAGAAGTATGCCATACGGGTGGTGCAGAGGTAACAGAAAACGCACGCGCGCAACGATGCGCGGTGGTTCGTGGGCGGTCGTGGGGCGGATGCGGCGGGGCGGGAACTACCCGGCGTCCTCTTCGCGCTTCTGGCGCTCGCCGCTGCGGGCGGCGCGCAGTTGCTTGTCGCGGGCGGGCCTGGTCGGGCGGTGGGGCACACCGTTGTAGCCCGCCTTCTTTTCCCGATCATTGAGCGAGAGGTATTCCGCGCCGCTCAGGTCCTCGGCGTAGTCCTCGCGCTCCTTCACCGACTGGGTCTCCATCCTGGCGTTCCTCCTTACGGGCAATTGCGGACAACGTCGCTGGTTGTCCGTCCTCCTCCATTTCTTCTACGTTCGCGCCGCGTTCACGGTCGCGTTGGTTGCAGCGACGATAGGAGATAGTCGAGCGTCTGGTCGAAGCGGATTGGCGAGCCCTCCAAAGCGAACAACGTCACGCCGCAGGCGATGTCGCCGATGCGTCGGACGACGACCACCCCCCGGCCCGTCTTGCCCCCAGCACTGGCAGTATACTCGATCCGCGATCCGTCGTCGGTGCGAATCGAGGCGGTCTGGCGGAAATCCTGGAGGGCGACCTTCAGCGTGCCCTCGATATAGCTCTGGGCGAGGTCGGCGGTGCTGCGCTGCCCGCCGTTCGTGTCGAATGGGTCGAGTCCGATGAAGCCGGTCTTATCGTTGGCGGGGTAATAGCCGCTCCCCGCGCGCTCCTCGGTGAAGCCGGAGGGGAGCGCCACCGCGCAGCCGCCCGCGCGCGTCGTGGCGGCGATCGGCGTGGGCGAGGCGGGGCGCGTGGTGGGCGTCGCCGGGCGGGCGGTGGCGGTGACCGCCGACGGGCGTGGCGTGCCGGTCGTGGTCTGAGGCACGGCTGTTGCCGGCGGCGGGGTATTGGTGGTAGCAACGCCGGTGGGGGATACGGTGGCTGCGGCGAGGATGGCCGTGCGGCTGGGGGTGGGCGTGGCCGCCGGGAGCGCCGTGCCCTCGCGCACCATCGCCGCGATCAAGCTGCCGCTCGCCAGGAGCAGCACGATCGCCCCGACGAACAGGGCGACGGTGATCCGCGTCGGGCCTTCCTGTTCGTAGCGGCTGCGCCGCCGTTGCCTGCCGAGGTCACGCACGCCGATCTCCCTTGCCGTTCGCCCCAAAAATGCGCGTTCACATTTATGGTAGCCTGCCGCCGGGTTTACCACAACTAGTGCGAAGGTCCTAACTTCCCGCAACCCTGGCGGGGCCAGGTACCGGCGGGCGGTGGGGCGCGCGGTTGGCCCGCGCCCGGTATAATCGCGCGGACGTGGCAGTTGGTGGGTATTCAACGAGGAGAGTGGTGCGATGGAGCCGATCGATTTCCGGAGCGATACCGTGACCTTGCCCTCGCCCGAGATGCGCGAGGCGATGGCGAAGGCGGCGCTCGGCGATGATGTCTATGGTGAAGATCCGACGGTGAAGGCGCTGGAGGCGCGGGCTGCCGAGTTGCTCGGCAAGGAGGCCGCGCTCTACGTGCCGACCGGGACGATGGGGAATTTGCTGGCGGTGATGACCCACTGCCAGGCCGGGGATGAATTGATCTGCGGGCAGCGGACCCACACCTACTCTGCCGAGGGAGGCGGACCCGCGCGCCTGTGCGGCGTCTCGACCTGGACGGTGTCGCAGCATCGCGGGCGACTCGACCCGGCCGAGGTGGCGGCGGGCATCCATCCCGACAACGAGCACTACCCGCGCACCTCGCTGCTGATCGTGGAGCAGCCGCACGGCGGCTGGGTGATGCCGCTCGATAACATGAAGGCGGTGATCTCGATCGCGCGCGAGCATGGCTTGAATGTCCACATGGACGGGGCGCGCGTCTTCAACGCGGCGACCGCGCTCGGTATCCCGGCCAGCGAACTGGCGTCGCACGTCGATAGCGTGATGTTCTGCATCTCCAAGGGGCTCGCCGCGCCGGTTGGCTCGATGCTGGTCGGATCGAAGGAGTTCATCCGGCGGGCGCACCGCAATCGCAAGGCGGTCGGCGGCGGGATGCGCCAGGCCGGGGTGATCGCGGCGGGCGGGCTCTATGCGCTGAACAACATGATCGACCGGCTGGCCGATGACCACGCCAACGCCAAGAAGCTGGCGGCGGGGCTGCGGCAGATCGGTTGGACGGTTGACCGTGAGGAAGTCGAGACGAACATCTTCATGGTCGAGTCGCCGGTCGGTCTGGAAGGGCGCGAGGCCGCCGCCGGGCTGAAGGAGCGCGGCGTGCTGGTGTCGTCGCCATACGTGGGGCGGCGGATGCGCCTGGTGACGCACTATGGCATCGAGGAGGCCGACATCGACCGGGCGCTGGATGCGTTCGCGGCGGTGACGGAAGGGGCGTTGGTGCGGGGGTAGTGCGGAATGACGAATGACGAATGACGAATGCGTAACGGGTAACGAGTAAAGAGGTGGGAGGGGGTTCGCATGCGTCAGGCGCTCGTCGCGTGGTGCCTTGAGCGCGTCGGGATGACGACGCAGCAGATGATCGAGGCGGCGCGCGAGATCGGGTATGGAGGGATCGAGCTTGCGCCGATGGCGGCCTGGGGGGCGATTCGGGAGAGCGGGCTGACGATCGTGTCGGCGCGCGGGCACGAGTCGCTGGAACTCGGGCTGAACCGGCGCGAGGAGCACGACCGGATCGAGCGCGAGATCCGGGCAAATCTGGAGCTGGCGGTCGAGTGGCGCATCCCAGTGCTGATCTGCTTCAGCGGCAACCGCGCGGGGCTGGATGATGCGACCGGGATCGCCAACACGGCGCTCGGGCTGCGGCGGGTGGCGCGTGCCGCCGAGGAAGCGGGCGTGACGCTGGCGTTGGAGTTGCTGAACTCCCGGGTGAATCACCCGGACTACCAGTGCGACCGCACGGCCTGGGGACGCGCGGTCTGCGATCTGGTTGGCTCGTCGCGCGTGTCGCTGCTGTACGACATCTACCACATGCAGATCATGGAGGGGGATGTCATTCGCACGATCCGTGACGGGCATCGCTCGTTCGGGCATTACCACACGGCGGGGAATCCGGGGCGGCACGAGATCGGGGACGACCAGGAGTTGAACTACCCTGCGATCTGCCGAGCGATTGCAGCGACTGGGTATGACGGGTGGATCGGGCAGGAGTTTGTGCCGACCGGCGAGCCGATCGCGGCGCTGCGGGAGGCGTTCGCGCGGTGCGAGGTGGGATGACGAGTAACGAGTGATGAGTAACGAGTAACGAGGGACGTGGGGTTGTTCAAAGTTCAAGGTTCAAGAAGTCCTATCCCAACTTTGAACTTTGAACTCGGAACTCGATACTTCGCTCTACGAGGAGGGTCTTCGATGGCCGAGCGCCAGATTGTGGTCCCGGATGACTTTCCGCCCGCGTATCACAGCGCGGACGAGGCGAATCTGCAGGAGTTGAAGCCGTACGGGGCGGTGCGGGTCGACACGACGCGGTTTGCGGATCGCGCGGAGTTCTTCTCGCGGATCGCGGACGCCGAGGTGGTGATCAATGTGCGCTCGTACTCGGTCTTCGACGAGGAGGCGTTCGCGCATGCGCCGAAGCTGAAGATGATCTCGATCCTCGGGACGGGGACCGACAATGTCGATCTGGAGGCGGCGACGCGGCACGGGGTGGTGGTGACGAACACGCCTGGTGTCGGTGCGCCGTCGGTGGCGGAGTTGACGATCGGGCTGCTGCTGGCGGTGGCGCGGGCGATCCCGCTCAGCCACAACCGCGTGAACGAGGGGACCTGGCAGCACATCGAGGGACCGGAATTGATGGGCAAGACGCTCGGCTTGCTCGGCATCGGGGCAATCGGCAGCCGGGTGGCGAAGATCGGCCAGGGGCTGGGGATGCGAGTGATCGCCTGGACCTTCAACAACGACCCGGCGCGGGCGGCGGAGTTGGGGGTCGAGCTGGTCGAGTCGGACGAGGTGTTCCGGCAGGCAGACGTGCTGTCGGTCCACCTGCGGAACTCGCCGCAGGCGCGCAACTTCGTCGGGGCGCGCGAGTTGGCGCTGATGAAGCCGTCGGCGATTCTGATCAACACGGCGCGTGCGGCGATCGTGGATGAGGACGCGCTGGTGGCGGCGCTGCGCGAGGGGCGGCTGGCGGGGGCTGGCATCGATGTCTTCTTGAAGGAGCCGTTGATGCCGGAGGCGAACCCGTACAAGGAGATGCCGAATGTGGTGCTCGCGCCGCACCATGGCGCGGTGACGGTCGAGGCGAATGCGCGCTCGCGCAAGATGCCGGTGGATAACATCATCGCGTTCCTGGAAGGGAAGCCGGTGCATGTGGTGAATCCGGCGGTGCTTGCGAAGTAGGGGACGGATCGAACCGCCAAGACGCCAAGAAGATCGCCACGAACGCCAAGAGGGACGGGTTTACCGCAGAGGACGCAGAGGACGCAGAGACGGCGAGAGGGGGACGGATGCCTGCTGCACTCGGGATGACAGACCAAGGGGTGTGGGGCTCATGTTGTCATTCTGAGCAGCGCGAAGAATCCGTCCCTGGCGTCGCGGATTGGCGGGGGAGGGGGCGGATGGTGGGAGGGTGGGAAAGCGGGGGGTGGCACAACTGGTCGGGGAGCGTGGGGTGCGCGCCGCAGCAGATTGTCGCGCCGGGGAGCGGCGGAGGTTGCGGCGGCGGTGCGCGCGGCGACGCGCGCGGGGGCGACAGTGCGCGTGGCGGGGAGCGGGCACTCCTTTGTGCCGCTCTGCGCGACGGACGGTCTGCTGGTGACGCTCGATGCGCTGCACGGGGTGGTCGGGGTTGACGCGGAGCGGCGGCGGGCGACGATCTGGGCCGGGACGAAGCTGCACCGGCTGGGGCCATTGCTGCACGCGGCCGGGCTGGCGATGGCGAACATGGGGGATATCGACCGGCAGTCGCTGGGCGGCGCGGTGGGGACCGGGACGCACGGGACCGGGCCGACGCTGGGGAGTATCTCGACGCAGGTGGTCGGGATGCGGCTGGCGACCGCTGATGGCGATCTGCTCGATTGCTCGGCGGACCAGGACCCCGAGGGTTTCAGCGCGGCGCGCGTGGCGGTGGGGGCGCTGGGGATTGCCACGCAGATCACGCTGCAATTGCTGCCCGCCTACAAGCTGCACGAGCGGACCTGGGTCGAGTCGTTCGAGGAGTGCATGGGGCACCTGGACGAGCTGATCGCGGCCAACCGGCACTTCGAGTTCTTCTGGCTGCCCACCGCCGATGCCTGCGCGATGAAGGCGCTGAATCCGACCGAGGCCGAGATTTTTACGCCGCCACCCCCGCCGCCCTCGCCGCCGGGGAGCCTGGGGCGCTACACGAAGCCGGAGCGGGTCGATTGGAGCTACCGGGTGCTGCCATCCGAGCGGAATGTGCGCTTCAACGAGATGGAGTTCGCGGTGCCTGCCGAGCGCGGGCCGGAATGCCTGCGCGAGATTCGCGCGTTGATGCAGACGAAGCATCTCGACGTGACCTGGGCGGTGGAGTACCGCACGCTGCGCGCGGACGATATCCCGCTCGGTCCGGCGCAGGGGCGGGAGACGGTGACGATCTCGATCCACCAGGCGGCCGAATTGTTGCCGGAGGCGTTTTTCGCCGATGCCGAGGCGATTTTCCGCAATCATCGCGGCCGACCGCACTGGGGGAAGTGCCATTCGCACCGCGCCGATGAACTGCGCGCGTTGTACCCGCGGTGGGAGGCGTTCGACGCGGTGCGGGCGCGGCTCGATCCGAATGGGCGGTTCCTCAATGGGTATTTGCGCGAGGTGTTGGTGGGGTGACCTCGCCCCCGCCTCGCTGCGCTCGGCACCCCCTCTCCCGCGAGGAGAGGGGGAATGTGGTGCTTGCGCACTTTGGTGTTTGCGTTGGGCAAAGGGGGATGGGGTGGCGGGGAGCATTGTGCTGCTGAACGGGACGGGGAGCGCGGGGAAGACAAGCATCGCGCGGGCGATGCAGGAGTTGTGCGCGGAGCCGGTGCTGCACCTGGGGATGGATAACTTCTACATCCAGGTCTGCCCGCCGAAGTTCCTGTTCCGGATGGTACCGCCGGGGGTAGCGGTGGCGAATGCGGCGGATGAACCAGAGTCGGTGCTCTTCTTCGAGACGGGGGATGACCCGGCGGCGCGGGAGGCGGGGACGGCCATCGTGGTGCCGCGCTTCGGGAGGCAGTTGATGTCGGGGATGCACCACTCGGTGGCGGCGCTGGCGCGGCTGGGGCACCGGGTGGTGGTGGATCATGTGCTGTGGGTGCCGGAGTGGCTGGCGGAGTGCCTGGAGTTGTGGCGGGAGTTCCCGGTGCTGTTGGTGGGGGTGCATTGTCCGCTGCCGGTGCTGGAGGCGCGCGAGCTGGCGCGCGGGGACCGCTCGGCGAAGGGGGTGGTGCGCTGGCAGTACGGCCGGGTGCATCGCTATGGCGACCGGGCGTTGCCGTATGACCTGGAGGTTGATACGTCGGTGCTGACGCCGCACGAGTGCGCGGAGCGGGTGTTGGCGCGGTGGCTGGAGAGGCCGCCGGGGGCGGGGTTTCGGGCGTTGGGGGGGTAGGGCGTGGGGGTGTGCGTTGGTGCGTCAGTGCGTCAGTGCGTCAGTGCGTCAGTCGGGTAGTCGGGTAGTCGGGTAGTGGAGAGTGGAGAGTGGAGCGAAGAGAGACCGCCCCCCCGTCGCCTGCGAGCGGCACTCCTCTCCCAACCGCTGGGAGAGGGGAAGGAATCGTGCCGAGTTGAGCAGCAGAGATGAATTGGGGTTAGCGCAGGCCGCGTTCGCGGAGGAGATGGTCGAGCCATTGGGCTTCGGCCTGGGTGAGTTCGGGGGCGGGCGGGGGCTGGCGGTAGTCGATGTCAAAGTCGTAGCGGGCTTCGGCGTAGATGTGGCGCAATACCGCGCCGAGATCGAGCGGCGCGTCGGCGTCGGGGTAGCTGAGTGGAATCGGAATCTCTGGGAGCGGGTCGGCGAGGGCGATGGGCCAGATGCCAACTTTCGGTCGCTCGTTGGCGCGACTGAGGATGACCGCGTAATCCGCATCAGGCCAGGGTGTTGACAGTGAGGGGCGGCGACCGGCGCGCAGCAGATCAATTTCGATGAGGTGGGCGTCGCTGCGGAAGATCTCGGCGCGTTTGCGCTCGTAGGCATCGGCAGCCTCTGCCCCTGGCCGCTTATTGACTGGCGAAAGGACCTCGATCATGGCCACCACCGTGGCACTGCCAACGGGGCGAATCTCGATACGGCCATAGCGCGTTGGCACTTCCATCGTTACCGCGCCCACGACCGGTGGTGTGAGCGTTGCTGTCCTTGACTGTGATGCCAGGCTGGGATGTTCGAGCACGGCGACATCGGGCGCGATGATTCGCACGGGGGCGATATCGATTGATTCCATCGCGACATATGGCGTGATCCTGGTTGAGTATCGCGGGCTGAGGACAGGCTGAAGCTGGGCGCAGATTGCCCCGATGACGCGATGATGTACATCCGGCCATAAGGCTAGGGTTTCCAGGTACGGGTCCATACCGGGGAAAGGTGAATCCATGGCCGACCTCCATCGCGCTTGTGGGGTATATCGTAGCACGGCTCTGCCGATAGATCCGCTCGTTTATCCTGCGCGATATTGGGCGATGAGTGCCGCTAGTTGGTCGAGGGTGGCGCGGATTTCGGGTTCGGTGGGGGCGCGGAGGGAGAAGATGCTGCGGGTGACGCCGGCGGCGGCGTAGCTGCGGAGGGTGGGGAGGTCGGGACGGACGTGGAAGGCGGTGACGGGGATCGGGGGGCGGCCGAGGGTGGTGGCGCGGCGGTGGAGGTTGCGGACGCGGTCTTCGAGGCCGTCTTCGGCGTTGGGTCCCCATTCGTCGCCGTAGTCGAGGACGCGGTCGAGGACGCGCGGGCCTTCGCCGCCGACGATGATCGGCGGGTGGGGGCGCTGGGCGGGCTTGGGCCAGGACCAGAGCGGGCCGAAGCGGACGAAGTCGCCGTGGTATGCGGCTTCGTCCTCGGTCCAGATGGCGCGCATGGCGAGGATGTGCTCGCGCAGGCGGCGGAAGCGGGTGGCGGGGTCGACGCCGTGGTTGTGCAGCTCCTCGCGGTTCCAGCCCGCGCCGATGCCGAAGAGGAAGCGCCCGCCGGAGATGAAGTCGAGGGTGGCGATCTGCTTGGCGAGGGTGATCGGGTCGTGCTGGGGGACGAGGCAGACGCCGGTGCCGAGGCGGAGGGTGGTGGTGGCGCTGGCGACGGCGGCGAGGGCGATGAAGGGGTCGAGGAAGCGCGGCAGCCGGGCGTGGGCATGGGGGCCGCTGGGGTGGATGGAGGCCCCGGCGACGGGCAGGTGGGTGTGCTCGGGGAGGAAGAGGGATTCGAAGCCGAGCGCTTCGACCAGGCGGCCGAGGGCGACGATGTCCATGGTCTGGTCGGTGGCCTCGATGTGGACGCCGAAGTGCATGGTTTGACCCTCCCCGGTGCGGGTGTGGCGGTTGTTGGGGAAGTGTACGCGTGTAAGTGAATTACGTGTAAGCGTGAAAGTAGGTTTGTTCGGCGAAAAGTCGAGTTTTTCGCAGCTCCTATTCTGACGAACGGGGGACACCCCTCCCGCCGTTCTGCGGAACGGCGACCCTCCCCTAAAGTGGAAGGGTGAGAAGGGAATCCTGCGAGCGGGCGGCAGGCGGTACAGACCCCGCTCCGCCGCTGCGGCGGCGACCCTCCCCTGATGAAGAGAGGGTGGATGTGCATATGAGAGCGGGTGGCGATCCTGATCCTGGGTGCTGGTCCGGCGTTAGGCGTTCGATTGAACGCCTGTACTTATACGGACCCGTGGTGGGGGATGAATCATGCCACTTTGTAGGAAAATCGGTGGCTTGACGGGTGGGCGGACAGACTTGGGGTGGGGCGTGGCCCTCGCCACGCCCCAGGTGGGGTCAGGGGGTGGTGGCACTGCCGACGATGGTGAGGGGCTCGCCGGTGGCGGCGTCGAGGATGACGTTGGCGGTGGTAACGACGATGTTGTTTGTGTTGGTCACGAATGACTTGCCAGACTGGGCGGTCGTCGGGGGAGATACTTTCGGCGGGGCGATGCCGAGGTCGGTGGCGGCTTCGCTCCAGGTGATGCGGCTGAGGCCGTAGCCTTGTCAGATGCACCGGTCATGGCTGGCGTAGCAGGTGACTCGTCCTGGTTGGTGGCGTGGAGGGTCGGATCCCAGTTGCCGCAGCGCCGCACGATTTCGTCGCGGTCGAGGGAGGCGGTGACGACGATGCCCTGGCCGCTGGTTGTTGGGTCGGCGGCGGGATCGGGGAGGGGAGGGTGCCGCCGGGGAAGGTAGGTTGCGGGGCGTTGACGGCGGTTTCGATCAGGGTTGCGGCGAGCGCGGAGTTCATTGGCGCGGGCGTTGGCGGTGAGTTCGAGGTAGGTGCCCCGCTCGATCCAGGATTGTGGTGCGACTGTCGTGCTGGGTGCGACGCCGGCGCCGCGCACGGTACCGCTTTCGCCGGTGGGGAGGAGCTTGTCGGCGGCGGCGCGTTGCAGGAGGCCGATCAGGTCGTCGGGGTGGCGCGGGCGTAGACGAGGACGAGGTGGCCTCCTGGCCGACGATGAACAGATCGTTGCTCCACTGCTCGGCGGTCTGCCGCGTGGCGGAGTCATCGGGCTGACTACTGGCCGACACACTGGTCGCGCCCATCGCGGGGAGGCGCTGGCGGCCCACCTGCGTGCCGGGGTCAAGCCTGGGTGAGCAGGTAGGCCCTCGGGCGGGGCGGTGAGCTGGAAGATCGTGAAGGGTGGAGGGGCGAGGCTGAGGACGCGGTCGTCGTGGATGGACATGTTCGGCGCGACCGCGACCGGAGCCTGGATAGTGGGCGGGGAGGATCGGGGATCCGCCGTACTGGCTGCCGCCGCGCGGGAAGATGAGGACGTTCGCGGCGGCGGTGAGGGCGGCGACGAGGACCAGCGTGGCGGCGACGGTAGCGAGGGTGCGCCGGGGCGCGCGGTGCCAGGGCGGCCGAGGCGGGCGACCTGCGCCCAGCTCGCTCCGCACCGGGGACGCGCGGGTTGGAGGCGGGCGGCGCAGCCTGGTGTTCGAGGTCGGTGTCGGGGTGTTGTTCATGGGGGTGCTCCCTGTGCGGTGTCGCGCCCATGGGCGACGATCAGGTGGTCCGCGTCTTCGTTGAGCAGCTTTGTGGAGGTGGTGGTCGCGGCGTTAATCCGGGATTTGACGGTGCCCTCGGGGTAGCCGAGGAGTTCGGCGATCCTCTGGGAGAGTTCGAGGCCGAAGCGGGGAGCGCGCCGGCGACCACCTGGTGGGCGCGCGGCGAGGCGGCGCATGGCGCGCTGCAATTCGTCGCGATCGATGGCCGCTCGTTCGTCGGGTGCCGGGTGCGAGCGGATGAGGTCGCGCACGATGCCGATGAACTGCGGGTGCGCTGGCGGCGTGTGGTCGCGCCTGTGCTGAGCGCGACGCGCGTGAGCCAGGTGGCGAGGGTGGCGTCGTGGCGGAAGCTGCCGAGGGAGCGCTATGCTTTGATGAAAGTTTCGTGGACGATCTCGGCGGCGTCGGTCGGGTTGCTGGTGAGCGCGTAGGCGACGCGATAGACGGTCTGATGATGCCGTTCCAGCAGCAGGCGAAACGCCTCCTGATCACCCTGCCTGCACCGCGCGATCAGCCGGTGTTCTGCGTCGTCGGCCACCATGATTGTATCACCCTCTGCGTCAGCTATTAGACGCGGGGAAGAGGGGAACGTTCGCGGGGCTGAGCATTGAGAATGAAGAATGGAGAAGGGGGTGAGTCGGGTGGTCGGGTGGTCGGGTAGTCGGGTAGTCGGGTAGGGAAGTGACGAGTGCGAGTGACCGGGGGCTGGACACGAAGAATGTGAGGGCGCTGGTTTCGGGCTACGGGGTGGGCCTGTTTCTCGGGGCACTGCTGGCGATAGCTGTGGCGGGCGCGGGGTTTATGCTGTTCGGTGCGCTGCATGCGCTGCCGCTGATCATCGCGGTCTGCGCGGCGATCGGGCTGTGCGACGGATTGGTCTGGGTGGGGTACGTCAGTTTCCGGGCGCAGATTGTGCCGGGTGAGTTCCTGGGGCGGGTGAGCAGCGTGAGCCAGACGCTGTCGATGGGGCTGTCGCCGCTGGGGCTGATGGCGGCGGGGGTGGCGCTGGATCGGGTTGGTGGGGGCGGGACGCTGCTCGGGATGGGGGCGCTGTCGAGGGCGTCGCGAGGGGCGCGGGTATATGGGGACGAAGCGAGACGGGTGAACCGCCAAGACGCCAAGGAGGACGCCAAGGACGCCAAGACGAGGAGAGTGGAGAGTGGAGAGAAGAGAGAAGAGAGTAAGACCGCAGAGACGCAGAGACGCAGAGAACGACGCGGAGACGAGGACGGGAACAGCTCCTTCGCTGGTTTCTGCGGCAGCGCATATTTAGCGCGAAGCTACCAGTTGCTTGTGCTCGCTGTATGGATGGGACGTCTCAATCTCCTCAGCAATTGTCTCTTCGACTGTAACGCGGAGCGCCGCGTGTGGTGATCCCGGCACCTTTGGCCGCACGGTAATCTCGACTTCCTGATCGAGATCATTGAGGAAACGAATCAGGCGGTCGGTCGAGAAGCCGGTGAGGCGTCCGCGCATCAGGGCGGAAACCTTTGGTTGATCGATGCCGAGCGCCTGCGCAGCCTGCGCTTGTGTCCAGTTGTGATGCTTGATCAGTCGTACGATCTGGCGGGCGAGATCGGCCTTTGCCAGTGTTTCGTCGGCGTCGGGCAGTCCGAGATCTGCAAAGATATTGCCGCTGCTCGCCACGATACGCTCGTCACTCATGGTTGCTCTCCTGTTGCTCGCTCGCGCAAGCGCTCCTCGTGTATTTCCTGTGCCCAGGCTAATCGCTGACGCACGAGGTCGATTCCCTTTTGAGGGGTAGCGATGCCGCGCCTGGATTTCTTCTGGAAGGCATGCAACACATACACCGTGTCGCTGAATCTGACTGTGTAGACGGCTCGGTAGGCGTTGCCAGCAAACTGCTCCACGACTTCCAGTACCCCAGCCCCGGAGAAGCCTGCTAATGGCTTGGCGTCCTCGTGCTTCTCTCCGCCTTGTGCCTGGCGAAGCGCAAAGCCCATCACTCGCTGTACAGTTGCGGGGAATGCCTTCAGGTCATCGAGGCTACTACCGACCCAGTACAGCGACTTATCTGACATCGACGGTCAAACCTCGCAATAGCCGAAGCGTCAACGATATGCCAATTTTAGCATACCTTGCCGCTGCTCTGCGATAAGCTGACACGCCAGGTTCCAGCTCCCTGGAGTGTCAGCTTTGAGGGGATGTTGTGGCCGCGTTACCAGCGGAGTTCTTTCTCCTCCTCGATCTTGGCGGGGTCGAGTTCGATGCCCATGCCGGGGCGGTCGGGCATGGTGATCATGCCGTTGACCGGTTCGAGGGGGTGGAGGAGGAAGTACTGGTGGATCTGGTTCCACTTGACGAGGTATTCGAGGATGGGGCAGAGGACGGGCGTCTGGGCGGCGATGAAGTGGGCGTTGGTGAGGGTGGAGTGGCCGTGGGGGATGAGGACGCGGTCGTAGGCGGAGACGAGGGCGGCGATTTTGAGCGTTTCGGAGATGCCGCCGCACCAGTAGATGTCGGCCTGGTAGACCTCGGCGGCGTCGGCGTCGAGGAGCTGCTTGATGCCCCAGCGGGTGTATTCGTGCTCGCCGGTGGCGATCGGCACCTTGGAGCGGCGGCGGATCTCGGCGCAGGCGTCGATCTTGTCGGCGAGGACCGGTTCCTCGATCCAGCGGGGGCGGTATTCGGCGAGGCGCTCGGACATCATCACGGTGTAGGGGACGTCCCAACTGCTCCAGGCGTCGAGCATGATGTCGACGTCGGGGCCGACGGTCTCGCGGAGGGTGCGGACCATCTCGATGTTCCTGGCGATCCCCTCGCGGCCGTCGGTGGGGCCGTGGCGGAAGAACCACTTCATGGCGCGGTAGCCCTGATCGACGG
>JAXLWN010000249.1:0-1524 GCA_046328475.1 Chloroflexia bacterium | reverse complement strand
ACCTGATCGACATCGTCATCGGTCCGCAGGGGGTGATCGAGGTCGCCTGGATGACCGGCACCCACCGGGGCGAGTGGGCGGGCATCGCCCCCACCGGCCAGCCGGTGCGCCTCCAGATCATCATCCACTTCCCCTGGGACCCCGCGACGCAGAAGTTCGCGGGCGAGAACGTCTACTTCGACCGCGCCGCGCTTGTCGCGCCCCCCGTTGCAGCACAACCGTGAAGCGAGTCGCGGCTCTTTCCGCGCCAATGGCAGAGGAAACGCGGGGCGAGTCGATGCAACGCCGCTCCGCGTTTCCCCTGCCATCGTTGTGTGGGTACTCGAGTTCGAAGTTAGATGAAGAAGGGCAGGAGTACGAGGGCGAGGAGGAAAGAGAGCACGAACTGGACGAGCCAGCCGACAAGGACCGTACCGATTGCGCGCCCGGTGTCCACATCGAGCGCCTGCCGCACGGCGATCACGCCGGCGATGAGTGTCCAGATCGAGAGGGCGAAGCTGATGAGCCCGCCGACCCCAGGGACGAAGCCGAGAAAACCGAAAATCCCAGGCGTGGCGGCGAAGCCAAGGGCGCGCAGCATTTCACCCATGTCGATCTGGGTCTGCGCGGTCGCGAAGAAGGTCTTCCCCACAAAGTAGGTGATCGCCGACCAGAGCACCCAGCCGATCAGCGATCCGATGACCCCCACGACAGCAGTGAGAATGTCAGCGCGGATCACCGACGCGATCCCACCGGAAATCGCGGCAAGCGTGACGACAATCGCCGCCTGGCTGATCGCACTCTCGTCGTGCTCCACCTCTTCGTAGAGTTGCGATTCGAGCCGTGCCGCCCGGATCATACGATTTGGCAGAGACCTGTCCATCGCCATCTCCATCGCCAGCCCCCTTCATTCTTGGCCAACACGCATCACAATCCATACCGGGGCGACCCAGCATCGCCCGGCATCGATCCGTCGTTAGCGCGGGTCCAACCCGCGAGGCAGACCCGGCCTTGCAGCGATGTCTCGTGTAGGACCAGCGCCCCAATCACATCGTTGCACACTGAAGTTGGAGAGAGCGCGAGAATGTGCTGCTACAAATAGCACCCACAACCGGTGCTGTCAAGCGCCACCAGACCATGCGTACGCTCGCCGCACCGAAGTTCGCCCCGCGCGCCCGCCCACCCGCTATAATACGGCCCGGGTCGCCAACCGCGACCGCAGGGGGAGGAGCGATGGCCACCGGGGAGAACAGCGCGATCACGCCCACGCCGAATGACGACGAGGCTGCGGCGATCATCGCCGCCCTCACCGCCTACCTCGCCGAACAACGCCGCCCGGCCCCCGCACCCGCGCGCCAGCCATCGCGTTGGGCGCTCGCCGGTCGCCTCGCGAGCCACGGCTTCGTCCTGCACCCCGCCCCCGGCGTGCGCGTGCGCTGGGCAAATGTGAATCGGGTAGTCGGATAGTCGGGCGGTCGGGCAGAAGTGACGAGTAACGAGTGACGAGTAACGAGAGGGACGGATCCTTCGCTGCGCTCAGGATGA
>JAXLWN010000248.1:0-1536 GCA_046328475.1 Chloroflexia bacterium | reverse complement strand
GGCGTCGCGCCGCCATGCGCCAGGAGGACGATCGGGCTGGCCGTGGTCATCGCGCACCTTCCTCCCCAGCCTGCTCGGCTTCGACATAGTCCGGCAGCGCGGGCAGGTGCGCTTCCTGTCCGGGCCGCACGAGCAGCACCGGGGTCGCGCCATGCCGCACGATCCGCTCCGACACGCTGCCGAGTAGGAGGCGATCGAGGCCGGTGCGCCCGTGCGTGACGAGGATCGTCAGCGCAACGCCGCGCTCTTCGGCCAGCGTCGAGACAACCTCCGACGGTTCGCCGAAACGCACGGCGAGATCCACCGCGATGCCCGCTTCGGCAAGCGAGTCGGCGAGGTGTTGGAGGTAGGCACGGGCCTCGCGTTCCGCCGTGGGGCGATCCTCGGTGAAGAGCGACGCGGCCATGCCATCGGGCGTGAGCGCCGGATCGAGCGGCTGGATCGCCTGGGCGAGGAGCAGCCGGGCTTGCATCGCGGAGGCGAGGTAGCGCGCGACCGGCAGCGCCGCTTCGGCGTGGAGCGAGCCGTCGAGCGGCACAAGGATCGGGGAGGAGGTCAGCAGGCGATCCGTGCTGTCCCCGGCGTGCCAGGCGCGCACCAGCAGCACCGGCACGGGGGACTGCCGCACCACCCCCTCGGTGACGCTCCCGTAGAGGACGCGGTCGAGGCCGCCCCGCCCGTGGGTCGCCATCGCGATCAGCCAGGCCTTGCGCGCCGCCGCCTCGCGGGCAATCACCTTCTTGGGCGGCCCATAGGGCGCGCAGGTTTCCACCGCGATCCCGCGTTTCTTGAGGCGCGACGCGATCCGGTGGAGATAGATCTCCGCATCGGTGACGGCCTTCACTTGCTCATCTGCAACGTCCAGGCCGGGCAGGCTCGGCACATAGCTGGCGCAAAGGAGCAGCAGCGGGCTCCCACTCAGCTCCGCCAGCGCTTCGGCGAACGGGAGCGCCTGCTCCGCCAGCGGCGAGCCGTCCAACGGGACCACAATCGGTTGCTTCATGGTTCCTTTCCTCTCGGTACGGCCATCACTGTCACGCCCCGATCCTGCGCTGCGCGCGTTGCCCGCCGCGTGATCGCAGGTAACTATCCGGTGAACGGCAGCCTCCGAACTGCCGTCTGCCCCGGCGGTGGAGCGGTGCTCGTGCGGGAATCTTCACCCCGCAGTTACCTGCGGCTACGCGGATGGTGACGTGCGGCACCCAGACTGATACTCGGGCGCGGTGGCAACCACTCCGAGCGAGGGAGCCGCCCGCAACGATGTGACGATGAAGCGAGGAGCGTCGCAGGCGTGCCGGTGCGCGGCGGGGAAAGGAGCGTGAAGCCATGTTCAAGACTATTTTGATCGCCCTCGACGGGACGCCGGAGGCGGAGGCGATCGTGCCGACGGCACGCGCCCTGGCCCACGCCCGCTACGCCGAACTGGTGCTCGTGCGGATCACGGACAACTATCACCCCACAGCAGCGGAGAACGTTGCGGCCAACCAGTATCTCGACGAGGTCGTGCAGCGGCACGGGTTGGGCCGACTGCGCGTG
>JAXLWN010000247.1:0-1546 GCA_046328475.1 Chloroflexia bacterium | reverse complement strand
AGGGGCAGGATCGGCCCGGCAGTCCAACCGCCCCCGGTGAGGCGGGCTTTCATCGCGTTGTGGCGCATGATTACTCCATTGCGGATTTCAGATTGCGGATTGCGGATTAGGGTCTGGCGAGAGCCTGGGGTATTCTTGGCTTCCCTCGTCAATCCGCAATCTGAAATCCGCAATCCGCAATCACTCAACGTCCGTCAGCCACTCGCCGTAGCCCTCGTCGATGCCTCTCACCACGTCGTGGTACAGGCGGTCGAGGCGGCGGGTGATCGGACCCATGGTGGGGTTGCGGAGGGGGATGCGGTCCACGGAGAGGACGGGGGTGACTTCGGCGGCGGTGCCGCAGCAGAAGATTTCATCGGCGACGTAGAGCTCGGTGCGGTCCACGTCGCGCTCGGTCACGGTGAGGCCGAGGCGCTCGCGGCAGAGTTGGATGACGGCGTCGCGGGTGATGCTTTCGAGGATGCCGCTGGTGACGCTGGGGGTGATCACTTCGCCACGGCGCACGAGGAAGACGCAGGCACCGGGGGCCTCGGCGACCTTCCCGGCGGCGGTGAGCATGATCGTGTCGTCGTAGCCGTTCACGCGCGCATCGAGCTGGGCGAGGCGGTTATTCTGGTAGTTCGACATCGCCTTGATGCGCGGGGGCATCTGGTTGTCGCCGATGCGCGTCCAGGAGGCGATCGAGACGTGCTTGCCGCGCTCGGTGAGGAGTTGGGTGCCGGTCGGGCGGTGCCAGATCAGCAGCGAGGGGGGTGCGCCGAGGGTGTCACCGAAGGAGTTGTGTTCCAGGCCGCTGTAGTAGGCGACGGGGCGCACGTAGGTGTCGCCGCGCACCTGGTTGCGGCGCAGCAGCTCGATGGTCGCGACGGTCAACTCTTCGACCGAGAAGCGCAGCGGCATCCGCATCATGATCATCGAGTCGTGCAGCCGTTCCAGGTGTTCGCGCAGGCGGAAGACGCTGAGGGCTTCGCCATCGCCGCTGCCGTAGGCGCGGATCCCCTCGAAGACCGAGACGTGCGCGCCCGCGCCCATCGCCGTGACATGCACGGTCGCGTCGTTCCAGGGCACGAATTCGCCATTCAGCCAGAGGGAAGCGGGGATGGTGCCATTGGGGAAGAGCGGGAACGCAGAGGCGGTCATCGTCGCACCATCCTCCCACGGTGTATTGTCCGACATCCTACGCAGGTGCCAAAAACCGACCCGGCGTCGCCTGGCAATCCGCATTGTGGAACGTTGGCGCTAGGCTAGCATGGGGGTTTGGGGCCGTCAAGCGGGCGCTTTTCCGCCTGGAATGGTGCCTTCCACGCGCCAAAAGTACCACTTGGACACTGGACAAACATGCGCTAGAATGCGGGCAGTCGCAATCGGAGTGAACCGACGAGTCCCGATGTAGCCGGTGCGAAATGGGCCTTCGCACCACCGAGCATGGACCGCCGCAGTTCGGCGCGTGAGCAGGGGGATTCCTGGACGCGTCGCGAACGCTGGCCTGCGTTGCCTGGGTGGGCAATACGGGCCGGAGGACTTCGCTCGCGATCAGTGGCGTCGG
>JAXLWN010000246.1:0-1561 GCA_046328475.1 Chloroflexia bacterium | reverse complement strand
AGGGAGCGCACGCGCACGCCCTGCACCATCGCGGCGGCGGCGAAGCCGAGGAAGCCATTCGCCAGGAGCGAGAGGTGGTAGTTGCCGGTGATGTCGAAGTCGAGCCCGGCGATGTAGACGCCGACCGCCGAGCCGATGTTCATGGCGCTGAAGATGAAGCCGAAGATGGTGCCGAGCGAGGCGCGGCCGTAGATGTCGGCGCTCATCGCGGAGGTGAGCGGCGTCGTGGAGGTCCAGGAGATGCCGAGCACGATCGCCGCCAGGAAGATGCCGGGGAGGAATGACCCGGCGATCAGGAGGATCAGGAAGGAGAGGCCGCGCAGGAAGTAGGTCATCGCCAGCATCGGCTTGTGCCCCAGCCGGTCGGCCAGGAAGCCGATCAGCAGCGACCCGGCGATGCTGCACGCCCCGACCACCGCCAGGGCGCTCGACGCGACCGACTGCATGGTGGTGTGGCTGTGATCGGCCATATCGAGGATGTAGGGGACCATGTGGACTTGCGTGAACGACATGGTGTAGCCGCAGACGAAGAAGCCGAACGAGAGCTGCCAGTAGGGGAGGGATCGCAGCGACTGCAAGACGCGCACCGGGGCGGCGGGGGCGGCCTGCGCCGCGCCCACCGCCCGGTGCGCCGCGCCCGATGGATCGTCGGTCGCGTCGGCCGGGGCGTCCCGCAGCAGCCACCAGGCGAGCGGCAGCATCGCGATCACGGTCGCCCCGGCGAGGGTCCAGTAGCTCATCCGCCAGCCGTACTGGAGCATCACCCAGGTCGCGATCGGGATGATCGCCAGCTGGCCGACCGCCGCGCCGGAGGTGGAGATGGAGAGCGCCAACCCGCGCCGTTTGGTGAACCAGCCCGCGACCAGCTTGGTGACGTTGACCGGGCTCATCGCCGCGAAGGCGACCGAGGCGATCAGGCTGTAGATGACGTAGACCTGCCAGAGTTCGGTCGCCATAGTGATCGGCAGCGCCATCAGCGCGGTGCCGATGATGCCGAGGATGATCATCGGCCGCGATCCCCAGCGGTCCACCGCGATGCCGACGAGCGGCTGGAGGATCGAGATCATGATCACGTTGATCGTGACGACCGCCGCGAGGTCGGTGCGGGACCAGCCGAACTCCTCGCTGACCGGCTTGAGGACCACCCCGTAGAGGAACCGCGCGCCCGAACTGACCGCCAGGACCGTGGTGACGACCGCGACGACCCACCACCCGCGATAGATCCGACCATTCATGCCGCTGTCACACTCCCGATTGAATGACGAATGACGAATGACGAATGACGAATGACGAATGACGAATGACGAATTGGGGAATCGACTTGGGTGAGGCTCTTGCATACTGCGTCAGTCGCCCGCTACCGCTTGCGGGCGGCCTTCTTCGGCGACGAGCGAGGTGGGTTCCAGCTTCGGCACGAGGGAGCGCACGCGCACGCCCTGCACCATTGCGGCGGCGGCGAAGCCGAGGAAGCCGTTCGCCAGGAGCGAGAGGTGGTAGTTGCCGGTGAGGTCGAAGTCGAGCCCGGCGATGTAGACGCCGACCGCCGAGCCGATGTTCATGG
>JAXLWN010000245.1:0-1581 GCA_046328475.1 Chloroflexia bacterium | reverse complement strand
CCTGGTCCTCGAACTTCGACGGACACTTGGCGAGCAGGGTGTTGGCGGTAAAACCGGCGGCGGGGTCGTAGGTCCCTTCGAGCACGACCTCGATGTTGGGACCGAAGATGTCGGGCACCGCGCCACGGTAGACGACGGGCAGGGAACCGCCCGCATCGGCGACCTGGAAGCGGATGGTGGACGAGCCTTCTTCGCGCACGATCGTGTCGGCGACGACGTTGCCCGCGAGGCGCACCTGCTTGCCGCCCGCCGCGCCACCCGCCTGCAACTCGCTGACCGTCTGGTAGTAGACGTTGGTGCGCAGACCGCTGAAGACCAGGTAGCCGACCGCCGCCAGGATCACCAGCCCGACAATCGCCAGTTGCAGCCCCTTGCCGCGCCGCCGCGTTGTCGTCGCGCCCACCGCGCCGAAGGCCCGAGGTCGCCCGATCGCCTGTTCCGCCATCAACCCTCTCCATTGCGGATTGCGGATTTCAGATTTCGGATTGACGAAGGTAGGAGGAACGCCCGTAGCTTCCTGCGTACCCTAATCCGCAATCCGCAATCCGCAATCGTCAATTCGCCAGCTTCGCCTCGTACAGCGTCTTCAGGATCGCCGCCAGCAGGACGACGATCGCGCCCAACCAGAGCAGCATCTGCGGCGAGCCGAGCGTCCGCACCAGCGCGGCCCACCGCCCGGTGGCCGGTTTCGCCCTGCGCCGTCGCCCCAGGCTCTGCGCAATCGCGAACATCCAGAGCGCCAGCGCCATCTTCACCGCCAGGACCACACCATAGGCGGTCGTCGCGCCCCGACTCGACAGCCGGTCGACGGTCAGAATCACGCCGCTGACAACAAAGACAACCGTCGCCCCCCTGAGCCAGCGCCCGAACTCCGCGCCGGTCGCCCGACCGATCCGCGTGGCGATCGCCTCGTCCTCGTCGCGCAACTGCCGCCCGAGGATCAACGTCGCGTACGCCCCGCCACCGAGCCAGACCACCGTCGCCAGTGCGTGCGCCCAGCGGATCGCGATCAGCAGCGCCTCGCTGGCGCTCATCGCGGCAAAGTTGCAGGTTCCAGGTTGGCAAGTTGCATGTTGCGCATGTGCGATGAACCTGAAACCTGTAACGTGCCAACTGTAACCGCGCCTTACGGCACCATCGGGGCCAGCATGCGGTTCAGTTGCGTGCTGGTGAGCGGTCCGACCCATTTCTGGGTCAACTGGCCCTGCGTGTTGATCAGATAGGTCTCCGGGACGCCGGTGATGCCGAGATCGATCGCGATCTTGCCCTCCGGATCGAGCGCGATGGTGTAGGGCACCTTGTACTTATCGACGAACTTGCGCACCTCGCCATCGTTGTCGTTCCAGGCGATGCCGACGAAAACGACGTTGCGATCCTTGTAGACCCCATAGGAGCGATTCAGTTCCCCGGCCTCATCCTGGCAGGGCACGCACCACGAACCCCAGACATTCAGCACCACCGTCTTGCCGCGCAGTTCGCTGAGCGTCAACTGCTTGCCGTCGATGGTGGTGACGGTGAACTCGGGGGCGGGACGATTCATCGCCACCGCGCCACCGACCTCGGTGCTCGGCCCCCGGCGCA
>JAXLWN010000244.1:0-1598 GCA_046328475.1 Chloroflexia bacterium | reverse complement strand
CTTGGCGCGCTGCTCTTGGGCGAGCGAGGTCTTCCGCCCTCGCCTCCGATGTGGGTCGCTGATGGGCCAGATTGTTGTGGTGTGGTGCCGGGATGGGTTCGACCTTGGCGCGCTGCTCTTGGGCGGGCGAGGTCTTCCGCCCTCGCCTCTGATTTAACGTCGTGGGGCCATACACTCGCGAGTAATGCGCTGGCCGCGGGTCTGGAGCCGCATCGACGAAGAGCTGGTGGCCGCCTCGCGCGAGGCGCGCAACGGCGTCCGCGGGCTCGGGCCGGGGCTCATCACAGGCGTCGCCGACGATGACCCGTCGGGGATTTCGACGTACACGGTGGTGGGAGCGAGCTACGGCTACGAGCTGCTCTGGACGAGCCCGCTCACGCTGCCGCTGAACATCGCCGTCCAGGACATCTGCGCCCGGATTGGGGTCGTCACCGGGAACGGGCTCGGGGCGGTGATTGCCCGGCGCTACGGACGGAGGCTGCTGTTTCCGCTGGTCTTCCTCCTGCTGGTGGCGAACATCGTGAACATCGGCGCCGACATCCGGGCGATAGCCGCGGCCATCGACCTGCTGACCGGCCTGCCGACGCTGGCGCTCGTGCTGCCGGTCGGAGCCGCGATCGCGCTGACCGAAGTGGTGGTCCCCTACCCGACGCTGGCGCGCTGGCTGAAGCTGCTCACGCTGGTCATCTTCGCCTACGTGGTGGGGGCGTTCTTCGCGCATCCGGACTGGGGCGCGGCCGCGAAGGCGACGGTCCTGCCGGAGTTCCGGCTGGACCCGGGGGTGCTGGCGGCGATTGTCGCGGTCCTCGGGACCACCATTTCCCCGTACCTGTTCTTCTGGCAGACCTCCGAGGAGGTTGAAGAGGAGGAAGCTCGCGGCGTGCGGCCGGGCGAGATCAGCCTGGGCCAGATGCGTGCGCTCCTCCACGCCGCCCGGCTGGACGTGGCCACCGGGATGCTGATGGCGAACGTGGGGTTCTACTTCGTGGTGCTGACCGCCGCCAGCGCGCTGCATGCCTCGGGCGAGACGCAGGTAACCACCGCCGCGGAAGCGGCGGCCGCGCTCGAGCCGCTCGCGGGCAGCGGTGCGAGCTTCCTCTTCGCCGCGGGCATCATCGGCACGGGTTTGCTGGCGATACCTGTGCTCGCCGGCTCCTCCGCGTATGCGACCGCGGAACTGTTCGGCTGGCGCGAGGGACTCAGCTCGACGCTGCGCCAGGCGCCGCAGTTCTACGGCGTGATCGCGCTGGCCACTGTGCTCGGGATCGCGATGAGCTTCGCCGGCGTGAGCGAGATACGCGCCCTCTACGTCGCGGCGATCGTAAACGGCGTGGTCGCGCCGGTCCTACTCGTGGTCATCATGCTGGCCGCGCACGACCCCTCGGTGCTGGGCGAACACCGCCCGGGTGTGCTGACGCTCGCGATAGGCTGGCTGACCACGGCGTTGATGGCGCTCGCCGCGCTGGCGCTGGCCGTCAGCGCGGTTTGACGCTGGGACAGCCGCAGCGGAACCGTGAGGCGGCGATAGGTTTCGGGTGCTGCTCCTGGGAGGGCGAGGTCTTCCGCCCTCGCCTCTGATGTGGGGTGCTGACGAGCCA
>JAXLWN010000243.1:0-1599 GCA_046328475.1 Chloroflexia bacterium | reverse complement strand
GTTTGGCCCTGGATCGAGCATTTACCGGCCGTTCACCGCGGGCTACCCGTGCCGAAGCGCGAGCATCCGATCCTGAGTGGGCAGCGCCGTCGCATGGGTGTGGCGGCGCGATGAGGCGTTGCGTGCATCGCGAGGGTGCGGCGCGGGGCCGATAGCACGATGGAAGGAGTAGACCATGCGACTAGAGGGTAAGGTTGCGGTGATCACCGGTGCTGGTTCCGGGATGGGGCTGGCGATGGCGACGCGCTTCGCCGCCGAGGGGGCCAGCATCGTCGCGGGCGACTGGAACGGGGAGCGGCTCGACGCCGCCGTCGCGGCGATCAAGGCGAGCGGCGGGACGATCGTCGGGGCGCAGGGCAATATCGCCGAGCAGGCGACGGCGGAGGGGCTGATCGACCTGGCGGTGAGCACCTACGGCCGCATCGACATCCTGGTCAACAACGCCGGGGTGATGGACTACATGCAGGGGGTGGGCGAACTCGCGGACGATGTCTGGCGGCGAGTGATCGGGATCAACCTCGAAGGCCCGATGTTCACCTGCCGACGCGCCGTGCGGCAGATGCTGGAGCAGGGCGGCGGGGCGATCGTCAACGTCGGCTCGACGGCCAGCCTGCACGGCGGGGCGGCGGGCGCGGCCTACACGGTCTCGAAGCATGGGTTGCTGGGGCTGACCCGCAGCACGGCGTGGATGTATGCCAAGCGCGGCATCCGCTGCAACATGATCTGCCCGGGCGGCACGGCGACCAACATCGCGGAGTCGATGCCGCAGGATCGGCTGGACCCGACCGGGGCGATGCGCGCGGGCGAGTTCGCCGCGATCATTCCGGGCTTCCTGATGCCCACCGACATCGCGAACCTGGCGCTCTTCCTCGCCTCGGACGAGGCGAAGATGATCAACGGCGCGGTCGTCGCCGCCGATGGCGGCTGGGACGCGGCGTAGGGCGCGTGTGGGCCATCGACTCGCGTAGGGGAAAGCCAGGGCGCTTCGTGAAGCGCCCTGGCTTTCTGGTTGGTGGTTGCCCGGCGAAGAAGGGCGTTCAGTTGAACGCTCCGACGACGACCGACGACGGGAGTGAAGTGTTGGCAGTATCTTCTCTCAATGGTGATCTCGCCGCAGGGATGGGGGCAGGATAGCCACGACCGCAACGTTCTCCGGGACACGCACCGGTGCAGGGGGCGCTGGCGCGTGGTACCGTGTTGCCACGGCGCGCAGTAATCGCGCGCGAGGGAAGGTGCGACGCCTCGCGAGGGGCGACGTGGTCGGAGGAAGGGATCAGATGTCCGATGGGGCGAATACACCGGATGGTGGGGCGGGCACGGTGGGACGGCCGTGGGAGGGGCGGGGCTGGTCGGTGAGCCCGCACAACTTCGCCGAGGGGGTCGCGGTGCCGCCCCGCCCGGTGCAGTTGCACGATGTGACGCTGCGGGACGGGGAGGAGTGCGCCGACCTGGTCTATACGGTCGATGACAAGGTGCGAATCGCGGAGGCGCTGGCGCACCTGGGGGTGCGACGCACCGAGTTGTTCCTGACCGTGCCGGGCTGGTACGAGGCGGTGCGCGCGATCATGGCCCGGCGACTGCCGCTCGATCTCTACGTGA
>JAXLWN010000242.1:0-1600 GCA_046328475.1 Chloroflexia bacterium | reverse complement strand
AACAACCGCTGTCGCCGCTTCACCCTCCCGCCCGGTGCCACCACCCTCCGCTACGACGCCGAGGTCGAGGTCTCCGGCGACCCCGACGAAGTCGAACCCACCGCCGCCCAGTTCGCCGTCGAAGATCTGCCCGACGATGTGCTCCTCTACACCCTGGCGAGCCGCTATTGCCTCTCCGATGCCCTCTCCGCCACCGCCTGGCACCTCTTCGGCGCGGCCCCGCTGGGCTGGGGGCGCGTGCAGGCCGTCTGCGACTGGCTCAACCAGAATATCCGCTACGGCCTCTACAGCACCCCGCTGACGACCGCCGTCGATGTCTACGTCGCGCAGGGCGGCATGTGCCGCGACTTCGCGCACCTCGCCGTCACCTTCTGCCGCGCGCTGAACATCCCCGCGCGCTACGTCTTCGGCTACATGCCCGACATCAGCCTCAAGCCCCCCTACCCGGCGATGGACTTCCACGCCTGGTTTGAGGTCTACTTACGCGGGCCGCAGGGCGGGCGCTGGTACACCTTCGACGCGCGCTTCAATCGCCCCCTGATCGGGCGCATCCCGATCGGGCGCGGGCGCGACGCGGTCGATGTGGCGATGATGACCTCCTACGGCGCGGCGCAATTCCGGCGCATGACCGTCTGGTGCGACGTGGTCGGCGCGGAGAATGCCCCCACCGTCGCCGTCAGCGCGCCGGTCGGCGGCACCGACACGACCGCCGCGCGGGTGGTCGATCGCCAGGGGTAGGGCGCGGGGGAATGGTGGGAGAAGGGACGCGGGGAAGGGACGTGGAGCACGAGAATCTCGAAACGCTGATCGCGACGCTCGGCACGCTCGATCACCACGGGGTGGACTGGCCGCGCGTCCAGTGGACCGCCTATCTGATCCACCAGCACCTGCGCTACGACTACCCCGGCCCCATCCACGACCTGCACCAGCGCCTGATGATCGTCCCGCCCGAGCGCCACGGCGGGCAGCGCCTGGTCACGCGCAAGCTGGAGATCGCCATCCCCGGCCAACCGCCGGAACAGGTCCCCACCCCCCAGGAATCCCGCGACGAATTCGGTAACCTCGTCCTCTCATTCTCCGCGACGGAGATCGCGCGCTCGATCGATTTCGTCGCCTGGATCGTCGTCGAGCGCGATACCGCCAGTGATCCGGCTATCATCTCCGCCCACACCTTCTTTAACCCCGCCTTCAGCGAACCCTCCGCGCTCACCCAGCCCGACGACGCCCTGCGCGCCGCCGCCGCCGCACTCGCCGTCGGCGACGCCGCGCCCGAAGCCCTCGCCGCGCGCATCAACGCCTGGGTCCACGCCCAGCTCACCTACGAGCACGGCATCACCGGCGTGCGCACCACCGCCGCCGAAGCCCTCGCCCTCCAGCGCGGCGTCTGCCAGGACTACGCCCACATCATGCTCGCCATCTGCCGCCTCTGCGGCCTCCCCGCGCGCTACGTCTCCGGCCACCTGCTCGGCGAAGGCGGCTCGCACGCCTGGGTCGAAGTCCTCGCCCCGCGCCCCAACGGCGATGGCTACGTCGCCCTCCCCTTCGACCCCACCCACGGCAACCGCCCCGGCCTCAACTACATCACCGTCGCCACCGGCCG
>JAXLWN010000241.1:0-1621 GCA_046328475.1 Chloroflexia bacterium | reverse complement strand
GCCGGCCTGGACGGCGCTCTCGACCGCCTCGTCCACGAGCGGACCCATCTCCAGGATGGTGGTGGTGCCGGTGCGGAGGAGTTCGACCATCGAGTAGTCGAAGCAGGCGCGGGTCGCCTCGGCGTCCTGGGCCGCGCCGCGCGCGGGGAGGAATTCGAAGAGGCCGGAGAGGTAGAACTGGCGCGGGCCGCGATCCTCGATGAACGATTTGTCGAGCGGCGACCCGGCGAGGTGGGCGTGGACGTTGACGAAGCCGGGGGTGACGATGCGCCCGGTGGCGTCGATCGTCTCGTCGGCGGTGCCGTCGTAGGACTTGCCGACGTGGGCGATGCTCTCCCCCTCCACGACGATCACGCCGTCGCGCAGGTAGCGGTGACCGCCCGCCGCGTGGTCGTAGGCGATGATGTGGGAGGCGTTGATGCGGGTGCGTTTGGTCGGGGCGCTCATGTGTCCTCTCCTCGGTTTGCTAGGGAATTCCTCGCGAGGTGGCGGCGGTGGTCGTGATTTCTCCATTGAGAAGCGCGATGAAGGCATTGCCCAGGGCCGCGAATTGAACTACCGGGAGATCTTCCGTCCAATACTTGCGGGGAGTGCTCTCGGTGATAGTGTTCAATTCGTCCCTGGTTACGGTCTCACCGTATCGGGTGAGCCGCGCGAGTGCCCCACCGGCTACCGACAGGACGGTGTGCCTCCTGGTGTCATCGGTGATGTATTCGTCCAGGTAAAGGCTAATGCAGCCGACGCCGCCGAATGTTGCCTGTTCCTGCCAGTGTTCGCGCAGTTCGGCAAGCCAGGTTGGAATTGGCGTGCGACTGTCGATTTCGCGGACGAGCAGGGTTAACCAGAGGTCGAGCGATCCATCGCTGGCCCAGAATCCGACCTCTCGATATTCCACGAAGCTTGTACCCATGCGCTGTCCTCGTCTTTCAGCTCATTGGCCGCTACCCGAAGAGTAGGCTGGCCTGGGCGAAGAGGGCGGGGGTGCCGCCGGTGTGGAGGAAGATGACGGTCTCGGTGGGGGCGATCGCGCCGGAGCGGATGTCGGCGATCAGGCCGGCCATCGCTTTGCCGCTGTAGACGGGGTCGAGGAAGACGGCTTCGTTGCGGGCGAGGAGGTGGATCGCTTCCAGGCAGCCCTCGGTGGGGATGCCGTAGCCCGCGCCGATCTGGGAGTCGTCGTTGCGCAGGTCTTCGTCCGCCACGCGGGTGGCGACGCCGAGCAGTTCGGCGGCTTCGTTGGCGATGGCGAGCGCGCGGCGGCGCTTCTCGGGGTCGCCGGGGCTGACGCCGATGCCGCAGACCCGGTAGGGGGCGTGGTAGAGCTTCGCGCCGAGGACGAGGCCGGATTGCGTGCCGCGCGAGCCGCTGGCGTAGTAGAGGCGGCTCGGGCCTGCGCCCTGCGCGAAGAGTTGTTCTTGCAACTCCAGGGTGGCGGCGACGTAGCCGAAGGTGCCGACGGCGTTGGAGCCGCCGACCGGGATGATGTAGGGGCGCTCGCCCGCCGCGCGCAGTTCGTCGGCGACCTCGACCATCGCGGCGTCCATGTTGGTGTCCGAGGGGACGATGCGGACCTCGGCGTCGAGCAGGTGGTCGAGCAGGAGGTTGCCCTGCACCTCGGGTT
>JAXLWN010000240.1:0-1634 GCA_046328475.1 Chloroflexia bacterium | reverse complement strand
CCACCGATGATCTTGCCCATCGAGACGAGGTCGGGCGTGACGCCGAGCAGCCCCTGCATGCCGTGATAGCCGACGCGCAGCGTGATCACCTCGTCGAAGATCAGCACGATGCCGTGGGCGCGCGTGATCTCGCGCAGCCGTTGCAAGAACGGCACCTGCGCCTGCACCAGCCCGAAGCGACTCGGCATCAGGTCGATCAGCACCGCCGCGAGGTTGTGGCGCTCCCGCTCGATGATCCGTTCGACCGCGTCGATGTCGTTGTAGGGGAGCACCACGACGTTGTCGAGCACGCCCTGCGGCGTCCCGGCGGTGGTCGGGTAGGCAACGGGGTCGCCGTCGGTCCACTGGTCGGGCGGCGAGACGTAGCCGACCTCGGCGAAGTCGTAGGAGCCGTGGTATGACCCCTCGAAGCGCGCAATCTTCGGTCGCCCGGTGTAGGCCCGCGCGGCCTTCAGCGCCATCATCACCCCCTCGGTCCCCGAGTTGGTGAAGCGCACCTGCTCCAGCGCCGGAATCCGATCCACCAGCAACTCCGCCAGCGCGATCTCGCTCTCGGTCGGCATCGCGTAGGCCACGCCGCGCGGCAACTGCTCGATCACCGCCGCGTTGATGTCGGGATCGGCGTGGCCGTGGATCAGCGAGGTGTAGTTATTGATGAAGTCGAGCCGCGAATCGCCCTCGACATCGGTGATCACCGCGCCCTTGCCGCTCGCCGCATACGAGGGATAGGGAGCTTCGTAGAGCGTCGTGCGTGTGTTGCCGCCCGGCAGCACCTTCTTCGCGCGCTCATACAACTGCGCCGAGCGAGATTCGGTCTGCCGAAACGCCTCGGTGCGGCCATCGCTGGTAGACATGTAGCACCTCCATCGAGAGAGAAAGGACGATTGAACCGCCAAGACGCCAAGGACGCCAAGAAGGGACAGATTTACCGCAGAGGACGCAGAGGACGCAGAGAGGAAACGAAGATTTCGAATAGCGTTAGGACCGCTGAAGTCCCCTCTATTCGTCCCTTCTTGGCGTCCTTGGCGTCTTGGCGGTTCATGTCGCCCCTCACCCGACCACCAGCCCCGCGCGCCGCCGCAGCAGCGTTCGCACGACGCTCGCGGCCACGAGGCGACCGGTGCGCGGGTTGTCGTCGGAGGGGATGTTCTCGATGATGAAGCGGAGTTTGCCGAACGCACCTTCCGCGACGACTTCGTGGTGGTTGCGCGTCACGGCGGGATCGGCGATCACGCAGACTTCGGTGCGGTCGAGACCGATGCCGGCCAGGCTGACCGCCGCCGCCACGTTGATGCTCTCGGGGAAGCGGAGCGCGCCCTCGCGGGCGCTGCCACGGAAGATTTCGCGCGCCTCGGTCAGCGCGTCGGCCTCGGCGCGGTCGAGCAGCGAGCGGGGCGGTTTGCGCGTCGTGTGGGTCACGCGCTCCAGGCCGCCGAGCGTCGCGGAGGAGATCGCGTCGAGCGCGCCGATGGCCCCGGAGGCGACCACGATGCGCCCGCCGCCGCAGGTCGCCGCGATCAGCGCGTCGTAGGTCCCGGGCTCGGCGAGCGCGCCGACGCTCACCGCGACGAGATCGCGCCCCGACCGCAGGATGGCCGGGCCGTGCGTCGCCAATGCGGCGTGTCCCCCGGCCT
>JAXLWN010000024.1:47500-91569 GCA_046328475.1 Chloroflexia bacterium | reverse complement strand
ATCGGCGCGCTCCTGTGGTCAGTTGTCAGTCGTCAGTCGTCAGGGGGACCGCAGGTAATAGCCCTACTGTCCGCCGATCAGTCGTCGTTGCTTGCGCTCTTCCCAGGCGAGCCAGGCGAGACGCTGGTCGTGCGCATCTTGGGGCAGGGGTGGGACGGCACGGAGTGCGGGGCGCGCGGAGGCTTCGGGGGCGAAGCTGGCGCGCACGGTCGCCACCAGCGCCGGGTTGCCGCTCACGGTCGCCTGGCAGCTTTCCAGCGGCGCGAGCGTGCCGACGAGGGCCAGGTGGTCGTCCGCGAGGAGACAGATGCCACGTTCGGCGCGCACCGTGACCAAGACACCCCGACTGCGCACCGCGTGCAACGCAGCAGCGAGTTCGGGGAGGTCGGCGGGACAGGAGATCTGGATGCTCTGCTCAGCTTCCGCGATCAGCGAGGCGGCGCGGTCGAGGATCGCGCGCCGTCCGCGCAACACCCAGAACTGGTCGTCTTCGCGTCGGGGTGCCAGGTCGGCCAGGGCGTCGGCCAGGGCACCGAGCGTGGCGTCGCGCTCGGCGCGGGTGCGGGCGAGGAAGCGGGCGGGATCCTCGGCGGCGTAGCGAGGCGGGATGGTCGGCTGCACGGTCGCCAGACCGCGCGCCAGGAGTCGTTCGAGCGTGTCGTAGCAGCGCGATTGCGGCACACCCGAGTGCTTGCCAAGCTCGTAGCCGGTGAGTGGCCCCGCGATGAGGAGTGCGTGATACGCCTCAGCTTCATACTTCGTCAGGCCGAGTTGTTGGAGCAGATCGAGCGCGCTCACATTACCTCGCATTAGTCACCACTTAAGTGGTGACTACTATAGCCGCTATCGCATGCTGGCGCAAGGCAGATTCAGCGGTTAATTGTGCCTGCGACGCGGGGAGCGTGTTATCCTGCGGCGCGAACGACCTATGTCTGTCGGCAGAAGGGGCGAAGATGGCCAAACAATCCCCAGCAATCACGCCGGCAGCCGGGGCTGTGATCGCACCAGCGCCGCTCGGGCCGGGCGGGTTCATCGCCTGGCGCGACGCGCTGCGAGCCGCCGTAATCGGGATCGGCGCGGTGCTGGCGGTCGCGATCGTCGCGGTTGTCGCGGGTATGCCGCTGCCGTTCGACCTCAGCAAGGGGCAGGGGGT
This sequence comes from Chloroflexia bacterium, assembly GCA_046328475.1. Lineage (GTDB taxonomy): Bacteria > Chloroflexota > Chloroflexia > Thermomicrobiales > CADCWN01 > CADCWN01. The sequence continues at coordinate 90,416 of JAXLWN010000024.1, read as the reverse complement.
GGTCATCTTGCTGCGGCTGGCCGCGCCGTTGCTGATTTTGCGCTGGCCGCTTGTCGGTGGCGTCGCCGCGATGCTGATCGACGGCGCGGATGTGATCATCGTCGATCTCTTCGGGCCGGGTGGCATGGGGCCGTTCTACCACGCCATCGACAAGTACCTCGACCTCTACTATCTCGGCCTGGAGGCGCTCGTATCGCTCGGCTGGACCGAGACTGCGCCACGCCGCGCCAGCATCGCGCTCTATCTCTACCGCCTGGTCGGTGCCATCGCGTTCGAGATTACCGGCATCCGTCTCCTGCTCGTCTTCTTCCCGAACCTCTTCGAGAACTGGTTCCTCTTCTACCTGGTGCGCTGCCGGTTCTTCCCCCGCCTGCGCCTCGACACCTGGCCGCGCGTCGGGACGGCGCTGGCGCTTCTCTACATCCCCAAGTTCTTCCAGGAGTACATCCTCCATTATCGCCAGCTCCAACCCTGGGGCTGGTTCCGCGACACATTCCTGCGCTGAAACGCCCGACGAAGGCAGTGCTGCGATCACCTTGCGCCGTCGCCAGCACCAGCCCACTCTTCAACCACCCGGAGCCAAACTCCACGCCACCGGGAGCGATTTTTGCGCACCCTCTTGACAAGCTCCCGGCTCAGGCGTACTATGCTGATATATAGCGATATATCGCTATATATCGAATCGAATGCAATCAGGAGGTTTACCGCAATGTTCCGACGTTTCTTTGGCCCGTTTGGCCCCGGGCGGTTCAGTCCCGCGACGCCGTGGGGGAGCGCCCCGTTTGAGCCGGATTCTGACCCACGCTCTGACTCGCGCTTCGGCCCGCGCCGGTTTGGTCCGCCGCACCACTTCGGCCCGTTCCATCATCGCCGCCGTGGTCCGGAGGATTTTTTCGGTTTTGGCCCGCCCTTCGGTCGGCGCGGCGGCTTCGGCCCCGGCCCCGAGCGCTTCTTCGAGAAGGGCGACCTCAAGTATGTCATCCTCGACCTGTTGAAGGACCAGCCGCGCCACGGCTACGACGTGATCCGCGCGCTGGAGGAGCGCCTGGGCGGCTTCTACAATCCCAGCCCCGGCTCGGTTTATCCCACGCTGCAGCTGCTCGAAGACCAGGGCTACCTGACTAGCAACCAGCTCGATGGCAAGCGGGTCTACGCAATCACCGACGACGGGCGCAAGTTCCTCGGCGAGCGCGCCGAGGTGATCGAGGGCCTGAAGGCGCGGATGGACGCCCGGCGCGGCTTCGGCCAGCAGCCGGAGGCGGGCGAACTCTTCGGCGAGATGCGCCAGCTCGGCATGCTGCTCTTCCGGCTCGGCCAGAGCGGGGCGCTGCACGACCCCGACCGGATGCGCCGCCTGCGCGAGATCGTGGTCCACGCCCGCCGCGAGGTCGAGGCGATCATCAATGACGCCCCGGCCGGTACGCAGGGCGAGAAGAAGGCCAACGACCAGACCTGGCCGCCCGAACTGGTCTAATCACAGCGAGGTTTGTCGAGGGCAATGGATTGCGTCGCCCCCACAGCGCTACCATAATCGTGGATAATTGCTGCGGGCGACCGCTTTGGTCGCCCGCACGCGCTTTACTATTGCCGGAGGTTTTGATGAGCGATCAGACAGCACGCACAGAGGCTACAACCTTACCCTGGCAAGGGTTCCACCACCTGGCGATGCTCACACCCGACCTCGACGCCACGATGCACTTCTACCGGGAAGTGGTCGGCATGACGATCGCCGCAGTTGGCCCGGCCGATCCGCTGCTTGGGCGCGATTGCATCGTCACCGTCGGGGGCGAGGGAACGAGTCACATCCACTTCTTCGAGCACGTTGGAGCGCAGGTCCAGCCCATCGACCCCGAACCTGATGGTCCCCCGCCCGGGGGCGGCATCCATCACGTCGCGTTCGGTCTCCCCGACGAAGCGGCGGCGCTCGCCCTGCGCGAACGGCTGCGGGCGCAAGGTGTGCCGATGACCGAGATCATGGACCAGGGTGCCTTCCGCGATATGCTCTTCCGGGACAACAACGGCGTCTTGATCGAAGCCGCCTGGTCCACTTCCTGACTCGCGACCGGCGGCATCGCTGACCCCCTTGACAGCGGTGATATGATGTGACCGGGTCGTCATATGACTACCCGGTCACATTGCCGAGGCGGGCGCGATGCCGAAGGAAACCTTCTTCAACCTGCCCGAGCAGAAACGCCAACGGCTGCTCGATCTAGCGGTCGAGGAGTTCGCTGCGCACGATTACCGCCTTGCGTCGATCTCGCGGATCGTCGCCCGCGCGGGCATCGCCAAGGGGAGCTTCTACCAATATTTCGAGGACAAACGGGACCTCTTCCTCTATCTCCTCGACACCGCCGTCAATCAGCCGCGCCTCGACCACCTGCACGCGGCGCAACCGACTCCCGACCAGCAGGGCTTCTTCGGTCGCCTGCGCTGGATGCTGAGTGGCTCGGTGCAGGCGGCGATCGCGCACCCGCAGCTCGCGCAGATCGCCATGCGCGCTTACAGCGCCGACCTCCCCTTCGCCGACGAGGCGCTGGAGCGCGCCCGCGCGATGGGGCGGAACTACCTGCGCGAGATGGTCGATGCGGGGATCGCGCGCGGCGAACTCGCCGCCGACCTCGATCCCGAACTCGCGACCGGGATGATCATCGCCGCGATGACCGAGTTCCAGCAGGTCTTCTTCCGGCAGATGGGCATCACCCCCGGCAAGTTCGCCGAGACCAATGTCGCCATTTTCGACACGCCCGAAGCGCATCGCCTCTTCGACGAATTCGTTCGCATTCTGGAGCGGGGCCTCGGCAGGCAAGCGGCGGCCGACTAACCCCTGATTAGAGGGGGATTGACAACGACCCAGCGGAGGAGTAATGTTTAGTTAAGGCTAAATATTTGTTTAGTGGTATAGACCTGTCCACCTGGAGGCGTAATGAATCTGGTAATCGAGACAACCGCTCTCACCAAGCGTTACAGTGCGAATCGCGGCATCAAGAACGTCAATCTGACCGTCGGGCAGGGCGAAGTCTTCGGCTTTCTCGGTCCCAACGGTGCGGGCAAGACGACCACCATCCGCACCCTGCTCGACTTTCTCCACCCGACGAGCGGCAGGGCGCTGCTCTTCGGACTGGACAGCCAGCGCGACAGCGTCGCCATCCGCGCCAGGCTCGGCATCTTGCCGACCGAATTCACGCTGGACGACCGACTGACCGGCGACGACCTGCTGCGCCTCTTCGCGCGGCTGCGCGGCGTGCGAGACCTCGGTTACGCCCGCGAGTTGGCCGGGCGGCTCGACGCCGACTTGCGCCGCCCGATGCGCCGCCTGTCGCGCGGCAACAAGCAGAAAATTGGCCTGATCGCCGCACTCTTCCATCGTCCCGACCTGCTGATCCTCGACGAGCCGACCGGCGGGCTTGACCCGCTGGTGCAGGAGGAGTTCCTGGCGATTGTGGCCGAGACGAAGGCCGAGGGGCGCACGATCTTCCTCTCGTCGCACATCCTGTCCGAGGTCGAGCGGGTCTGCGACCGCGTCGCGATCATCCGCGACGGCGAAATCGTCACGATCGAGACGATCGCCGGGTTGCTGAACCGCAAGCTGCGCTACCTGACGCTCACCTTCGACGCGCCGGTGGACGCCAGCCCCTTCGCCGCACTGCCCGGCATCGACGGCGTGAAGCGCGACGGGGCGACGATTCGGATGACGCTGAGCGACGGGCAGCAGCTCGACCGGGTGATCAAGCTCGCCGCCACCCACACGATCGTGGACTTCCGCCTCGATCATCCTTCGCTCGAAGAGAATTTCCTCAGCTTTTACGACCGCAATAACAAGACTGCCACCGCGCAGGAGGTCACCGCATGAGTAGCCAGACAACCGCACAGGCCACCCGGCTCGCACCGCGCGAGGTCGCGCCCACCATCCCCGGCCCGCTCGCCACGTTCGGCGCACTGTTCGCACACAGCCTGCGCCTCCAGCGGCGCGCGATCCTGATCTGGGGCCTCGCGCTCGGCGCGATGACCGCGATGGTCGTGAGCGTCTACCCCTCGATGGGATCGCAGCTCGACGAGATGGTAGCCAACTACCCGCCCGAGATGCTGGCCTTCTTCGGCGAGGTCAACTCACTCAGCACAATCGAGGGTTTTTTGGCGCTCGAAGTCTTCAATGTGATCGCCCCGCTCGCGCTCGCTTTCTACGCGATCATCCTGGGAGCGCGGGCAATCGCCGGGGCGGAGGAGCGCGGCACGCTCGATCTCTTCCTCGGCAACCCGCTGCCGCGCTGGCAGCTCGTCGCCAACGGGTTTGCCACAATCACGGGCGCGCTGGTCGGCAGTGCTGCCTTGCTCGGTCTCTGCACCTGGATCCCGGCGCTGCTGGCGGGCGTGGACCTCTCGTTCGGCTCGGTCGTTGCCGCCACGCTGAATCTGCTGCCGATCGGCCTCTGCTTCGGCGGGCTGGCGCTGCTTGTCTCCGCGCTGGTCCACCGCACGGCACTGGCGATCGCCATCCCCGGTGCGACGCTCGCAGCGATGTACGTCATCAACGCACTCGCCGGCGTGAGCGAGGCGATGGAGCCGCTACGCCAGCTCTCCATCTTCAAGCACTATGGTTCGGCCATCGAGAACGGCATCGCCTGGCCGAGCTTCGTCGTCATCACGCTGATCGGGGCGGCGTTCGCCGGGATTGCGGCTGCGGCATTCGCGCGGCGCGATATCTATACGTAGTTCAATGTTCAACGTTCAAAGTTGAGATGGGGACGGTCCGGGAGGGTCGTCCCCGTCGTGTAACTTCCTCGAGCTCCGCTTTCAGATGGTGCCGGTGCTGCTCGGCGCGGGCACGCGCCTCTTCGACAACATCGGTACTCGGGGATCGAGCTGGAGCAGACGCGCACGATCGCCACGACTGCGGCCATGCACCTGCGCTTCCGCGTCGTCAAGTGAGCAATAATTGCTCGGCAACGTCGCGCCGAACATTGTCGATCTGCTGCAATGCCAGTCGACTACCATGTATGGGAAGTGATCGACTACGCCAAACGGGTCGCATCGCCTGCAACGTGGTGCGTTGCGCCCGGTGAGCGGTGTTCAAGGATCGGAGCCTACCATGAACAATCTCCAGTCGCGCATACAGCGGGTGATCGATGGATTGGTCGAGTCCGGTGCCGAGCGAGGGTTGCAGGTGGCGGTCTACCGGCACGGCGAGTTGCTGGTGGATGCAGTGGCGGGCCTGGCTGACGCGGCGACGGGTCGCATGGTCACTGCGGATACGCCATTCAACGTCCACTCCACCGGCAAGGGGGTGACTGCGACCATCACGCACATCCTCGCCGAGCGCGGGCTGTTCGGCTACGACACGCCGATCGTCGAACTGTGGCCGGAGTTCGGCGCGCACGGCAAGGGGAAGGCGACGGTGCGCCACGCGTTGACGCACACGGTCGGCGTGCCGAGCCTGCCGGCCGATACGACGATCGCTGAGGTGTGCGACTGGGATAGGATCTGCGCCATCGTGGCTGACATGCCACCCTCCTGGGAACCGGGCACCAAGACCGGGTATCACGCCTACACATTCGGCTTTGTGCTCGGCGAGATTGTTCGCCGCGCCACCGGGAAGCCGATCGCGCAGGTGCTCCGCGAGGAGGTGGGGGTGTCGCTCGGTATCGCCGACGAGATCTTCTTCGGCATGCCGGAAGCGGAGCTGGGGCGCATCGCCCGGCTGGAGGATGCCCCGGGAAGCGCGGAATGGCTCGCTTCCCTGCCGGAAGATTCCGAGATGTGGCAGATGGCACCGCGCGCGATCTTCCCGAACGCCGAATTCGGCAACCGCGCCGATGTGCTGATGGCCAGCATCCCCGCCGGTGGCAAGATGACCGCTCGCGCCGTGGCCCGCATGTATGCCGCGCTGCTGGGCGAGGTGGATGGCGTGCGGCTAATCTCGCCCGATCGGCTGCGCGAGGTTTCGGCGGTGGCGTTCGAGGGCGACGACGCGCTCTTCGGCAATCCCGCGACCTGGGCGCTGGGCTACTCCATCGGCCGACCGGGTTCGACGGCGGAAGAATCGCCGACCTGGTTCGGGATGGTGGGGGCGGGCGGGAGTTGCGCCTACGCCGACACCGCCTCCGGATTCTCGTTCGCGGTGGCGAAGAACCGGCTCACGTTCGATCTCAACGCCGTTGAGGCGGTGGTAGAGATTGTCGCGGAGGCGGCCGGGAGTTGATGAACTACGCAGTGATCAACCGAGCGGATTGACCAAATAGGGGCGAGAGAGGAGTGACCATGACCACCACGACCGCACGAACGGACCAGTATGCCGCGCAATTCGAGGCGATCAACAATGAGGTGATTGCGATTGTCGAAGGATGCACCGACGCGCAGTGGCAGCAGCCGTGCGTGAACGAGGAGCGCCCGGTCGGGGTGGTGGCGCACCACATCGGGGTGGTCCACCGCGACTTCCTCAGGATCGTCGAGCGGCTGGCAAGCGGGCAGACCTTCTCGCCGAACATGTCGATGGACGTGGTGCATGAGAGCAACGCCCAGCACGCCCGCGACCATGCGGAGATCGGCAAGCAGGAGGTGATCGACGCACTGCGCACGAACGGCGCGACCCTCGCGCAGAGCCTGCGCAGTCTGCGCGATGAGCAGTTGGATCGCGTTGCCGGGACATTCGGCGGGAATGAACTGACCGTATCGCAGGTGCTGGAGTGGATCGTGATCGGCCACGCCACAGAACACCTGGGCAGCATCCGCAGCACCGTCGCGGCCTAGCCAGAGCGCAAGTAGCTACAGCAAACGAAGGGGGCGAGCCACAATGGCTCGCCCCCTCGTTACTCGTTACTCGTTACTCGCTACTTCTCTTCCCCCGCCTTGGCCGCCGCGATGATCTGCTCGGCGAGGTGCGGCGGGACTTTCTGGTAGTGGTCGAACTCCATCTCGAAGACGCCCTGGCCCTGCGTCATCTGGCGCAGGTCGGTGGCGTAGCGCTGCACCTCGGAGAGCGGCGCGGAGGCTTCGATGACGGTTGTCCCGTCGTCGTTGGGGAGCGCGCCTTGCACGTGGGCGCGCTTGCCGTTCAGGTCGCTGATGATGTCGCCGGTGAAGGCGCTAGGGATGGTGATCTTCAGCCCCATCACCGGCTCCAGCAGGGTCGGGCTGGCCTTCTCCATCGCCATTTTGAAGGCCTGCGACGAGGCGATCTTGAAGGCCATTTCGTTCGAGTCGACCGTGTGGTACGAGCCGTCGGTCAGCGTCACCTTCACGTTGACCACCGGGTAGCCCGCGATCGGCCCGCGATCCAGCGACTCGCGCACGCCTTTCTCGACGCCGGGGATGTACTGGCGCGGCACAGTGCCGCCGACGATCTTCTCGGCGAACTCGAAGTCCTGATTGGGCAGCGGGTCCATGTCGATCACGACCTCGCCGAACTGCCCCGAACCGCCGGTCTGCTTCTTGTGGCGATACTTGATGCCATGCGCCGATCCGGCGATCGTCTCGCGGTAGGGCACGCGCGGCAGCTTCACGTCGACGTTCACGCCCGACTTGCGCGCCAACCGCTCCGTCGCCACCTGGACATGCGACTCGCCCAGGCCAGAGACGATCGTCTCGCCGGTGACCGGATCGCGGCCGACGTGGAGGGTCGGATCCTCCTGGTGCAGCTGCGCCAGTCCGGTGCCCATCTTGTCGAGGTCGCCCTTCGACTTCGGCATCACGGCGGCCGAGAAGAGGGGCTTCGGGTATTGGATGCCATCAAGGATCAGCGGGTGCGCCGCGTCGCAGAGGGTGTCGCCGGTGCGCGTCGCCGCCAGCTTGACGATCGCGCCCATGTCGCCCGCCGCGATCTGCGGCGTCGTGGCGTGCTCCTTGCCGCGCACGAACTGCACCTGGCCAATCCGCTCGTCCTGCTCCTTGTTCGCGTTCAGCAAGTGCGAGTCGGCGCGGACCGCGCCTGAGTAGACGCGGAAGTAGCTGACGGTGCCGAAACGGTCGACCGTGGTCTTGAAGACGAGCGCGGCGGTGTGCCCCTTCTCGTCGCAGGGGAGTTCGACCGTGCCGCCCGACTTCGCATCGACCGCCTTCGCCGCCGCCACCTCATTCGGGGCGGGCAGGTAGGCGACGATCGCGTCGAGCAGCGCCTGCACGCCGCGATTCGCGGTCGCCGCGCCGCAGAGCAGCGGCACCACCGACCCATCGCAGGCGGCGCTGCGCAACCCGGCGATCAGTTCCTCGTCGCTGATCGGCTCGTCGGAGAGGAATTTCTCGATCAGCGTCTCATCCTGCTCGGCGATCCGCTCGACCAGTTGCAGCCGATACTCCTCGACCTGATCGGCGAGTTCGGCGGGGATCGCGGCTTCGTCGGCCTTGCCGTCGCGCCCGCTGTAGATGTGGGCCTTGCGGGTGAGCAGATTGATGACGCCGGAGAACGACGCCTCGGACCCGATCGGGATCTCCAGCGGCACGACGTTCGCGCCGAGCCGCGCCTGGGCGCTCTCCAGCGCCCGCGCGAAGTCGGCATTCTCGCGGTCCATCTTGTTCACGAAGACGATCCGCGCGAGGCTGCGCTCGGCCGCGCCCTTCCAGACTTGCTCGGCACCGACCTCGACCCCGGCGGCGGCGTCGATCAGGATGACCGCCGCATCGACGGAGCGGAGGGTGGCGCGGATGTCGCCCGCGAAATCGGCGAAGCCGGGGGCATCGACGAGGTTGATCTTGTGGTCCTGCCACTCGATCGGCAGGAGCGCCGCGCTGACGGAGATATGCCGCTTGATCTCGTCCGGGTCAAAGTCGGAGGTGGTAGTCCCCTCTTCAACGCGCCCGAGCCGGGAAATCGCGCCGCTATCGAAGAGCATCGCCTCCGCCAGCGACGTCTTGCCGGCCCCACCATGTGAGAAGAGGCCGACGTTCCGAATCCGTTCGGGGGCATACTGCTTCAACTGCATACCGTCCTCCAACGTCTTGCGGCCTGTGTGCGAAGCCCCCGGACGCCGCGTGCGCCGGGTCTGGCGGATTCGCACCTCGCGACGGATCGGCGCTGGCCCCGTGGGAGATGCAGCGACCCCGATCGCCGTCCCGGTGGACGGATTGCGCGTGATCGGATTGCTGCAATGAAGCCAGTGTCGTTCTTAGCTAGAGATTATACCGCGTTCGTTGGGGGGCGCAACTTGCAGCGATCAGCGTCGCCGTAGTGCCTGTTGCACATCCATGCGGCTGTGCAGGATACGCACGATGCTTACTGCCCTGGTGGTGACGTGATAGATGATTACGTGCTGCTCAACAGGGAGAGTACGGTAGCCGGATGGCAAGTCGTCCTGGCACGGCAATTTGAGGATTATCGCCAATGTCGTTAGTGCCTGATTGATGGCGAGGCGTATCTGTCGCGCTGCGCCTCGCCCCACTCGGACGGAGTGGATGAGGATATAACCTCAAAGTCCTGCCGCGCTCTCCGGGTGAGCGAAACCGGACGCTTACGGGCAGACATCAGGATCAGGCATATGCCCCTCCCGAGCCTTCTTCATCGCGCTCCGCTGAATCTCTTCGGTTCGGGGTATACAGCTCGCTCGCCGCGCAAAATCCCTGCTCGCCGATGGCGATTGCGGCATGCAGCGCCTCTAGCTGGCGCTGCTGCCGCAAGGCGAACACCGCCTCGGCAACGACCTCCTCTGTGTCGTGGTAACCACCCGATTTGACCAATTCCTCGATGACTTCCGCCAGTTCGGGGAGAGGGTCAATTGCATCGTTCGCACCTCCGTCATGGCGAAATTTGATCGCGTCCTGCAATCAAATGGTAGCGGGCGAGGCGGTGGATGGCAACTCCGTTGCGTGACGCTTTACTGCGTCGATTCAGCGGCGCACGCGCGCCACGACGCGGCGGGCGAGGACGGCGAAGTCGTCGATGCCGAGGCGGGTGATGCCCCAGGCGTAGAAGGCGGCGCCGAGGGCGACCGGGATGGCGAGGGTGAGGAGTTCGCGGATGAGGGTGGGGCCGGGGAGGGTGCGGGAGAGGAGGGTGGAGCTGCCCCAGGCGATCGCGGCCATGATCGCGCCGACGCCGAGGCAGACGGCCAGGACGCGGGCGAAGGCGCGGTGGTCGGCGGGGGTGAGCAGGTGGCGGGCGAGCCAGTACATCACGGCGGCGTGGAAGGTCCACTGGACGGAGATCGCGCCGACGAGCGCGACCATGCCGAAGCGGCCGACGAGGGTCAGTTCGACCGCGATGTAGAGGACGACGGCGGCGACGCCGACGAGTTGCGGCGTGAGGGTGTTGCGGCGGGCGTAGAAGACGTTGATCAGCAGCTGGTCGTAGGCCTGGCAGAAGGTGCCGGGGATGTACCAGACGAGCGCGAGGACGATCGCCGCCGCGCCGACCGCGTTGGTCGCGCCGTGGCGGAAGAGCAGGTTGACGATCGGGGCGGCCAGCGCGAGCAGGCCGAGCGAGGCGGGGGCGATCAGCACGGTGGTGAGGCGCAGGGCGGCGGTGAGAGTGGCGCGGAAGGAGGCTTCGTCGCCCGATTCGGCCTGGCGCGAGAGGGCGGGGAGCGCGCCGAGCGAGATGCCGGTGGCGACGAGGCCGAGGACGAGTTGCTGCAGGGTGGTGGCGTAGCGCATCGCGCCGAGCGCGTCGTCGCCAGCGCGCCCGGAGGCGAGGTTGCGGTCGATCAACTGGCCGATGGTGTTGGCGAGCAGGCCGATGAAGATCGGGGCGTAGAGCCGGAAGATGCGGCGGATCGCGGGGTGGCGCAGGGCCAGGCCGGGGATCGGGAGGGCGTCGCGGAGGCCGGGGAGTTGCAGGGCGACCAGCAGGAAGCCGCCGATGAGCACGCCGACGACCATGCTGGTCACGCCGAGGACGCGGACGAGCAGGATGGTGGCGATGATGATCGCGCCGTTGCGCGCGGCTTGGGCCACGGAGGGCCAGGCGAAGCGACCCAGCGCGTAGTTCGTCGCCAGGAGGATCGCGGAGAAGCTGAGCAGCAGCACGGCGGGGAGGATGAGGCGCACGTTGCGGATCGCCTCGGGGATCAGGGCGTCGTTGATGCTGCCGGAACCGCTCTTGAGCCAGACGGTCACCAGCTGTGGCGCGAAGATGACGAGGAGGGTGGTCACGCCGCCGAGCGCGAGCGTCGCCAGGGTAAGGAGCGTGCCGACGATGCGGCGGAGTTCGGCGCGGCGCTCGGGCGCGGCGTATTCGGTGAGCACGGGCACGAGCGCGGCGGCGACCATGCCGCTGATCAGCAGGTCGTAGAGGATGGTGAGCATGCTGTCGGCGAGGGCGAAGGGCTTGACGGCCTCGGTGCCGAAGTAGTGCGCGGCCAGTTGCTCGCGGACCAGGCCGAAGAGGCGCGACAGCAGGTTGCCGACGGTGATGATCAGCGCGGCGGAGGCGATGCCGCGCCGCGCCGCCGACTGGAGCGCGGTGGGGGCGGCGGAGGCGGCGGTTGGCTCGACCTGGGGGTCGGCGATTTCGCTGCTCATCGGGTGTGGGGTCGCTGGCCGATCCTCGGGTGGGGGAGGATGGCGGTGGCGTGGCGGCGCGGCAGAGGGCGTGGGTGCAAGGTGGTCCTTTCCGGTGGTGTGGTCGCTCCGGTGGGCAAGTATACGACTGCGGGGGTGGTTCGGGCAGGGTGTTGGGGTGTAGGTGCGTTACGTGTAGGCGAGTTACGCGGGGAAGTAGGTTTGTTTTTGCATTTTGACTTTTTTCTTCTCTTTCTCCGGGGGCGAGGCGGGGTGTGGAGAGGGGAGAGTGGAGAGAAGAGAGAAGAGAGAAGAGAGAAAGGGAATGGAAGACCGCAGAGGCGCGGAGACGCAGAGAACGACGCAGAGACGAGGACGAATGACGAATGACGAATGGCGAATGACGAATACACCACAGCGGACTCCTTGGGTGGGTGGTTGAATACGGCGCGGGTGCCGTGCCCATGCGGGCGGGTCGGTGACCCGCCCCTACCATGACGGGTGGTGATCGGCGGTGCGCCAGGCGCTGCCACGCGGGCGCTTCGCGAAGCGGCCCTACATATATCTACCCGTCGGGGGAGGCAAATCGTGCCAGGTTGGATAGAAAATGAGGGTTTGGATGTTGGAGGGATAGGTTGGGAGGGGGAATTAGCGGGTGAGGGCGGTGGCGAGGGTGCGGACAGCATCGCGCAGGGCGGGTGGGGGGGCGCTGGCGTAGCCGAGGAGGAGGCCGTGCTGGCGGGGGGCGTCGAGGTAGCTGGAACTGATGGAGGGGGCGGTGATGCCGACGGCGGCGGCGCGGCGGGAGGCGGCGAGGTCGTCGCTACCCGGTGGGAGATGGCCGACGAGGTGGAGTCCGGCGGGCTGCGGGGTGACGGTGAGGGCGTCGCCGAGGTGTGCGCGGATGGCGGCGAGGAGGGCGGACTGGCGCTCGGCGGCGAGGTCGCGCACGCGGCGGAGATGGCGCGCGAAGTGGCCTGCGGTGATGAAGTCGGCCAGGACGGCCTGTTCGAGGGTCGGGGAGTGGCGATCGGTGAGGCCGCGCGCGGCAATGATCGGCGCGGAGAGATCGGGCGGGGCGATGAGGTAGCCGATCCGCAGGCCGGGTGAGAGGACCTTGCTGAAGGTGCCGAGGTAGATGACGCGCCCGGCGGTGTCGAGTCCTTGCAGGGCGGCGAGGGGTCGCCCGGTGTAGCGGTATTCGCTGTCGTAGTCGTCCTCGATGATCCAGGCGTGCGCACGCTCGGCCCAGGCGAGCAGTTCGAGCCGCCGGGCGAGGCTCAGGGTCGAGCCGAGCGGGAACTGGTGCGAGGGGGTGACGTAGGCGAGGCGCGCGGCGGGCGCGCGGGCGATACCAGCTGCCACGTCGAGACCATCACCGTCAACGGGGACGGGCACCAGGCGGGCACCGCTGGCAATCAGCGCCGTCCGCGCGGCGCCGTAGCCTGGATCCTCGATCCAGGCCGCATCGCCGGGATCGAGCAGCAGGCGTGTCAGCAGATCGAGCCCCTGCTGCGCGCCGCTGACGATGATCACCTGATCGGCGGTGCAGCGCACGGCCCGCGCCGCGCCGAGGTAGGCGGCGATTGCCTCGCGGAGTGGCCTAAAGCCGGCCGGGTCGCTGTAGGCGAGCAGTTCGGTCGCCGAGCCGCGCAGGCGTTGCGCCATCAACCGGGACCAGGTTGCGGCCGGGAAGGCATCGAGGGCCGGGAGGCCGGGGTGGAAGAGGCGCGACGGCAGCCCCAGCCCGGTCGAGCGCGCGGCGGCGACCAGGCCCGCGCCGCGCTGCGACAACGCGCGCCCGCCACCGGTGGGCGCTGCGCCACCGCCGGGCGGTGCGGCGCATCGTCCGGGCAGCGCCCGCGCGACCTCGGTGCCCGCGCCGACGCGGCCCTCGATGTAGCCCTCGGCGTGCAGCTGCTCGTAGGCGACGACGACCGTGGCGCGGGCGAGGCGCAGGTCGGCCGCGAGGGCGCGCGTGGAGGGGAGGCGGGTGCCTGGTGCGAGCTGCCGCGCCAGGATCGCCCGCCGCAGCGCGTCGTAGAGTTGCCGGTGCAGCGGCAGCGGCGACGCGGGGTCGAGCGCGGGGAGGAGGAGCGGCGGGGCGGTGGCGCGTTTCGGCACGACGGGCGATCCTGCGATAATGGATTGCACCATGCCGCGAAAATGGTGCTTGTGACTGAGCCATTATAGCGGTAGTCTGGGGAGAGCCAGTGCCGTACCGGCGACAGGCGTGCGCGGGGCGGTGTGAACGTGGGGAGATCGGCGGTTGAAACCGCGCCTGAGGGCGACTGCGGTCGCCACGAAACCCCACCCACTGCGGTGGGTACCCGGCGGCGGTTAGGTCCCGACCCCAACCTTCCCATCGATTGTGAAACGTAGCACCTGGGCAAGGAGGAAACGATGGATTTTCGGCGCTTGAATTACTACAAGGTCCGGCCGGAGGCGATGCGCGCGATGCGCGGGCTGGGTCAGTTGCAGGCGCAGGGGGCGATCGAGCATTCGCTGCTGGAGTTGGTCAAGTCGCGCGCCTCGCAGATCAACCACTGCGGCTTCTGCCTCGACATGCACACGCGCGACGCGCGCCGGGCGGGCGAAACGGAGCAGCGGCTTTATGGCCTGAGCACCTGGCGCGACGCGCCGTTCTACACCGAGCGGGAGCGGGCCGCGCTCGCCTGGACGGAAGCCCTCACCCAGATCGCCGACAGCCACGTGGACGACGCGCTCTACGCCGCGACGCGCGAGCACTTTTCCGAAGAGGAGTTGGTCGATCTGACGATGGCGATCGTCGCGATCAACGGCTGGAACCGCATCGCGCACGCCTTCGGCGCGATCCCCGGCAGCTATCGGGAGCCGGTGGCGACGGCGGCGGACTAGACGAAGTAACGAGTAACGAGTAACGAGTAACGAGGAGGGACGAGGTTCAGGGAGCGTGGTTGCCTGCGCTTGTTTCCCCGTCACTCGCTACTCATCACTCGTTACTCGTTACTCATCTCTACCGGAAGCGTCGCCAGGCGATCAGGCAGGCGAGGGCGAGGAAGAGGAGCAGGACTGGTGCGGCGATGGTTTGCTGAATGATGGCGCTGACATCGGCGGCGGTGAGGGCCTGCGAGGCGCGCAGGATGATAGTGCCCCGGCTGATGACGAAAGCGAGCAGCACCGCGCCGATCGCCAGCAGTTGCAGGTTCGAACCCCGGCGGCGCTTCCCGGCCCAGCTCACGACTTCGCCGACGACGAAGGCGGTGATCAGCATGAACCAGAAGTCCCAACTGAGGTCATAAAAGCCAAACCCGACCCGATAGAGCACCCCCCAGGCGACGCCGAGCACCACGGCCGCCGCGAGGCCCGCGCCGAGCGCGCGGCCCAGGATGGTCGTGTCGGTCTGGTACATCACCGGCTGCGGCCCCCGCGCGCAGTCGGAGCAGCGCAGCCCCACCGAGGTGGTGTTGGCGCAGCGCGTGCAGATCGGTTTGCCGCAACGGCCGCAGCGCAGGCGGGTGGGCGTGTTCGGATGGTTGGCACAACGCATCTCCCCATCATTGGGGAGGTTCGGCCTATCTGCGGTGGCGCTAATCGGTGGCCTCCAGTCAATCGTGCGCGCGGCTCAACGCTGCCGCGCGCCCAGTCTTCGGACCAACAAAGTATAGACGACGAACCCTCGCCAGGCGGTCACGCTGGTCAGCGTTCCGCCAGGATGCGCCGCCCGAACTGCCCGAGCAGCACCTCGTACGGCGTGCCTGGGCAGCTTTCGGGGTGGTACTCGAAACCTCGCCCGCTCGAAATACTGTACCGTGTAGGACTGCCCGTCCTCCAGCGTCTCGGCGAACTCCTCGGTGATCGGGTAGCCGAATTGGGCGAGTTGACCATTTGATCGCCAGAAATCGTAGAACCGCCCGCCGAGATTGTGGCCGCTCTCGGTGAAGTAGGTGCCGCCCTCCTGCCGTTCGGCGGGCGGTTCGGCGGGGTGGATACGCCGCCCGAACTGGCCGAGCAGCATATCGAAGGGGGGCTGATTCTCCGGGTGATATTCCAGGCGCGTGCGCTCGAAATACTGCACGGTGTAGGGTTTGCCATCTTCCAGTACCTCGACGTGCTCATCGGTCAGCGGATAGCCGTTGAGCGCGAGGCTGCCGCGCGCCTCCCAATAGGTCAGGAAGTGCCCCTGGATGCAGTGACCAGTCTCGGGAAAGCAGCGCTGCTCTGGGAGGTCGAAGGTGAGGCGCTCGGCGAAATAGGCGGTGCTGTTGAAAATCACCCCAGCAATGAGCACATGACCGTCCGGCAGGAGAGTTGCGGTGGAGAAATCATGGTGCGCATTCAATGGCGGCAGAGATCGCCAGACATTGCCGCGAGGATCGTAGAGCGCCGCCGAAACCTCGCTCTCGGCAAGACCCTGGCCGAGCGAAACGTACCCTCCTGCGACCACTACGCGGCCATCCGGTAAGAGCGTCGCGGTATGGCTGTCGGCAGCAATTGGTGCTCCGCCAGCCGCCGGGATCCACTGCTCAGTCACCGGATCAAAGCGCTCGGGTTTGTCACCACCAACCACGAGTACCTGTCCATCGGGCAACAGCGTGGCGGTCGGCGCTTCTCGGGCGATAGCCATACGCGCAACTCGACGCCATGAATTGGTCGCGGGTTCGTAGATTTCGGCGGTGCCGTAGATACCTGACCGATCATCATGACCGCCGACCACGAGTACACGGCCATCGGGAAAGGCAGCAGCAGCCAGGCGATCACGCGCTACCGCGAGTGTTCCAGCTGGTTGCCAGCGATCAAGTACCGGATCGTAGATTTCTGCGGTCGCTAGCTCGCTGTTCCCCTGGATTCCTCTGCGCCCGCCAGCGACCAGTGCGCGCCCGTCGGGCAGCAGCACAGCTGCGTGCCAACAGCGACCATCAATCATCGGCGCGGTTAGTGTCCAGCTACCCGTTGATGGGTCATACAGTTCCGCTGACGCATTCGCAGGCTCAGAAAACCGAGGCACACCACCGACAACGAGTATGCGCCCGTCGGGCAGGACCGTGGCGGTGGCAAACTCGCGCGGGACGTTCATCGGCGCGGCGGGCAACCAGCGATCGGCGAGCGGATCGTAGATTTCGGCCGAAGCAAGCGTGGCCTGATCCTTCAAGACGCTACTGCGCCCGCCCGCGATCAGCACACGACCATCGGGGAGGCTAGCGGCGACATGCACTCCCCGCGAGGTGATGGGTGGATTCGTTGGCCGCCAGGCATCGCGCGCTGCGACGACCTGCGGCAGAATGAGACTGGGGACCAACAGCGCAGCGAGCAGCGCTACATACAGTGCCCCACGCCCGAACGTGCCGCATCTCCCCGCGCGCATGATGCCCACCTTTCAGCGACTAACCGAAGTCGCCGCCACCGCCGCCGCCGCTGTCGCCGCCGCCACCACCGCCACCGAAGTCGAAGCCGCCGCCGCCGCCGCTCCAGCCGCTATCGGAGCCGCCACCACCGCCGCCGAAGACACTGGCGGCGGAACTGAGCATCCCGGCGAGACCTTCGCTCATCGAGGAGAGGCCGCCGCCGCCGCGATTGCTGAGATCGTCCAGCGAGGGCACGCCCCAGCCACCGCCACCGCCATGGTCGCCGCCACCGCCGCCACCGCCCATCTGCCCAGGGCCGTAGTAGCCGCCGCCATGATGGTGGCCGCCGCCGTAGTAGCCGCCGCCGGGGTTGATGATGACCGGGCCACCGAAGCCGCCGCCGCCGAACCACTGCGGCACGGGGGTCGCGACCGACGCGAACTTCTGGATGAAGCTCTGGTCGAGGCCGAAGGCGGTGGCGTAGGGGAGGTATTGCTCGAAGCGCCCCTTCGCCTCCTCCAGGTTCTCGTACTTCTCCAGGTTCGCCAGGTAGCGCCGGAAGGCGTTCCACTTCGCGGCCTCCTCGGCCCCCAGGCGGGTCTTCACCGGCATCGCCCGCGCCAGGCCGCGCAGCGCGAGCGCGATGATCACCAGCCCGATGGCGGGGAAGATCAGCCCGCCGAGCGTGCTACCGGCGATGAAGAAGGCGACGAGGCAGACGACGACCGCGAGGATCGCCAGCCACTTCCCGGCGGAGCGATAGCGCTGCCGGGTGCGCTCCGGGCTGACCTTGAAGTAGCCGCGATCCACGACCTCGTCGTAGAGGGCGTCGTTGAAGCGGGCCAGCGAGGCGGTGATGCCGCCCTTCACCTCGCTCAGCCGCATGCGGATCGCGCCGTTCGGCAGGATGGTGTCGAGCACCGCCTGCTCCAGCTTCGTGACCGGGATGGTGGTGTCGCGCCGCTCGATCATGAAGTCGCTGCGGCCCCACGACCCCTCGGCGGGCGGGACCTCCGTCATCTGGATGATCCCCTTGCGCCCGAGGTCGGTGAGCGTGCCGAGCACGTCGTGGAGGTCGGCGCGCTCGTCGATCAGGGTGCCCATCACGCCGGGGCTGAGGTCGCTCGGCGGTTCGCGCAGATAGTCGGCGACGAGGCCGACGTGCGGGTCGCGGCCCCTGGTGTACCAGAGGATGAAGAGGAAGATGCCGCCGCCGAGGAGGACGAGGAAGCCGAGGAGGGCGAGGAGGAGGTTCGCGAGGTCGCGGATGCCCTGCTCGCGCTCCTGCTTGGCGGTCTGCTGGTCGAACGCGGCCTGCCAGGGGGGCGGGGAGGCGCTGACGAGGCCGTGCGGGAAGGAGACCTTGATCGCCAGACCGTCGCCGCGCGGCACGCCGTTGGTCACGAAGCGCGCCGTGCGGCCGTCAACGACCTCCTGGCGCGCGGTCGCGCCCTGCGAGTCGAGGCGGAACTGCGACTTGTCGATGTCCTTCGGCAGCTGCACCGTGACGGTGGAAGCGACCGCGCTGGCGGGCAGGTCCTGGCGCAGCGCGACCCAGTCGAGCACGTCGAGGTCGGAGTAGATGCGCAGCCCGCCGACCACGGTGTAGGAGATTTCGAAGTTGCGGACGTGCGGCCCGACCGTCTGCGGGAAGTACCACTCGATGGTCAGGGTGCTGCTGTTGCTGGTCGTGGTGAAGGTATTGGCCGTCTGCGAGGAGTTTTGTGACTGCGTGTAGGCCTGGCCGTCGCCGGTGACCGTGACATCCTTGATTTGCTGCGTATTGGCGAGGCCGATGTTGCGCGACGCCCGCTTAAAGGTGCCGCTCAGGAAGTTGACCGCCTGGTGCTCGGTGACGCGGAATTCGCCGTTCGCGGCGATCACGTAGTCCACATCGAAGCGGTCGTAGCGCACGGGCGCGCTCGACTCTGCCGCCCCAACCGGGGATGGCAGCAGCGCGCCTGCCCCGAGGGAGAGGAGCGACGCGACCACCAGCCACAGCAGGGCCACCCTGATTTTCAGCACGATATCACTCCTCACCGCGCCGTTGCGGCCTACCCCGACCTACCCCGACCTACCCTGGAGCAATAGTAGCGCAGATTGGCGACCAGCCCCAGGCGACTACCCTCCCCCATGTACGCAACGCGCGAAGGGACTGTTTCGTCGCTCGCTGCCCGGGGGGTCAGTGCCGGGGCTGGCCGTTCGGACGACGCGCCGGGACGCAGCGGACGGTATGCTGGCGGTGGGGGGCGGGCCTCACCCCCGCCGCTGCGGCGGCGACCCCTCTCCCACGAGGAGAGGGGAAAGACGCACCTGGATACGGTAGGCATTGGCGACTTTGTACACAACGCAATGGGAAGACATGGAGGAGTATGCAGGAAGCTGCGCGACGCACCCTGGTCATGGAATTGGAGGCTGGCTGCGCGCCCGAGATCGCGCCCTGGCTGTGGGCGATTGAGGATGCCCGCCGCCGCACCCTGGTTACGCTGGAGGGGATCACCCCCGAGGTGCTCGATTGGACGCCCCCGGCCGGGGAGAACGCCATCGGCACGATCCTCTACCACATCGCGGCGATCGAACTCGATTGGCTCTACGTCGAGGTGCTGGAGCAGCCCGACTTCCCGCCGGAGGTGGAGGCCCTGTTCCCGCTCGATGTGCGCAATGCCGATGGCCGACTCACCCCTTGCCCTGGCCTGACCATCGCGGAGCACCTGGCGCGATTCGAGACCACTCGGGCGATGCTGCTCGGCACATTCCGCGCGATGTCGGTCGAGGAGTTTCGCCGGGTGCGGCACTTGCGGAACTACGATGTGACGCCGGAATGGGTGCTGCACCACTTGATGCAGCACGAGGCGGAGCATCGTGGGAGATCGGGGTGGTGCGGGCGCTGGCGAGTCGTGAGTCGTGAGTCGTGAGTCGTGAGGGGACGGGGAGTGACGAGTAACGAGTAACGAGTAACGAGTAACGAGTAACGAGGGCGATAGGCGATAGGCGATAGGCGATAGAGACGAAGCGGCCCGGAGAGCGATGTGCTCTCCGGGCCACCTCACTCACGACTCACGACTCACGACTCACGACTCGTCCTTCGCGTAGACCTCGAAGCCGTGGCTGGTGTCGGCGATGAGGGCGGTGCCGGGGAGGCCGAAGAGCTGGGTGAGGGAGGCGATGTCGCCGACCGCGCCGGAGGCGTTGGTGATCAGGATGGCGAGCAACGGGCCGCGCAGGATGCCGGGGGTGACCGGCATGAGGATGACGCCGAGGATGGAGAGGACGAGGAGCGGGGCGATCAGGATGGCGGCGTAGGCACCGACGCTGACGAACTCGCGGAAGTGGCAGAAGGCGACGCCCGGGCCGATGCCGTAGACCGGTTTGCCGCCGCAGAGAGCCGCGACCGCGCCGTGGACCAGCTCGTGGACGATGGGCAGGATTACCAGGGCGGCGATGGTGACGAGCACGAGGCCGACGGGATCGACGTGGAAGGAGAATTCGCCGCCTTGCAGGTCGAACGGTCCGCCGAGCGGTCCGGTGACGAACGCGAAGAAGATGAACGCGGGGGGCAGGGCGACCAGGCTGAGGATACTCAGGAGCCCCAGGTTGAGATTGCCCTTGCGGAAGAGCGCGTAGCCGGGGGGTTGCTCGCCCTCCGCCGTTTCGCGCACTTCGTTGAGGCGGAGTAGTCGCGGCATGGTGTCCTTAGTAATGAGTGATGAGGGATGGGTGATGAGTGGCGAGGGGATTCAAAGTTCAAAGCTCGAAGTTGGGACGGTGGCATTCGAACTTTGAAATTTGCTTCTGGAACAATTACCCATGACTCGTTACTCATCACTCATTACTTAACGAAAGACGCCGACAACCCCGAGAGGCCATCGGCGTCCGTTCGTTCAACGCTGCGGCGTGCGGGCGGTTCCTTGCGTCCCCGCCGACGGCGAGTGGGTGGCACCGACCCGAAGGTCTTCGGCTCCCTGTTCGCTGCCCCTTGCCACGTTCCTGCGGTTCCTTGCGTCCCCGCGTTCCCGTTGCCGGGGGTCGCGTCGTTGATGTACATACAGTACCATGCGTTTGACGACTTGTCAATACCCCGGACACGGGCATTTTTTGGAAGGCGACGGACGCCTCCCCCTGAAGGGAGAGGGGATGGTCGCTGGGGCGAGGCGGTGGCGATGGGGGAGCGGGGTGACGTGCGCCGCCCACCCGGGGATGAAGTCCCCGGGCTACGAAGATGCGCCGGATCAATCCGGCTCGGGGGCGTGCGGCGTTGCTAGCGTCTGCGGCGATCTAGTACCATCGCGGCGGTGTATTGGGCTGGTTGGCGTTCGGGATGACAGGGTGGCATGGATTTTGGCGAGCGGCTGCGCGCTTCAAGCGATTTTCTCTATCTCTACGGCACGACGCCGCCGCGCGCGGGGGCGGAGCCGGAGCGCGTGGAGCGGGCGGCGTCCAGGCTGGCGGCGCGCGTGCGGGCGCTGACGCTGGATGGGATCGTGGTGTACGACGTGCAGGACGAGAGCGACCGCATCGAGGAGCCGCGCCCCTTCCCGTTCCTGCCGACGCTCGACTCACGGCAGTACGCGCGCCTGCTCGGATCGCTGCTCGATCTGCCGCTGATCACCTACAAGGCGATCCAGCATTTGACCGAGGACGATTGGCGGGCGTGGCTGGACGAGGCCGCGCGCGATTATGGCCTGCGGACGCTCTCGCTGGTTGGGCGGCCGAGCGCACAGGCGGCGGGGGGCGGTCCGCTGCCGATGTCGCTCTCGCGCGCGACGCACCTGGCGGCGAGCCACCCGGCCGGGTTCACGCTCGGGGGCGTGGCGATCGCGGAGCGTCACGGGGGGCGGCGCAGCGAGAGCGAGCGGCTGCACCAGAAGGCGCGCGACGGCTGTAGCTACTTCATCTCGCAGGCGATCTATCACCCGGAGACGACGATCCGGCTGCTCACCGATTATGCGGCGGATTGCCGGCGGCTTGGCGTGCCGCCGAAGCGGATTATTCTGACGTTCGTGCCGTGCGGTCGGGCGAAGACGCTGGAGTTCATGCGCTGGCTCGGGATCAGGATCGATCCGGCGGTCGCGACGGCGATTCTGGACGATCCGGCACCGCTCGACCGCTCGATCGCGATCTGCCGCGAGCATCTGCGCGCGATCCTCGATCAGCCCTACGGCGATGAGCTGCCGCTGGGGGTGCATGTGGAGAGCGTGTCGATCTATCGCGACGAGATCGACGCATCGATCGAACTGGCCCACGCGCTGCGCGAGGTGGCCGAGAGCTTTCGGCGGGATCCGCAGTGATGGGGGCATCCAAGCCGTTACTTGTGGACCTGCATTGCCACATCCTGCCGGGTGTGGACGATGGGGCGACGCACGAGGCGGAATCGCTGCGGATGTTGCGGGTGGCCGAGGAGGAGGGGATCGGCCTGATCGCCGCCACGCCGCACGCGCACCACTGCCCGGCCGGGCGCATCCCGCCGAAGGTGGCGCGGCTGAACGAGCTGGCGGTCGAGCATGGGCTGGAGGTGCGGGTGGTGCCGGGGCAGGAGGTGCGGATCGTCGCCGACATGGTGGCGCGCTACCGCGCCGGGGAACTCACCACGCTGAACGGCGGGCACTATTTATTGATGGAACTGCCGCTCTCCGGGCCGATCCCGAGCTATTTGCGCCGGGCGATCGACGACTTGCAGGGGATCGGGCTGCGGCCGATCCTGGCGCACGCGGAGCGATACGGCGATATCCAGCGCGACCCGCGCCGCTGCGCGAGTTGATCGCCTGCGGGGTGCCGATCCAGGTCAACGCGGGGTCGCTGACTGGCCCCGGCGAGCGCGCAGCCCGCCCTGCCGCCGAGCGGCTGCTGCGCGAGCGGTTGGTCCACCTGATCGCCAGCGATTCCCACGACGACCGCTGGCAGCCGCCCCGTTTGCGCGCGGCCCTGGCGCGGGCGGCGGAGATCGCCGGGGCGGCGTATGTGGAGTGGATGGTGGCCTCGGCAGCGGCGATCCTGCGCGACGAGGTGATCGCGCTGCCCGCGCCGCTGCCGAGTGTCGGGGGAAAACTAATCGAAGACGATCACGCTGCGGGCGACTTTGCCGTAGACCATGTCCTCGAAGGCTTCGTTGATCTGGTCGAGCTTGAGGCGCTGGGTGACCAGTTCGTCCAGCTTCAGGCGGCCCTGGCGATACCAGGTGATGTAGCGCGGCATGTCGATGCGGAAGCGGTTGCTGCCCATGACGCTGCCCTGGATGCGGCGCTCGCCGAGGAACATGCGCCCTTCGAGCTCGATCTTCTGGCCGGGCGGGATCATGCCGATGATCGTGGCGGTGCCGCCGCGCCCGAGCATCGCGAAGGCCTGCTCGGCGGCGACCTTCAGGCCGATGACCTCGAAGGCGTAGTCCACGCCACCATCGGTGAGCGCCTTCACCTCCGCGACGGGATCGACTTCGGAGGCGTCGATCAGGTCGGTCGCGCCGAACTGCTCGGCGAGCGCGAGCTTGCTGACGACGCGGTCGATCGCGATGATGCGCCCCGCGCCGCCGATCTTCGCGCCCTGGATGCAGTTGAGCCCCACGCCGCCGCAGCCGATGACCGCGACGGTGCTGCCCGGCTCGATCTTGGCGGTGTTCAGCACCGCGCCGACACCGGTGGTCACGCCGCAGCCGATCAGCGCCAGTTGCTCGAACGAGACCTCGGTGCCGACCTTGACCAGCGAGTGCTCGTGGACGAGCATCTGCTCGGCGAAGGCGGCGAGGCTGAAGACCTGGTTCATCAGCTTCCCATCCTGCGAGAGCCGGGGCGCTTCGGTCGCGCCGCGCCGGATGCCCGCCTGCGAGCAGAGGGCCGGTCGGCCGCTCAGGCAGAAGTCGCAGTGGCCGCAGAAGCCCGAGAGGCAGGTGATGACGCGGTCGCCGGGTTGCACGTAATCGACCAGTTCGCCCACCGCCTCCACCGTGCCGGCCGCCTCGTGGCCGAGGATCGTCGGCATGGCGCAGGGGTATTTGCCCTCGATGAAGTGCAGGTCGGAGTGGCAGACGCCGCAGGCCCCGGTGCGGATCAGCACCTCGTGCGGGCCGGGGCGATCGATCTGCACCTCCTCGATCGTGAGCGGCTTGTTGACTTCCCGAAGGACCGCAGCTTTCATGGCCGACCTCCTCGCACGAGTTCCCGTTCCCGTCGCGTCATTCCCACAGCGAGGCACATCTTACGGCCAGGCGCGGGCGGGCGCAAAGGCGCGGCGCGAGCGGCGCAGTTGCGTTTTCCGGCGACGCCGCTATGATTGGGGCCGCACCAACCTCGACTTCAGGCGAGCTTACAGCAGAATAGTCGTGGGAAAGGAGGCGTGCCGTGGCAGCATTGGCGGGTCAGGTAGCGGTCATCACCGGGGCGTCCCGGGGGATCGGCGCGTCGATCGCGCGCGAGTTGGGGGCGTCCGGCGCGCACGTGGTGATCAACTATGCCAACAGCAGCGCGCCGGCCGAGGCGCTGGCGGACGAGATCAGGGCGGCCGGGACCGGCAGCGAGCCGCTGATCGTGAAGGCCGACGTGACCGACGAGGCGCAGGCGCGCGGGCTGGTGGAGCAGGCGCACCAGCACTATGGGCGGGTCGATATCCTGATCAATAACGCGGCGATCACGCGCGACCGCACGTTCCGCAAGCTGACCAGCGACGACTGGCGGCGGGTGATCGACACAAACCTCAACAGCGTCTTCTACTGCACCCACACGGCCGTGCCCGCGATGATCGAGCAGGGGGGCGGCAAGATCATCAACATCAGCTCGATCGTCGCGCTCAGCGGCAACATCGGGCAGACGAACTACACCGCCGCCAAGGGGGGGCTGATCAGCTTCACGAAGTCGCTCGCACTCGAACTGGCGCGCTACAAGATCCTGGTGAACTGCGTCGCGCCGGGTTTCATCGACACCGACATGCTCTCGGTCGTGCCGGAGAATATCCGCGAGACGATCATCGCGCGCATCCCGGTGCGCCGCTTCGGCAGGCCCGAGGAGATCGCCAAGGCGGTGCGCTTCCTCTGTGTGGATGGCGACTATGTGACGGGGCAGACGATCAGTGTGAATGGGGGGTTGTATATGTAGGACGTAGGACGTGGAGCGTGGAGCGTGGAGCGTGGGACGGAATTCGTTCTACGCTCTACGTCCTACGCTTCACGTTCCACGCCCTCACGACGCTTCGACAAGCAAATCGGGGCGGTAGTCGATGCCTTCGATGTCGAGGAAGGCGAGGAAGTCCTCCCAGGCACCGAGGGCGAGGGTGGGGTCGATCTGGTCCTGGGCGGCGAGCAGGAGGGCGCGGCGGACCATTGCGGGGGTCAGATCGACGACGCGCGTGCGTCCCATCCCCGCCATGCGGCCGATGGCCGGGTGAATCACGAAGCTGAAGAGGTCCATCGCGTCCCACTGGTCGGTCTCGCGGAGCCACCGCGCGTAGCGGAACGCGACGCCACTGAGCGAATTCGGGTCAAGCATCAGCTGCCCTCCGCGCACCATGCGCGGAGGCGGTCGCTATCGACGCCCATGCTCCCCCCCTCCGTCAGCAAGATGCGCCGCCCGCCCACGCCGCGGCAGCCTGGACCTGCACGGTTCTTCCGTTGGCGGAATTGACGCTGTGCCGGACTGGCACCCCCATCAGCGTGGGAAGTATAGTAGCGATTCCCGGTAGAGATGTCCACTCACGCGAGCGACGCGCGGGCGGCGAGAAAGCGCGATCGGCGGCGATTGCGGGCCTTCAATCACCAGAAGAGATCGGATAACAACGGGCGGCAGAAGTTTGGACGCGTGCCCCTACGCGGCTGGGGTCGCCATCGCGCCGCGTCGCGAACCCGTGCTGATCCTTGCCGACAGCGACAGCACCGGTGTTGCCCCGATCACCCTGGGGGCGGGGCGGCACCTGCTGCCCCGAAGTATTCGGTGATCGCCGCGACGATCTCCTCGGCGTGCGTCATCGTCGGGACGTGGCTGTGCCTGATGCTCCGCCAGCCGCGCTGTTCGCGCTCGGCATCTACACCATCGGATGGGCGGTGCCGCGATCGATGTCGCCTTCAATCGCTGGTCGGACCCTACATCAAGGCGCACCAGGCCGATCCCTTCACCTTCTTCGCGTTGGCGATGGCGGCGCTCGGTGCCTTCTGGGTGCCGGGGCTATCTTGCTGCTCGTCACCCTGCTCCTCGTGCGCACGAAGGGTCGGGGGCAATCCTGGGCACCGTTCCAACTGGCCCCGTTCGCGGCTGCGGCCGGGGTGAAGACCGGCGGCGGGGCGCTCCTGCTGGTCGGCCGCAGCGCTGGTTGGACCACGCCGGTCCGGCGACGTTCGGCCCACCTGGCCGGGGCTGTGTTGGTCGCTGGGATAGGCTACTGGCTGGCAACACGCCAGTCATGGGGCACGCCAGCCGACGCCGATGCGCTTGCCTCCTAAACTGAATCCGTGCTGAAATCTACATGCCCTACGTTTGAGGATGTAGGTTTCAGCGGCGCTTCGGTTTAGTCCAGGATCAGGCCGCTCATTCGGGGATGGGAAGGAAGGAAGTTTAAAGCGGAAAAACGAACCCACTTTCCCGCCCACCGCCCACCCCTCGCCATGACAATTCCGGCCCAAAAGTCGTACCATAAGCGCCGCATTCGGATCGACCGCACAGAAAGCGGTACATATTATGTCAATCAGCGACCTCACCACGCCGAACGAACTCGCCGCCCTCGCCGACCAGTACCTCGTCCGGCGTGACATCGCCTTCAACCACGGCTCCTACGGGGCCACGCCGCGCCCGCCCTCGAGAAATACCAAAGCTTACAGCGCGAGCTTGGAGAGCCAGCCGGTCGAATTCCTCGGCCGACGGCGCGTCGAACTGCTCGCCGAAGCCCGCACCGCGCTCGGCGACTACGTTGGCACCCACGGCGACAACATCGCCTTCGTCACCAACGTCACCGTCGGCATGAACATCATCGCCCGCTCGCTCAAGCTCAACCCCGGCGACGAAATCCTCGCCACCGACCACGAGTACGGCGCGGTCATCAAGACCTGGGATTACTACTGCGAGCGCACCGGCGCGAAGTACATCGCGCAGCCAATCTCCATGCCGGTGACCACCGCCGAGGACTTCGTCGAGCAATTCTGGGCGGGCGTGACCGAGCGCACCAAGGTGATCATGCTCAGCCACATCACCTCGGGCTCTGCCCTGATCTTCCCCCTCGACGAGATCTGCCGCCGTGCCCGCGCCGCCGGGATCATCACCGCGATCGACGGTGCCCATGCCCCCAGCCAGATCGACCTCAACCTCGACGCGCTCGGGGCAGACTACTACACCGGCAACTGCCACAAGTGGCTCTCCGCGCCGAAGGGTGCCGGCTTCCTCTATTCCCGCCCCGAGATGCAGGAACTGCTTGAACCGATCATCATCAGCCACGGCTGGAAGGCTCCTGGTGGCGCCCCATCAGCCTTCGTCGATCACTTCGGCTGGTCCGGCACCGATGATCCCTCGGCATTCCTTAGCGTCCCCGCTGCCATCGATTTTCAGCGCCAGCACAACTGGTCGCGTGTCCGCGCCGCCTGCCACGAACTCCTCAGCGAAACCCGCAACCGGGTCGCCGCCCTGACCGGCCTCCCGCCCGTCGCCCCCGATTCCACCGAGTGGTGGAGCCAGATGGCGATCCTCCCGCTCCCCGCCACCGACATGAGCATCCTCAAGGAGCGCCTCTGGACAGAGTACGGCGTCGAAATCCCTTGCCACAACTTCAAGGGGCAAAGCTGCGTGCGCCTCTCCGTCCAGGCCTACAACGACCGGGAAGACATGGACCGCCTGGTTGTCGGCCTCAAAGAGATCCTCGGGCTGTAGAAGTGGGAAGTGGGAAGTGGGAAGTGGGAAATAGCTCGCTCGTGAGGCAATTTCCGCCCGAATAGGCTGCTGCTCCGTGTGAGCATTTTCTAACTTCCCACTTCCCATTTCTCATTTCTTGAACGGTCCATCGCGCTCCGCGAGGAAGGCGCGCATGTCGCCCGACTCCATCATGGCGAAGAAGCGGTCTTTCTCGGGGATGTTGCCGCCGCCCAGGACCATTGAGTCGATGTAGCGGTGCGAGTGGAGGGCGTTGCGGAAGCCCATCGTCTCGTAGGTGCGCCGCAGGCTCTCCTTGGTCATCTCCACGGCGTAGGGTGGCACCATCGCGATCCGCCGCGCCATGCGCAGCGCCTCGTCCAGCAGCTGCTCGTGCGGCACCACCTTCGCCACCAGCCCCAGGTCCAGCGCCTCGCGCGCGGAGATGGTATCGCCGGTGTAGTAGAGGTAGTGGACCATCTTCGGGTTGCTGGTGAACCAGGGCAACAGCAGCATCGGCGACAGGGCCAGGTGCCGGATCTCCGGTTCCCCAAACTGCGCCCGCTCCGAGGCGATCGTGATGTCGCAGATCATCGCCATGTTCGACCCGGCCGCGATCGCGTAGCCATTCACCGCCGCGATCACCGGGATTCGCAGATCCCAGAGCTTGATCAGGATGTTGAAGTTCCCTTCGATGTTCGCCTTCGCGTGGTCCGTCCGGCGCGGGAACTCCAGGCCATCCAGGTCGAACCCGGTCGAGAACGCGCGGTCCCCCGCCCCGGTCAGCACCAGGCAGCGCACCTCCGGCTCGGCCTGGACCGCGTCCAACGCCTGCCCCAACTCCCGCATCGTGGTCGGACTCAGCGCGTTCAGCTTCTCCGGGCGGTTCAGCGTCAGCACCGCAACATGCTCGTCGCGTTCCAGCAGGATTGTCTCGAAGTTCCCCATCCCTTCAGCCACTGCTCGCCTCCCCGTATGAAGGTTTCAAGGTTCGAAGGTTCGAAAGTTCCCCCTCACATGGCTATACCCATCTTAACAGAGTTCCAATCTCTCGCAGCCCGATATGCGATACTCCCCACGGCCCTGAAACCTTCAAACCTTCGAACCTTCGAACCGCATCCCTCGAACCTTGAACTTTGAACTCTCGGAGGTCCCCCATGCACCACGGCTGGCGCACCGTAGACCGCATCGAGGCCGTCGGCGAGCGCGGCATTGTCGCGACCAAGAGCCGCCAGGCCAGCGAGGCGGGCGCGAAGATGCTCGAACTGGGCGGCAACGCGATGGACGCCGCGATCGCCGCCGCCTTCGTCAGCGGCGTGGTCGAGCCGATGATGAGCGGCATCGGCGGCGGCGGCGTGATGATTGTCCACGACCCGGCCGACGGCAAGAGCTACTGCGTCGAGTTCGGCATGCGCTCCCCGGCGCTGGCGACACCCAACTGCTACGAACTGCTCGACCGCCAGAGCGCCGAAGTCTTCAAGTGGCGCGCGGTGAAGGACGAGGCGAACACAGTCGGTTATCGCTCGGCGGCGGTGCCCGGCGCGGTCGCGGGCTACTGCCTCGCGCTCGAACGCTGGGGCACGCTGCCGCTGGCAACCGTGCTGCAGCCGGCGATCGAGCTGGCGGCGAACGGCATCGACTCGCACTGGTACCACACGCTGCTCGCGCACAAGGAGCGCCACCGGCTGCGCCGCTTCCCCGCCTCAGCCGCAACGTTCCTCGTCGATGACGAGGCCCCCAACCCGCTCGATATCGAGGGCCGCGCCGGACGGCTGGTGCAGCCCGAGCTGGCGCGCACCCTGGAGCTGATCGCCGCCGAGGGTTCGGACGCGTTCTACCGGGGTGCGATCGCCGCCGCCATCGACGCCGACATGCGCGCCAACGATGGCCTGCTCCGCGCCGGAGACCTCGCGGCGTACAAGGCGGTGATTCGCCCGGCGCTGACCGTGCCCTATCGCCAGAGCACGGTCGCGACGGTGCCGGGGCCGTTCGGCGGCGTGACGATGGCGCAGATGCTGCAGATTCTCGACGGCTTCGACCTCGCCAGCCTCGGCCACAACAGCGCGGCGGCGCTCCACCTGATCGCCGAAGCCTCGCGCCTCGCCTTCACCGACCGCTTCACCTACCTGGCCGACCCCGAGGTCGTGCCGACGCCCTTCGCGGGCATCCTCTCCCCCGAGTACACCGCCGAGCGCCGCGCCGCGATCAGTCTGGATCGCGCCAACCCCGCCATCGCCGCCGGCGACCCCTGGCGCTACGAGCCGAGCGGTCGCCCCGCCGAACTGGTGGCGGCGAGCGGCGCGGGTCCGGCGCACAGCAACACCACGCACCTCTGCGCCGCCGATAGCAGCGGCCTGGCGATCAGCTGCACCACCACGCTGATGTCGAGCTTCGGCAGCGCGGTGACGATCCCCGGCGTGGGCGTGCTGCTGAACAATGGCATGTCCTGGTTCGACCCCGAGCCGGGTCGCGCCGCCTCGCTCGCGCCCAGCCGCCGCCCGCTGACCAACCAGACCCCGGCGATCGTGCTGGACGCGGCCGGGCCGCGCTTCGTCGTCGGCGCGTCGGGCGGTCGCCGCATCCTCGACGCCATTGCGCAACTGATCATCAAGGTCGTGGACTTCGGCCTGGGCGCGCAGGCGGCGATCAGCAGCCCGCGCATGGATTGCAGCGAGCAACGCCTGCTGGTGGACGACCGCGTCGGTCCCGCCACCCTGGCCGGGCTCGCCGCCCTCGGCCATGACCTGACCGCGCACCAGACCGACTTCCTGCTCAACGGCTTCGCCAGTCCCGATGCGATCCTCTACGACCGCGACGCGCGCATCCTGCGCGGCGGTGCCGATCCGTTCTACCCGGCGCTCGCCGTCGGGGTGTGAGGGGGGCGGGTAACGAGTAACGAGTAACGAGTAACGAGTAACGAGGGGGACGGATCCTTCGCGCTGCTCAGGATGACACCACAGAGGGCACCGTTTCTCCTCTGTCATCCTGAGCGCAGCGAAGGATCCGTCCCTGCTGTGCGTGTTGGAGCCTGCTTGTCCCGACTACTGCCCGGCGAAGAGGATGCAGACCGGGGTCGGGACCTGGACATCGTGACCGGTCGGGGTGAGGCCGCCACTCCCCTGATCGACGCGGAAGCTGACGATGTTGTCGGTGCGCTGATTGGCGGCGAGCACGTAGTTGCCGCTGGGATCGAACGAGAAGTTGCGCGGCGTCTGCCCGCCGGTGGAGACGTGGCCGAGGGCGGTCAGGGTGCCGCTGACGTCGTCCACCGCGAAGATCGCGATGCTGTCATGGCCGCGATTCGAGCCGTAGACGAATCGCCCGGACGCCGCGACGTGGATATCGGCGGTCGAATTGTTCCCAGCGAAGTCGGCAGGCAGGGATGGGAGGGTCTGGAGCGCGGTCAGCGCGCCGCTGTCGGGGTCGTAGGCGAACGTCGTCACCGCCGAGCCGATTTCGTGCAGGACATAGACGATATCCTTGCCAGGATGGAACGCCAGATGGCGCGGCCCACCCCCCGGCTCGATCTCGCCCCACGGGGGGTCGTTCGGCGTGAGGGTGCCACGCTCGGCATCGAGCTGGTAGAGCAGCACCTTATCCAGCCCCAGGTCGTTGACGAGGACGCGCCGGTTGCCGGGATCGGTCACGATCATGTGCGCGTGCGGACCCTGCTGGCGCTGCGGGTTCACGCTGCCGCCCTCGTGCTGCACGAAGGCACTCGCCGCGCCGAGTCGCCCACCCTCCTCGATGGGATAGACCGAGATGCTGCCGCTGCCGTAGTTCGCCACCAGCACCCAGCGTCCGGTCGGATCGACGCTGACGTGGCAGGGGGCGGTGCCGCCGGTCGCCTGCCGGTTGAGCCAGGTCAGGTCGCCGGTGTCGGGATCGACGGCGAACGCGCTGACGGCACCGCTGGCCCGCCCTTCGTAGTCATCGGTCTCTTCGACCGCGTAGAGATAGCGCT
Organism: Chloroflexia bacterium; assembly: GCA_046328475.1. Taxonomy (GTDB): domain Bacteria; phylum Chloroflexota; class Chloroflexia; order Thermomicrobiales; family CADCWN01; genus CADCWN01. The sequence continues at coordinate 58,893 of JAXLWN010000024.1, read as the reverse complement.
TCTGGGGATCGAGCGCCAGGAACGAAGGGTTGTCCACCCCGGCGACCGCGCCCTCCACCGTCAGCGCCCCGCTCGCCGGATCGAAGCGGCAGCGATAGATGCCCTCCGCCTTCCCCGCCGTGTGCGACAGCGCCTTGGTGTAGGTTCCGATGTAGACGACGTTTTCCAGGGACATGGGAGCCTCCGTGTGTGCGAACGGGCGAACGGGCGAACGGGCGACCTCTCACCCGAAGCGACTCTCTTCCGAGCGAAGCATCCCTGGGGCTAGTGGGCGAGGAATCGAGCGCGATCATCGTCCGTTCGCCCGTTCGCCCGTTGCGCCCGTTCGCCCGTTCGCCCGTTCGATTATGCAATCCCAAGCATCCGCGCCAGATTGCCGCCCAGGATCAGCGCCTCGATCTCGTCGCCGAAGTTGCCGCGCCGGATGGATTCGACGGCGAGATCCGGGTAGCAGTTGGGGAGGTTCGAGCCGAAGATGATCCGGTCGGCCCCGACCTCGTGGATGGCGTTGGCGATGAAGGAGGGCTCGAAGGCGGCGATCGTCGTGCCGAGGTAGATGTTGGGGTTGTCCTGCGCGGCCAGGATCGCCTGACGGCCGTCGTTGCGATAGCCCATGTGGTCCATGATGATCGGCACGTCGGGGTAGCGTCGCGCCAGCGCCCCGATCTCCAGCGGCTCGCCGTTGTTGCCGGTGGAGTGGATGTTCACCGAGACTCCGAGGTCCCGCGCCACATCCATCAGCGCCAGCGCGTTCGGCGAGGTGGGCGGCGTGTTGTAGATCGCGGGCATGATCTTCAGCATCCGGCAGCCGAACTCCGTCACGGCCTGCCGGAACTCGGCCACGGCGCTCTCGCCGTGCTGCGGGTTCACCTGGGCGCAGAGGATCCAGCGCGGGTCGCCGCCGAGCGTTTCGGCGAGCGCCTTGTTGCTCGGGTGGGGCGACGGCACCGGCATCACCACCGCCATCTCGATCCCCGCCTTGTCCTCCCAGCGAATCAGATTCTCCAGCGCTGCCTTGCGCTCGTCGGCCCCCACTTCGGTCGGCAGGTAAATTTCGAAGTCCATCGTCGGCATCGCGGCCCTCCTCGCTTGCAGTTTTTCGCACCGTCACCTGGCCGGGCTGAGTATACGGGCAACCGGGCTGGCGTCAACTGCGCCGCACGAGATCGTGCGTCGGTGCGTCGGTGCGTCAGTACGCCCGATTACTGGCGATGGGGCTATGTAGCGTGCGAGTTTGCAACAGCGGCAGGTGGCGGTGCTCCCACACTCCCAAACCACTCCCGCGAGTGTGTGGGGTCTGAGGGTGTCGCACACCGCCGTGATCCTGCACACTGGCTGTAGTGGTTGTTTTTGAGCAACGTAGCAGGACCTAAATTGGGCACCAGGTCAACAGCATTTTGGAGAGGAGCAACGAGGGATGCTTGAAGCACTGGAGCGCAGCAGCGCCGGCGTAGCGACTGCGGTCCGGCAACTCACTTTCCCGGTCGAGATTGAGCAGGTTTTCCGCGAGTTTCGTTGCGCCGAGATGGCGACGCTGGCGAAGGACGGCACGCCGCTCGCCTGGCCGGTCGTCGGTTTCTATCGCCCCGAGCGGGGCTGTTTCGTGACGACCACCTCGATCGCGCTGCCACAGAAGGCATACAACATCCGGCGCGACGGCAAGGTGAGCCTGCTCTACTCCGACCCGACGGCCAGCGGGCTGGTGCAGGCCCCGATCGTGCTGGTGCAGGGGGACGCCACCGTTTCCAGGGATGTGCTGACCTGGAATGACGATTTGCGCGATCTGGTGGCGACGCTGGCCGTGCGCCAGCCATCATCGAACGACAATAGCAAGGGTCGGTTCATGCAGTGGTTGATGGACTGGTATTACATGCGGCTGGTCATCAGCGTCGTGCCGCGTCGCGTGCGCTACTGGGCAGACGGCGACTTCACCCGCCCGGCGCGGGAGATCGAGGTGTTTCATGTGGGCTGAGATCGTCAAGAAAGCGGCGACGTTCGAGTCCGGCGTGCTCTCCGGCATTGATGCCGAGGGCTACCCGTGTAGCGTGCGCTGCGCACCAGTACCCGACGACGGTGCGCAGATCTTGCGGTGTGAAGTCAGCGTGGGGATCGAGTTGCGCCCCGGCCCGGCCAGCCTCCTCTGCCACTCCCACAACGAGCAACTCTGGGATCTGCGGAGCCTGAACGTGCGCGGCACGTTGGAGCGCGATGCGCAGGGCTGGTTCCTGCGACCAACCGCGATCATCCCGGAAATGGCCGCGACGAATCCGATCGGGATGATCCGCGCGGTCGTGCAACTGCGGCGCACGGCGGCGAACTACCTGAAGAAGCGCAATCTGCCCGCCCCGGCCATTCCGTGGAAGGAGCTGGTGGCGGCGAAGGAGGAAGCCATCGCGCGTGGCCGTGCGGCTGCCTCAAGCAGCCGTTCCGGTAACCGCAGCATCGGCGGCCTGCGATAGCCAATCCCATCGAACCTCGTGGGATATGTCGCGACGCCCCGCTACTTGACACCACCAGCCGGTTGTACTCCAATGTGCCCCGCCGCGCGGTTGTAGCGTGGCGGGGCACATTGCGTCGGCGGGAGGGTGCGATGACGGAGCGGGTTCGAGTCGGGGTGATCGGGACGGGGGCGATCGCGATGTTGCGCCATCTGCCCGCATTCGCCACCAGCGCGGCGAAGGGCGCGGCCGAGATCGTCGCGGTCGCCGATGTGGACGAGGCGAGCGCCCACGCTGCCGCCGAGCGTTTCGGCGCGGAGTATGTCTTCACCGACTACCGCGACCTGCTCGCGGCCCCGATCGACGCCGTCAGCATCTGCACGCCGAACGCCTACCACGAGCCGGCCGCGCTCGCCGCGCTCGACGCGGGCCTGCACGTCATCTGCGAGAAGCCGCTGGCGCTCGACTACCCCGGCGCAAAGCGCATGGCCGAGCGCGCGGCGGCGTCTGGCTTGAAGCACGCGGTCAACTTCCGCTATCGCTGGATCCCTGCGGCCGGGTATGTGCGCGACTTGATTGCGGCAGGGCAGTTGGGCGAGATCTATCACGTCTTCGCCCACTACTTCAACGGCACCCTGCACGACCCGCAGACGCCGATCCGCTGGCGGCAGACGCGCGCGGCGGCGGGCACAGGGGTGCTCGGCGACCTCGGCTCGCACATGATCGACCTCTGCCGCTGGTGGGTGGGCGAGGTTTCGAGCGTGCAGGGGCACCTGCGCACCTTCAACACCCGCCGCCCGCTGATCGGCGGCGGCATCGGCGAGGTGGATGTGGACGATTTTGTCTCGTGCCACCTCGCCTTCGCGAATGGCGCGGAGGGGGTGCTGAACAGCAGCCAGAATGCGATCGGGCGGAACAACCATCAGCGGATCGAAGTCTACGGCACGAAGGGGGCGCTGATCTACGAGATCGAGAAGTGGGATGAGGGCGGCGATCAGTTGCAAATCTGCTTCGGCTCGGCCCAGGCGCGCTACAACGCCTTCGCCACCGTCAAGGTACCGCCCAGCTATCTCGCGGGCAACCCGGAGCGCCCGATGATCGACTTCATCGACGCGATTCGCGCCAATCGAATGCCGTCGCCCAACTTCGACGACGGCATGCGCTGCCAGGAGGTGATCGATGCGATCGCGCTCTCGTCGGAGCGGGGAACGCGGGTGGCGTTGCCGCTGGCGGTTGGTTGATCCAGTGCGTCAGTGAGTCCGTGCGTCGGTATGTCAGAAATCTGATTCACGGACGCACGGACTCACTGACGCACCGCCCCATCAGACCTTGTAGCGCTGCAGCTTCTCCTCGTCGATCTCCACGCCCAGCCCCGGCTTCTGGGGCACGGCCATGCAGCCGTCGGTGGGATCGAGCGGGATTGGCTCGGTCAGGTACCACTGGAACCAGTCGCTGGTCAGGCTGTCGGACTCGTGGAAGACTTCGACGAAGTCGCAGTTGGGGACGGCCGCGCAGAGGTGCAGGTGCGCCACGAAGCCGAGGCCGCCGCCGCCGTGGTGCGGCGCGACGCGCTTGTGGTGCATCTCGGCGTAGGCGCAGGCCTTGCGGATCTGCGTCATCGTCTCGCCGACCATCGCCTCGGGCTGGAGCACGTCGTAGCAATTCTTCTCGACGAGCCAGCGATACTCGTGCAGACCGCGATTGTTCTCGCCGCCCGCGATCAGGATCTCGACCGCCGCGCAGAGCTTCGTCAGATCCTCGAAGTTGTAGCGATCGAGCGGTTCTTCCAGCCAGTAGACATCGAGCTGCTCCAACTCGCGCGCCGTCTTCAGCGCCCGCTCGTAGGTCCAGACCGGGCCTTCCTCCGGCTGCGGCGTGCCGGGCTGCTGCGCCTGGTTGGCGTCCACCAGGATGGTGAAGTCGTCGCCGACCGCGCGGCGCACCGCCTCGACCTGCGCGATATCCTCCTTGATCGTCCAGTCGTGGATGCGCAGCTTGGTCGCGCGCCAGCCCGCCGCTTTAATGCCGGCGATGTTCTCGGCACGCTGCGCGGGCGACTGGCACTCGATGCAGGAGGCGTAGGCCGGGACGCGGTCGCGGAAGCCGCCCCAGAGCTTGTAGACCGGCACGTTGCAGGCCTTGCCGATGATGTCCCAGAGGGCCATCTCGATGCCCCAGGCCGCGCCAGCGCCACGAAAGATGCGTGCGAACTGTTCCAGGGCGAACGGGTCCTTGCCGATCAGTTGCGGCTTGATGAAGTTCTCGATCACCGGCGCGGAGGCGTAACCGGGCGACCCGAGCCCGACGATTCCTTCGTCGGTGAAGACTTTGACCACGGTGCCGCCCATGCGCGTCTGCATGATGCCCCCGGCCCAGGCGGGCTTGAGCGGGCGGGGGATCTCCGGTCCGGCCAGCTGGAAGGTCTGGATGTCGGTGATTTTCATCGGCTCCTCTTCGTCATCGTCGGCAACGTCGGCCTAACAATGGTCGCGCCCAGACAGTGGCAAAGGCTCTGGGATAGAGTTGAGCACCGTCCGGCGTCAGCATACCCTGGACGGGCGGCGCGGGAAAGTGGAGGTGTCAGTGGAGGTGTCAGTAGTCGCGGATGAGGGTGACGGTGCAGTTGCCGGGGCTGGTCTCGGTGACGTTGTAGCCGAAGATGGTGTAGCCGAAGATGTGGTTCTTGGTTTCGAAGAGGCGGAAGGTTGTGCCATTGCGGGCGGAAGTCTCGCGATAGGTGAGGCCGATCTGGGGCCATTCGCGCTCGAACCAGGCAGTGACCGTTGCGGCATCGGCGGTGACGGTGTACTGGCTCGAATCCGGGGTGAGATTACGCAGGAACGTCGCGCAGGGACAGAGCGGCACCCCGTGCCAGTCGTCGCGCTCGATTGAGAGGGCCGCCGTACTGCTGGTGTCGGGCGGGATGTTCCTGGTGACGACCACGCCGATGGTGCCGAAAGCGATCAGCGAGAGCAAGCCGACGACCAGCACGACCAACCGGGCGAGCGAGAGCCGCGCTGTGCTCGGGTCCGGTGATGCGGTGTATTGCGATGTCGCGGTGTTGCGAAATCTCACCGACGCCACCTCCAGGGGCAGGTTGTCGCCAGCAATTGCCGCATTGTACCTGCGACGATAGGCGGTGGACAGGAGACCGTGGACCGTGGGCGGAGAGCATCTTTCCGCCCACGGTCCACGGTCTCCTGTCCACGGTTCACTACGCGCGAAGCGCGGCGTCCAGCCGTCGTTCGAGCGAGTAGGCGATCTTCTGGCGCATGCGCGCGAGTTCGTCGTCGGGAATCGCCCCGTCGGGCAGGCTGAACACGACCTCGAAGGCGAGGCTCTTCTTGCCAACGGGAATCTGCTCGCCCCGGTAGACATCGAAGAGTCGCGCCGACGTGGCGAGCGGCCTGGCGGCGGAGAGGATCGTCTCCTGCACCGTGCCGACCGGTGTGGCTTCGTCCACCACCACCGCGAAGTCCTGTACCGTTGCCTGGAAGCGCGGCACGCTCTGGATCGGGGGGCGCGCGGCGGCCTTCGCGGCCAGTGCCTCCAGGTCGAGTTCGGCCAGCATCGTCCGCTCGGCGGTGATGCCGAAGTTGGCGGCGACCTTCGGGTGGACTTCGCCGAAAACGCCGATCACGTCGCCGCCAACCCGCAGTTCGGCGGCGCGGCCGGGATGGAACGCGCCGTAGTCGCTGCGGGTGAAGGTGACGCGCGTCAGCCCCAGCCGCGCAACGAGCGCCTCGATGGCCCCCTTCAGGTCGAAGAAGTCGAGCGAGGCACCGGCGGCACCGCTGGCGGTGTGCAGGCCGCGCCCCTGGCGCTCGCCCGCCAGCGCGATCGAGAGCATCAGCGTCTCTTTCGGCAGTTCGCCGACGCTGCGCGGGAAGTAGATCGGTCGGGCCTCGAAGAGGCGCGCGGCGGGCTGGTACTTGAGGTTCTCCGCCAGCGTTTGCAGCGCGCTCGCCATCAAGGTGGGGCGCAGCATCGCCCAGTCGCTGCGGAGCGTGTTCACCAGCCGGGTCGAATCGAACGACGGGCGGTGCCCCTCCCACCAGGTGACCCAGGTGCCCTGCGCGGAGAGCTTGTCGATGGTCGGCTCGTCGGTGAGCGAGTAGCAGATGATCTCGTGCAGGCCGCTGGCGGCGAGGATGTCGCGCACCTCGTCCACGAACTGGCGCAGCGGATCGCGCTGCGGCTCGACGGTCTTGCCTTCCGGCAGGGTTGTCGGCAGCGTGTCGTAGCCGATGATGCGGATGATCTCCTCGACCAGATCGGCCTTCTGCGTGATGTCCTGCCGCCAGGTCGGCACGGTTACGCGGAAGACCGGCTCCGCGCCCGACTCGTCGTAGGTGGCGTGCAGTTCCAGCCGCCCCAGCACCTCGATCACCTCGGCCGGGGGATAGGTGACGCCGAGCAGCCGCTGGATCTCCGCGTGCGGCAGCACGACGAGACGATCCTGCACCGGGTTCGGGTAGACATCGGCCACGGCCGTCACCCGCGCGCCGGGGCAGAGTTCGAGCATCAGTTGCACCGCGCGCTCGGCGGCGGGCCAGGCCAGGGCGGGGTCGAGGCCGCGACCGAAGCGCACGGCGGCGTCGGTGGGCAACTTCAGGGTCTGGAAGGTGTGGCGCGAGGAGTACATGTTGAAGTTGGCCGATTCCAGCAGCACGTTCGTGGTGTCGTCGCCGATCTCCGACTCCAGGCCGCCCATCACCCCGGCCAGGCCGACCGCTTTGCGGTTGCCGTCGGAGATGGTGAGCATCCGATCGTCGAGGGTGCGCATGGTGTGATCGAGCGTCTCCATCTGCTCGCCGTTGTCGGCGCGGCGCACGATGATTCGCCCACCGGTGAGCTTGTCGCGGTCGAAGGCGTGCTGCGGCTGACCGTATTCGAGCATCACGTAGTTGGTGATGTCGGCGATGTTGTTGATCGGGCGCTGGCCAGCCGCCGTCAGTCGCCGCTTCAGCCACTCGGGCGACTCGGCGACCTTCACCCCTTCGACCACCACCGCGACGTAGCGCGGGCAGAGATCGGGGTCCTCCACGACGATCAGCGGGCCACCGTCGAGGTCGGCCGAGCTGGCGTCGGGCTGCGGCAGTGGTGTTACCTGCGGCGCGTGGAGGGGCTGCTTCGTCAGCGCGGAGACTTCGCGCGCGACGCCGACCACGGAGAAGTCGTGGACGAGGTTGGGGGTGATCTCCAGTTCGAAGACCGCGTCGCCGAGGTAGTCGCGCAGGGCGCACCGACCGGCGCGTCCTCCGGCAAGACCATGATCCCCTCGTGCTCGTCCGAGAGGCCAAGCTCCTTCTCGGAGCAGACCATGCCCTCGCTCGGCACACCACGGATGCTGCTCGCCTTCAGCTTCAGGCGCTTCTTCTCTTCGGAATGGCCGTCCCATAGCTCCGCACCGACCAGCGCCAGGGCCACGTTCTGCCCCTGTGCGATGTTCGGTGCGCCGGTCACCACCGTCAGGTGGTGCTCCCCGGCCACGACGCGGGCCAGGTTCAGCCGGTCGGCGTTCGGGTGCCGCTCGACCGACTCGACGTGCCCGACGTAGACCTTGTCCCAGTCGTCCCCAATGCTGTGCAGCGACTCAACTTCGACACCCGCCAGCGTCAACCGCGCCGCTAGCTCGCGCGGTGCCATTTCGACATCGACGAAATCCTTCAGCCAGGATAGCGGAACTTTCACGAGTGTCTCCCTTCGATCGGTTCACAGGTTCCGGTTTGAAAGTTCGAAAGTTCGAAAGTTCGACTAACATGCGAACCTTTGAACTTTGCAACCTTCCAACCTTTGAATCTTAAACTCCGCTAAATCCTCGTTCCGGCGAACTGTCCCAGGAATCGGAGATCGTTCGCGTAGAAGTTGCGGATGTCGTCGATGCCGTATTTGATCATCACGATCCGCTCGATCCCGAGGCCGAAGGCGAAGCCGCTGTACTTGTCGGGGTCGTAGCCGACGTTGCGCAGCACGTTCGGGTGGACCATGCCCGCGCCGCCGACTTCCAGCCAGCCGGTCTGCTTGCAGGTGCGGCAGCCGCGCCCGCCGCAGACCGGGCAGGTGGCGGAGAAGTCCACCCCCGGCTCGACGAAGGGGAAGAAGTCGCAACGGAAGCGCACCTTGGTGGAGGAGCCGAAGAGTTGCCGCGCCATTTCGGTCAGCGTCCCCTTCAGGTCGGCCATGGTGATGCCCTTGTCCACCGCCAGCCCTTCGAGCTGGAAGAAGATCGCCTCGTGCGAGGCATCGGTCGCCTCGTAGCGGTAGCAGCGACCGGGGACGACCACGCGCACGGGCGGGTCCTGCTTCAGCATTGTGCGCGCCTGCATCGGCGAGGTGTGCGTGCGCAGCACGATCTGGTCCTCGTCGGTCTTCTGGCCGGAGTCGACCCAGAAGGTGTCCCAGCGGTCGCGCGCGGGGTGGTTCTTCGGGATATTGAGGTAATCGAAGTTGTAGCGCGCCTGCTCGACCTCCGGCCCTTCGAGCGTCTGATAGCCCATCAGCGCGAAGATCGCGCTCAACTCGCGCGTCATCAGCGTCGTCGGGTGCAACGTGCCGGTCTCGACCGGCCGACCGGGCAGGGTGATGTCCACCGCCTCGGCCGCGAGCCGTTCCGCCAGCGCGACCTCACCCAGCACGGTCTTGCGCGCCTCATAGGCGACCGTGACGCGATCTTTCGCCTCGTTGACCGATGCGCCGAAGCGAGGGCGATCCGCCTGATCGATCTGTCCCATCTGGCGGAGCAAACCGCTCAGCTTGCCGTCGCGCCGCCCCAGGTAGGCGCGGAACCAGGATTCCAGGGTCGTCTCGTCGTTCGCCGCATCCAGGTGTTCGAGCGCTTCCCGCTCGATCGCGGCGATTTGCTCCATGCCGCTCGCACCGCTTGACATCCCAACCTCCCCGGCCAGCCTGCCCACAGGCAAACAAAAGCGCCCACTCGCACAGGGGCGAGGGGCGACCACGCGGTACCACCCTGTTTGATCGCCTTGGCGCGATCAACTCAGTCGCCGCCCACGAGGCCACGGCGCTCGTGGGGGCGTGCTCCCGATAATGGAGGAGCGGACCAGAGACGACTACTGACGGAATGGAGAATTGAGAATGAAGAATTGAGAATGAGAGTCGGGCAACCATGAGAAGCCCATTCTCCATTCTCCATTCGTCATTCTACATTCCGTCTTTCCCCGTTCGGCTCGGGAGTGAACTTCGCTGCGGTCCTGTCGGGGGCTACTTGCACCTTTGCTAGCCCCTCGCTGACGACTTCGTCGCAGTTACTCTCTCCGTCAACGCGATTGCTGTATTCAACTTTGACGGAGTGTAACAGATGCGCATTGTAGCGCGCAATTTCGGCCTTGCGGGTGTTTGGGGAATGGTGCGGGGCGAGCCTACGTTGCTCAGGCAGCGCCGCCAGCGTGGTACTATCACCGTGGGGCGGACGGGGAACAGCGATTCGCCGACAGACGTGGACATGAGAGGTGAGCGATGAGCCAGGCGACGACCGCATACGGGATCGCGGACTTTGTGGAGGACGCGCGGCGGATTATGGAGGTCGAGGGCGGCATCAAGGATCGCGCGGCGGCGGTTGGTCAACTGGAGCCGCTGCTGAAGAAGGCCCTCGACGGGCCGGGTTGGACCGATCCGCAGTACGCCACGGTTGTGGATGGTGGTCGGCCAGGATTTGCCTACTATAAGAATGAGGATGGCTCGCTGAATGTCTACGGTGTGCTCTTCCGGCCGGGCTATCCGACGCCGACGCACGACCATGTGACCTGGGGGATTATTGGGGTCTACTCAGGCGAGCAGCGCACCACGCGTTACAACCGCAAGGACGATGGCGCGACGCCGGGTGTCTGCAAGGTCGAGTTGGTGGAGGACGCGGTGCTGACCCACGGCGCGACCTACCCGCTGCTGCCCCCCAACGACATTCACCGCATCGAGGTGCTGGGCGCGGAGGATGGCCTCTCGATTCACGTCCTCGGTGCCGATCTGCGCGTGCAGCGCCGCCGCATCTTCGACGTTGAGCAGGGGACCTGCGAGGAAGTCGAAGGGGTCAGCATGGCGCGCTGAGGCGTGTGGGGATCTCGGGTTAGCGACGACGCGGGGAACATGACGATTAGCGCAGAAGAGCCGACGAAGACGGTGGCTTCGGCGGATGAGCAAGCCGCAGAGCTCCCGTTTCCCAGCGAGGAGACGCTGCACGCGATCGAGCTGGCGGCGTGCGAGTTCATCCGCGAGGCGGGCAAGATCGTACTCGAGCGCTATGCCGGGCCGCTGGAAATTGAGTACAAGGACAAGCAGAAACGCGACCCGGTGACCGAGGCCGATAAGGCGGTCGAAGCGCACCTGACGGCGGCCGTCGCGGCCCGCTTTCCGGAGCACCGCGTGCTCGGGGAAGAGGGGCAGGATCCCGAGGGTGAGGCGGAGTTCGAGTGGATCGTCGATCCGATCGACGGGACGATCAACTTCATCAACCGACTGCCTTTCTTTGCCGTGTCGATCGGCGTGCTGCACCGACGACGACCGATCGTCGGTGCGATCCTCTTCCCATTGAATGATGAACTGCTCCACGCGCGGCACGGCGGTGGCGCACGCCGTAACGGTATCGCCATCCAAGTGCATCCCGCGACCGAGCCCTCCGGGCGCGTGACGTCCGGGATGCCGCCGGGCTACTGGTTCCAGTTCAAGACGAATAAGCTAGCACGCCGCAAACTTGGCGAGGCACGGTCGCTCGGTTCGATCGCCTATGAGATGGGCGTTGTGGCAACCGGTGGCTTCGGCTGGGCGATTTTTCGCGGGCCGAAGATCTGGGACGTGGCGGGTGGCATCACGATCGTTCGGGAGGCGGGGGGCGTGGCGCTGCGCTACGACAAGGAGCGGAAGGGCTGGGTGCCGCTTGATCGCTTCATTGCGCCCCTGCCCAAGAAACCCGATGCGCCGCGCAAGCTCCGCGAGTGGGGT
>JAXLWN010000024.1:0-45000 GCA_046328475.1 Chloroflexia bacterium | reverse complement strand
CCCGCTCCGCCGGGAGGCTGCACCTCAATGCATTTCGGGGAGAACCAGCTATCTCCGGGTTCGCTTGGCATTTCACCCCTACCCACAGCTCATCCGAGCCTTTTGCAACAGACACCGGTTCGGCCTTCCACCGCCTCTTACAGCGGCTTCAGCCTGGCCATGGGTAGCTCACCCGGTTTCGGGCTTGCCCGGCGCGACTCGTCGCCCTCTTCGGACTCGCCTTCGCTGCGGCTCCGGCTCACGCTGCCTTAGCCTCGCCGCGCCGGACCTCTCGCCGGATCGTTCTACAAAAAGCACGCCGTCACCCCGAAGGGCCCCGACGGATCGTGGGCGCGCGGTTTCAGGCACTCTTTCACTCCCCGCAGCCGGGGTGCTTTTCACCGTTCCCTCGCGGTACTCTGCGCTATCGGTCGGTGTGCGTATTTAGCCTTGGACCGTGGTCGGCCCCGCTTCCCACCGGATTGCACGTGCCCGGCGGTACTCACGCACTCACCACGAGTCCCCACACCTTTCGCCTACGGGGCTGTCACCCGCTCCGGCCGCCCGTTCCAGTGGCGCTCGGCTAGGTGGGGGATTGGTAACTTGCTCGCGATTCCTGCCGGATCGCCAGGGTGGTCGTCCTACCCCGCGCCCGCATAGGGCGGCAGCCCACTCAGCGGACGCGGTTTGGGCTCCGCGCGTTTCGCTCGCCGCTACTCCGCGCATCCTCTCTCTTCCTCGGGGTACGTGAGATGTTTCAGTTCCCCCGGTGCCCACCCACTGGCCTATAGATTCAACCAGGGGCGACGCGCTTCTCGCACGCCGGATTGCTCCATTCGGGTACCCTCGGCTCTCCGCGTGGCTACCGCTCCCCGAGGCGTTTCGCCGCCAGCCCGCGCCCTTCGTCGGCACACACCGCCCAGGCATCCACCGCGCGCCCATCACTACGTACTTATCTCATCCGTGTGCCGAGATCTATCGACACGCGGCATGAGCCAATCGCCCATCACGCCTCGTTCCTGGCCGTGATGGCGCATACTTCGTTCTGCTTTGCAGCTATTCCTCAATTGTCAAAGTACGAAGAGTGATCTCTTCCGCTACCCTGGCACAGGTAGAGCGTGGGATTGGGTGCGCATACCGACACGTTCGGCGGAAGATCTACGGATCTCCCGGATGCTCGCCCTTTCGCTGGCCCCGGCGTGCATGCACAGCCGGGCGCTACCTTCGCGACGAACAACAGTGCCTAACGATCACGTAGCTTGACCTGGTTGCGGCCTCGGTGACCGAGGCGCGCTCCCTAGAAAGGAGGTGATCCAGCCGCAGCTTCCGCTACGGCTACCTTGTTACGACTTCGTCCCAGTCACCAACCCCGCCCTCGGCCGCTGCCCCCTCGCGGTTGGCCCACGGACTTCAGGCGTCGCCGGCTCCCGTGACGTGACGGGCGGTGTGTACAAGGCCCGGGAACAGATTCACCGCGGTATGGCTGACCCGCGGTTACTAGCAACTCCGCCTTCACGGGGGCGGGTTGCAGCCCCCGATCCGAACTGGGGCCGGGTTTGGGGATTGGCGCCGCCTCGCGGCGTGGCCGCCCGCTGTCCCGGCCATTGTAGCGTGCGTGTCGCCCAGGCCGTCAGGGCCATGCGGACTTGACGTCATCCCCGCCTTCCTCCGCTTGCGGCGGCGGTCCGGCCAGTGACGCTCTAACTGGCCGCAGGGGTTGCGCTCGTTGCGGGACTTAACCCAACACCTCACGGCACGAGCTGACGACAGCCATGCAGCACCTGTGCCGCCCCCTCGAAGGTCACACGTTTCCGTGCGCTCGCAGCGGCATGTCAAGGCCTGGTAAGGTTCTGCGCGTTGCGTCGAATTAAACCGCACGCTCCGCTGCTTGTGCGGGCCCCCGTCAATTCCTTTGAGTTTTAGCCTTGCGGCCGTACTCCCCAGGCGGTCGACTTACCGCGTTGGCTCCGGCACGCACGGGGTCAAGCCCGCGCGCGCCCAGTCGACATCGTTTACTGCCCGGACTACCGGGGTATCTAATCCCGTTCGCTCCCCGGGCCTTCGCGCCTCAGCGTCAGCGGTGGCCCAGCGGGCCGCCTGCGCCGCGGGTGTTCCTCCCGATCTCTACGCATTTCACCACTACACCGGGAATTCCGCCCGCCTCTGCCACCCTCCAGCCATGCCGTCCCGCCCGCATCCGCCCGGTTGAGCCGGGGGCTTTCACGGCCCGGCGCGCATGGCCGCCTGCGCGCCCTTTACGCCCAGTCACTCCGGACAACGCTCGCCCCCTACGTCTTACCGCGGCTGCTGGCACGTAGTTAGCCGGGGCTGATTCCCCGAGTACCGTCAGTGTCGTCCTCGAGAAAAGCGGTTTACACCCCGAGGGGCCTCGTCCCGCACGCGGCGTTGCTCGGTCAGGCTTGCGCCCATTGCCGAAAATCCCTCGCTGCTGCCACCCGCAGGTGTGGGGGCCGTGTCTCAGTCCCCCTGTGGCGGGCCGTCCTCTCAGACCCGCGACCGATCGTCGCCTTGGTGCGCCGTCACCGCACCAACCAGCTAATCGGACGCAACCCCCTCCCCCGGCACCCACCGAAATGGGTTTTCCTCACCCCCCCCACCAGGGAGCGAGCCTACGCGGTCTTGTCGGCGGTTTCCCGCCGGTATCCCCCGCCGAGGGGCAGGTCGGTCACGCGCTCCGCACCCGTCCGCCACTACCCGCACCCGAAAGCGCGAGCCGTCCGACTTGCATGCGTTAGGCACGCCGCCAGCGTTGATCCTGAGCCAGGATCAAACTCTCCACCAGATTATCGGACACGCATGAAGCGCGCCGAAAGTGAACTTGTTTACGACCGCCGTTCGATGACGGCTCCGCACCCAAGAATCCCACGCTCTACCTTGTCAAGGTGCCGACTGATGCTTCATAGAGATGCGAATGCCGCCCTGGTGGACGGCAGCGGATGAGCTTCCCATCGTCGTAATCAAACGACCTGGTCACCTCATCTTGTGCTGCATCCTTTCGTCACCCCTTCGAACACTTCGCGGCCCGTCTCGCGCCGCGAAAGAGATAGTAGCACCCGACCAGACGTGTGTCAAGGGCGCGAATGTACAATCGAATGTGCAACTGTGCCATGACGCAATCCGCCGCAAGCGCATATCAGGCGCATATATGGAAGCCGGGAGTTGCTCGGGTTCGCGATGGTCGCGAAAACTGCTCAAAACTGGTTGCGAGACGTGGCTGCGAGAGGCGATTCAGCGACGTTTTTGTCCGCTGGCGGCTTCGAAATCCGCTCGCAGTTTCGCTGCCGGCGCATCCCTGACCGCCCAATGTTAAATCCTGCGGCAAACACCTTTACAGGTGGGGGGGTAGGTGATACACTCCGTATTCGTGTGTTGGGATTGGCAATAGCCGACCCGGCACATCTTTATCTGTGAGTCGACGTCGTGGAGTCGGCGTGTGTCGCCCCTCGGTAGGACCGCAGGCGGTGACCGTGGAGGTAATCATAACGATAAGATGCAGATGCAGCACCTCGTAGTTGATGCGTTCGTTGCCGATGGTTCACGTCTTGCCGACGTGTCCGCCATCTTCGATCTGCTGGATACGTTGCCCGAGCGTATCGGCATGACGAAAATCGCTCCCCCGTATGTGTTCCGATATAGCGGCGTAAAACCGGAAGACTGGGGAGTGACGGGAGTAACAATCATCGCCGAGAGTCACATCAGCATCCACACCTTCGCGGACCATAAGCGCTTCCACATGGACGTCTTCAGTTGCAAGGCATTCGACGCCGACATGGTCCTCGAGGTGGTCAGCGATCTTTTCGGGGTGACCGATAAGACCGCAGCCCTCGTCCATCGCGTTGCCGATCAGGTGCGCGATGAGTGGCATGTCGAGCGCTTCGGCGCCCGACCGGCGCTGGCGTTGGTCGGAGACTAAGCCAGCAATGACGTTTGGTCCACCGCGCACATTCTTGGGGCTTCCGCCCGAACTCAGCGCCTATGACACGGCGCGGGTGGTGCTACTGCCGGTGCCCTACGATGCCACGACATCCTACCGGGCCGGCACCAGGGACGGCGCGAGGGCGATCGTCGACGCTTCAATGCAGATCGAACTCTACAATGCCGACCTCGACTGCGAGCCAGCCGAGGTCGGCATTCACACGTTAGACCCGCTGGAACCCGATTTTCGCGCGCCGGATCACATGCTTGCGCGCGTGCGAGAGGCGACTGACCGGTTGCTCGAAGACGGCAAATTCCCATTCCTCCTCGGTGGGGAACATTCGCTGACGAGCGGCGCGGTCGCGGCGTGCAAAGCGCGGCATTCCGACCTCGGGATCCTCCACCTCGATGCCCATGCCGATCTGCGCGACGAATATCACGGCACGCCGTTCAGCCACGCCTGCGCGATGCGCCGCGTGGTCGATCTCGGCTGCCCGTTGACCTCGGTTGGCATCCGCAGCGTTGCGGCCGAAGAGGCAGAGTTTCGGCGCGGGCCGACGCCCGTTCCGGTCACGACCATCTCGGCGGCTGAGATCGCCCGCGTGCGCTATGACAGTACGAAGCTCGACGCGCTCTGGGATCGCATTGTCGCCACGTTGCCGCCGACGATCTACATCACCGTCGACCTCGATGTGTTCGACCCTTCCTTAATGGAAGCGGTCGGCACGCCCGAGCCGGGTGGCCTCGACTGGTGGGAAGTCACCGGGTTACTCCGTCGCGCTTGCGCCGCCCGGACGGTAGTCGGCGCGGATGTGGTCGAACTCGCCCCTGCTGAAGGGCCGGAGTCGTGCGCCTTCGCGGCGGCGAAGCTGACCTATAGCATCATCGCCTATGTGACCGCCGATCGGGAGGCCCTGGCCGAGATCGATCGGCGGGCTGATCTCGGCGGCTAGCGACGGCGACGCCTCGGTATGCCCGGGACGCACGCCAGGAGCATTGACGCCGTGTCCGATATCCCGCTCCTTCTCGAACAACTGCGCGACGAGTTGCGCCAGCAAGCGCGCAAGCAAGACCCGGAAGGCGCAGACGACGCGCCCGACGAACCGATTGTTCCCGTAGCCGCGAGCGTCGTTGCTGCGGCAGCCCAGCGCTACCAGCTCCCTACCGCCTATCGAGAATTTCTGACCGCGCTCGGGCGGTACGGGTGCTCGATCCTCCCTGGCCCATTTCAGGAGTTGATCATCTACGCTGCCCCCGAGCTCGACCGCGCGCAGGTTGGCTTCCGTGGCCCGCGTCTCGGTGACGATGCCTTCGTCGCGCCGCACGGTTGGCGTCGCAGCTGGGTGGTGATCGCGTACGATTCGGGCGATCCCTACTTCCTCGACACCACCAAGATTCAGCCCAACGGCGACACCCCGGTCTGGACCGCCATGCACGGCACCGGCACCTGGGAGCCGATCCTGGCCGCTTCGAGCCTCGCCCAATTCTTGCAGATTCTGCGCGTCTGGGTGCGCATCGTCGTCTCCCACCACGACAAGCAGAATCCCGACGAGCCGCTGGACGACGCCCACCTGCGCCGATTGACCAACGAGATCAACCAGATCGACTCGGCGGCTACCGACCATTGGACGATTTGAAGTCGGAAGTCGGGAGTCGGAAGTGCGAAGTATCTTGCTCGTGTGGCTAAGCCTGCCTTGATGGCTTGTCACTACGAGTGAATTACTTCCGACTCCCGACTTCCGACTTCCCCAAAGGGGGAATGATGCAGCACGAGGAAAGTCGCTACCTCTCGGGGCGGCGCATCTTGCCGGAGCCGATTCGGAAGGGGATGTCGGCGGTCGAGCTGATCGACCAGGCGTTTCTCGCCTATAACGGCCGGCGCTTGCGCGAGTCGTGTCGCCTTTTCGCGAACAAGATGCTGGAGCCGGATGTCACGGTCGGGATTACCCTGGCAGGGGCGCTCACCCCGGCCGGGATGGGGCTTTCGGCGCTCGCGCCGCTGATCGAAGCCGGGTTCATCGACTGGATCGTCTCTACCGGTGCGAATCTCTACCACGACACCCATTTCGGGTTGGCGATGGAGCTGCGCGAGGGCACATCGGAGATCAGCGACATCGAGTTGCGCGGAGAGAGTGTCATCCGCATCTACGACATCTTCTTCCACTACGACGTGCTCCTCTCCACGGATGCCTTCTATCGCGAACTGATCGCGGCACCCGAGTTCAACCGTCCGATGAGCACGGCCGAATTCCACTACCTGGTCGGCAAGTACCTGGCGGAGCGCGAACGGTTGCTCGGTGGCGAGGCGCGTTCGCTGCTGGCAACCGCGTATCGCTGCGCGGTGCCGATTTACACGTCATCGCCCGGCGACAGCTCCATCGGCATGAACGTGGCCGCGATGGCGCTCGAAGGGAGCAATCTGCGCTTCGACGCCAGCGCCGATGTGAACGAGACGGCGGCGATCGTGCTCGATGCGAAGCGCGGCGGTGGCAAGAGCGGCGTCTTTATCCTGGGCGGCGGCTCGCCGAAGAACTTCATTCTCCAGACCGAGCCGCACATTCAGGAAGTGCTCGGCATTGATGAGCGCGGTCACGACTTCTTCCTGCAAGTGACCGACGCGCGCCCGGATACGGGCGGGCTCTCCGGCGCGACGCCGAGCGAGGCGGTGAGTTGGGGCAAGATCGATCCCGACCAACTCGCCGACTCGATCGTCTGCTACGTCGATTCGACCGTGGCGCTCCCGCTGATCGCGGCCTACGCGCTCGGCACCCGCGAGCCGCGTCCGCTCAAGCGGCTCTACGACCGCCGCGACGAGCTGATGGGCACGCTGCAGCGCGAGTTCAACGCTGCCAGGAACTTCCGCGATGAGCGTGCGCGCGAAGCCGACGAGCATGAAGGGCGCGCACACAGCTAACCGCAATGAGGAAGGGGGCGGGGCCGACTGGCCCCGCCCCCCTTGCATCTGTCTCACTCAGTTGTCGTCCTCAACGTCCCAGGCGCGCATCTTCTTGCGCTTCCGCTTGGTCATCGGAGACCGCTCTTTCTCGCGCTTCGGCTTCGCGCGTTCTGCACGCCGCTCGGTTCGGTTATCGAAACGCTGCGCCGAACTGAAGAATTGTTCCAGGGCTACCCGCGTGGGTTGGGGCGGCTTTGGATCGTAGAGCGGATCGTCTTCCCAGCCGCGCGTGTCCCATTCGAGTTCTTCGTCGTCGTTGTCCTCGTCCCAGGTGACTTCAACCTGGACCCATTCGCGCTCGTCTTGCATCGCGACCCCCGCAACGGTGCGCCACTGCACCGATCATGCGAAGGATACACGAGGGAAGTACGAAGTTCGAAGTACAAAGTACGAATTTAGGCACCGCCCCCGGTAAGCCTGCTTCGAATTTCGTACTTCGTCGTTCGTACTTCGTACTTCATTCCGACCGCTCGGCCTCCCAGGTCTTGCTGCCGCCCGCGTTCATCGCGATGTTGCCCCCATCGACCGGCATGATGTGTCCGGTGATGAAGGAGGCACCGTCGGACGACAGGAACAAGGCCGCACGAGCGATATCGTCCGGCTGGCCGAGGCGGTTGAGCGGGATCCCGCGCACGAGTCGGCCGTGCAGCGACTGGGGATCCAGACGCGGATCTTCGAACATCTTCTGCACGGCCGGTGTGAGTGTTTGCGCTGGCTGGATCGCGTTCACGCGAATGCCGTGCGACGACCATTCGAGCGCCAGTTCGCGGGTCATCTGGATGATGCCACCCTTCGTGACGCTGTAGACGAAGTTGCCGCGCCCGAGCGCCGAACTCCCGGCGATTGAGGCGATGTTGACGATGGTACCGCCTTGGCCCTGCGCGATCATGCGCCGCCCGATCTCGCGCGTGCAAAGAAATGTCCCATCGAGATTGACGCCGACCACCTCGCGCCAGCCCTCCAGCGACAGATCCTCGGGCCGCGAGCGGTGTCCGATGCCGACATTGTTCACCAGAATATCAACGCGCGGGAACGCCTTGTCGCAGGCGACGATCATCGACAGGATCGCATCGGGGTCGGCGAAGTCGCACACCGTCCACGAGCATTGCCTACCGAGCGCGGCGACCTCGCGCGCGGTTTGCTCTGCCCCAGGTCCGTCGATGTCGCAGATGAAGAGAGCGGCCCCGGCGTCGGCCAATGCCAGCGCCGTGGCGTGCCCGATCCCGCCATTCGCGCCTGCGGCTGTCACCAGGGCCACGCGCCCGGTCAGGTCAAGCCAACGCGGTGCCACAGCCACCTCCTACACGATGAGGGGAGAGGGGAGAGGGGAGAAGGGAGTGCCTTCTCCTCTAACCCTCTCCCACCCCTCTCCCCTCTCCCTTCTCCCTTCTTCTCCGCACCCCTACCGCGTCAGCCAGAGCAGCGGGAGCTCGATTAGCTGCACGATCCGCTGAAGAAACCGGGCGGCAGGCCCACCATCGACCAGGCGGTGATCGAAGGTCAGGCTCAGCGTCATCATCCGACGCACGGCGATCGTCTCGGTGAGTTCGTCGGTCACAACAGGGCGCGCAACGATCCGGCCGAGGCCGAGGATGGCACACTCGGGCAATTTAATGAGTGGCGTGAACGCATCAATGCCAAACATGCCCAGATTGCTGATGCTGAAGGTGCCGCCGCGCATGGCGTCGCCACCGAGCGTCCCGGCCTGCGCCGCCGCGATCAGCGCGGTCGATTCGGTTGCCAGCCGCTGCACCGACTTGCCGGGCACGTCGCGCACGACCGGCACAAGCAGCCCGCGCGGCGTATCCACGGCCAGGCCGATATTCACCTCTGGATGTTCAACGATCTCACCGTCGCGCAGCGAGGCATTCAGCGCCGGGTGCTCCTGCAAGGCAAACGCAGTGAGGCGCATGATGAAGTCGTGGTACGCGGGAACCTGCTGGCCAGTGCCCGCCAGGTCGGTCGTCAGTTGCCCGCGCAGCCGCGCCAATTCGGTCGCGTCGGCCTCGCTTGTCAGCGTCACCGGTGCCGTTTGCTGCGCGCTCGCCAACATGCGACCGGCGATGGTACGCCGCGTGGCGCTCCGCACCGCCGCGCCAGTCGCCTGCGCGACTGCCGGTACAATCACCGGCTGCGGTGGGGGCGGCGGTGCAGTCACCGCCGCCGGGATCGCCGCGCGCACATCCCGCTCCAGGATACGACCGCTGATCCCACTCCCGATCAACGCTTCCCACGAGACGCCAAGCTCGCGCGCGACGCGCCGGGCGCGCGGACTCGCCACTGGCCCCCGGCGACGCTCGCGAACCGGGGCGGACCCCCACAGACGCAGCGGTCGCCGTTGCCGCGAGCGCTGCGGGAGCGGTGTCGGACGATTCAGTGGGCAGCGCTCTGCCGGGTGCCGTCAGATAGGCCAGCACCGTTCCAATCGGGACCGTGTCGCCGATGCCTGGCGCACCCGATGGAAACAGGAGTACCCCGCTCTCCAGCGCCTCGACCTCATTGATCGCCTTGTCGCCCTCGACCAGCATCAGGATTTCGCCCGCCTCGACCCGCTCCCCCTCACGTTTCAGCCACTCCACCACCTGCCCTGTTTCCATCGTCCAGCCGAGCCGGGGCATGACCACTGCCGTCGCCATCGTTGCGCTCCGATACGCGGTTCGAAGGTTCAAAGGTTCGAAGGTTGCGGAGGCGACGCTCGAGAAGCATCCCTACTCCTTGAGCTTTCGAACAATCGAACTCTGGAACCGACGATCACTATTCCGCAATCAAGCCTTCAATCGCCGCCCGAATCGCCGACGGTTGCGGTGCGACCGCCGCTTCGAGTGGCGCGCTGTAGGGCGCGGGGACGTGCGCCCCGTTCAGCCGTCGCACCGGAGCGTCGAGATCGTCGAACGCGCGCTCCATCACCTGCGCCGCGATCTCCGCCCCGATCCCGCAGGGCGCGAAATCCTCATCCGCGATCAGCAGCCGCCCCGTCTTGTGGACCGATTCGAGGATGGTGTCGATATCGAGCGGCGCAATCGTGCGCGGATCGATCACTTCGACCGACGTTCCCTCGGCTGCCAGCTCGTCCACGACCGCCAGCACCTTCGGCAACAGCGACGACAGGGCCACGACCGTCAGCGCATCGCCCTTGCGGCGCACCGCGGCCTGGCCGAACGGGATCAGGTATTCCTCTTCCGGCACGTCTCCCTTCAGGTTCAGCAGGTTGCGGTGTTCGAGGAAGATCACCGGGTCATCCGAGCGAATCGCCGTCTTCAGCAACCCCTTCGCGTCGTAGGGTGTCGCGGGCATCACCACCCGGAAGCCGGGATGGTGGGTGAAGATAGTCGAGTAGTTCCCCGAGTGGTGCGTCGCGGCAGCCCCGCCGACACCAAAACAGCCGCGCAGCACGATCGGCATCTTCAGCCGCCCGCTGCTCATGTATTGAATCTTGGCGGTCTGGTTGATCAGCTCGCCGATCGCATCGAGGATGAAGTCGACGAACATGAAGTCCACGACCGGCCGCGAGCCGGTCATCGCCGCGCCGGTGCAGAGTCCCACGAAACCGCGCTCGGCGATCGGGGTGTCGCGCAGCCGCATCGGCCCGTACTGGTCGTAGAGACCGACGGTCGTATTGAAGTTGCCACCCCGCGCCCCGATTCCTTCGCCGACCACAAAGATCGACTTGTCGCGGGCCATCTCCTCGGCCAGCCCCTCGCGGGCGGCGGCAACGTAGGTCAGTTCGCGCCCCATGTGTCCCTCCGGAAAATGACGAGTAACGAGTAACGAGTAACGAGTAACGAGGTGAGTACCTGCCCCATTCTCATCACTCGTTACTCACGTTACTCGTTACTGAAAATATGCTCCGCCGCCGTTGCCCCATCCGGATAGGGGCTGTTGAGCGCGAAGTCGTGGGCATCGGCGACGATGGCCGCAATCTCGGCCTCGATGCGGTCGAACGTCGCCTGATCGGCGCGGTCGGAGGCCAGCAAACGCTCGCGCAGCGTCTTGATCGGGCAGCGTTCGAGCCAGGCGGCAACCTCTTCGCGCGTGCGATAGCCCGCGTCCCGCATCCCCTCGGAGTGGGCGCGCGTGCGATAGGTGCGGCATTCGAGCAGCGTCGGTCCTTCGCCGGCGCGGGCGCGACGGACAGCCTCGCCCGCCGCCTCGTAGACCGCGATCACGTCGTTGCCGTCCACCGCGATGCCGGGGATGCCATAGCTCGCGCCGCGCGCGGCGACATCGCCGGTGCGCGACACCGCGGCGAAGGCAACTTCTGTGGCGTAGAGGTTGTTCTCGCAGACGAAGAGGACCGGCAGATCCCAGATCGCCGCCATGTTGATCCCTTCGTGGAACGCGCCGTTGTTCGACGCGCCATCCCCGAAGTAGGCGACGCTGACCCGGTCCTGCCCGAGGAGCTTGTAGGTGTACCCCGCCCCGGTCGCCATCAGGATGCTCGGTCCGACGATGCCGCTGGTACCGAGCATGCCGACTTCCGGCGAGAAGAGGTGCATGCTCCCGCCGCGCCCGCCCGAGCAACCGGTCGCACGGCCAAACAGCTCGGCCATCACCTGGCGCGGGGTGACCCCCTTCGCCAGCGCGTGCCCATGCCCCCGGTGTGTGCTCAGCGCGGTGTCGTCCTTCGTCAGATGGGCGCAGATGCCGACCGCGATCGCCTCTTCGCCGACATAGGTGTGGCAGGCACCGGGGATCAGGCCATTCTGGTGCGACTTGGCAAGCTGCTCCTCGCAGCGCCGAATCAGCAGCATTTCGCGATAGAGGGTGAGGAGCCTGGTGGTGTCGAGCGCCATCCCGGCGGCGCTGGCGGTCTCCACGGTCATGCGCGTCCCTCCCGTCGTTGTCTGGCGTGGCTTGTTCAATGCCGGGCGCATCATAGCCGATCTGGTCGCTGCTTGTGCAAGGCGGGACACCCACGCAGAAAGCGCCCCGGACGAGCGTCCGGGGCGCGGTGGCGGAACCGTCTTGCTGTGGGTCCGGGGTATCAGGCGCTTCGCCGACGCCCGACAAGCACCCCACCGTTCGAAGACACCAGCAGCGGCAGCACCCGGCGACAAGCTATCAGGTACCGTGTGAACGAGGCTTAAAAGGGCTGGTTAGTGTTTGGCTCAATCGTGGCGACGGTAGAGACGAGGCGAAACCGACCTAGCAGGCCGCGCATTTGTGGCAAGATACCGTGCCGATCTCAGCGCTGCTGCCGCTCCAGTTCGCGCAGCCGCGCTTCCAGATACGACTCCAGGCGCGGCTGGATCCAGATCGACCAGGCGATCGCCAGACCAGAGGTGAGTGTGACCCCGACGACCAGCGGCAAGAGCGCCGCAAGCCCAGCCTTCACCAACCGTCCGATCATCCCGATCGACTCCGGCGAGGAATTGCCGAGGATCGAGTAGGCAGTCACCAGCGTCAGGCTAATCATCACGCCGAGGACAAAAACAATCTGGAAGTGCGGGCGACCACCCGCTCGCGGTCGCGTCGCCGAGTGTGCCGCCAGGTACGCTTCGGCACACGCCGACAGGAGCACCGTGATCCAGGCAAAGCCATCGAAGAGGTAGGTCAGGATGCGGACGTCATCGGAGACGCCGCCCGGCGCACCGCGCAGAAAGGCGTCGGTCCCGACCACGATCGCCGCCAGCCACAGCCCGACCGTCGCCAGCCGGTGCAGGCGGCGCGGCCGTGCGAGCAGACGTTGCCAGGCCGGAATCCCGGCGTCAGCCCCGGACACTGATCGCCTCCGAACTGCCGTGGACTGTCAACGGCCTACTGTCTACTGATCGCATCGGGAAGCCGCGCGCCGCCAGATACTCCTTCGCCTCGGCGATGCTGTGCGTGCGGAAGTGGAAAATCGACGCCGCCAGCACCGCGTGTGCCCCCGCGCCGAGCGCATCGGCGAGGTGCTGCAAGGTCCCGGCACCGCCCGACGCGACGACGGGCACCCGCACGGCCAGCGACACCGCCCCGGTCAGGCCGAGTTCGTAGCCCTCTTTCGTGCCATCGGCGTCGATGCTATTCAGCACGATCTCGCCCGCGCCGAGTTCCACCCCGCGCCGCGCCCATTCGACGGCATCGAGTCCGGTGCGATTCCGCCCGCCGTGGGTGACGACCTCCCAGCCGCCACCGGGCTTCGCGGTTGCGTCGATCGAGAGCACGATCGCCTGCGATCCGAAGCGCGCCGCGCCATCCGCAATCAGTTGCGGGTTGCTGATGGCCGCCGTGTTGACGCTCACCTTCTCCGCGCCAGCCCGCAACAGGTCGTACATGTTCTCGACCGTCCGCACCCCACCACCGACCGTGAGCGGGATGAAGACCTGCCGCGCCACGCGCCGCACCGTCTCGATCATGATCGCGCGACCGTCGCTGGAAGCGGTGATGTCGTAAAAGGTCAACTCATCCGCGCCCTCGGCGTCGTAGTACGCGGCCAGTTCGACCGGATCGCCCGCATCGCGCAGATTCAGGAACTGTGTCCCCTTCACCACGCGCCCGCCGGTCACGTCGAGGCAGGGGATGATTCGTCGCGTCAACATCGTGTCCCGTGTTTTAGTGTGTCAGTGCGTCTGTGCGTCCGTTATCTCATGCACGGACCCACGGATGCGCTGATCTACAGTTCGTCGTCCTCGTCATCTGAATATTGCGCTTGAATCTGCGCCAGACGCTCGCCGAAGGCGTGCGCCTCCTCCTGCGCCTGTTCGAGGCGGACCCTGATCCGCATCTCCTCCAGGCGACGCATCTCCAGGCGAATCGCGGCGTCCTGGTCGCGCAGTTCATCGAGGCGCACCGCCAGCAGCGTGATGCGGTGGCCGATCGCGCGGTCGGCATCTTCCAGTTCATCGAACCGTTTCATCGTGGAGCCAAAACGCGTATCGTTCAGCCGCTCCACAATCCGGATGCGTTCCTCCAGGATCTCGCGCACCTCATCGGTCCGCTTCACCGCCTGGGAGTGGCGATCAAAGCTGAGTGCCCCCACGCGATCGACCGACTCTTGCAGATCGAAGGCGGATTTCGATAACTGATCAAACTTCGGCAGCACCTCGTGTACCTCTCGGCGCACCCGATCGATCTGCGAGCCAAGTGGCGGCAACTCGTCTTTCAGGCGGTCGATCCGCTCGTTCGCTTCTTGCACGCGGGTCACCATGTCGGTTACACGCCGACGGACATCCTGCTCCACAATCCCGACGGTATCGCTCGCCTTCTGCCAATCCTTGCGCGCCGCGTCGATCTCGCCGCGCAGGCTGCCGATCTGGTCGCGGGCCTCGCGCGCAATCTCGATGCCGCGATCAACTTGCGGCGGCAAGCGATCGATTTGCACCTGCAACTCGCCAAACCGGCCGCGATCCTTCTCCAATTCTTGCAGGCGCGACCGCGTCTGCGACCCAAATTCGTTGAGCTGCGCCTGCAAGTGCGGAATCGGCACCACCGCAGCCGAATAGCGCGCGTCGATCTCCTCCAATTCCCCGCGCAGGCGGGTCACCTCGGTGATTCGCGCCTCGTTCAGCCCACGCGCCTCGGCCCGCGCCGCATCGATGCGCTCCGCATAGCCACCGACGGTCTCTTCCAGCTTCCGCTGCGCTTCCTCGACCGTGGCCTGGCGGCTGGTACTTTCCCTCAGCAGCAGGCGCAACTCTTCCACCTGCTCGCGCAGGGAATTCAGCAGCGCCTCATCCCGCTTCCGTCGCTCATCGCCGGTAATGTTATTATCGCGAATGTTCAGGCCCACCAGCATGCTCCGCTGAAGTACGAAGGACGAACGACGAAGTACGAAGTTGGGAAGTTGCTGGGGAAGTCTTGTTCGTTCTTCGTGTTTCTAACTTCGTACTTCCCATTCCCCAGGTCCCAACACGACATCCCTGGTATAGAGCGCGCGACCGAGAATCGCGCCCTCGACACCGGGAATCGCGGCGAGGGTCGCAAGCTGCTCGCGCCGCGCCACGCCACCCGAGGCGATCACCGCCAGACCCGAGGCTGAGGCAATCTCGGCCAGCGCGCCATAGTTCGGCGCGTGCAACGTGCCATCGCGATTGATATCGGTATAGATGACGCGCCCCAGGCCCAACGGCGCGAGAGCGCGCACCAGATCGGTCGCCCGCACATCCGATGTCGCCTGCCAGGCGTGGGTTGCCACCAACCCGTTGCGCGCATCCAGGCCCAGGACGATCCGCTCCGATCCCCAGCGCGCCAGCGCCGCTGCCAGCAGATCGCGATTCTCCAGCGCCGCCGTGCCGAGGACCACCCGCGCCACCCCGTTCGCGAACGCCTCCTCGATGTGCTCCAGCGCCCGCATCCCGCCGCCGATTTGCACCGGGATCGTCAGCGCGGCGGCGATCGCGGCGACGATCCGGGCCTGCGCCGGGACGCCCTCGCGCGAACCATCCAGGTCAACAACGTGCAGGATCGCCGCCCCGGCCTCCTCCCACCGCCGCGCGATCGCCACCGGATCGTCGCCATAGACCGTCTCGTGCGCGAAATCACCCTGGAGCAGGCGCACGCAGCGCCCGTCGCGCAGGTCAATCGAAGGGATGACGATCATGCGCCCTGCCCCACGACGGCGATTGCCCCCTGCGCGGCCCCGGTGATACGCGCTTCGGCGGCCTGCCGCGCCACGATCTCGGCGAAATTCCGGTAGACCTGCAAGCCCCAGCGCCCGCTCTTCTCCGGGTGGAACTGCGTCGCCATCACCGAACCGCGCGCCACCGCCGCCGGGAAGGTCACGCCATACTCCGTCCCGCCCAGCACGAGCGCAGCATCCACCGGTGCGACGTAGTAGGAGTGGACGAAGTAGAACGCTGTCTCATCGGGAATGCCGGCGAAGAGCGGGTGCTCGCGCAGCACGCGGACGGTGTTCCAGCCCATGTGCGGCACATGCAACTCGGCATCCGGGAAGCGCCGCACGTCGCCTTCGAACACGCCAAGGCAGGGGTGCGGCTCGCCCTCGTAGCTGGTGCCAAAGAGCACCTGCTGCCCGACGCACACCCCGAAAAACGGCTTGCCGCTCGCGGTCGCCTGGTGGATGACTTCGACCAGCCCGCGTGCGCGCAACTGCGCCATCGAGTCGGCTGTCGCGCCAACCCCCGGGAAGATCACCCCGTCTGCCGCCAGGATCGTCGCCGGATCGTCGGTCACCAGATGATGCACGCCCAGGTGGACCAGCGCGTTCACCACGCTCCCCACATTGCCCGCACCATAGTCGATCACCGCGATCATGGCTCGCTCCGTTCGCTAGTCGTGAGTCGTGAGTCGTGAGTCGTGAGTCGTGCTCCTGGCTGATAGCCACCAGTGTAGGTATTCGCTTCGCGTAGCTCTCTCACACTCACGACTCACGACTCACGTCTCGTCAAGCACCCGCAAGGTCGCCGCGACCGAGCGCGCGAGGGCGTCGTGGTTGTAGCCGCCTTCCAGCAAGACGACGACGCGGCCACCGCAGCACTCTTCGGCCAGCCGCAGCACGCGCTCGGTCATCGCCGCGAAACCATCCTCGGTCACGCGCTGCATCGCGAGCGGATCCTCGTGGTGCGCGTCGAATCCGGCCGACACGAAGATGAGCTGCGGCCGGTAGGCGCGCACGACCGGGAGGATTTCGTCGTCGAGGACGCGCAGGTGGCGCGCATCGTCCGCGCCAGGCGGCAGCGGCACATTCAGCGTCGTCCCCGTGCCCTCGCCCTCGCCGCGCTCCTCGCGTTGCCCGGTCCCTGGATAGAGCGGGGACTGGTGGATCGACGCGTAGAAGACACGCCCGGAGTCGTAGAAGATATCCTGCGTCCCGTTGCCGTGGTGGACATCCCAGTCGATGATCGCCACCCGCTCCAAACCGTGCTGATCGAGCGCATACTGCGCCGCGACCGCGACGTGGTTAAAGAGGCAAAATCCCATCGCTCGACCCGGTGTCGCATGGTGCCCGGGTGGCCGTGGCAGCACAAAGACGCGCGAGGGATCGTCGTGGAGCACTGCATCCACCGCGACCAGCGCACCGCCCGAACCAAAGGCCGCCGCGTCATACGAACCGGGCGAAACGTAAGTATCGCCATCGAGCCAGCGACCACCCGCCTCGGCAGCATCGAGCACCGCCCGGATGAGCCGGTGATCGTGGACCGCTGCAATCGCCTCGAATGGTGCCGCCTCTGGCTCGAAAATTGGCCGGTCTACCAGCAATCCCTCACGGTCCAGGTGGGACATCACGGCCAGCAGCCGCCCCGGATTCTCCGGATGGCTCCCGGTCTCGTGCCCCAGGTAGAGCGGGGTATACACCAGCGCGGTTTTGGTCATCGTTCGGCACTGCACCAGCACGAAACGAGCAACGAGCGGGGCGACAATCGCCACCGCTCCCGATGCCGCCAGTATAGCATCGCGGGTATCAGATTGCAGAGAGAGGCACGAAGCTGTCGCCTGCGCTCATTCCAGCGCCCGAACAACTTGATCGTCGTGGCGATAGTAAGCGACCGTCGCCTCACTGATGCGAATGACACTACCCATGCGGTTCGCCTTCGTTCGAAAGTGCGGATGCCGAAGAATCGATCGAAGGGCAGGGTCAATCAGTGCAACCTGTGAGTCATTGAGTGCAAAGCAAACCACGCAGAACCGATTGTCGATTTTGCAGTGTCGCCAGAAGTCTTGCTCGTTGATGGTAACGAACGTTGGGTGCCGCTGCTGACGCAGGAGGGAAGGAATAGCCTCATCCTTGATGACGATGTTGGACCGTAACGCCGTGATGAAACAGACGACTCCACGATACCAGCGCCCGATCGAGCTTTCTAACCCACGACCGGTGAGTTGCTCGTCAAGGACAATCATCACGCAGCCACAAGCGGCGGGAGCGCCTCGAGAAATGATCGCGTCACAATCAGGATGGCCTCCCGAACAGCCTCCGCCGAAACTCGGCCACCATATCCTGCAACAACATCTTCCAACGCCTCTCCAGCAGCAAGGCGCTGGAGAGTGCCAATTACCCCGATCCTGGTGTATTTGAAGGTTGGCCGCCCCCCGCAAACCCCAGGAGCGCGAACAACGTACTCACCGAGCGGGAGATATTCGTAGGGTTCACCGCCAACAATCTCAGTTAGCAACTGCGTCATAACAACTGCTCCTCATCAGCAAAGGAACCTGCCGATTCGTGTTTAATGAACTCAAGCAGTGAACTCAAGCAAATTGCTCTTTCGATACCCTGTTACAGCACGTACATCCGAACTCTCAGCCAGGGTACGACCTTGCCATCCCACGGTGTTGCCCGGCTTGCGGCTATACTTCGCCACGGCGACGAGGAGCGATGAGCAATGGACAACCAGCAACCAAATGACGCTGCAAACGGGGGCGCGACGATGCTACCGCGCCTGACCGGACTGCGCTACGTCGTACCGCTGCGCGAGGGGGGCTCACTCCCGGCCGTTGTCGATACCGACGCGGGTCCCTTCGTGGTGAAGTTTCGCGGCGCGGGGCAGGGCGCGAAGGCGCTGGTGGCCGAGGCGCTAGCGGCGGGGCTGGCGCAAGCCCTTGGCCTCCCGATTCCCGGCTCGGCGGTGATCAGCCTCGACGCCGATTTCGGCGAGCGCGAACCAGACCCGGAGATCCAGGACATCCTGCGCGGTAGCGTCGGGACCAACTTCGGACTCGCCTACCTCTCAGGTGCGCTCTCCTACGATCCGGCGGTGGACCACGAGATGGACCCCGATCTCGCCGCAGCCATTCTCTGGTTCGATGCCTATATCACCAACGTCGACCGCACCGCGCGCAACACGAACATGCTGCTCTGGCGCGGCAAACTCTGGCTGATCGACCACGGCGCGTCGCTCTTCTTTCACCATCGCTGGGAGGGATGGGAGTCGCGCGTGCAATCCCCGTTCCCGCAGATTAAGGATCACGTCCTGCTGGCGCGTGCTGGCGACCTGAGCGCCGCCGATGCCAGGCTGCGCCCGCTGCTTACCGACAACGCGATCCGCGCCATCGTCAACGCCGTGCCAGACGGGTGGCTGGGCGGCGAAGCGATCTTTCCCGACCTTGCGGCACACCGCGAGGCCTACGTCACCTATTTCACGGAGCGGCTGCACGGGCCGCGCCGTTGGTTGCAGGAAGCGCAGGAGGCCATCGGCCGTGGACCGGAACGCCTCGCCCCCCGCTTCACCCACCGCGTGGTATAGCTACGCGCTCGTGCGCGTGGTGCCGCACGTCGAGCGCGGCGAATGCATCAATGTGGGGGTAGTCCTTTTTGCGCGCACGCGCCGCTTCCTGGCCGCTCGCGTCGCGCTGGATCGCGCCCGCCTGCGCGCCCTCGCGCCCGACGCCAACCTGCCGCTGATCGAGCGCCATCTCGACAACTTCCTGGCGATTTGCGCCGGAGATCCCGCCGGTGGCCCGCTCGCCGCCCTGCCACACTCGGAGCGCTTCCACTGGCTCACCGCGCCGCGCAGCACTATCATTCAGACCTCCCCGGTCCACGTTGGCCGCTGCGATGATCCAACGGCAACTCTGGAAGACCTCCTCGACCGCTACGTGCGAGTCAAGGCTGCTTCCGGAGACGATCACGTAGAGAGTAAGGCGGCTGGGTAGTCACCAGATATTGGTACTTTTATGTGAATTGCGGCGTGCCGATCTGTCGCGCATACTGGGCAGAACGGAATCTGCCAGGATGCAGTGTAGCGATGAGGATGTAGGCATGTTTCGCCGCAAGTCCACCGGAGTTCTCCAGGCGCTGCGCCTCGATGATCGTCTGGCTGCCCTCGGCGCGATCCTCGATGGGGAGAACTTTACCCCCGAAGGGCTGAGCATCCTCGCTTCCGACAATGGTTTTGTCGTTGTCGGGTTCGTGACGAAGTTGAACGGACTCCAGCCGGTTCTGGCGGAGAAAACGCTCGAGATCACCAAAGCGATGATCGACGAAGCACACACACGACGCCGTCGCGACTGACGGCATGCCTCGGGAGGATCGACCAATGCGCCTCTTCAATGGACTGGAAAAGACCGATTACCAGGATACGTTCCGCGCGGTGGGGCGACTCTGCGACGCCAACGGGTGGCGCAATCTGCGGATGATCGAGTGCGACGAGGGCCTGATCCTGCAATACACCGTCGGCACGAACACGCGCGACTTCGCGACGTACCTTCTCAGCGATGAGGATCTGCAAGCGATACTGCGCGAATCCTACACGCACCGGCGTAAGAATGCGTTGCCGCGACCGGCCTCAATCCTGCGATCGGGTGCGACGCTGATCGACGAATAGTCAGCACTTCTCGACCATGACGACAAAGAGGAGATCATCCGGTCGCCCGCCGCGCCGGAAGCGTTCGACCTCGGCAAAGCCCACGCGCTCATACACCCGCATCGCCCGCTGATTGAACTCTGCGACGGTCAGCCGATAGCGCTGCGCGCCGAGTTGTTCCCGCCCGAACGCCAGCGCGCTGCCAACAAAGGCCGCGCCATTCCCCCGACCGGTCAGGTCGGGGCGCATTCCCAGGCCGATGTCGAGCGCGTCAGGATCGCGATAGTCGCCGCCCGGCACCCTGGCATCAGGTCCGTAGCAGCAATAGCCGACGAGTTGCCCCCGGGCGTCAGTCGCGATGAAGTACTGGTTGGCCGGATCGAGCAGCGCCGCGACGCCCTCCTCGTTGTGCGCCGGATCGGCATTGTAGATGTCGTATGGTGCGTCATAGCGCCAACGCAACACCTCGCGCGCATCGGCCTCGCCCATTGGTTTGAAGAGCAGATCATTCATCAGTCATCCTGTTGTCATCTCCACATCCCATCGCGCCCAATAATCGCGCAATCGGCTGCTCAGAAACAACCCGCCATCCGTGGAATGAGCAATCCCTGTACTCAGGCACAATAGGAGGGGCACGCCCCTACCATTTCCAACAGGCTCCCTCCTACCCGAATAGACGATGCCCGCCTCACGCTCCCCTGCTACGCTTAACCACGAGAGAAACAGGTTGCACTTCAGCTCCGTGCAAGGGTACGGAGCGAGATGGAGCAGGGGAGGGTAAGTAACAATCGATGTCCATGCCGAACGGCGCGTTTCGTGGTAGCCCGCCGGGTGGTCGCCCGGAAGGGCGCAACCGGCCGAGCAGGCCGACGACCGACAATCCGCAAGACGAACACAGCCCCGACTTCCGCACCATCCTGCGCGAAGCGGGGCGCAACGCACGCGCCTCGCTCGTCGGCGTGCCGCGCGTGCTGCGGCTCGTCTGGGGCACCAATCGCGGCTTCACGCTCTCGATGGGCGTGCTGACCATTGTCCAGAGCGCCATCCCCGCAGCCCAGGTCTGGCTGGCCGGGCAACTCCTCCAGGCCGTCGTGGACGGCGTGCGGAACGGCGGCAGCGAAGGGGCGGTGCGGCACATCGTCATTCTCGCCGTCGTGCAATTCCTGATCCTCGCGGGGAGCAGCTTGCTCGATACGCTGCGCAATATCACGCAGCAGCTCCTCCAGGATCGCACCGCGAATCGCATCCAGATCATGATCATGGAGCACGCCAACAAGCTCGACCTCAGCTTTTTCGAGGATGCGAAGTTCTACGATCAGTTGCAGCAGGCGCAGCGCGAGGCAACGTTTCGCCCGGTCGGCATGGTCTCGGGCGTCTTCTCGCTCGTCCGCACCCTGCTCACCTTCCTATCGATGATCGCGCTGCTGGTGCAGCTCGGGCCGCTGCTCGCGATCGTCGCGCTGCTCGCGCCGATCCCGGCGTTTATCGCTTCTACCCGCTACGGCTGGCACGGCTATCAGCAGATGCGCCGCCAGTCGCCCGAGCGGCGGCTGATGGGCTATCTGACCAACTTGCTGACGACCGATACCTACAACAAGGAGATCAAGCTCTTCACGCTCGGCGACTTCTTCGCGCAACGCTACCGCGACATCTCGCTGAAGTTCATTCGCGAGAATCAAGGGTTGGTCGTGCGCCGCTACCTGGCTGGTTTTTTCTGGGGCGCGCTCACCATCGTCGCCTCGGGCGGCACCTATCTGTACGTCGCCCTGCTGGCGGTGCGCGGCACGATCAGCATCGCCGGCTTGACGGTCTACACCCAGGCGGCGCAGCAGGTCCAGGGCAACTTTCAGGGATTGCTCGCCGGGTTGGCTGGGATGTATGAGAATACGCTCTACCTGAACACCCTCTTCGACCTGCTGGAGTTCACGCCGAAGATTCGCGCCCCGGAGCATCCCGTGCCGGTGTCGCGCTCCTTCACGCGCGGGATCGAGTTCCGCAACGTCTCCTACCACTACCCTGGTCGCGACGAGCCGGTCCTGAAGAATGTCTCTTTCACCATCGCCCCCGGTGAGACGATCGCGCTCGTCGGGCGCAACGGCGCGGGCAAGACCACCATCGTCAAGCTGCTCACCCGCCTGTATGACCCCGATGAGGGGCAGATCATGATCGACGGCGTCGATATCCGCGAGTACGACCCCGCCGAGCTGCGGCACGAGATCGGCGTCATCTTCCAGGACTACGTCACCTATTTCCTGAGTGCGGGCGAGAATATCGGCGTCGGGAGATTGGAAGCCCTCGCCGACCGGGATCGCATCGCCGATTCGGCCGAGCAGAGCGGCGCGGACGGGTGATCGCGCGACTGCCACGAGGTTACGACACCACGCTTGGCAAGTGGTTCGACCAGGGCTTCCAGCTCTCTGGCGGCGAGTGGCAAAAGATCGCGCTCGCCCGCGCCTTCATGCGCGATGCCCAGGTGCTCATTCTGGACGAGCCGACCGCCGCGCTCGACGCCCAGGCCGAGTACGAGATCTTCGCGCGCATGAAAGAACTGACGGCCGACAAGACGGCCCTCTTCATCTCCCACCGCTTCTCGACGGTGCGCCTCGCCGACCGGATCATGGTCCTCGAACACGGCAGCATCATCGAAATCGGCACCCACGACGAACTGTTGCTCCTCGGCGGGCGCTACGCCGAGCTGTTCAACTTGCAGGCTGCTTCTTACCGCTGAGTGCGAACGGAAGAACAGGAGAACGGGCGAATGGGAGCAATCTCACCCGGACGCAATCGGCCTTCACGCCCTGTCCCCTCTCCTCTGGGGAGAGGGGACAGGTAGGATGTCACCTCGCTGCGCCCACCTGGGATGCGACAAATCCTCCATCCTGCTATCCTACGGTCGGTCAGATTGCTACCACCGTAGCGAAACATGAGGCTGGATGATGGTCGGCGCAATTACAGGCGAGGAAAGCGAGCCAGGGTTTACCGTCGAGGTTGTGGTCCGCTTCCGCGATCTCGATGCGCGCGGCCATGTGAACAACGCGGTCTACCTGACCTACTTCGAGATCGCCCGCCTAGCGATGTGGACGAAGCTGAC
Source organism: Chloroflexia bacterium (assembly GCA_046328475.1). Lineage (GTDB taxonomy): Bacteria > Chloroflexota > Chloroflexia > Thermomicrobiales > CADCWN01 > CADCWN01. The sequence continues at coordinate 21,860 of JAXLWN010000024.1, read as the reverse complement.
CGGCTCGCTCAATCTCCAGGACCGCGAGATGATCGTCGCGGAGATCACCTGCACCTACAAGTCTCCAGCCCTCTTCAACGAACTCCTGGCGGTGACGGTCGTGCCGGTCGCGATTCGCCGCACCAGTTTCATCCTCCGCTATCGCATCGTCGAGCGCACGAGTGGTCGGCTGATCGCCACCGGGCGGGGTGCACGTCGCCTTCGATTACTCCACCAGCCAGCCGACGCCCGTCTGGCCAGAGCTACGCGCGGGACTCGAAGCACTGGCGGGTCGTCCGCTTGGTCCCGACGAGGGGTGAAGCATGGGGCACGCAACAAGCCCGGCCACGGCACGCCTCATTCGCCCTTCCGTGCGCTACCGCGACAGCGTCCTCGACGCGATCCGCAGAATTCCAGGCGGAGGGGCGCTACAGCGCCTACTCCTCGCCGACCTCACCGCCGATTTCCCAGCATTCGTGCAGCGTCTACTTGACGACGACGATCCGAGCAAGGTGCTGCCGAACTTCGTGCCCCAGTCCATCTATTGGCTGGTAGAAGGCGACGAGTTTATCGGGCGCATTTCGTTGCGGCACGAATTGAACGACCAATTGCGGCGACTCGGCGGACATATCGGCTACGAAATCCGTCCCTCGCGACGCCGCCAGGGCTATGGCACCGCCATCCTCGGACTCGTCCTGCCGAAAGCGCGCGAGCACGGACTGACGAGCGTCCTCATCACTTGCGACGCCGACAACATCGCTTCGCAGCGAATCATCGAGCAACACGGTGGTATGCCCGATGATCCCTACGTACCGCCGGATGGCTCAGTGCCGGCATTGCGCTACTGGATTGAACTGGGCGACTGAGGCGAGCCTTCGCTCTGGCATCTGCATCGCAATTCGAGGAGGAAGTCAGCAGTGGACGCACCCGGCGCGGCAGGTTTCCCGTTCATCTACTCCCTTCGCGTGCGCTACTCCGAGATCGACGGGCAGAAAATCGTCTACAACGCGCACTACCTCACCTACCTCGATCTCGCCTTCACCGAGTATTTCCGCGCCATCGGCATCCAGTTCGTGGAAGCCAGCGCCTTCGACACCTCGCTGGTCAAGGCCACGCTGGAGTACAAGCGCCCGGCCCGCCTGGACGACCTGCTCGACATCCACGTCTCGGTGCCCCGCCTCGGCAATACCAGCTTCACCGGGCGTTTCCGCATCAGCCCGGCGAGCCACCCCGCCCCGGAAGAAGCCTTTATGGAGGCCGAAATCGTCTACGTCTCGGTCAACCAGGAGGGCCGACCGACGCCGATCCCCGAGTGGGTCCGCGAACGCATTCTGGCGGTCGAAGGCGCTCGGCCATGACCCTCCCCGTCGGCCACTCCGTCATCGCACCAGACGCACTCCTGGACGAGGTCGCACGGTCGTATGCGCTACCCAGGCCAACCGAGTGCGCGCTCTTTCGCTCGTGGGCGAACGATGTCTACCTCGTCACGACCGCCGAGGCTAGCTATTACCTCAAAGTCTACGGCTTCGGCTGGCGCACCCGCGACGCTGTCGCCTACGAGATCGACCTCCTCGCCCATCTCGACGCGAGGGGTGTTGCCGTCGCCCTGCCCATCTTGCGACACGACGAAGAAGCGATTGGCAGTCTTGACGCTCCCGAAGGGGAGCGCTGCGCTGTCCTCTTCGCCGCTGCACCCGGTGAGAAGCCGCAACCGCCCTTCAGCACGGCGCTCTACCACCAGTTCGGACGCGCCACTGCGCAGCTCCACGCTGCTGCGGATGACTTCAGCAGTCTTCATGCGCGAGATCGAGCGGATCTCGCGCTGTTCATCGACCGTCCGCTGAGCATCATCCTCCCAAGCCTGCGCCAGCGTCCCGGCGACCAGGCATACCTGCGCGATCTCGGCACAAGGGTGCGCGATCGATTGAACACGCTGATCGCAGCAAGACTTGATTGGGGAGTTTGCCACGGCGACCTGAGCCTGGATAACGTCCACGTCACCGATGATGGCCGTTTGATATTCTACGACTTCGATTCCGGCGGGCCTGGCTGGCGAGCCGCCGATCCTTACGGGGTCTACCAATACGCCGTTATGGAGCAGAACGGCTTGTGGGATGCCTTCCTCGCCGGATACACCGAGATACGCCAGTTCGGTTCAGCCGATCTTGCGGCGCTCCCTTACTTTGTCGTCGCGCAACATCTCTGGGACATAGGGCATACGCTAGGATTCAGCGCTGGGCGATTCGGCTTCTGGCGCGCAAATGACGCCTACTTCGACCGCAAGCTCGCGTTCTTGCGCCAATGGGAGGCGGAGTTTATTAAATGAACATTACTCCTGCGGCGCGTTACTCGCCAGCCAGACATCAAGCTCGCTCCGCTGCTGCCAATCGAGCAATGCCTCAGTCAGTGCCAACAGTCGCTCGCGATCCAGTCCACGAATGCGCGCCTCCATCGCCGCATCAAGTGCGATTCCTTTGCGCGATAGCTGGCGTATGACCACCTCACTCATGCCTGCTGCCTGGCCCTGCTCCAGACCACGCTCCAGGCCCCTCAGCTCCCAACGGTTGAGCACTTCGTGCATTGGTGCCTCCTCTCCCAGCCGCAACTCATTATCAAGCTTTGCCAAAACCTCGCCAGGCAACCGACCGGTGGCATCCAGGAAGGTGACAATCGCGACGATCTGCTCGGCCGTGAGTTGCCGTCGCCTTCGCGCTGCCAGCAATCGCCGAACGACCTCCTGCCGGGCACGGACTTGCGCCTCAATTGACCGGCCCGCCGCTTGCGTCGCCAACCAAGAGCGCACGACCCAACCGAATGGCCAACCGTCAGCGATCAATTCCGCGACCCGCTCTCGCCAATCGGTCAACTTGAGTACATGGTAGCGATAATGCAGGCCGAAGTCTCGCCAACCCCAAGAATACGGCTCCGGTCGCCATGCCGGATCAGAATCGCTCAGCACAGCGATCCCGATGAAGCCATCGGGCGGCGGCAACGGCGGAGCAACAACTCGTCGACGACGCGGGTTGCCGGGGACAAACCGCGCGTTCAGCAACGCTGCATATTCATACATTCGGCGTGCGAAGTCGTCTTCTTTCCTGCCCTGCACCTCGACATGGGCCAGCAGCCAGGTCGTCTCGCCACTCAGCAGCCAGAGTTGCACAACAACATCAGCAACCCGCCGCCCCGCCGCAGCCTGTCGCAGCAGCGGCCCCAACTCCTGCTCCAGGAAGACCGGATCGCGCGACCAATCCACCTCAGCATGCAGATCAGGCAAGGCAAACGCCACGAACTCGGCCAACAACTCGCCGAGCACCCGTTTCCAGGCCCCATCATCGACTGCTCGGACCCGCCGTATGCGCCCGCTCACGCGCCGCCCACCGCCCGCCGTTCCTTCGGCACATCAACCGTCGCCCCCGAGTTGCTCGGATCTGGCTCGGGGGAAACGGTGTTCAGCGCGGCGGCCTCTTCGGCGACAACAGGCAACGCCACGGCCTCACCTTTCGCGAAGATCAGCGCCTTGCCCCCTGCTGGCGGTGCTACGGCACGCACCGTATCGCCCGCACCGAAACGATTCTCGGTCAGGCCATCCACGAGCGCGTCTTGCACGAAATCCTGCACGATCCGGCGGATCGGGCGGGCGCCAAACTCGGGCTGGGTGTTCTGGTCGAGCAGCCACTCCCGCGCACCGGGGGTAATCTCCAGACGGAATCCGGCATTCGCCGCCATGCCGTGGACGCGAGTCAACTGCAGATCGAGCACCTTGCCGAGTTCTTCGCGACTCAGCGGCGTGAAGATCACCACCTTGTCGATTCGATTCAGGAACTCCGGGCGGAAGTGGGCGCGCAACACATCCTCGATCTGCTCGCGCGTCTCCTCGTCCAGATCCTCGCCCGCGTGCTCGGTCCCCTCGCCGAGGATGTATTCCGTCCCCAGGTTCGAGGTCATGATGATGATCGTATTGCGGAAATCGACGCGCCGACCCCGGCTATCGGTCAGCCAGCCATCGTCCAACATCTGCAGGAAGAGATTGTATACATCCGGGTGGCCCTTCTCGACCTCATCGAAGAGCACAACCGAGCTCGGCTTGCGGCGCACCGCCTCGGTCAATTGCCCACCTTCTTCGTAGCCGACGTAGCCGGGAGGGGCACCGACCAGCCGCGCCACGGTGTGCTTCTCCATGTACTCCGACATGTCGATTCGCACCATCGCCTCTTCGGTCCCGAAGAGGAATTCGGCCAGGGCACGCGCCGTTTCGGTCTTGCCCACGCCGCTCGGCCCCAGGAAGAGGAAGGAGCCGATCGGACGCTTCACGTCGCGGAAGCCCGCTCGCGCGCGGCGGTAGGCGCGGCTGATCGCGGCGATGGCCTCATCCTGGCCGATCACCCGCTCGTGCAGCTCCCCCTCCATGCGCGCCAGCCGCTCGCGCTCCGGCCCCACCATCTGGCCGACCGGCACGCCGCTCATCGCCCCTACGGCGGCGGCGATGTCGCTGCGCTCCACGACCGGATCGGCACCGACCCCGACGGGGCGCAACTCGGCGTGCGCCGAACCCGCCAGTTGCACGAGCACACAGGCTCGCTCCAGCGTCGCGAGCGCTGTTGCTGGGAGCGCACCCGGGAGATACTGCTTCGCCAACGCCGCCGCCACCGCCAGCGACTCTGGCTCAAACGTAACGCTGTACTCTTGCTCGAAGCCCGGACGGTGCAGTTCGAGCATCGGCGGCGTCTCACCGACTGTGGGGGGTTCGTAGCGCAACGGCACCGCCGCGTCGAGTAGCGTCGCCTCGTTCTCCAAGTGCTTATTGAAACCTTGCGTCGTTGCTGTCCCGACCAAGCGGAGGCGACGGTCGGTCAGCGCGGCGCGGATCGCCATTCCCGCCTCGGCATAGCCGGGAAAGGCGCTGCCGCCGAAGAAGAGCGGCAGATCGGGCACCAGCAGGATGCCCCCGTGCGCCACGCGCAGCGCCATCTCCATGTTCGCTTCGGGGTTGCCGAGCATCGCGGCAGGTTGCAAGGCCCAGATGTTCTTGCCCAGCGAATCGGGCAGTTGCCCGCGCGCCGCCAGCTGCGCCAGCGCCGAGACCAGCGAGCGTCGCCCTGAGCCCGGCTCGCCGACAACGGTGGCGCTGTTGCGACGCCGTTGCAGCAGAATATTGACGAGTTCGCGCAGTGGCGCAGCCCGCTCGATCACGCGCAGCCAATCGGGCCGCCCTGCTGCTTCGACCAGGTTGACCACCACCGACGTATTCGCGTCGCCCGGCGCACCACCCTTGCCACCATTGATCTGCTGCAACGCCTCGTCGATCTGTGGGACGGTCACATTGTAACGGCGCAAAATCGCCGCCGCCGGACCATCGATCTCGACCAGCGCCGCCAGCAGGTGGTCGGTGCCGACCCAGGCGAGGCGATAGTTGTCGGCGATTACGCGCGCACGGTCGAGAATCTGCACCAGATTCGAGGTGAGTTGCACTTTTTCGTTGCCATCGGCGGCGAAGTAGAGGCTGGAGGGCGGCGCGATGCTCGGCAGATTCAGATAGCTATCGGTCGCCGCCCGAACCGCGAAGACGTCGATCCCAAAATGGAGCAGAATCTTATTCGCATTCCCATCAGTCTGGTTCAGCAAGGCCAGCAAGAGGTGTTCACTACCGAGCGCCTTCCCCCCGCTTCGCCTGGCGATCACCACGCCCATGTTCAGGGCGCGGATCGCCGACACCGAGAATGTATGCAAATCGAGGACATCCGAATTCCGTTGCTGCATCAGCTACCACCACTCTATTCGCGCGTCGCCGCTCACCACCGACAAATCATCGCCCGGTGCAGTCGTTGCCCGACAAAGTATACCGCCCGGCCGTTCGGCAGTCGCCAAAACTGGCAGGCAGGACAGTCGCTACGCCCTTGCGCCGCCTCGCCGCTGCCGCACCACGCGCGGGTCGAGCCTGCGCTGGTGAATCAGCGCGAACGGCCGAAAGCCGAGCCCTCGCCACGCGCGGGCCGCGACGAAGTTCGCAGGCAGATACGTCACAAAGAGGCCCGCCGTGCCAGCGGGCGCGGCTCCCGCCAATCCGGCAACCAGCGAGCGCAACACGCCAAGGCCGCGCGCCTCCGGGCGCACAAACGCGCTATCGATGTAGATGCAAGGTGTCGGCACCGCCGTTGCCGCCCAGAACGGCGGATCGGCCAGATAATAGGCATTGATTGCGCCCACGACCGCGCCATTAACCTCCGCGACGAGCACGAAGGAGTCCCCCTCTTCCAGGCTCTCGGCCATGTCTCGCCGCTTCGCTTCCTCCAGGCCGGGCGGCGCATAGGCGAAGATCGGCGGTTCGTGGTGATACCGTGCCTCGGCGATGATCAATTCAGCCGCAGCATCGAGATCAGCGACGGTCGCGCGCCGCACGGCTGGATCCGGTGCCCCGGCGCGCACCAATTCCAGCGGCAGGTACGCGTATGAATCCTGTCGCGCAAAACCGAGATCGGCCCAGAGTTCCGCGCCATCGGCACCCGGTTCGATCGCCACTAAATGGGTGCCCGCGCCTCGCGAAACTACCCAACTCGCGAGTGCCGCGTACAGATCCGCGAGCGACGATGAATCGGCCGCTGTCGCCGCGCCCCAATCGTCGGCCCCCACGTTCAGAAATTGCTCCGGCACGTAGGTCAGGTAGGTTGAGCCGCGCGGCAAGCGCACGTCGCGCCCGATCAGGTACGCCACTGCCTTCACATCGCGCTCCGCGACGAGCGCCCGCAGCTTCTCGCCATTCCCATCAAAGCCCGATCGAAACCGCGCCTCGGCAAGCGCCCGGCGCTCATGCAGCGAGCGCAACCCACCCGGTTCGCCACCGCTCGCCAAGGCTTGTGACCGCTGCGCCGCCCAGATCTCGACCACGGCGGGAAGATCGGCGGCAGCCATCGCCCTGATCACCACGGACCGAACGCTCCCGGCAGCAACTCGGTCAGCGTCGCCGTGCGCCGCTCGCCGCGCAAGTTCTCGCAGACCACCAGGCAGCCCGCGCCGAACTCGTGCAGCACCTGGCGGCAAGCGCCGCACGGACTCGGCGGCGTCGCCCCGCGCCCCACCACGGCCACGGCCACGATCGTCGGCCCGCCACCGCGCCGCTGTCGCGCTGGCCCCAGCTTCCCGGCAGCCCGCGCGGAAAAGACCGCCGTGCGCTCGGCGCAGTTTGTCAGCCCAAACGACGCATTCTCGACGTTGCATCCGACCACGACCTCGCCCTCGGAGGTCAAGATCGCCGCACCAACGCGGAACTGCGAGTAGGGCGCATAGGCGTTCTTCCGCACTGCCCAGGCAGCCGCAACCAGCGCCTCGACTTGTTCTGGCGTCGGATCGCTCCGGCGCACTTCGCATTGCTCGCTCACCTGCCCCTCCCGCACATCGATATCACGCCCTGGCGAGTATCGGGGCTACCACCGCATGGCGCAAGGTGTGTGCCGCAGACCCCGTTGCGACAAAGAACCCAGGACCGATAGGTGATGGTGCAATCTTGCCCGATCCGGCACACTGGCCCAGGCATCGGTGAGACGATCGCAAACTGATGGACGCACAATGAACATAGCCCGCTCGACAACCAGCCCTCGTCATCACCCGAGACACGCCCTCCTCGCGGCAATCGCGCTCATCATCGCCCTCCTCCCAGCCTGCGCCGGTGGGCACCAATTCGATATCACCCCCACCCCGATCCCGCCCACGCCAACCAACACACCGACCGCGACGCCCATCCCGCCGACCCCGACGGTGACGCCGACACCGACCAGGACGCCGCTGATCATCCCCACCCCGCAGCGGCAGGCGACGCCGACCCCCGGGAGCAGCGACTCGTCCTGGCGGGCCAGCGGCTCGCTGCTCGAACCGCGCGCCGGGCACACGGCCACGATGCTCGCGGATGGCTCGGTCTTGATCGTTGGCGGACTGGGCGAGGCCGAGGCGCGAAGCGACTCCGACTACCGCCTCCTGGCCAGCGCCGAGCGATACAGCGCGCAGACCGGATCCTGGCGCGCGGCCGGGAGCATGGCCGACGCGCGTACCAGCCACACCGCGACACGCCTCGACGACGGCTCGGTGTTGGTTGTCGGCGGCGAAAACGACGACCACTACCTGGCAACCGCCGAAATATACGACCCGATAACCGGGAAATGGCGCGCCACCGGACCGCTCGCCACGCCGCGCAGCGGTCATACTGCCACCCTCTTGCCCGATGGGAGCGTGCTAGTGCTCGGCGGATACAGCTCCTCCGATGGCCTGCTGCCGGAAGAGTACGATGCCGAGACACTCACCGCCACGGCAGAACGCTACGATCCGGCGACCGGCACCTGGCAACCGGCTGGCACGTTACTGTCGCCGCGCGCCGGACACACTGCCACACCCCTCCCCGGCGGTGAAGTGCTGGTCGTGGGCGGGCCACCATACAACGACGACGAACTTGAGGAGTTCCAGATCGCCGAGCGGTTCAATCCGCAGACCGGCACCTCGAGGGCAGCGGCGGATCCAGCCACGCTGCACTTCGAGCAAACGGCTTTCTCGCTTCTGGACGGACGCGTGCTCGTCATCGGTGGTTCCAGCCGCGAGGCCGAAATCTACGATCCAGTCGCCGACCGCTGGCAGGCAGCCGGGCGGATCAGCGGCGAACACTTCGGCTTTACCTCGACCTTGCTCTCCACCGGGCTCGTCCTGGTCTTCGGCTCCGCATTCACCGGCGATACCGCCGAACTCTTCACGCCCACGATCGGCAGCGTCGCCCGCATTACCCAACCGCGAACGCAGCGCGTCGGCCACACCGCCACACTCCTCGCCGATGGCAGCGTGCTCGTCGCCGGTGGTGCCGATCTCGACAGCGATGACCCATTGTCGCGGCCACCGAGCGGTTCGTACCGCCCGCCGAGCAGGCGGCAATCCCGCGCCAGCCGGGCGAATATCGCGCCAACTTCACCGTGTGGCCGCAACGCACGCTCCAGTCGGCCACGCTGCGCCAGGTGGCGGACCCGACCGGCACCAGCTACAAGGTCCACCTCGCGTCCACGTACGGCGCGCTGGCGATGTCGCTCCCCGAACGCACCCGCTTCAGCAACTTCACCCTGGAAGTCACGCTCGACCTGGGCGAGAGCACGGAGGTGTCGGCCGGGGTTGTGTTCCGCAACCAGGGCGAGAGCGATCTGGCGGATGAGGCCTACGTGCTCTACATCAACCCCGAGGGGACCTTCGGCCTCGCGCGCATTGAAGATAGGACCTGGAACTACCTGCAACCAGCCATCACGACCGCTGCGATCAACCCTTACGGCGTGCAGCGTCTCCGCGTGACCTGCGACGGCAATACCATCGCCATCGCCATCAACGATCAGGCGGTGGGGCGTTATTACGCCAAGCTCACCGCCCCCGGGCAAGTCGGCCTTTACGCCGGGACCTGGGGGGCGGAACCGCTCGACGTGATTTTCTCGCAGCTGCGGATCGTGCCCTTACCCTGACGGCGGGACTGGCGAATCGGAGAGGCTTCGCGAACGTGCAACGGCTGACACGCTGGTGGTTTATCCTCGTCATTTGCGCAATTGTGGCTGGCGGCGCGGCGCTGGCGGCCCCAGCGACCGCGCCCCCCGCCACCACGCCAACCCCCAGCCCCACACTCATCCCGGCCGCGACCCCCACGCCCACCGTCACGCCCACCCCCGCGCCGCCGACGCCCACGCCGACCCTCGTCCCAACCGCGACCCCGACCGTCAAGGTCCAGGCTACCACCACGCGCAGCGACGACCTGCTCGTCAATTTCGGCGACTTCGAATCGACCGCCCGTATCTGGTATCCGGGCGGCACGGGACCATTCCCCACCGTGCTGATCATCTCCGGGTCCGGCCCCGATCACATCGACGAGCCGTATTACCAGACAATTAGGGATCGTCTGCTCTTCGCAGGCTACGCGGTCGCGCGCTACACCAAGCATTATGTCTACACACCGCCCGCCTATAGCGGCGATCAGATCGATATCGGTGCGTATCAATATCAGGTGTCGCTGCGGCAGCTGCTCATCGACGCGGACCAGGTCTACCGCGCCGTGGCCGCACGCCCGCGCGTGGACCGCAGCAGAATCGTGCTCTACGGCCAGAGTCAGGGGGGCAGGATCGTCCCGCAACTCGCCCTCGCCCATCCCGAGGTCGCGGGGGTCATCCTGCACGGCGCTTCGGCACGCCCCTACCGGGAAGAAAACCTCGCGAACTTCCGCAACCTCATCCTCCCGTTCCTCAACGAGGTGGTGGACACGAACCGCGACGGGCTGTTGACTGGCCGAGAATTGCAGGTTGCCCAGAAGGAGTGGGCGGGCACGTCGATGTCGTATCCCCTCACCTACCTGTACCGACCCGCAAGCCGCGGGCAGATCAACACGTATGTCGATAAGAATAGCGACGGGCGACTCAGCATCGCCCGCGAAGTAACCCTCGTCTACGAAGAGGCGTTCAGCAAACCGGACCCGGACGAGGCACCGGACGCGGAACTCCCGCCCTCATCGACGATCGCCGACTACCTCGGCCCGATCCTCGTGCAGCACGGCGGTCGCGACGGCTATGTCGCCCCCGAAAACGCCGACATCTTCAAGGGAGCCCTGGCCGCCGCCCACCACCCGGACTACACGATCATCCTCTACCCCGAACTCGGCCACGCCCTCGGCTGGACGCCCAGTCGCTACACCGACACTGTCGAGAACATCGATCCCGAGCCGCTGACCGACTTCATCAACTGGCTCTCCAAACACGTCACTCGCCGCTAGCATACGGTCAGCGATCGTGGTCGCGTGTTCCATATCGCGCCGCGACCGACCATGCCCAAGTGCCCACCTGCTCCCGCAAGGCCAGGGGTTCGAGCACCTCGACCAGCATGCCGACGCCCAGGAGGTATTCGCACGCCGAATCGGGCGTCTCCATCTGCAACGTGACGGTCGTCCAGCCCTCCGCGTCGGGCGGGCCATGCACCGCGAAGGCCGGGACGCGATCGCCGAGTTGCAAGCGCGCCAGCATCGCCGGGGCCACCCGCGCGACGACCGCGTAGCGCGGCAATTGCTCCACGAACGCGCGCGACGACTCCTCCCAGAAGAGCGCCAGATCGAAGTCTGGCGGGCGAATCGCCACTTCGTCCAACGTTTGCGCCGCGCGCATTCGCGAGACGCGATAGGTTCGCACCTCGCCATGCACTGCCGCGACCAGATACCAGATTCGCCCCTTCGCCACCAACCCGAGCGGATCCACCGTCCGCTCGCGCGCCTCACCATCGCCACGCTCGTAGGCAAATAGGACTCGCCGACCCTGCCAGATTGCGGCATGCAACGTCGGCAGCAGCGGCACCGACTCCACCGCCTGCCGCCAACCGGCCATGTCGAGCAGAATCGTCTGCTGCGCACGCGCCGCACCGCCGCGCTGTCCCGAAGGCAGCGCCGCCAGCAGCTTCAGCGATGCCGCGTCGGCCGCCTGTCGCAGCCCCAGGTCTGCCAGCAACCGCGCCGGTTGCGTCAAGAACGCCGCCTGGATCTCCGCCTGCGTCAACCCGGTCAGCTTCGTCTGGTATTCCTCCGTCAGTCGCCAGCCACCATTGCCACCGCGCTCCGCATAGACCGGGATCCCCGACGCACTCAGCGCCCCCATGTCCCGGTGTACCGTGCGTTCCGACACTCCCAGCCGCGCCGCCAGGTCCGCCGCCGTCAACCGCCGGTGAACCTGCAACAGCAGGAGAATCGATAGCAGCCGATCCGCGCGCATGTCGCCTCACGATGATCATTGTTCGGTTTCAAGTTCCAGGTTGCAGGTTGCAGGTTGGGTTGAGCGACCCTTGAGCCGTAAACCCGGAACCAATCTGTTCCCATCATTCTACAGTCCCAATATGACAGGAGATGGCATATTCGCAGGCTATCATGGGGAGAGAAGAAGTGGAGGTGTTCGATGCGTTTTGCGATGAACTTGCCATTGAGTGGCATTGCTGGCGATGTTCGCCAGCTCGTGGAGTATGCACGACTGGCCGAGGAGATTGGCTGGGACGCGCTCTTCCTCGAAGACTACATCAACTATCCGACTGACGGCTATCGTGGGCCAACCTTCGACCCCTGGATAACGCTGGGCGCGATCGCGGTCCAGACAACGAAGCTCATGCTCGGGACGACCGTGACGCCCGTTTCGCGGCGGCGGCCCTGGAAGGTCGCGCGCGAAGCGCTCACCATCGATCATCTTTCCAACGGCCGCTTTATCCTCGGCGTCGGTCTGGGCGACGTGAACGACCCTGGCTTCGGTGCCGTGGGAGAAGCTACCACTGTCAAGGAACGCGCCGCGATGCTCGACGAGGGGCTCGCCATCATCGACGGTCTCTGGCACGGCAAATCGTTCAGCTTCGACGGCACGTATTACCAGGTTCGCGACATGACCATGCGGCCCACTCCGGTGCGGCAACCGCGCATCCCGATCTGGGTAGGTGGTGGCTGGCCGCTCCCCGGCCCCACTCGCCGCGCTGCACGCTGGGATGGTGCCTGTTTCTACAAGGTTGCCACGGGCGACCAGTGGGAGGACGTCACCCCCGACGATATTCGCGCCATGCACGCCGACATCGCAAACCATCGAACCAGCGATGCCCCGTTCGACCTGCTGGTCGGTGGCAAGACCCCGGGCGATGACCTCGCACCGTCACAACAACGCCTCCGGGCGCTCGCCGACGCTGGCGCAACCTGGTGGTGCGAACTGATCCTCGCCGACTATCCCATCCCCGAAGCAATTCGTCAGCGTATCGTCCAGGGGCCGCCGCGCTTCGACTGAATCCTGGGAAACGGGTTCTTCGCTGCGCTCATAATGATAGATCAGAATGATAGAAAGGAGAGAGGAGCCTCCGTGGGATCGTTCTGAGCGCAGCGAAGGTCAGTCATCTCTGCCTGCTTCAGCTGGTGACGCCCGCCAGCCACTTGCCCTCGGCGGCTGCCGCCGTAAGCGACTCGCCCAGCGGATCCTCAGCACCCCCGGCTTGCACTGCCGCACGACGTAGCGATTCCTGCCACCGCATCAGCGTCCGCAACGGCTCGGTCTTGGTCCGACGCTTAAAGAGCGCCATCTGCGATTCGTGGCAGAGCGCGGCTGCCTCCTTCGCATCGATAAGATCCTCATCCAGCACCAGCAACCAGTCCGCCGGATCATCCTGATTCAACAGGCGCTCCAGGCGTTCATCGCCACCCGCGAGCGGATAGGACGCCGCCCAGGTGTAGAGCGCCTTGGGCGCAAACGCCGCGCCCGCCCCGGGAAATGCCGTCGCATCGCCAGCCGAGACGAACGCCTTGCTCACGATCTGGTTGGTATAGACATGCTGCGGGTGCCCATATTCGCCGTTCGTGCCGTGGGTCACGATGGCATCGGGCCGAAGACGGCGAATCACCTCGACCAGCGCCGCCTCGAATTCCTCCGACTCGGCGGCGATCCGCCCCAGGGCCGTTGGCGGGGCCGGATCCTCGTCGGTTGGCACCATCTGCGGGTCCTCGAACGGCAGGAACTCCACCGACGCCGCCCCGAGCTTCGCCCCGGCGCACCGCAATTCCGCCTCGCGCACCGCGCCAAGCCGATCCTGCGTTGTCACCGGCGGATCGCCGACCTCGCCCCCCTCGCCGCGCGTCACGCAGAGAATGTGGACAGTCACCCCATTCCGCGCCGCCCAGGCGAGCGTCCCTCCCGCCAACATCGTCTCATCGTCCGGATGCGCCCCGATCGCCAGCAGGACCGTCATGCCACCTCCCTACCCACCACAAACCAGCAGCCGAAAACGGCTTGCGCTGCTCAACGTACCCCGACCATGCCCAGCGGTTCCTTCGTCGGCAAGCCACCCCCGCGCGGATAGCGCGGCGGAGTACGCCCCGTCTTGTCAACCAACACGAGCGCGCGGCCGGGTAACTCCGGCAATTCGACCGGGCGCAGGGCGCGCACATGGCCGCCGAGCATCGGCGCGGCCCGCTCACCTTCCAGCATTTCGATGGCGAGATCACCCGCCTTGGGTGCCAGGAGCAACCCACCGACGCGCACCAGCGGCAGGCACCATTCCAGCAGCGTCGGCAGCCGCGCCACGGCGCGGGCGGTGACGAGATCGAATTGCTCGCGCCACTCCCGGTCTCGCCCCACCTCCTCCGCGCGCCCTTGATAAGCACCGATGCCGCGCAGACCCAGTTCCTCGACCACCCGTTGCAGGAACGCGACTCGCTTGCCGGTCGCATCGAGCAGCGTCACGCGCAGCGCCGGGAGGGCGATCTTCAGCGGGATCCCCGGCACCCCCGCGCCGCTCCCCACGTCGATCAGCGTCGGATCAACGATGTTGTGCGCGGTGCACCAGGCGCGAATCGCCGGGAGCAGCGTGAGCGCATCGAGGAAGTGCAGGATCTCCACCTGCGACGGATCGGTGATCGCCGTCAGGTTCATCTGCTCATTCGTCGCCAGCAGTGACTCGCCGTAGCGCCGAAATTGCTCGATCTGGTCATCGTCGAGCGGCAGCCCGAGCGCCGCCGCGCCGTCGCGCAGAATCGCGAGATCCCCGAACACCGCCACCCTCCCCCTGCGGACTGCGCCCCGGCGCTGGCGTAATATTGCCCGGCCGCCGCGCCTATCAGCCTATTATAGCGGTCCAACGCGGGGTCCAAAAAACAAGCGGCGCGGGCAGGTGCCCCGCCCGCGCCGCAAGTGCATCGCGTCCAGATTATCGAAGGAGACTAGCGCGGCCGCGCGGGGTAAGGCCGTTCCAGCGCGGGCCAGCTCAGCCGCTGCGCATAGGAACATCAGCCTCAACTTCAGCTTGATCGCCCACAACACCGCCGCGATCCCGGCCAGTTGCAGGAATACATGCTCACCCGTCGAAGGGCCATAGCCCAACAGGGCAACGCTCAGCCTCCAGGTCAGGCCGAGGATGAAGAGGTGGATCGAATAGGCGAAGAGCGCGTGCTGTCCCAGCGGCAACAGGAGCCAGCTGGTGGCGCGTGCCAGCGGTCGCCAGAGCGTCGTCGTCAGCGATATGGCAAAGATTGCGACGACCGCGAAGGCGAAGACCCGGCCAGGACCAACATTCGGCTTGTAGGTGAACCACTCGACCACCCGCGGGTTATTCGCCCCCGGAAACCCGGCAAGGTTCGTGCGAAAGAGCACGATCAGCCAGGCGAACAGCCCGCCCGAGATCGCCAACGACCACGGACCAACCGCCCAGCCGAAGCGCCGCGCCAGCGCCACGCGGTGGTAGCCAATCGCCAATCCGGTGAAGAAGAGCAACTGCCAGGGAACCAGGTGGAAAATGTCGTTCCCCTGAATGCCCCACACAAAGCTGGCGTAGCGATAATCGAGCTGCCAGAGCGCCCAGAGCCCCCAGGAGGTCGCCAGCACCATCCAGGTGCGCCCCGTGGCGAAGAAGACGAGCGACGCCGCCGCGCAGACGAGCAAGAGGGTGTAGAGCAGCAGCACATCGGTCATGTAGAACGTGCGGTGCAGCGTCACAACGCTGAGCACAAAGTCGCGCAGCGTCGCGCGCGTCACATCCTGGGGTGCCCAATAGAGTTGGAAGCGCACGGCTGCCGCCGCTGTCGCGAGGGTCAGCACCACGGTCAGCAGGTAGAGGACGCCGGCGCGGCGGAGCGCCTTCATCATCCCCTCGGCCAAGCCCTGGCGCGCGAGGACCCCGGCGTAGACGATCCCAAAGACCAGCCCCGAAATGAAGACGAAGCCCTCGGCGGCGGTCGTGAAGAAGCGGTCGCCGCCGGTCAGCCGGTAGAGCCAGGAGGGATCGCCACCGATGTGGTCGGCGATCATCGCGAAGACCGCAAAGCCCCGCAACAGGTCGAGGCGCAGGTCGCGCCCGGTCCCAGAATAGCGCCAGGAATCGAGCAGTATCGCCAGGCGACGCCTGGTCGATTCCGCCGCCGCTTGCCCTGCGCTTGCACGACCACGGAGTGTCGTCGCGCTCATCGTTGTTCCCCCGATACAACGTTGTATCGCCGTCGCGCGTGTCCCCTTATGATACGAAACGTTTCGTACAGCAAAGAGTTCCATGCAAGGAACTATATTGATCATCAGCACTTAACGTTGCTTGTGACCAGCTTTCGATTATGCGTAGCCCAAGCCCTTTGCAACTCTTGCCACTCGCCCTGGTCTCCGCTAGAGTGTGGTGGGGGAAATACGGCGGGGGTATGGCGAAAGGGGTGGCTTTGGGCCGGTCAACAATCGATGCACCCAGGCAACAAGGTCGGCCGCGCAGCGAGTCGGCGCATCGCGCTATCCTCGCCGCCGCCAATCACCTGCTCGAACAGCAGGGCTTCCACGAACTCTCCGTCGAGGCGATCGCCGCCGAGGCCGGCGTAAGCAAGGCGACCATTTACCGCTGGTGGCCGAACAAGGCCGCCGTCGTCATGGACGCCTTCCTCGCCGCGATCGGGCCACAACTCGCCTTCCCGCCCGAACTCCCGGCGCGGGAATCGGTGCGGGCGCAGATGCGCACGCTGGTAGACGTTTTTAGTCAGGGTGCCGGGCAGACAATCGCGGCGCTGCTCGGCGAAGCCCAGGCCGATCCAGACCTCGCCGAAGCCTTCCGTGCCCGCTGGATCGCCAACCGGCGGACGATCGCACGCGACATCCTCGCGCGCGGCGTCATCGGCGGCGAACTTCGCCCCGCTACCGACCTGGAAGTCGTGCTCGACTCGCTCTACGGCGCGCTCTACTTCCGCCTGCTGGTCGGTCATCTCCCATTGACCAAAGACTTCGTCGACACACTCGTCGATCACGTCTTCGCGGGCATCGGCGCGGAATAATCCGACAGCAATGGACCCCTCGGCCATCATCGCGGATCAGCCTGCCGCCGCAAGCGGCAGGCGAATCGCCCGACCCTCGCGAATCGAGCGATAGGCCGCTTCGACCAGTTCGAGCGACGCTCGCGCGTCCGCGCCGTGGGTCAGCGGTTGCTCACCGGTGAGCAGGCAGTCGAGCAAGTGGTCGATCGCGCCCGCCATCGACTCAACCGGCAAAGGCGGCGCACCAACCAGCGGCGCGGTCTGCACCTGGAACACGCCCGGCCCCGCGGCCGACTCCAGCCGCGCGGAGGAGACGGTGATCGTGTCGTCCCAGTCCATGCGAATGGTGCCATCGCGCCCGAAAATCTCGATCGGCATCACATCCCAGCTGGCCCCGAGGCGCGGGTCTTTCAGCACGTAAGAAACGGTCGCCTCGCCGACGCAGCCATTCGCGAACCGTAGCAGTACGATGCCGGTATCCTCGGTCGTGCGCTCCGGATCGATCAGTTCGCTGGTGGACGAGACTGCCTGCACCTCGGCCACTTCCCCGATCAGCCAGCGCAGCAAGTCGAGGACGTGGATGCCGATCCCCGAGATGACGCCGTCGTGCTTCCAGTAGGTCGCCAGCCGCGCAGGTTCCATGTGCCGCCAGGCATAGGTGATGTCCTGCAGATAGGCCGCGCGAACCATGATCGGCGCACCGACGTGCCCCTCAGCGAGCAGGCGCTTCAGCATCCGATGCCGGTTCTGGTAGCGCTTCGTCTGATCCACCATCAGGACCACGCCGTTGCGCTCGCAGGCGGCGATCATCGCGTCGGCCTCGGCCAAGGTGTTGGCGATCGGCTTCTCCACGAAGACGTGCTTCCCGGCATTTGCCGCCTGGATCGCGACCGGTGCGTGGAGATGGTGCGGCAGGCAGAGGTCGGCGATCTGGATCTCGGGATCGGCCAGCGCCTCCTCCGCCGAGCTATACCAGCGCGGCGCGTTCCAGCGCTCCGCCGCCGCCCGCGCCAGTTCGGGCCGTACGTCAACCGCCGCGACAAGCTGTGCCTTCGGGTTCGCGACGTAGGCGCTGAAGTGCGCCCCCGACACGCCGCCGCACCCGAAGACCGCCACACCAAATGGCTCTGCCATCTTCACCGCCCCTCGCGATCTCCAATCCGGCACGCCCGCGCCGGCACGCCCGGGCCAGCCCGCCGCCCGGCAGTTTACACGTAGCGTTCGTGCAGCGCATCGAGATCGATCCGCAGCGACAAGTCGTCGCTGACCGCAACATTCGCGGCGACCTCGTCGGGCGAACGCATGCCGACGATCGCCACGCTCAGGAGCGGATTGGAGAGGACAAACGCCAGCAGCGCCCGATGCCAATCGACCTGCGACACCACCCCGGCCGCCACCATGCCCAGCCAGCGCTGGAACGTGCCGCTCGTCAGCGGGCGCATCGCCACGATCCCCATCTCCTGCGCCGCCGCCTCGTACATCAGCCCCGCCTTCCGGCTCGGCTCATAGGGATGCTGGAAGATCAGGTTGTAGCAGATCTGCAACACGTCAAACTCGCCCGTCGCCACCAGTTCGCTCACCGGCCCATTCACCCCCTCGGAGGTAATCCCCAGGAATCGGACCAGCCCCTCATCGCGCAGCGCCTGCATACCCGCTAGCACACCGCCCGGCCGCAAGATATCGCGCACCAGTTCGGCGCTGTACCAGGACCCGTGATATTGCAGCACGTCGATCCGATCGATCCCGAGTCGCTTCAGGCTCTGTTCGGCACTCCGACGCACCGCGTCCGCATCGTGCCCTTGCAGCTTCGTGGCGACAATCGCCTCGTCACGCCGCCCCCGCAGGCCGCGACCGAATAACTCCTCGCTCCGTCCCTGGCCGTAGCTCGGCGCAGTGTCGAAGTAGTTGATCCCGAGGTCCAGCGCCCGATGAATCGTGCGCTCGATCGCCGCCGCCGCCTCGTCGCTCTCCGGCTCCCATTCCCCCAGGTAGTTGCGCAGCCCGGCCGGAGCCCCGCCGAACCCGACTTCGGAAACCTGCAATCCGGTCCGCCCCAGCCGCCGAAACCGCATCCCGCCCTCCATATTGTGCGCAACCTCACTCCTGGCCTCCTCGCCTCATCGCGCTGCGATGGTATCGCACTCGCGAACAGTTCGCGCGCAGCCAAACCGAACCGTTCGGTCATTCACGCGAGATTCACGATGGCGATACGCAGGATTCACGCACACGCCCTATGCTCATAGCTGTTCCCGTGGGGATGCGGTGCGCAGACCGGCTACCCGATACGGGAGGGAGTGTGCTGGGAGGCTGCGTCACTCGCCTCAAAGAGAGGAGCAACTGTCCAGACTAGCTCTCGTATCCTCGTCCTGCGACGCACGGCTTTACCGGGGATTTCTCGGCTTGCCATTTCGATGCGAACTGATTTTTGTTCAACTTTTCAGGAGGTTTCGATGTTGGAGCAGTTGGCTCCTGCGGAGGAAGAAGTCTGGGGCGAACACGGGCGGCGACTGCGCCTGCTACGGCGGATTGGCCCTTTTCAGCACCTTTCGAGTGCCATGTTGGCCAATGTGGCGACGAGTCTCCGGCCGGTGTCTGCCCTCGCCGGGACGGCGATTTGCCGCGAGGGCGAGTGGGATGATCAGCTCTACTTCGTCGATTCCGGCACGCTGGTCGCCCTCAACGGTCCGGTTGGTGCGACGCGCGAAGTTGGCCGCCTCGGACCGGGCGACGTCTTCGGCGAACTGGCGTTCCTCGGCGCGGGCCAGCGCACGACCAGCGTCCGGGCCGAGACCGACGCCCGGCTCTGGGCACTCCCCGCCGAGGACTGCCGCGAGTTGTGCGCCCGCGATCCGGCCTTCGACGCGATCCTGCGGCGCGCTGCGCGGCTACGGAAAGTCGCCGAGACGGCCGGGGCCTTCGAGGAGGAGGGGCGCAACCTCGCCACGCTCGTCAGCACACAGGGGCTGGCCCGAATCGGGCGCGGCTCGGACAACGATCTGATCTTCAACTCGCGCCTCGTTTCGCGTCGGCACGCGATCGTCGAGGCCGCCGGAGCGGGTTACCACCTGCGCGATCTCGGGTCGAGCAACGGCACCTGGGTCAATGGCGTCCGGGTCAACGCGGTCGAACTCCGGGATGGCGACGAGATTCAGGTCGGCGATGAGCGCCTGATCTTCGACCGCCGCGCCATCTGGCGCTCCGCCGAGCCGCGCGGCATCCGCATCGAGGCGACCGGGCTGACCCAGACCGCCAGGGACGGCGAGGTGATCCTGCAGGATGTCTCGCTGGCGATCCAGCCCGGTGAATTCGTGGCGATCGTCGGCGGGAGCGGCGCGGGCAAGAGCACGCTGCTCGACGCGCTCGCCGGTGTGCGGCCGGCCAGCGGCGGCACGGTCGAATACAACGGGCGCGACTACTACGCCAATCCGGCCATCTTCCGCGCGGCGCTCGGCTACGTCCCGCAGGACGACATCATCCACACCGCCCTGCCGGTGCGGCGCATCCTCCGGCACGCCGCGAAACTCCGCCTCCCCGCCGATACCTCATCACAAGATATCGACGCGGCCGTTGACGAGACACTCGCTGCGCTCGGCCTCAGCGCGCAATCGGGCACGCGCGTGCGGGCGCTCAGCGGCGGCCAGCGCAAGCGGTGCAGCATCGGCGTGGAGTTGCTGACCCGCCCGCGCGTCTTCTTCCTCGACGAACCAACCTCCGGCCTCGACCCGGCGACCGACCGCCAGTTGATGGGCCTGTTGCGACGCCTGGCCGAGGGAGGGAGCACCGTCGTCCTGACCACCCACGCGACGAAAAACGTCAATCTCTGCGACAAGGTCGTGTTCCTGGCGCGCGGCGGCCACCTGGCGTTCTTTGGCACGCCGCAGCGGGCGCTGCGCTACTTCGACGCCGAGGATTTTGACGAAATCTACGACCGCGTGGCGAACGAGGGGACACCGGAGGACTGGGCGCGGCGCTTCCGGGAGTCCGAGGAGTACCCGCGCCCGTCGGCCAGTCGGCCGCCTCGCCCCGCGTCGCAGTCTGCGGGCCGGGGGCACGGCGCGGGTCCGATCGAGAGCGTCCGCCGCGCCGTTCGCCAGTTCGTCGTCCTCAGCCACCGCACCTTCGACCTGCTCGCCCACGACCGCGCGAGCTTCCTGGCCCTCCTCGCCCCGCCGCTGGCGATCACGCTGCTGCTGCTGGCGCTCTTCCGCGCCGGTGCCTTCGGGGCCACCCCGAATCCCACTGTCGCGCTCCAGATGTTGCTGGTCATGGGCTACGGCACCCTCTTCTTCGGCATCAGCGCGGGATTGCAGGAGATCACTAAAGAGGTGGCCATCTTCCGGCGCGAGCGCAAGGTCAACCTCGGAATCGCGCCGTACCTCCTCGCCAAACTGGCGATCCTCGCCCCGATTCTCCTGCTCAACGTCGCGGCGATGACCACCGTGCTGCGCATCGGCGGGCGACTGCCAGCTGCGGGCATCGGCACTTACGGCCCGCTCCTCCTGACGCTGACGCTGAACGCTGTGGCCGGTCTGGCGCTGGGACTCTGCGTCTCCGCCGCCGTGCCAACCTCGGAAGTCGCGACACGCTTGCAATCGCTGGTACTACTGCCGCAGGTCGTCTTCTCGGGCGGATTGCTGGCGGTCGCCACGATGGGCGGGGCGGGGCGGGCAATCAGCGGGGCGATGGTCCTGCGCTGGAGCTTCGAGTCGCTGGGCCGCGTCCTGCACCTGAATGACCTCTTCATCGCCAGCAATTCCGCCGCAGGCCAGGCGCTCAGCAGCCAGTACGGCGACGCCTTCGCCCACAACCCGCTCGGTCACTGGGCGATCATCGCCGCCTTCATCGTCGTCCCGCTCATCCTGGCGGGCGTCATCCTCCGGCGTAAGGGCGCAGCAGCCTGATCGTTGAACGGGGACGCAGCCTGCGACTAGCACAGACGTGCTATAATCGACGTGCGGCCACGGATTGCTGCATCGCGAGGCCGCATCTGCCCGAGTGGGGTATGCCAGCATTTTGACGCGACACGTAGCAGCGTATTCAGGGGATACAAGAGAGGTGGAATGGCGAGTCCCCAACAGGTGCCGCACGTAGGTGGTCTCGGTGCTCAGTTGCG
>JAXLWN010000239.1:0-1635 GCA_046328475.1 Chloroflexia bacterium | reverse complement strand
AATGTTAAAAGTTGGCGGGCGGGTGGGTTGTAGACCCCCGGCCCGCCGTGGTTTGTAGGGGCGCTTCGCGATGCGCCCGGTATCCCTGGCTTGCGGTTGCCAATTGGAGCAGGGCGTTTCACGAAACGCCCCTACGAGCGATCGTCGTCGTGATCGGCGGTGAGGTGGAAGCGGCGGAGGCGGGGGAGGGACCAGAGGCTGGTGCCGATGGCGATGTGGGCGAGTGAGGCGAGCAGCATGATGGTGCGGACCTGGGTGTAGTCGGCGAGCCAGCCGCCGAGGGCGATGGCGACCATGCTGACGGCGGTGGTGACGAGGATGGTCAGGGCGATCACCCGGCCGCGCAGGGTGGCGGGGATGTTGGCCTGGAGCAGGGTGATCTCGCCGGTGATGAAGGCTGCCGCGCCCACGCCGGCGACGAAGGCGGCGGGGAGCAGGGTGGCCAGCGAGGAGGCCAGGGCGAAGCCGCAGTTGCCGAGGCCGTTGACGATGAATCCAGCGGCGTAGAGCTGGCCGACCCGCCGCACCGCGATGCGCCCGATTAGCCAGGAGCCGAGGAGCAGGGCGAGGCCGTAGGCGGTGCCCTGGATGCCGTAGGTGGTGGCGTCGCCGCCGAGGTCGCGCTGCAGATGGGGGCCAATGCCGACGAAGAACGCGCTCCCGGCGACCGATTGCACCAGTTGCGCGATCAGGATAGCGCGTCCGAGGCTATTGTCGCGGAGCCATTGCGCGCCGACCAGCAAGGCGCGGAGTGGGTTCGGCGCGGTGTTGTCGCGCGCGGTGTCGGTGGACCAGCGTGCCCAGGTGACCGCCAGCAGGGAGGCGAGGAAGGTCGCGGCGTCGATCAGCAGGCCGCGCGCGGGGCCGAGCAGGGCGACGATCGC
This sequence comes from Chloroflexia bacterium, assembly GCA_046328475.1. Lineage (GTDB taxonomy): Bacteria > Chloroflexota > Chloroflexia > Thermomicrobiales > CADCWN01 > CADCWN01. The sequence goes on along the minus strand of JAXLWN010000239.1, from coordinate 751 downwards.
GCCGCTCGCGCCCCAGGCGAGGGTGGCGACGAGGCTGGCCGAGAGTTGGTCAAGCGCGTTGGCGGTCACCAGCGATTCGCGCGCGACGAGTTGCGGGATGGCCGCGAGGCGGGCGGGCGCGAAGAGTGCGCCGCCGAGTGCCAGGGCGCAGGCGAGGGCGTAGAGGATTGCCAGGGGCGGCGTGAAGCCGAGGAGCCAGCCCGCGCCGAGCGCGGCGGTGAGCGTGCAGCGCAGCAGCTCCACGATGAGCATGATACGGCGCGCAGGGAGAGTATCGAGCAGCATCCCGGCGATGAGGCTGCCGACGAGCCGCCCGCCGCCCGCCGCGATGGCGATGCCCCCGGCGGCGAGCGCGGAGCCGGTGCTGTCGAGGACATACCAGAGCAGGGCGAGGTCGTAGAGGGTATCGCCGAAGCGCGAGACGGTCTGGCCGAGCCAGAGGGCGACGAAGGGGCGCTTGGTGAGGACGGCGCGATAGGCGGGTGGGCGTGCGTCGGGGCGCATCGGGCGTTCCTTTCGGCGTTCGCGGCCAACAACAACGCCGCACACGCCGGGTGCCCTGATGGGTGCCCGATGTGTGCGGCGACGTGCGGAGCCTGGACGCGCGAAGTACGCGGCGCTGGGCGATCTGGCGTGTCGGACGCCGATCGCCGTTGCATCGCGTGCCTGACGCGAGGCTCCGTTAGCTGTTGCTGCGCTTGCGCTGCCCGATGTTAGTCACGGTGTATTCCCTCGATGGTGTTGATCAAGA
>JAXLWN010000238.1:0-1643 GCA_046328475.1 Chloroflexia bacterium | reverse complement strand
CTCGGCCGCGAGCGCCTGCAACGCCCGGTCGGCGGCGGGCGCGATGCTGCTGAGCGCCCAGAGGCGCAGGCTCGCGCCCGAGTGGAGTACCGGCGTGGGCGTCGGCACCAGCGTCGGGGCGGGCGCGGTCGGGGTGTCGTCGTCCGAGACCGTCGAGGTTGGGGCTACGGTGGGCGCGTTGTTGCTGCGACAGGCCGCCAGCAGTGGCAGCGCCGCGAGGCTCACCGCCGCCAATCCGGCGCGGCGCACCAACTGGCGCCGCCCGATGCGCGGCATTGCCGCAGCGGCGTCGAAGGGAAGCCGTTCGCGTCCCATAGTCCCACGCTCCCCGTTCGTACAGCCGACAGCCTGGGGTGTACGTACACCTGACACGGTGACTATACCCGACACTTGCCGCGATGGCAAGAGGGGGCCGGAAGTACGAAGTACGAACGACGAAGTACGAAGTGGGCTTACCGGAGGCGGTGCATTAGTTCGTACTTCGTACTTCGTCGTTCGTACTTTCCATGGGGCGCTACTTGCGGTAGCGTATGGCGCGGCGACCTGGGCAGGGTTGCCAGGGGCAATTAGGGGGAGAGTGCGTTATGGCAGACCCGCGCTATCGGAAATTGGCGGAGGCGTTGATCGGTTATGCGCTCGGGATCAAGCCGGGGGATAAGCTGCTGATCAGCTCGACACCGCTCGCCACGCCGCTGCTGCACGAGGTTTACCGCGAGGCGTTGCGGGTGGGGGCGTTCCCCGACGTGCAGATCGATTTGGAGGCGTTGCAGGAGATCAAGCTGCGCGAGGGGAGCGACGAGCAGTTGCGCCACCTGCCGCCGGTGCGGCTGGCCGAGGCCGACTACTACGACGCGCGCCTGGGGATCAGCGCCGCCGAGAACACGATGGCGCTCAGCGGGATCGATCCGAAGCGCATCGCGCTGCTGCACGGCGCGCGTGCGCCGCTGGCGGCGCGGCTCTCGCAGCGGACGGCGGCCAGGGAGTTGCGCCGCACGGGCACGCTCTTCCCCACGCAGGCTTCGGCGCAGCAGGCGGGGATGTCGCTGGCCGAGTACGAGGATTTCGTCTTCAACGCCTGCCTGCTCGACCGCGACGACCCGGCCGCCGCCTGGCGCGAACTGTCGGCCGAGTGGCAGCGCATTGCCGACTTCCTCGCCACCCGCGATGTGATCCGCATCGTCGCGCCCGGCACCGACATCACCTACCGGGTCGGCGGGCGCATCTGGGTCAATTCCAGCGGCTCGAACGAGACCGGCTCGCTCAACTTCCCGAGCGGCGAGGTCTACACCGCCCCGATCGAGGACTCGGCCAACGGCATGGTGCGCTACACCTACCCGGCCATCTACCAGGGCAACGTCGTGGAGGACGTGCGCCTGACCTTCCGCAACGGCAAGGTCGTCGAGGCCGAGGCGACGCGCGGGCAGAGTCTGCTGGAGGCGATGATCGACCTCGATCCCGGAGCGCGGTTCCTCGGCGAGGTCGCGTTCGGCCTGAACGAGAACATCCAGCGCTTCACCAGCAACATCCTCTACGACGAGAAGATCGGCGGCACGATGCACATGGCGCTCGGCCAGGCCTACCTCAACACCGGAGGCACCAACCACTCCGCCCTGCACTGGGACCTCATCTGCGACCTCCGCGAG
>JAXLWN010000237.1:0-1689 GCA_046328475.1 Chloroflexia bacterium | reverse complement strand
TCGCTGCTATCCGACTACCCGCCGGCCCGACCGCCCGACTGAGGCGGGGAGCGGATGCCAGGAACGCCCCATTTCGGGACTGACGGGTGGCGCGGCATCATCGCCGAGGATTTTACGTTCGACGCGGTGCGCCGGGTGAGCCAGGCGCTCGCGCTTGAGGTGCGCGAGCGGTTCCAGGCGGGGACCGGCGCGCAGACGCCTGGGCTGGTAATCGGCTTCGACACGCGCTACGGCTCGGGCCGGTTCGCGGCGGCGGCGGCCGAGGTGATCGTGGCGCACGATATCCACGTCCATCTTTGCCGCACGCCGGTGCCGGCGCAGGTGGTGAGCCACGCGGTGGTGGAACTCGGCGCGGACGGCGGGATGGTGATCACTGCGTCGCACAATCCCGTGCAATTCAATGGCATCAAGTTGAAGGCGCGCAGCGGTGCCCCGGCCTCGTTTGCCTTCCTGCGCGACCTGGAAGCGCGGCTCGCGGCGCTGGAGGCGCTGGGGGGCGATCCGCCGCGCCGGGCGCTCGATGCGGCCGAGGATGACGGTAACCTCGACCGGATCAATCCGGTCGCCAGCTACCTGGAGGCGCTGCGCGGGCTGGTGGACCTGGAGCCGATTCGGAACGCTGGGATGACGATCGTCAGCGACGCGATGTACGGGGCGGCGGCGGGGATTCTGCCGTCGCTGTTCACCGAGGCGACGACGAAGCTGATCGAGATCAACGGGACGATCAACCCCTCGTTCCCGAACCTGCGGGGGCCGGAGCCGATCGCGGCGAACCTGACGCGCCTGGGCAGGCTGGTCCAGGATGGCAACTCGACGCTGGGCGTGGCGTTCGACGCGGATGGCGACCGGCTGGGGGTGATCGGGCCGGGGGGGCGCTACGTCAATGCGCAGACGATCTTCGCGCTGCTGACGCTCTACCTGCTGGAGGTGCGCGGCTGGAATGGGCCGATCGTGAAGTCGCTGAACGGCACGACGATGGTGGACCTGCTGGCGCAGGATTTCGGGGTGCCGGTTTACGAGACGCCGGTGGGCTTCGGGGCGGTCGCGCCGCTGCTGCGCGAGCACAATGCGATCATCGGCGGCGAGGAGACGGGGGGCTTCGGGTTCCGGGGCCACATCCCGGAGCGGGATGCGATCCTCTCGGCGCTTTTCCTGCTCGATCTGCTGGCGCAGCGCGGCGGGACGCTGGACGACGCGATCGCCGACCTGGAGGCGCGCGTCGGGGAGTGGTTCTACGAGCGGCTGGACCTGCCGACCCGGCTGGAGGCGTGCAACGGGGTGATCGAGCGGGTGCGCGCCGCCGCGCCGCGTCGGTTGGCGGGGGTGCCGATCACGCGGGTGATGGACGAGGATGGCATCAAGTATGTGCTGGAGGATGGGAGCTGGCTGCTGATCCGCTGCTCCGGCACGGAGCCGGTGCTGCGGCTCTACGCCGAGGCGCATTCGACCGAGCGGGTCAGTGAGTTGCTGACGCGCGGGCGGGAGTTGAGCGGGTTGTAGGCGGTCCTTTTCTGGCGACATGGGCATGGTCTCCGGGGTACGTCTGGCGAGTTCGCCGGGCGTTTTTGTTTGTTGGGATGGGGAATTTAATCTCAACACTTGTTGGTGAAAAGTAGGTTTGTTTTTGCATTTTTGACTTTTTTCTTCTCCTTCTCCGGGGGTGGCGATGAGTGTGGAGAGAAGAGAGAA
>JAXLWN010000236.1:0-1713 GCA_046328475.1 Chloroflexia bacterium | reverse complement strand
CGGGCATGATGGCGTGCGTCTGTGCAGCAGCGCCGTAGTCCGACAGGGAGAGGCTATACTGACACACGGACATACTGACGCACCGACGCACAGAAGGAGGGGGACGATGACCGTCAGTACGCGGCTGGAGCAGTTCAATCTGCTGATCGATGGCAAACTGGTGCCGAGCGCGAGCGGCAAGACCTTCGTGACGACCAATCCGGCGAGCAACGAGCCGCTGGCGGAGGTCGCCGAGGGGGGCGTGGAGGATGTCAACCGGGCGGTCGCGGCGGCGAAGCGCGCCTTCGAGGAAGGGCCGTGGAGCCGGATGACCGCGCTCGACAGGCAGCGCATCCTCTTCAACATCGCGCGGATCGTGCGCGAGCGGTTGGAGGAATTGGCGACGCTGGAGACGAACGATTGCGGCAAGCCGATCGTCGAGTCGCGCGCCGATGTCGCCAATGTCGCGAATACGTTTGAGTATTACGGCTCGCTCGCGCCCTTCATCTATGGCGAGACGATCCCGATGCCGGGCACCCTCTTCGACTACACCCTGCGCGAGCCGCTGGGCGTCTGCGCGCTGATCGTGCCCTGGAACTTCCCGATGCTGATCGCCGCCTGGAAGCTCGGGCCGTGCCTGGCGACCGGCAACACCGCCGTGCTCAAGCCCGCGTCGAACACGCCGCTCGGTGCGGTGCGCCTGGGCGAGATCGCGCTGGAGGCCGGGCTGCCGGAAGGCGTGCTGAACGTCGTGCCGGGTCCCGGCGCGGTCATCGGCAACGCGCTCTGCACGCACCCCGACGTGGAGAAGATCAGCTTCACCGGCGAGACGGTGACGGGGCGGCAGATCCTCCACCTCGCGGCCGACACGGTGAAGAAGGTCACGCTCGAACTCGGCGGCAAGTCCCCGAGCATCGTCTTCCCCGACGCCGACATGAGCAAGGCGGTCGCGGGCGCGCTCCCGGCCATCTTCGGCAACGCCGGGCAGCGCTGCACCGCGCGCAGCCGCCTCTTCGTCCACCGCCAGGTCCACGAGGAGTTCGTGGATCGTGTCGCGGCGGCGGCGGGCGAGTTGCGCGTCGGCGACCCGCTTGATACGCTGACGCAGATGGGGCCGCTCGTCTCGCGTTCGCAGGTGGAGCGCGTGGAGGGCTACATCGCGCTCGGTCAGGAGGAGGGGGCGCGGGTCGTCGCGGGCGGTCGCCGCCCCGATGGCGACGGGCTGCTGCGCAAGGGCAATTTCCTGCTGCCGACCGTGCTGGACGGTGTGCGGAACCGGATGCGCGTCGCCCAAGAGGAGATTTTTGGCCCCGTCCTCTCGGTGATCGACTTCGAGTCGCTGGACGACGTGATCCGCGAGGCGAACGACATCTCCTACGGCCTCGGCGCGTCGATCTGGACGCGCGACATCTCCGTGGCGCACACCGTGGCGCGCAGGCTGAAGGCGGGCAACATCTCCATCAACCACCCGACCGTCAACTACATCTACGCCCCGTTCGGCGGCTACAAGCAGAGCGGCCTCGGGCGCGAGCTGGGTAAGAACGGGATCGATCTCTTTACACAGGTGAAGAATGTGGTGATCGACCTGGGGCAGTAGGATGGCGTTGCCTTATTGTAGGGGCGGTTCGTGAACCGCCCTGGTGTCCCTGGCTTGCGGTTGCCACACGGGGCAGGGCGCGTCACGACGCGCCCCTACAGGTATTGCGGGGCCGGCGGACAGTGCATCAAACGGCA
>JAXLWN010000235.1:0-1746 GCA_046328475.1 Chloroflexia bacterium | reverse complement strand
CCCCCAGACTATACCCGAAGAACGCGAACGGCCGGTCGAGCAGCGGCAAGAACGCCTCCGCCAGCGCCGCCACCAGCGGCTCCATCGCCACAAACGGCCTCTCCCGCAACCGCCGCTCTCGCCCCGGCAACTGCACCGGGCAAATCTCCAGCGCCGGGTCCACCTCCGCCGCCCACGGCCGGTAGATCGCCGCCCCGCCCCCCGCATACGGCAGACAGAACACCCGCACCCGCGCCGCCGGGTCGAACTCCCGCTTCGCCAACCAGATCGACGCCGCCGTCGCCGTCATCGCGCCCCCCACGGAGACGCAGTCACATCGATATCCATCTCACGACCATCCTGCGCCATACCACGCCCAAAAGTAGCACAACCCCACCCATCCACCCCACGGCGACAGCAAGGGCCAAAAACGCCAACAAAAGGTAACCACATCCCAATGATGCCACGAACCACCGCTAACCCTCCCCCTCTCCTATCCGCAGATGGAGAGGGGGTGCCGCCGCAGCGGCGGGGGTGAGGTAACTCTCGTCCACTCACGACTCACGACTCACGACTCACGACTCGTCACGCCGCCCGCAACATCGCATCCGCCTCCCGCTGGATCGCATCCTTATCGCTCACCAGCACCGCGCCCGGGATCGCGTCCGGCAGCGCATCCTCCAGTCGCCGGATAGGCCGGTACGCATACGCCGCCACCGCGAAGAGCAGCGCCAGGCTCCCGGCCACGATCAGCAGCAGCGCCATGCCGCGCCCATCGCCCGTGCCGATCACCCGCCCGACACTCCCCGCCAGCGCGCCGCCCGGCCGCAGCAGTGGCCCGAAAACCTTGTCGGCCAGCGGCCCCGCCGTCAGGAACCCGAGCGGCATCATCGACCAGACCAGCATCAGGTTGGTCGCCATCACGCGCCCCTGCAGCTCCAGCCCGACCTTCGTCTGCACGATCGAGAGCCAGTGCGCGTTGATCAGCGCCACCGACAGCCCCGCGCCGAACAGCCCGGCCGCCAGGAAGGCCGGCGACGGCCGCAGCCCCATGACGATCGTCGAGAGCCCAAAAATCCCCACCGCCCCGATGATGCCATTCGTGCGCCGGTTCAGCCCGCCCCAGACGCCCATCGCCAGGCTGCCGGTCAGCAGCCCCACCCCGGTCGCCGCCGCCACGATCCCGAGCACGGCGGGCGACCCCAACGACAGCGCCAGCGGCGTCGTCAGCACCTCCATGATGCTGTAGAGGTAGTTGACCGCCACCGTGAAGACGATCAGCATCACCAGCCCATGCCGTTTCGCGATGTACTGCCAGCCGCGCGCCACCTCGCGCAGGAACGGCTCCTCCTGCTTCTGGAACAGCGCATTCGGGAAGCGCACCAGCGCCGTGATCGTCACCGCGACCAGGAAGGTAGCGAAGTCGATCAGCACGATCCCCGACAGCCCGAGCGCCACCACCAGCACCCCGCCCAGCAGCGGTGCCAGGATCGTCCCCGCCGCCCCGCCGAGTTGCACGATGCCGTTCGCCCGACCGTAGTAGCGCTTCGGCACCAACTGCGTGATCGCCGCCAGGTAGGCCGGTTGCTGGAAGGCGTTCGCAATCGCGCCCAGCCCCGCGATCAGGTAGATGTGCCAGATTTGCAGGCTATCGGTCCGCAGCAGCACCGCCAGCGCGACCGTGCCGATCGCCGCAACGCTATCGGCCGCGATCATCAGCTTCCGGCGGTCCCAGCGGTCCGCAACCGCCCCCGCAATCGGTGCCAG
>JAXLWN010000234.1:0-1749 GCA_046328475.1 Chloroflexia bacterium | reverse complement strand
CTGTGGTGGTGTGTGGGTGGTATTGGGCACGATCTGTGAAGCTGTGATGATGGCATTATTTGCTGCGAAGGGGGTAAGCCGTTCGGGCGCAATGTTAACGGATTGGTGGTGCTCAGAACTTTCGGCGATCTGTCGCGTTGTTCCTGTGTAGGTCGTAGTCAACGGGGATTGCGGCCTGGCGGTCCACTATGGGAGGTGTCCTATGTCCAGGTTGGTTCGCGGCGCGGTCGCGCTCGTGCTGGGCGCGGCGTTGCTCGGCGGGGCCTTCGCGCGGGTCCCGGCGACGCGGGCGGCTGAGCAGTGCTTCGCGGAGACGGGCTTTTGCGTTGGCCCACTCTTCGCGTCCTACTGGCAGCGGAATGGCGGGCTGGCGATCAATGGGTACCCGCTGAGCGACGAGCGGATCGAGCGGCTGGAGGATGGCCAGCTGTACACGGTGCAGTATTTCGAGCGGGCCAGGCTGGAGTATCACCCAGAGAATGCGGATCAGTTCCATGTGCTGCTCGGTCAGTTCGGGCGGCGCATCCACGGCGGTGCTGACGCGCCGGTAGGGCCGTCGGGCGACGGAACCTACTATGAGGAGACCGGGCACAACGTCAGTGGCGCGTTCCTGGCCTACTGGCGGGGGCATGGCGGGCTGGCGCAATTCGGCTACCCGCTGACGGAGCAGTTCAGCGAGCAGCTGGAGGATGGGAATACCTATCAGGTGCAGTATTTCGAGCGGGCGCGCTTCGAGTTGCATCCCGAGAACCAGCCGCCATATGACGTGCTGCTGGGGCAGTTCGGGCGGCGCGTCCTGGCGGAGTCGTCGCCGGCGAACCTCGCGCCCTGCAACGCCAATACCCTGGCGGTGGGGACGAGCGGCGATGCCGGGGCGGGGTCGCGCTTCGCCAGGATCTACCTGACGAATACCGGCGGCACGGCCTGCACGCTGGCCGGTGCGCCTCAGGTGCAACTCCAGAGCGTGGCGGGGACGCCGCTGGATGTCAACACGACCACGGAGGATAACCCGCCGGTCGGCGTGATGGTGTTGGCCCCCAGCTTGATGGCGGAGTTCGGGGTACGCTGGAGCAACTGGTGCGGCGCGGATCCCGGCCAGGCGACGATGCAGGTGACGCTGCCGAATGGCGGCGGGACGTTCACGACCACCGGCATCGGCACGCCGCCGTGCCTCGGCGAGGGGCAGGCTTCGAACGTCGGAGTGAGCCCGTTCTCGGTCGAATTTACCGCCGGGCACGCGAACGTGGTCCTGCGCTTCTACAAGGCGATCAATGCGCAGGACTACGCGACGGCCTACAACCTCCTCGGGGGCGCGCTCCAGGCGCAGCAGAGCTACGACACGTTCGTGGCCGGCTACGCGAATACGAGCAAGGTCACGGTGATCATCACGACGATCACCGGGGCGGTTGGGCCGGAGACGAACCGCGTGGGCGTGCAACTGACCGCGACGCAGGCGGACGGCAGCACGCAGCGCTTCAGCGGCACCTACGATGTTGGCGCGGAGAATGGTGGGCTGCGGATCGTGAGGGCGAGCATCGCGGCGGGGCAGTAGCGGGGTCGCGATGAGTCTGAACCAGGGTTGAGCGAAGCGCCGGGTCGGGAGTGGCCCGGCGCTTTGCGTTAGACTTGGCCGGAGGCGTGGGCGATTGGGAGAAAGGGTGCTAAACTAAAGTGTCAATAAGAGACCTACATAGTCTGGTATGCCTTGACTTCCTTGACCGCAGATCCGGGCTGAAGGCATGTAGATTT
>JAXLWN010000233.1:0-1753 GCA_046328475.1 Chloroflexia bacterium | reverse complement strand
CTCCAGCACCGGCGCAAACCGCTCCAACCCCGCCAGCGTCATCGGCAAGATGTAGAGTTGCACATGGCTGATTCCCTCGCGGGCGTAGCCGCGCAACTGCTCGGCGATCTCCTCGGGCGTGCCCGAGAGCGCCGGTGCGCCGGTCGGATTGACGCTCCGGGGCACCCCCTGCCCCTCGGTCAGGTCCACCAGCGCGGTCACCGTCCGCGCCAGGGTGGCTGGATCGCGCCCCTCGGCCCGGCAGGCCACGTCCACGCGCTCGCGCAGCGGCGGGATCCCGGCGGGCGAGTTGCCAGTGCGCGTGAAGTAGACATTCCAGGCATCGGCATACTGCGCCGTCAGCCGCAGCATCCGCTCGCCAGTGGTGCCGAGCATGATCGTCGGACCCGCCGCGCGCGGGCCGCGCGGGCGCAATTCGCACTCGCGGGCCTGGTAATACTTCCCGGCGAAGTCGATCTGCCCCTGGCGCAGCAGCGTGGCGATGATCGTCAGCGCCTCCGCGAAGCGGCTGACGCGGTAATCGAACGGATAGCCGAACGCTCGATACTCCGGCTCGTGCCAGCCCGCGCCCAGCCCCAGAATCAGCCTCCCGCCACTGATCTCGTCGATCGTATCGGCCATCTTCGCCGTCAGCGCCGGATTGCGGAAACTGGTGCAGGTGACCAGCGTGCCGATCTCGACCCGCTCGGTCGCCACCGCCAGCGCCGAGAGCAGCGAGAAGGACTCCCACGGCCCCTCCGCCTCCTGCTCCGGGAAGCGGAAGAGCAGATGATCCTGCACCCAGACCGAGTCGAAGCCGATCGCCTCCGCGCGCCGGGCCAGCGCCGCCAGGTCCGACCAGCGCGCCGTCGCGCCATCCATCAGCCCTTCCGCGTCGGGCAGTCCGAAGCCGATCTTCAGGGGGCGATTGCCTGTGCCAGCCATCAGCACCTCCCGGTCACGCGCGGCCCGCGTTGACCCGATCCCGGTACGCCAGCAGCTGCTCCACCGGCGCGAAGTCGAACGGCGCGTCCCAGCAGAGGATCAGGTGCGTCGCGCCGTGCGCCACGAAGGTATCGAGGTCGTCCAGTTCCGCCGTCGTGAACTCCACCGTGCGCTCGATCGCCGCCGGGTTCCGCCCCACCTTCGCGCACCACTCGTCGAGGATCTTGTTCCGCTCCGCGAAGTGCGCCGCCGGGATGGTGCCGTTCCAGAGATCGGCGTACTGCGCCACGATCCGCAGCGTCACCTTCGCGCCGCTGCCGCCGATCAGGATCGGCACGTGCGAGCCGTTCGTCGGCTTCGGATTATCCTTCGCCCAGCGCTCCTTGATGATCTGCAGCCCGCGCTCCAGGTTGCGCAGCCGATCCCCGGCCGTGCCGAACTCGTAGCCATACTCGACGTAGTCCCGCTCGGCCCAGCCCGCGCCCAGCCCGAGGATCAGTCGCCCGTTCGTCGCGTGGTCGAGCGTCGTCGCCATCTGCGAGAGGTGCGCCGGGTTGCGGTAGCTCATGCAGAGCACCAGGCAGCCGACCGTCGCGTTGCGCGTCTGCGGCCCCAGCGCCGCCAGCGTCGTCCAGCCCTCGAAGTGCGGGCCGTGCGGATCGCCCGAGAGCGGGAAGAAGTGGTCCCAGTTCCAGAGCGAATCGACGCCCAACTCGTCCGCGCGCAGCCACGCCCGCGCATACTCCGCATACGTCGTGTGCTGCGGCCGAACCTGCAACCCGACCTTCAGCCGCGCCATCGCCCCTCCCCTGTCAGTCCCCGGACGCCG
>JAXLWN010000232.1:0-1755 GCA_046328475.1 Chloroflexia bacterium | reverse complement strand
GGGCCTGGTACGGCGGGTGGTCGCCGCTCGGTGGGGCGACGGATGCGCCGCCTGCCGCTGCGAGTAATGGGCGTACACTGGCGGTGTTTATTCGGGATGCTGCCGGGCAACTCTGGGTGCGGCGTTCGCTTGATGGGCGCGTCTTCGATCCCTGGCAGCCGCTCGGGGAGACTGCGGCTGCGCCGGTGGCGGTCGGGGCAGGGGGCGTGATCTCCGTCTTTACGCTCGATGGCGAGGGGATGCTGGCGGTGCGTTCCTCGGTGGATGGGGGGGAGTTCGGCGCTCCGGTGTCGCTCGGTGGGCCATTGGCGGCGGTGCCGGTGGCGGTGGCGGAGGATGAGCGGCCGGTGGTGATTGGCACCGGGATGGATGGGCGGCGGTATCGGCTGGAGGGTGGCGCGACCTGGGGCGTCTGGCGACCGCTTGGTGGCGCCGGTGCGCCGCTTGCCGCGCAGCGCGATCTGCTCACGCCGCCGATCGCGCTCGACCTGGGGGTGAACTTCATCAGTGCGCACAACTGGACCGGCTACCAGCTGCCCGCCTACGCGCGGCTGCGTCCGGGGTTGGCCAAGTTCACGATGTTCTACGACGCCTACCCGACGACGCCGGTCTTCGGGGCGGCGGAGATCGACGATGCCATCGCCCTGGGGGCGCGGACGATCATCTTGCGCACGGCGGAGACGCGGATCGCGCCGGACGAGGTCGAGGCGCAGTTGCGCGCACCGCTGCCGGGCGATGGGCGCTCGTTGCTCGATTATATCGGCGACCAGCAGGAGCGCGGCACGGGGGTGGAGTTCTGGATCGAGGTGGGGAATGAGCCCGACCTGGCCGGGGTGAGCCCGCTCGTGGCGCGCTATGCGTTGCTGGCGACGATCCGGGATGTCGCGCCGCGCTACCGGGCGGCGCTCCCGAATCTGCGCTGGATGGCGTCGCTGCCGACCAGGGAGGGGTTGCCGAAGAGTACGCTCCCCGACTATCGCGGGCTGGCCTACCTCGATCTGCTGCTCTCCGACCAGGGGGATGGCCTGGGGGCGGTCGCGGAGCGCTACGATGCGCTCGGGGTGCATCTCTACGGGGCGGATACCTTGCAGCAGTCTTACCCGATGCTCCATGCGCCGTCCGACGTGTTCGACTGCGCGGGGAGCAATGGCGATGCTTTCTGCCCGCTGGCTGTGCTCGACCGGGTGCTGGCGCACACGGATCGCCCGGTCTTCGTGACCGAGGCGGGGATCAATTCGGCGCTGTCGTGGGAGGTGAAGGCGAAGTTCTACGTGGAGGCGTTGCGGCGACTCCCGGCGCGCGTGCGCGGTGTGGCACTCTTCACGCTCAGCCTCGATCCGGAGTGGTATGCGGGGGAGAGCGACCGCTGCACGAAGTTCGACCTGCTGCCGTGCTCGCGCTATGCGCTGGATGTGGACGAGTCGGGGCGGCTCGATCCGAACTTTGCCGGGGCGACCGGGATCGGCCAGTGCTACCGCCTGACGCCCGAGCAGGCGGCGGGGCTCTCCTCCTGCGGGCCGCCGTGCGCGCTGGGTGGCGGCAGCCCGGCACCGGTGCGCCCGCGCAGCGCGGTCCAGCGTTTGCCGTGCCAGGTCGGGGCCGATGGACCCTCGGAGCCACGGCCCGACCCGGCGCGGCGCGAACTTGCGGTGCGGCTTGCGGTCAGCCCGCGAAGGCGGGGGAGGAGAGTCGGGTGGTCGGATAGTCGGATAGTCGGATAGTGGGGTGGCCTGCACCCTGCCGCTGCGGCGGCAC
>JAXLWN010000231.1:0-1781 GCA_046328475.1 Chloroflexia bacterium | reverse complement strand
GCTCCCCCCACACTCTACGCTCAACGTCCTACGTTCCACGCTTTACGTCCCCGTCCCCCGTCACACCGTGCCCTGCGCGAAGATCACGTCCGAGGCGTCGTAGACGCGCTGGAGGACCGGTAGGCCCTCGACCACGTCGAGGATGCGCGGCTGGTTGAGGTCTTCGATCTGCACCGGGACGAGGCGGATGCGCTTCACTTTCTTGTCGCGCACGACGAGCTCGGTGAACATGCCCTGCTTCGTCTCGATCGACCAATCCTGGTCGAAGACGAAGTTGCCGAGCGAGTAGAGGATCGGCTTCCCCTTGTACCACTCAGTCCCCTGCACCCAGTGGGGGTGCGAGCCGATCACCATCGCCGCGCCCGCGTCGATCGCCTGGTGCGCCACTCGGCGCATATAAACGCTCGGCACGGCGACGTACTCCTCGCTCCAGTGGAAGAAGGGGATCACCAGGTCGGCCCCGGCCGCTTTGGCGGCGGCGATGTCCTCCAGCAGGAGTTTCGTGTCGAGCGGGCAGGTCCCCGGCCAGGTCGGGCCAGCGCCGTAATCGGCGGCGGTGATGCCGTCGTAGCCGAGGAAGAAGAACTTGACCCCCTTCACCTCGAAGATGCCGGGCTTGCGCGCCTCGTCGATGGTCATGCCGCCGCCGAACGCCTTGATGCCGTTGGCCTTAAGCGTGGCGAGCGTGTCCTCCAGGCCGATCTTGCCGAAATTCATCGAGTGGTTGTTGGCGAGGCTCATGCCATCGATCCCGGCCAGAACCAGCCCCTCGACCGCCGCCGCGTTGGTGGTGAAGTAGAAGGTGAAGGGATCCTCCGGCTTCTCGGTGCGGTCGGAGATCGAGCATTCGAGGTCGGCGATGGTCAGGTCGGCCTCCTTCAGGCGGGGCGCGACGAGGCGGAGGGGGTGGGCGAAGTCGTTGTAGCGCAGCATCCGCGTGTGGACGGTGCGCCCGAAGATGATGTCGCCCGCGACCGTCACGTTGATCGGGTTGCCGGGCGCGGTGGCGAGGTCGGTCCAGAACCCCTGCGCCAGGGCGAAGGCGTTGACCGCCGTGCGCAAACCGCTCCCCAGGTTGCTATCCCAGGTCAGCCAGAAATCCTCGCGCAGCGGGTAGGCGTTCAGGTCGCCACGCCCGGCGAGCGGGTCGAGGCCGTCGATCGCCAGCGTCTGCACGCGGAAATCGATCAGATCGAGCGGCACGATCGCGAAGGCGAGCGGGTGGGCGTCGAACGCCGCGACGAGCGTCTCGTAGTCGGGCACGGCGGCGAACGCGGGGATCGGCGTGGTCACGTCGGCGGGCAGCACCGTGCCGCCGGGGGTGAAATCGAGCCGCTTGATCGGCCCGGCCACCGGCGAACCGAGTTGCCCCCAGTCGGTCAGCGTGCCGTTGAGGATGCCGGTCAACTCGGCGCGCTCGACATAGTGCAGCGGCAAGCGCCAGTGCGTCACCGGCGCGTAGACGCGGGTCAGCTTGCTCAGCTCGCGCCCCGCGTCGCTCGGGGCGGCGGGCGTCACGGTGATGTCGGCTGCGCTGGCCGCGCCCTCCGCGAACTCCACGCGATAGCCCTGCACCGCCGCGCCGAGGAAGCTGCTGAAGCCCTTGGCGATCGGCAGCAGGGTCGTGTTTGTTCCCGTCACCCCGACGCTCAGGAGCGGCAGCGGCGGCACCGCAGTCGGCTCGGGCGTCGGATCGGGCGCGGGGGTCGGCGCGGGGCCGGATCGCTGGCAGGCGGCCAGCGCGACGACCGCACCGGCGCTCAGCGAGGCGAGGAACCGGC
>JAXLWN010000230.1:0-1831 GCA_046328475.1 Chloroflexia bacterium | reverse complement strand
AGTATAGTCCACCCAACAATCCCACAAGCAACATGATCATCCCCTCCACCCGCTGAAAGTCCCCCCAGGATTGGGGGGATGTAGGGGGGCCTCACTCTCTTCTCTCTTCTCTCCACTCTCCTCACTCTTCTTCCCACATTTGCTATACTGAAGCCTCTCACCACGGTTGGCGCGCGTGGGGAGTTATCGCTTTTTCGCCCCCATTTGACGACGTTTTGCCCGCCACCCTCGCCGCCAGTGTGGGAAGTCCCTGGGGAGGATCAGCACCGATGCAGATCGGGTTCGACGCTCGCCTGGTCGCGTATCGCGAAGGGGGGATCGCGCGCTACGTGCGCTCCCTGCTGTCCGCCCTGATCAAGCAGGACCGCAGCAACGCCTACACGATCTTCCTCGCGCGCGGCGGCAAGCCGGTCGTGGATGCCTACGACCGTGGGGAGCAGGTCGCCCACCGCACGCTCCTGACCCCCCCGCACCACCACTTCGAGCGCGCCGCGCTGCGCGTCGAACTGGCACCCTACCGCTTCGACCTCTTCCACAGCCCCGATTTCATCCCGCCGCGCCTGCCCCGGGGCACGCGCGCCGTGCTCACCGTCCACGACCTCGCCTTCATGCGCGATCCCGAGCTGCTCGACGCCCCCTCGCGCCGCTACTACGGGCAGATCGGCGACGCGGTCAAACGCGCCGATGCCATCATCGTGCCGTCGGAGAGCACCCGCCGCGACCTGATCAACCTGACCGACGCCGAGGAGCGCAAGGTTCACGTCGTCCCCGAGGCGGCCGACGAGCGCTATCGCCCGCTCGACCGCGCCGAGCGCATGGCCGCGCTCCGCTCGCCCGACCGCAACCGCCTGACGCCCGACATGATCCGCATCGTCAGCGGCGAATTCGGCCCCTTCATCCTCTTCGTCGGCACGGTCGAGCCGCGCAAGAACCTGGGGATGTTCTGCCGCGCCTACGAACGCTACCGCGAACTGGCCGGTCGCCGCGCCGCCACGCTCGTCCTCGCCGGTGCGCCCGGCTGGCGCGCAGAGGAAGATCTTGAGCTGATCGAGCGCCTGCGCCGCCAGGGCAAGCTGATCTGGTTCCGTGGGGCCAGCGACGACCAACTGCTGCTGCTCTACAACGCCGCCTCGCTGCTCGTCCTCCCCTCGCGCTACGAAGGCTTCGGCCTCACCGCGATCGAGGCGATGGCCTGCGGCACCCCCGTCCTCGCCTCGAACTCCTCCAGCCTGCCCGAGGTCGTCGGCAATGCCGGCGTCCTACTGCCGCCCGACGACATCGCCGCCTGGGCCGTCGCCCTGCGCGAACTGACCGAGCACAAGGCGAAGCGCGAGCAGATGATCGCCGCCGGGCTCGTGCAGGCCGAAGCCTTCTCCTGGGCTCGCGCCGCCGAGCGGACGCTGGCCGTTTATCGCCGCGCGCTGGGGCACGAGGAACCGGCCGAGCCCGCGAACATGGTGGAATCGTGCCCGCGTTAATCGTTGGTCTCGGCAACCCCGGCAAGGAATACGCCGACACCCGCCACAACATTGGCTTCCGCGCGGTCGATGAGCTCGCCCGCCGCGCCCGCCTCCCCTGGGAGAAGGCACGGCTCAAGGCCACCCAGGCGCGCGGCACCATCGCCGGGCACGACGTTGTCCTCGCCAAGCCGCAAACCTACATGAACCTCAGCGGCGTCTCGGTCGTCCAACTCGTCAGGTGGTACAAGGTGCCGCTCGATCGCCTCCTGATCGTCCACGACGACCTCGACCTCCCGTTCGGCCACCTCCGTCTGCGCGCCGAGGGGAGCGCCGGTGGGCAGAACGGCATGGACTCGATCATCGAGCAGCTG
>JAXLWN010000023.1:0-92527 GCA_046328475.1 Chloroflexia bacterium | reverse complement strand
CAGCTGAAACTGCGCTTCCTCGACGCCTCCGGCACCGAGATCAAATCCTTCACCAGCAAAGGCGCGGACGAAGGCGAGAAGAAGGATGCGGGCGACCACGGCGGCGGCGACGACCCCAAACCGACCACGAAGGTCGGCCTGAACCGTTTCAACTGGAATGCCCGCTATCCCGACGCCACAAACGTCCCCGGCACCGTCATGTGGGCCGGCAGCGTCACCGGGCCACTCGCGCCCCCGGGACGCTACACCGTCGAACTCACCGTCAACGGCGAGACCCACAGCGCCAGCTTCAACTTCGTCAAGGACCCGCGCACCGCCGCGACCCAGGCCGACCTCGACGCCCAGTTCGCCCTGCTGCGCCAGATTCGCGACAAGCTCTCCGAGACTCACGACACGGTCCTCTCCATCCGCGCCATCCGCCAGCAGGTGGATAACTGGGTGGAGCGCACCAAAGGCTCGGAGCAGGCGGAAGCCATCGCCGCGAAAGCCAAGGCCCTGCGCGACGCCCTGACCGAGATCGAGAACGAACTGACGCAAACCCGCTCGAAGGCGCACGAGGACCCGCTGAACTTCCCGATCCAGCTCAACAACAAATTGGCCGCGCTCGCGGGCGTCGTCGCCAGCGCCGACGCCGCCCCGACCGAAGGCTCGCGCGGCGTCTTCACCGACCTCTCAACCCGCGTCGATCTCCAACTCGGCCAACTACGCGAAATCCTCGCCAGCGAACTCGCCGACTTCAACGCCGCCGTGCGCGAGACCGAACTCCCCCCCGTCGTCATCCCACCCGCCCACTAGGGAGAGGAGTGAGGAGAGAAGAGAGAAGAGAGAAGAGTGTGGAGAGTGGGATGATCCTCTCACTCCACTCCAACGCACAAACACACGAACGCACGAACGCACTGACGACTGACGACTGACGACTGACGACTGGAGTAACCGTGACCACCACAACCGGCCCGGTCAACCTGCTGATCGCCACCCCCCTGGGGGACGAATTCCTCGACCGCATCCGCGCGGTCGATCCGCGCATCAACGTCATCAACCGCCCCGACCTGCTCGGCACCCCGACCTACATCGCCGACCACCACCCGCCTGCCAATCGCACCCCCGCGCAGGAGGCCGAATTCCGCGACCTGATCGCCCAGGCCGAGATCATCTTCGATCTCGACACCGACACCGCGCCCCACTACGCCACCCTCGGCACCAACCTACGCTGGATCCAGACCACCAGCGCCGGGGTCGGCCCGGCGATCAAGCGCTTCGGCCTCGACCAGACCGACGTGATCGTGACCACCTCCAGCGGCGTCCACGCCGGCCCCCTGGCCGAATTCGTGATGATGGCCGCGCTGATGTTCATCAAGAACGCCGCCTACCTGCTCGCAGAGAAGCAGAAACACTCCTTCAACCGCTTCTGCGCTGGCGAGATGACCAGCAAAACCCTCGCCGTCGTCGGCCCCGGCCGCGTCGGCAGCAACGTCGCGCGCCTCGCCCGCGCCTTCGGCATGCGCACCACCGCCCTGCCGCGCCGCGACCGCTCCGCCGAGGAGATCGGCGTCGACAAGGTCTATCAGCGCGCCGAGCTCCACACCATGCTCGCCGAGGCCGACGTCGTCGTCCTGATCATGCCCCACACCCCCGAGACCGAGAACATGATCGACGCCGCCGCCATCGCCCAGCTCAAGCCGACCGCCATCCTCGTCAACATCGCGCGCGGCCAGGTGATCGATGAGGACGCCCTGATCGACGCCCTGCGCAACAACCGCATCGCCGGGGCCGCGCTCGACGTCTTCCGCAAGGAACCCCTGCCCGCCGACAGCCCCCTCTGGGACCTGCCGAACGTGATCATCAACCCCCACTCCGCCTCCACCGCCGACACCGAGGACGCCAAGATCACCGACCTCTTCTGCGAAAACCTCCGCTACTACCTCGACGGCGACTACGACAAAATGCGCAGCAAACTCGACAAACAGCAGCTCTACTAGCGGCACCTGGGACGGATTCTTCGCGTTGCTCAGAATGACACACGAAAGGCGATGGCCTCCGGGGTGTCATCCTGAGCGCAGCGAAGGATCCGTCCCTCTCATCACTCATCACTCGTTACTCGCTATTTCTATCCGACTATCCAACCACCCGACTCACCTCTCATCGGAGGCCCCATGTACCCCGAACCCCTCCGCGAAGAACCCCTCTCCGGCATCGTCATCGACGACGAACCCGGTCACGCCCACAACCCCGCCGCCCTCCGCCGCGCCTTCGCCATCCTCGAATCCTGGATCGCCGCCGGCATCGTCCCCGGCGTCGGTGCCCTCGTCCTCCACCACGGCGACATCATCGGCGAAGCCTACCTCGGCACCATGCGGCGCGGCACCGACCAACCCGTCACCTCCGACACCATCTGGGCCGTCGCCTCAGTGACAAAACCCTTCACCGCCACCGCCGCCCTCCTCCAGATCGAGCGCGGCGCCCTCTCACTCGACGAGCCGCTCGGCGCGCTCATCCCCGAATTCCTCGACACCCCCGAACCCGATCCCCTTCGCCGCGCCGTCACCCTCCGCCACTGCCTCGCCCATTGCTCCGGCCTGCCCGGCTTCCCTCCCGACAACTTCGCCCTCCGCCGCGCCCATCGCCCGCTCACCGATTTTGTCCGCTCCTGGGCGCATCACCCGCTCCTCTTTGCGCCCGGCACGCACCACTACTACAGCAACCCCGGCATCCTGCTCGCCGCCGAGTCGGTCGGCCGCGCCGCCACCGCCACCCTCGGCCAACCCCTCGGCACCCCCGCCATCGACCACTACCACGACTTCGTCCACAACGACATCCTCGCCCCGCTCGGCATGGTCAGCAGCTCCCTCCGCCCGCCCGCCGCCTGGGACGACCGCATCGCCTGGGTCTCCGACACCGGCCAGGAGGGCGAACCCTACGAGCAGGCCAACTCCCGCTACTATCGCGAACTCGGCATCCCCTGGGGCGGCCTCTTCACCACCCCGCGCGACCTCGCCCGCTTCCTCGACCTCTTCCTCCCCGCCGCCAACGGCCGCCAGCGCTACGGCATCGTCCCCTGGGATCGCCACGCCGTCTCGCCCCTCCTCAGCCCCGCCACCGTCCGCGAGATGACCACCATCCAGTTCGCCCCGCCCGACGCCCCCGCCGACCTCGCCCCCGACCTGCGCGACGGTGCCCCGCCCGAATTCCCGCGCCCCGCCGTCCCCTGGGGCCTCGGCTGGTCGGTCAAAGGCACCAAGCGCGGCCCCGAATTCCCCGACCTCGCCTCCCCCGCCACCTACAGCCACGGCGGCGCCACCGGCACCCTCGTCTGGGCCGACCCCGACCGCGACCTCGCCTGCGTCATCCTCACCAACCGCGCCATGCGCTCCAACTGGCACACCACCCGCCACCGTTTCACCCACTTCAGCAACGCCGTCCTCAGCGCCATCTCATGATCGAATCCCTATCGCAGCGCTCGGGAGACAAGCAGGCCGTGCTATGCTTGGGAGAGAACACGGCGTCTAGAACCCCTGGCCTCGCCTGCCCGCAGCGCGAACATCCCCCCTGACCCCTGAGGTGCTGCTATGACCAAGCCTACAACAGACGCCGTCACAATTCGTCCGGGCGGGAACTTTTGTTCTGATTGGTAGCTATTGCGTTGCGTCAATAGTCATTACCTATTGACGCAATAGTATCGGGCTCCGACCAGGATACCATAGCGCGCCTCGCGTGCGGCCGTTGGAATGCACCATACCCTCGGCCTTCATCTCACGTATCAGGTTCTGCATCGTCATGCGCCTACCTCTGGAAGCACTTGCATCAGTTCTGAGCGCGTACCCGCCTGTACGATTATCCTCAATGTGCTTGAGCAGCAGTGCCTTATGAGTGGCCCTATCGAGCCCTCGCCGCATGGTAGGTACCTCGCTCACCGGCCAGTTCGTAGAATCGCCGCGACAGCAGGTAGCGCGTTCCTCTGCCTCTGCCATAGATCGTCTATCACGCCGCGATCACGCAGATAAGGAAGTCGTTCGCGTAACTCCTGTGGCACCGACTGCTCGCGGCGAATAGCATCCGGCACAAGGAAATCCTCAGTGACGAAACGTGACGTCTCTTCGCCGATCTTGCCGAGAAAACCACGAATCGAGGATCTTGCACTTCACCCCAGAGCGTCAATCGTACCGTGGGCGTCAGGCAGAAGTCAGGGCTGCGTTTGCTCTCACGGATGCATCCTCGAACATTCGATTGGCACCCTGCCCGGATCGTTCGACAAGGCCGCAGCGGACAAGTGTCTCTGCAATACGCCGATTGCGTGGGAACGGCTTCCACAGGATGTTATCGACGGTAATTCCGGAGGAAAGCCGCCTGGCTGCTGATCTCCAGTTTGTGCGGCTTTCAACGAACACCGAACCGCCAGACGGTAATCGCGATGGCTCACCGCGTTAAGAATCGCCTGCGCGACTGTCCATTGAAGGCTCGAATGTCGCCAACAAAGAAGCCGTCCTGGTAGTGGTGAGATCGTTTCGCAAGTTGATTTCTGCCAAAGTCATGCACCATGCCGGTGAAAGCGAGGCTGGACGGAAATGTTGGTGTTCCGCGACTATCTCCGTCAGCACCCCGAGACGATGGAGGCGTATCACCGCCTGAAGCAGGACCTCGCCCGCGAGCATGGCCGGAACGGACAGCAGTACGTCGATGGGAAGCGCGCCTTCGTGCTGGCAGTGGTGGAGCAGGCGCGGCAGGAAGGTGGGTCACACGAAGCTAGAAGACGCGACGTCAGGCAGTTAGCACTCCGCCTGCCGCCAGCGGAAGCAGGAAACTCCCGCCGCTGCCCGATCTCCAGCAGGCTGACGCGCAATCGAGCCCGCGCAGGCGCTTCGCACGGCGAAGCCTCTCAGCCCAGGTCACCCATCAGATATCGAGTTGTGCTAGAGTCGCCGCCATTGTCCGACCACCTAGTCTGTGAACAACCGTTTCGCAACAATAGAGTAGCATGTAGAAACAACAAGTGGCGAGGGAGTACCCCTCGCCACTTGCCTCTCGCCACTTTCTGCCCGTTCTTTCCTAAAACTCCTCGTCATACCCCTGGAAGTCGCGAATAATCTCCCGCCCCTGCTCGGCGATCGACTGCGCCGTATTCAGGAACTGCTGCCGCCGCTCATCATCCTGCAGGTAGTAGACCACCAGCCCGATGATCGCCGCGATGATCACCGCCCAGAGGCCCATCCCCGCCGCGCTCCGCTTCTTGCTCGGCGCGGGCGCGGAGAGCGCGGCGACCGTCGCCTGCCCCACCCCGGCCAGATCGGCGACCGACTCCTCGCCCGCCTCCTTGAAGCGCTGCCCGATGCGCGACGCCGCCTCCGCCACCTGCGGCACCACCTCCCGCCGGACCCGGCTCGCGCGCTCGGCGACGAGCGGCACAATCTCCTCGCGCACCTTCCCGGCCCGCTCGACCACCAGCGGCACGAACTCCTCGCGCACCCGCCCGGTCAGGTCAACCGTCCGCTCGCGCGTCGTATCGGCCAGCCCGCGCACTTGGCTCGGCAACTCGACGTGGCGCGCACGCTCGATCAGCGGCGTCGCCGCCGCCGCCGTCGCCGCGCCAACCGCCGCGAAGCGCTGCCCCGCATTGCTCCGCGCCTGCGCCGCCGCCTCGCGCACCCCGCTCGTATCCGGCAGCCTGCTCCCCGCGCGCTTCGACTGCTTCGCCAACTGCTTCTGCAAGATGCGAATCTGCTTCTGCAACTCGCCCGCCTGCTTCTGGATCTCCTTGCGGGAACGCCGGGTCAGCTTCCCGCCGCGCTCGGACAAATCGGCCCACTGTTCCTGCATCGCGGTCCTCCCTTGTGCTACCTGGGTGGCGGCGATCCCGGCCGACTCCGCCAGCCCCTCGGCGAGGGGGGCGAAGGTGAGCGTCGCCCGCTCGCCCAGCGTCATCCCATCCACTTCGGTCGGGGCCCGGCGGTCGCGGCGACGGTTCCCGGCCGCCCGGCGCGCGGCCACCCGCGTCCGCGTCCTGCTCGCCGCCTGCATCACCGGCGGCTCGCTCGGCCCCAGCGCGACCATCAGCCCGCCGATCGCCGACGCCACGCCGACCGCGATGCCGACGACCTGCGCCGACGACAGATCGTCCGGGTCGAACTCCTGCACGCGCGACGCCGCGCCGTCGGCCCACTCCGGCCAACGCTCGCTCCACTTCTGGAGCCTGCGCAAAGGCTGCCCGAGGATATCCGTTCCGCCGTCATCCATGCCGCGTACCCCCGTCCGCTCGGTCCTGCCCAGTCGTCAGGCAGAAGGATTCGTCGCGCCCGGCTCCCCGACGCCAATATCCGCCCCCGCGTCGCCCGCCTGCTCCTGCAAGCGCGTCGCCACGCGCCCGGCCAGGTTGGCCTTCTCCTCGTCCGAGAGATTGCTCATCACCCGGTCCAGGATCATCATCAGGAGGGTGACGCGCTCCTCATTGTTCATCTTCTCGATCATGCGGTCGGTGACGTAGTTGACCGACTCCTTGCGCTCGCCCTCGCCCATGTTCTTCAGCACCTGGTCGATCATCCCGCGTATCAGGCCGCTCATGCGCGCTCATCCCTTCCTGTACGATCAGCGCCACGGGTGCGGGCGCTCAGCAATGTTGCAGCAGCCCGACGCAGCAAGAGCCGTGCCAGAGATACCGCCATACCACGCAATTATGCCACGCCGCACGCAAACCCTGCCCAACTCCGTAAGACAATCACCAAATCCGCGCAGGGCACGTCCTTTGTAGGGGCGACGCACCGCGTCGCCCACGTCGCGAGGCAACCGCATCCACGGAAGGCACGGCGCATCACTGCCCAGTCCGCGCAGGCGGACTTCGCGGCGACCCGCAGGTCGCCTCCAGCCCGGTACCCACCGCAGTGGGTGATTCAGTCCAACGGCACCCCCGGCACCGCATCCAAGCCCCTCCCCCAAGATGGTACACTTCGGCCAAACCCAATCGCCCTCGCAGCCCCGCGCTGCCACCGATAGACCAAGCCAGCGGAAACCAACCACCACTCGAAAGGAGCCACCCATGACCAGCGCCGCCGCCACCGCGCGCCCCCCGATCCCCGACCTCCTCGCCGACACCCGCGTCGTCGCCATCCTCCGCCGCACCGACGCCGCCCAGGCCGTCGCCACCGCCGAGGCGATCTACGCCGGCGGCGTCCGCGCCATCGAAGTCACCTGCGACAGCGACGGCGTCTTCGACATGATCCGCGCCATCAGCGACGCCATGGGCGACCGCATGCTCGTCGGCGCGGGGACGGTGATGGATATCCCCACCGCCGAGAAAGCCCTGGCGGCGGGCGCGACCTACATCGTCAGCCCCCACACCGACCCCGAGCTGATCGGCGCGATGGCCGCGCGCGGCATCCCCTGCGTCCCCGGTGCCTTCACCGCCACCGAAGCCTTCACCGCCTGGCGCGCGGGCGCGACCCTCGTCAAACTCTTCCCGGCCGGACCCGTCGGCCCCGGCTACATCAAGGACCTGCGCGGCCCGCTGCGCCAGATCCCCTTCCTGCCCACCGGCGGCGTCACGCTCGACAACGCGGGCGACTTCATCGCCGCCGGGGCCTGGGGCCTCGGCATCGGCTCCGCGCTGGTCGATGGCCCGCTCGTCGCCGCCGGGCGCTTCGACGAACTCACCCGCCGCGCCGCCGGATTCATCGCCGCCGCCGCCCCCGCGCGAGGTGCCCGATGACCGAGAAGCGCTTCGACATGGTCACCCTCGGCGAGACGATGGTCCTCATGCTCGCCGAGCAGATCGGCCCCCTGCGCGAGGCCACCACCTTCCGCCGCATGGTCGCCGGGGCCGAGGCCAACGTCGCGATCGGTCTCTGCCGCCTCGGGCAGACCGCCGCCTGGATCGGCCGCGTCGGCGAGGAAGAATTCGGCCGCGCCATCCTCTTCCGCCTGCGCGGCGAGGGCGTCGATGTCTCCCGCGCCAAATACGATTCCGCCGCGCCGAGCGGCCTGATGATCCGCGAGCGCCGCGAAATCGGCCCGATCGACGTGATCTACTACCGGCGCAACTCCGCCGCCAGCCGCCTCTCGCCCGACGACCTCGACGCCGACTACATCGCCAGCGGGCGCTACCTCCACCTCACCGGCATCACGCCCGCCCTCTCCGCCAGTTGCCGCGAGACCGTCTTCGCCGCCGCCGAGATCGCCCGCTCGCGCGGCGTCCCCGTCACGCTCGACCCCAACCTGCGCCTGAAGCTCTGGAGCAAGGAAGAGTTCCGCTCCACCCTGCTCGACCTCTCCACGCGCGCCGACATCATCCTCCCCGGCCTGGACGAAGCCCAGTTGCTGACCGGCGAAGACGACGCCGCAGCCTGCGCGAAGGCGCTCTTCGCCCACTCGCCCACGCTGCAACTCGTCATCATCAAGGAAGGCGCGGACGGCACCACCGCCTTCACCCGCGAGGGCCAGACCCACGCCCCCGCCGTCAAACTCCCGCGCGTCGTCGACCCGGTCGGCGCGGGCGACGCCTTCGCCGCCGGCTTCCTCACCGGCCAGCTGCGCGGCATGGACATGGCCGACAGCCTCGCCCTCGCCAACCGCTGCGGCGCGCACGCCACCACCGCCTCCGGCGACATCGAAGTCTTCGCCCGCTGGGACGAAGTCGCCAACGCCTCCACCCGCGACATCAATCGATAAGTAACGAGTAACGAGTAACGAGTAACGAGTGGGGTAACGTCCCTCCTCATTACTCGTTACTCGTTACTCGTTACTATTCCGTCAAGGCTGCCATCACCCCATTGCTCACCACATCCAACCGCTGCATCCACCGCTCGCGCCCCTCGCGCGCGTGCGTGTTCGTGACGATCCCGATCACGATGTCATCGGCCAGATCGATGATCAACCGGCACCCCGACGCCCCGCCGTGCCCCGCCGTGCCGACCGGCGCGAGGTCGCCATACGGTGCGCGCGAGTGCGGAGCCTGGATCGAGAACCCGATCCCCCACGGCAGCGGCGGCCCGGCCGGATCGTCGAACCCCGGCATCATCCCCGGCGCGCGGCCCCCCGTCTGATCCGTCGTCATCGTCCGCACCGTCGCCGCCGAGTGGACGCGCGTCTTGCCGCCCGGCGCGAAGAGCAGCCCGAAGCGCATCAAATCAGTCGCGCTCGCCACCGTGCCGAACGACGGGTGCGCCAGCCCGAGCGCATAGGGCGAGTTGTACATCGCCCCCTCCGTCCCCTCCGCCAGCGGCCCCTTCACATACGCCAACCGACCATGCTCCCCCACCGGCGGCGGCATGAACGTATCGCGCAGCCCCGCAGGCTCCAGCACCCACTCGCGCACCAACTCCGCGAACGGCCGCCCGACCGCCGCCGCCGCCATCCACCCCGCCATCCCGTAGCCATAGTCGCTGTAACTCAGCGCCGTGCCGGGCGTGAACATCAGCGGACCGCTGTACGCCTCGCGCAGAATCTCATCCATCGGCAACTGCGCCTTCAGCCGCTCCTCCATCTGCGGCGACTCGTAGATCAGCCCCGAGGTGTGCGTCAGCAGGTGCCGCAGATTGATCGCCTCGCGCCCTTCCTCCTTGAAGTCGGGGAACACCTCGCACACCCGCGTCGAGAGCGTGACATAACCACGCTCCACCGCCGCCATCACCATCGCCGCCGAATACGACTTCGAGATCGACGCCAGCGGCCACAACGTCCCCGCGCTCGCCGCCTGCCCCGACCTCGCCTCGCCCACGTAGATTTCGACCGCCTGCTCACCCCCCCTCGCCGCCGCGACCGCCCCACCCGCGATCTCCCCCGCAGCGACAAACTTCTCCAGCCACTCCCGCACCCGCGCCAGCTGATCGACCATCCCACACCCTCCCAAATCCACACATGCCGCGACGTTCGCGCCCCGCATTCTCTCACGCCCACCCATCTCCTGGGTAGACCCCATCCCGAACCCCAGACACGCCCGAACCCCCGCTATAGCCCCCCAAACTTCATCGGGCCATGGCGGGGGTTCGGTTAAGGCTGCCCGAAACGCGAGAAAAACGGCGCAGCAAACCATAGATGCTTGCGTTACAGATTCAACTCGCAGCGCTCCAATTTCCGTATTGCTCGCCGGATCGAGACTCCCCCTCTCCTCGCGGGAGAGGTGTGCCGCCCGCAGGCGGCGGGGTGAGGTCAGCCCTGCCAGGACAACTGCACCAGCTGGATCAGATTGCCGCAGGTATCGTTCACCATCGCGATCGTCGAACCGGTCACCTTGGTCGGCGGCATGGTGAAATCGCCCCCGGCAGCCTTGATGCGCTCATAGTCGGCCTGAATGTCGTCGCTGTAGAACATCGCCGCCGGCTGATTCTGCCCGAAGATCGCCTGCTGGTAGGCCCGCGCCGCCGGATTGTCGTTGAGCGCCAACTGCAACTCGGTGCCGCCCGGTTCCTCGGCCGAGGCCACCGTCAGCCAGCGAAACGGCCCCTGGCTAAAATCCGCCTTCTTCACGAAACCCAGGACGTCGGTATAGAAACCCAGCGCCTTCTCCTGATCGTCCACAAAAATGCTGGTCAGCTTGATCCTCATCTTTGCTATCCTTCCTGTCACATGAGCCCCGCGCGGCTCGTCAACCCAGCGACGGAACCAACGGCCCGTCAAACCGCTGACGTAACCAACCGGGAGAATGTGACCGATGCACGGAGACTTGCTGGCGGGGCGCTTCGAGACCGATCGCACACGCTTGCGGTCGGTGGCCTACCGGCTGCTCGGCTCGACCAGCGAGGCCGACGACGCGGTGCAGGAAGCCTGGCTGCGGCTGAGCCGCGCCGACACCAGCGCCGTGGAGAACCTCAGCGGCTGGCTGACCACGGTCGTGGCGCGGGTCTGCCTCGACATGCTGCGCTCGCGCCGCTCACGTCGCGAGGAAGCGCTCACGCCAGAGAGCGCCGACCTGCCCGACGCCGCCGATCCCGAGCGCGAGGCGGTGCTGGCGGAATCGGTCGGCCTGGCCATGCTCGCCGTGCTCGATCGCCTCGCCCCGGCCGAGCGCGTCGCCTTCGTGCTGCACGATGTTTTCGGCGTCTCCTTCGACGAAATCGCCAGCATCGTCGACCGCTCCCCCGCCGCCACCCGCCAGCTCGCCAGCCGTGGCCGCCGCCGCGTGCAAGGCACGTCGGAAGATGGCTATTCGGCCGACGTAGCGCGACGGCGGGAGATCGTGGAAGCCTTCTTCCGCGCCTCGCGCGGCGGCGACTTCCAGGCCCTACTCTCGGTCCTCGCCCCCGACGTGGTCCTGCGCACCGACGAGGCCGCGCTCCGGATGGGCGCGCGGAGCGGCTGGATCACGACCCCGGAGCTCCGTGGCGCAACCGCCGTGGCCGAGCAGTTCAACGGCGCGGCACAGGCCGCGCAACTGGCGCTGATCGACGGCCTGCCCGGCGGCGTGTGGGCGACCAAAGGCACGCCGCGCGTGGCCTTTGCATTCACGCTCCGCGACGGCAAAGTGGCCGAAATCGCGCTCCTGGCCGATCCCGACCTCCTCAGCCAGCTAGCGATCGAAATCCTCCCCTAACCCTCATTCAATCCAGATCGTCACTGCCCCTACCGGCAAAGCCAGCAGACAGCCAGCGCAGCCAACGCAACACCCCGAACGAACCGCACCCAGCCAGGATGCGGTTCGTCACCTTCTGCCTCACCCTGAGCAACAGAACCCACCACCTCTCACCAATGTGGCATGATCCGCCCCCTCCCACGGGTCCGGTACATTGCAGGGCATTCAACTGAACGCCCTGCGCCGTGCGGCATCCGCCCCCACCCTCGCCACCCGCCGGTAGGGGCGGGTCACCGACCCGCCCGCGTGGGGACGGCACCCGCGCCGCCAAACGCCCACACCGTGACCAACGACGGAGGAGCCACCATGAACAACCACACACCGTCACTCACCACCACGTTAAAGTCCCCCACATGTGGGGGATTTAGGGGGCCATCCCGCTCGCCCCAACTCCCTGATTTCGCTATCACCACCGCCTTAAAGTCCCCCAAGCATTCGGGGGATGGAGGGGGGCCTCCTCTCGCCCTTCACCCTTCACCCCTCTCCCTTCACTCCCCGCCCCACCCCGCGTCAGGAGAAGGAGCAGAAAAAAGTGAAAATGCAAAAACAAACCTACTTTTCACCCACGTAAGCGAGGGAGCGCGCTTACACGTAACGCACTTACACCCAAACGCACGAACGCACAGACCCACTCAGCACTCAGCACTCAGCACTCAGCACTCATGCTACACTGCGCCCGAGAGGAGGCACCCCACCATGCCCACCCCAGCATCCCGCCCGGTCCCCGCCTGGCTCTGGCCCGACGAAGCCTGGCGGCGCAACCTCTACGTGGTGATGCTGGCCGTCTTCGTCTCCTTCAGCGGCTTCACCTTCGTCATGCCCTTCCTCCCGCTCTATATCAAGCAGCTCGGCGTCACCGACACCGGCGACGCCGCCCTCTGGTCCGGGATCATCTTCGGCATCAGCCCGCTCATCTCCGGCCTGCTCGCCCCCTGGTGGGGCGGCATCGCCGAGCGCCACGGCCGCAAGCTCGTCCTCCAGATCTCCCTGCTCAACTTCGTCGTCATCCTCGTCCTGATGGGCCTCGTGCGCGATGTCTACCAGCTCTTCATCCTCCGCGTGCTGATCGGCGGACTCGGCAGCGTCAGCACGATCACCATGGCGCTCGCCTCCACCATCGCCCCGCGCGAGCAGGTCGGCGAGGCCGTCGGCCTGCTCCAGGCCACGATCCTCTCCAGCGGCGTCGCCGCACCCTTCCTCGGCGGGGTCGTTGTGGACTGGGTCGGGCTGCGCGGCTCCTTCAACCTCGCGGCGGCCTTCTGCGCGGCGGCGGCGCTCGTCGTCTACTTCGCCTACCACGAGGCCGCCGAACAGGGCGCAACCGCCGACAGCTCCACCCCGCATCGCCCCGCGAAGCGGCGCGGCCGGATGCGCGACTACCTCCACCTGCCGATCTTCGTCGGCCTGCTGGTCGCCATCTTCATCACCCAGTTCGTGGATCGCTCGTTCGGCCCGCTCCTCCCCCTCTACCTCGCCACCATCGGCGCCCCCGAGGCGCGGCTCGGCCTGATCACCGGCCTCGTCGGCACGCTCGGCGCGCTGGCGGGCACCGTCGCCGCCGCCGCGATGGGTCGCCTCTCCAGCAAGCGCCAGCCGCGACCCCTCCTGCTCATCTCCCTGGCGGCGGGCGCGCTCTTCTGCCTGCCGATCGCCTTCGTCGGCAACTGGGGGCAATTCCTCGTCCTGCGCGTCCTGCTCGGCCTCTTCGCGGGCGGTGCCCTCACCCTCTGCTACGCCATCGGCGGGCGCGAGTTGCCCCACGACGCCAAGATGGGCGCGTTCAGCACCCTCGCCGGGATCGGCATGCTCGGCTCGGCGGTCAGCCCCTTCGCCAGCGGCGCGATCGCCCGCTGGACCGACCTCCGCGCCATCTTCATCCTCAACGGCGTGCTCTACCTCCTCCTGCTCGCCTGGGCCTGGTTCGCGCTCGGCCGCCGCGCCACCGCATCCGCCGCGCCCGAACCCGCCGCCCCCACCCCCGCCGCAGCCGACGGCGACTGACTCACCCGGCGATCGCCGCAGCCGCCAGCAAGTCGAGCTCGCGCCCCGTCGCCTGCGCGGCGACGAACGCCGCCTCTCCCAGCGCCAACCGTGCGGCCTCGGCGATACGGGTGCAACGCTCCGCCCATTTCGGCTCGCGCGGCGCGGCGAGCCGGTCGCGAATGCCATCGGCAGCGCCGAGCAGCCGCGCCGCCCGCGTCGCATCGCCCTCCGCCAGCGCGACCGCCGCCAACCCTTCCATTGCCTCCGCCCCGAGCCGCTGGTGCCCCATCGCCGCGCACCGTTCCAGGCTCTCGCGGAAGCACACCGCCGCCTCGGCCGGGTCGGCGGTCAGCCCGCCCAGGCGATTGAGCGCGCTCACCATCCCCCAGCCCGTGTCGGTCCCCCGAAACTGCGCCAGCGCGGCGCGGAAGTCGTCCACTGCGCCCGCTGCCCCGGCATCCTGGGCCAACATGCCCCGGTGCAGCAGCGCGACCCCGCGATTCCACCCATTGTCCAGTTCCTCGGACAACGCCAGGCTCTCGGCGAGCAGCGCCGCCGCCGCCTCGCGCTCCCCGGCCAGGCGCGACGCCTCGGCCAGGTTGCTGAGCGCCAGCGCGACATTGGACCGCACCCCCAACTCGCGCCGCAAGGCCAGCGCCTCGCGCAGGTAATCGAGCGCCGTCGCGGTATCCCCCCAGTCGAGCGCGATCGTCCCCAGGTTGGTCAGCGCGAACGCCGCGTGCTGGCGTTCGCCGAGTCGTCGCGCCAGCGCCAGCGCTTCCTCATTCAGCGCGCGGGCACGCACGAGATCCCCGAGCTGCGACAGCGCGTTGCCCAGGTTGCTCAGGGTGACGATCAGGGTGTTCACATCCCCGGTCGACCGGCTCAGCGCCAGGCTCTCCTCGAACGCGACGGCAGAACGGCGATAGTCGCTCAAGCCGTCATACGCCGCGCCGAGATTGTTGAGCGTGGCGGCGAGGGCTCGTGGGTCGCCGATGCTCCGCCGCTCCGCGAGCACCTCCTCATACAACCGCAACGCCTCGTGGTAGTCGGCCTGATCCTTCGCCATCAGCGCCAGGTAGTCGAGCGCCGTGGCCGCGCCCGCCGCGTCCCCCGCCTCGCGCGCGGTCGCCAGCGCCGCCCGCAGGTGGACCCGCGCCGGGGCATAGTCGGCCTGCATCAGCGCCAGCCCACCGGCGGCGCGCAGCACCGTCGCGCGCACCCCCGGAGCGATGGCCTCGCTCTCCCCCATCCCCAGGACCGCCCCGAGCCAGCGGCGACCCTCGGCGAAGTGTCCCGCCTGATACCAGAAGCGCCAGATCGCCGCCGCTAGCCGGTGCGCGGTTCCGGCGTCGCCGGTGTCGATTGCCCAGCGGAGCGCCGCGCGCAGGTTCTCCTGATCCACCGCCAGTCGCGCGCCCCAGCGCGCCTGCTCGGCCCCGGTCAAGTGCGGCGCAGCCTCCTCCGCGAGCGCCAGAAAGTGGCCCGCATGTCGGCGGCACAGCGCCACCACCTCCCCAACTGCGGCCAGTTGCTCGGCGGCATACTCGCGCACCGTCTCCAGCATGGTATAGCGGGGCGATCCTTCCGCACCGGCGAACTCCCGCCGCACCAATCCGTGGCGTACCAGCCCGTCGATCCCCTCACCTGGTACATCCGTCGCCTCGTGCGCGCCGCAGACGGTCGCGAGCGCGACGCGGTCGGCCCCGCCGCTGAACGCGGCCAGCCGCCGGAAAAGCGCCCGCTCCTCTTCATTCAGCAGATCGTGGCTCCAGTCGAGCGTCGCGCGCAGGGTGCGCTGGCGGTCGGGTAGGTCGCGCCCCCCGCGCGTCAGCAGCGGCAGCCGCACCGCGAGCCGCGCCAGCAGATCCGCCGGGGCCAGCACCGCCAGCCGCGCCGCCGCCAACTCGATCGCCAGCGGCAACCCCTCCAGCCGCGCGCAGATCGCCGCCACGGTTGCCACGTTCGCCGCCGTCACGGTGAACTCCGGGCGTGTCGCGCGGGCGCGAGCGACGAAGAGCGCGGGTGCGCCATAGTCGGCCAGCATTGCCGGGGCAATCGCCCGCTCCGGGTCCGGGAAGCTCAGCGGCGGCAGCTCGTAGACCCGCTCCCGCGCCAGGTGCAGCGGCGCGCGACTCGTCGCCAGGACGAGCAATCCAGGGCAGGCGTCGAGTAAATCGGCCACGAGTGGCGTGGCCGGGAGCAGATGCTCCAGGTTGTCGAGCACCAGCAAGATCCGCCGCGCCGCCAGATGCTCGCGCAGCGCCGCCGTCGGGTCGAGCGCGCGGTCGGGTAGGTCGAGCGCGCGGCCGATCTGTGCTGGCACCTGCCCCGGATCGCGCAGATCGCTCAGTGCCACCAGGACGGCCCCATCGGGCAGGCCGGGGGCGAGCGCGTGGGCAAGCGCCAGGGCGAGCCTCGTCTTGCCCACGCCCCCCAGCCCGGTGATGGTCAGCAGGCGCACCCCGGCGTAGCGCAGCAGCGCGCCCACCTCGGCGAACGGCCCCTCGCGCCCGATCAGCCCGGCATCGTGCATGGCCGGGTCCGGAGGCTCTTGAACCGGAGCCTCCAGTTCCGGGCCACGCGCCGGAGCGTCGGTGGCGACGGAGGGCGACCCAGCTTGGGCAGCATCGGCCGGGCCAAGGCGTCGCTTTCGGGCGGCGGCGAGCAGGGCGACGCGGTCAGCCGCGCCGAGGCCGAGTGCCCTCGCCAGCGCATCGAGCGTGTGGCGGTAAGGAGCGCGACGGTACCCCCGCTCCAGGGCGCTGATCGAATAGGCGCTCAGCCCCGCCCGCGCCGCCAATTCCCCCTGCGACAGGTTTGCGGCCAGGCGGAAGCGGCGCAGCAGCTCGCCGAATCGCGGCTCCTCCATCGGGCAATCTCCGTCCGAGGGGGGGCGTATGGGGCAACTCGCGCCGATCGTAGCACACCCCCGCCGCAACTGTGCAAGTCAACTGTGCAAGTCAGCGTGCGGATTGTCGCTGGTGGCGCACCCGGCCGCCGCCTACGCTGGAAGCACGGGGCGGCAAAACGCCCCGCGCTATCAGGCCCGACTCGGGCACGCGATGAGGTGCGCCATGCTCTGCCGCGGCTATCGACACTTGCGAGCGTTTCTGATCCTGCTGATGGTGCTCGGTGGGCTGCTGATCGGCCCGGTCGCCCCGGCCGGTGCAGCGGCCTGCACCGTGACCAGCACGGCCGACAGCGGCGCGGGCACTCTGCGCCAGAAATTGGCCGATGCCAGCTGCTCCTCGATCACCTTCTCGCTACCTGGCAGCGCGCCCTGGACGATCACCCTGGCCAACAGCCTGCCGACCGTCACCCGCGCGCTCACCCTCACCGGCCCAGGGATCAGCAGCTTGACCATCCAGGGCAACAACACCTTCCCGCTGCTGCTCATCGACACCCACGTTGCGGCTCCCGGCGCGATGGTCACGGTCAGCGATCTCACGCTCACCAAAGGGCACGCTGTCGGCTCCTATGGCGGCAACCTGCGCGGCTGGGGCGCGAATCTGACCCTCAGCAATGTGGCGCTGACCAACGGGACGGCGGCGACCAATCTCGGCGGGGCGGGTGCCTACCTCACCTCCGGCGTGATCGCGCTGAACGGCGTGACCGTCAGCGGCAACGTCGCGGGCGGCAGTGCCCAGTACGGCACCGGGGCGGGTCTCTTCATCGACGAGGTCTTCGGCAACACCGACGTGACCATCACCAATAGCGAGATCGTCGGCAACACCTCCACCGGGTTCAGCGGCGGCGGCATCGCGGTGGTGCGCGACAGCGGCCTCGGCTCCCGGCTGCTGAAAGTGACGCTGGCCACCAGCACCATCGGCTCGCCCACCAGTCCCAACGAGGCCCTCACGAACGGTGGCGGACTCTACACCACCAGTGGCACCGTAGCGCTGACCGGTAGCATCATATCCGGCAATGCCGCCGGCTTCGATGGCGGCGGCCTCTACATGTCCACGGGGGGCACGCTGACATTGTCCGATACCACCGTCAGTGGCAACGCAGCGGGGGGAGACGGCGGTGGGCTGGCGCTGGATAACAACGGCTCCGCCGCGATCACCGCCACGCTGACGGGAAGCACCATCAGCAGCAACAGCGCCAACGGTGGCGGTGGCGGTATCTTTCTCGACAAGACCTCGACCGGGACGACCAGTGCCACGCTGGGCGGCAGCACCCTCAGCGGCAACCACGCGGGCAATGGCGGTGGCCTTCTCGCTCGCAGTAGTGCCGTTACTGTGACGGACAGCACGATCAACGACAACCACGCGAACATCGGTGGTGGCCTCTATCGCGACTTGGGCACGGCGACACTGAGCAACGTCACCGTTAGCGGCAATACCGCCACCGACCGGGGCGGCGGCCTTTACAACGGCTGGGGCACGCTGACGCTGACCAACAGCACGATCAGCGGCAATAGCGCCACGCGCGGGGGCGGCCTCGTCAATGAAGAACTAGGCATTGCGACGCTCTCCTTCGTCACGCTTGTTGGCAACGCCGCGACCATGAACGGCGGCGGTGTCTACACCGTAGGGTTGGGCAGCTACACCCCCCTCACGAAACTAGGGCGCAGCATCGTCGCGGGCAACACCAGCCCCGATGGCGCGAACTGCTGGACAGGGAGCGGCACTCTCAGCAGCGAGGGCTACAACGTTGTCGGCGACGCCGCTGGCTGCCCCGCCGGCGGCACCGACATCACGCTCACCGGCGCGCTCGCGGTCGTGCTTGACCCGACCCTCCGCGATAATGGCGGGCCGACCCGCACCCACGCCCTCGCCCCCGACTCCCCCGCGCTCGACCGCATCCCCACCGCCCAGTGCGGCATCGCTACCGACCAGCGCGGCTCCCCGCGCCCGCGCCCGGCCGGCGGTCTCTGCGACATCGGCGCGGTCGAGGAGACCGCCCAGCAACTTCTCACCGTCGCGACGATCGGGCTGGCCCCGGTCGGGCGCGTCCCGGCGGGCACAGGGAGCGGCCCGTTCGGCTACGCCCTCGGCACTGTCGTCACCCTCGCGCCGCAGCCCGCGAGCGTCCAGACCTTTACCCGCTGGTTCGTGGACGGCGTCTATCGGGGGTGGGCCCCGTCGCTGACCATCACCATGGACGCCGCGCACACCGTCCAGGCCGAATTCGCCCCCACCGTCACCTTCCCCGATGTGGGGCCGGGTCGCGCGGACTACGCCGCGATCATCGCCCTCGCCAGCCGGGGCACCATCCGGGGCTACGCCAACGGGGACTACGGCCCGGACGACGGCGTCCAGCGGGCGCAGATGGCCGCGCTGATCGCCCGCGCCACCCCCAATGGCCCCGGCCTACCCCCGACCACCCTCGCCCCGCCCGCCTGCCTGGCCGGTGGCACCTGGGACTGCGAGGACTGGGGCAATACCTTCAGCGACCAGAGCGGCCTCAATGGCGGCCTCTGGCGCAACGTCGGCACGTTGCAGCACTACGGCGTGGCCTTCGGCTACGACGGCGGCGCCTGCGCCGCGCGCGGCGTCCCCTCCCCCTGCTACGGCCCCACCGAGGCCGTCAGCTACGCGCAGACGATCACCTTCATCACCCGCATGATGAAGACCAAGGGCTACTGGCTCGCCCAGCCGGGCGCGCCCCTTCCCTACAGTGGCGTCCCCGCCCCACATCAGGAAGACGTGCGCACCTTCGCGTACTACACCGGCGGCGTGCCCGCCCTACCGGGCGGCGTGGGCTGGAATGACGGCGCGACGCGCGGCTGGTTCGCCATGGCCCTCTGGGCGGCCCTGAATAGCTACTGGGGCATGGATGGGTACTTGCCAGACGGGCGGCCAGCGGGCGAGATGGTTCCGTGAACTCGACATAGCCCGTCTGGCTAAACCGCAGCACCGCGACGAGTTGGCCATCCGTGCCGCGTCGCGCGGGTCATCCGTCCCGACACGTCGGACTGAACGGGCGTTCGAATGGGCGATGGTGACGGGGGCTCCGACCCCTATGCTTGAGTGGTGCCTGTGGCGGCGGGGTGGTTGGGCGGACCACCACACCGCCACAGGCACCTTTTCGTGGCGGCAGCATCCACCGCGCAGCTGTTCATGAATGTTGTCGCCCTGCCGCGCGTCGTGCCATAATCCCCCCGCATGCACAGCAGCACAGCCCGCCTTGCGCTGGTCATGTGTGATAGATCGCCGCGCTCGTTCGTACTAGAGCGTGTGCAATGTGACGCGGACTGATCTTCGGAGCGTGTCGTCGCCCGCGACCATCGTGTCCCCGGTCTTGCGCCGGTGCCGGACGAAGACACCAGGGATGCGCGAGAGAGAGGGTCAGTGAGCCTCATCAGCCCCGGTAACTGGCGGATCAGGCTGGGTGCCGCCATCCTGGCCTTCGGCGTGGCGTCCTACATCCCCTGGATGCTGCTCAACCTCAACACCGGGGCGCTCTGGCTTGCCATCCCCTTCGCCATCGCCAACCTCCTGCTCGCCATCAATGCCCTCGCCACCGCCGTCAATAACTGGCAGCGCGCCGCTCCGCCGCCGCGCCTCGTCGCCCCCGGCGACGAGCCGGTCGTCGCCGTCCTCATCCCCACCTACGGCGAACCGCCCTGGATGGTCCGCAACACCGCCGTCTCCGCCCTGGAACAGGACTGGCCGCGCGGCAAAGTGCGCCTGGTGATCAGCGACGACGCGCACTCCCCGGCCATCGCCGAGATGACCGCGCGGCTGCGCGACGCCTACCCCGACGCCACCATCCTCTACCACGAGCCGCCGCGCCACGGCTCGCCCGACCGCCCCGGCGACGCCAAGGCGGGCAACCTGAACTCCGCCCTGGCGATGCTCTACGGCCGCTTCCCCGAGATCGCGGTCGTCGAGACGCGCGACGCGGACGACGAGGTCGGCGACCGGCAATTCCTGCGACGCTGCCTGGGCGAACTCTTCAGCCACCCGCGCATCGCCTTCGTGCAGACGATCAAGGATGCCCACGTCAGCCCCGGCGACCCGTTCGGCAACCGCGAGTGGAATTTCTATCGCGGGCTGATGTTCGGCAAGCACGCGTCGAACACCGTCTTCCCCTGCGGCTCCGGCGTCGTCTGGCGGCGCGAGGCACTGGAGGAGATCGGGCGCTTCCCCACCTGGAATCTGGTCGAGGATCTGCAATCGGGCATCGAGGCGCTCTGTCGCGGCTGGCGTGGCTCCTACGTGCCAATCGTCGGCGCGGTCGCGCAGCACGCGCCCGAGGATATCCCGAACGTCTATAAGCAGCGTGGCACCTGGGCCATCGACACTATGCGCCTGATCTTCTGGCGCGGCTTCAAGGGGATGCGCCTGCGGCAGAAGCTGCACTTCTACGAGATGGGGCTCTTCTACGTCTACGGCTTCAGCGCCATCTTCAATATGCTGAGCCAGGCGGTCACGCTCCTCTTCCGCGTCTATCCCCTCCGCCCGCTGGAAAGCGGCCACTGGCTGCTCGGTGGCTTCCCCCCATTCAACTCGATGAACCCGAGCTACGGCCCGCCCTTCTGGATCTACGCCCTCTCGATCGAAATCTTCCTCATCTGCCTGAAGGACCGCCTCCCCTACTCCGCAATCTGGCGGATGCGGCAGATCTGGCTCGGCCTCGCCCCGGTCTACGCCCGCTCCGTCATCATTGCGCTGGCCAGCGGCCCGCGCCGCAAGCCGGTCTATCGCGTGACGCGCAAGATGCACCGCTTCCGCTGGTACTGGCGCGAGACCTGGGTGCAATCCGCCATCTGGCTCTTCATGTTCGGTGCGCTGGTCATCTACCTTGTGCGCCTCCCCGGACTCCGCGACATCGAGCTCGGGCTGGTCGGCTGGTGTGCCTTCCACCTCTTCATGCTCGGCGGCTTCGTGCGCCGCAGCTGGTTCGGCGTCAACTGGCGCGCTGGCCTCGCCGCCCCGCGCGCCCACCCGCAAGAAGCCGCCGCCGTCCCCGTCGAGCGCGGCCCCGCCGACTGACGAAGTAACGAGTCATGAGTAATGAGTAACAAGTGGGTCGTCTCTCCTCATCACTCGTTACTCATTACTCGTTACTGATCGCTCATTCCCCTTGCAGCAGCGCCCTGATGTACCCCAGGTGCTCCTCGTCGTGCTCGTAGGTGTTCCCCGCGATGTAGCCGATCATCGGCCCGCTCTCGGGATCGTCGGCGTAGCCCGGCTTGCCGAGATCTTCCTCCGGGAAGTCGCCGATTGCCGCCAGTATGTTCGCGTGCGCCTGGCGGAAGTAGGCCAGCGTCTCGGGCGCGTTCATCGCCTGGCTCTGCGCCTCGATCGCGGCGTTGATCGCATCGACCTCGTCGCCATCCCAGATCGCCTGGCTCACGCCGATTGCCGCCGGAATCGACTCGCCGCGCATCTGCGCGATCTGCTTCCGTCGCCAGGTGCCGAGGTGGTAGAGGTGGTCCTTGATGCTCCAGCCCCCGTCGGCTCCCGGGCGCGCTAACCGCTCCACGGAGAGCGAGGCCAGGACACCGTCCAACTCGGCCATCGAATCGTTCACTCGCGCCAAAAGGTCCAACTTCGTCTGCGGGGCTTCGCTGCTCATCGGCTGCTCCTCTGCTTCCATCACACGCCGAATCCGTTGCGATCCGGCAATGTCTGTGCCAGCTGTGCTCGCCCAAACTGGCGTCATGACGGCCCATCACGCTCGCCACCATCGAAACATACCGCCGCGATCGGCGCACCGAACTTCCGTACAGCCCGCGAGATCGGGATGGACGCCCGGACACACGCTATAATGTCCGTACATCGCGCAGCGGGCGAGACGAGCCATGAGGGGTGAGGCAGGATGTCAGCGCAGGGAATGAACGGCCGGTCGCAGTCGCTCTATCGCAAGTATCGCCCGACGACCTTCGCCGAGGACGAGTTGGTCGGGCAGGAGCATGTCTCGCGCACGCTGCGGAACGCGGTGCGCCACGACCGCGTCGCCCACGCCTACCTCTTCTGCGGCCCGCGCGGCAGCGGCAAGACCTCCTCGGCCCGCTTGCTGGCGAAGGCGGTCAACTGCGAGCAAGAGGACCCCGCGAAGCGCCCCTGCAACCAGTGCGACTCCTGCCGCGCGATCAACGAAGGGCGCGCGACCGACATCATCGAGATCGACGCCGCGTCGAATCGCGGCATCGAAGATATCCGCGACCTGCGCGAGAAGGTGAAATTCGCCCCGGCCCAGCTGCGCAAGAAGTTCTACATCATCGACGAGGTCCACCAGCTGACGCGCGAGGCCTCCAATGCGCTGCTGAAGACGTTGGAGGAACCGCCGCCGCACGCGATCTTCATCCTGGCGACGACCGACCCCGAGAAGGTGCTCGACACGATCAGCTCGCGCTGCCAGACCTTCATCTTCCACCGCATCCCGATCGAGCGCATCGTGGAGCACCTGCGGCGGGTGGCTGAGAAGGAAGGGATTAAGGCGAGCGACGAGGCCCTGCTGCTGATCTCCCGCTCGGCGACCGGCGCGATGCGCGACGCGCTCGGCCTGCTCGACCAGCTCTCCTCCTACGGCACGACGGAAGAGGGGATCGCCGCCGACACGGTGCGCCAACTCCTCGGCGCTGGCGACAGTTCGCACGTCGTGGCGCTGGTGGACGCTATCGCCGCCGGTGAGACGGGCGAGGGACTGCGCGTCATCAACGCTGTGGTGGACGGCGGGGCCGACATTCGCCAGTTCGCGGCGCAGATCGTGGAGTACCTGCGGGCTTTGCTCCACGCCGCCGCCGCAGCGGGGCGCGGCGGGCAGGCACCGGCCGCCGACTCGGTCGTCGCGCCCGCGCACGTGCAGGCGTTCACGCTCGGCGAGATCGCGGCGCTGGTGAAGCGCTTCAGCCAGGTCGATTACGGCCTGCGCCACAGCAGTCACGGCCACTTGCCGCTCGAACTCTGCCTGGTCGATTGCATTCTGGCCCGCGAGGGTGCCGAGACGGCCGTGACGCGCGTCGCGCCCGCGCCGCCGCGCGCCTTGCCATCCCGCCCCGTCGCGCCAACCCCCGCCGCGCCGCGTCCGGCTGCCCCGCCGCAGGAGCCGGTCGCCGCCGCGCCGCCCGCGCGCGTGCCGATCCCGATCCGCCCGGAGCCGGTCGCGCCGCCGCCCGCACCGGTCATCGCCGCGCCCACTCCCGCGCCCGCGCCCCAGGCCGCGCATGATCCCGACGACGACTGGGCCGCTTCGCTTGGTTCCGACGAACCGGCTCCCGTGCTGCCCCCAGTCGCGGCCCCGCCATCGGTTGTCGCCGCCGCACCGCCGCCCGCTCCGGCACTGCCACTTTCAGTCTCGACGGAGTCCGCGACCGCTGGTCGCGCATCCGGTAGATGGTGCGTGCGACCAGTCGGCGGATCGAGGCGCTGCTGGCCTCGGCCGATCCGCTCCAGATCGACGACGAGACGCTGACGTTGGTCGCCGCCTACGATTTCCACCGCGACGGGCTGAATAAGGACGATACGCGCAAGGTGATCGAGGAAGTGGTGGCGGAGGTACTCGGTCACCCGTATCGCGTGCGCTGCGTCAACCAGGAGGACGGCAGCATGATCTCGGCCCCGTACCGGCAGCGGTTGCGCCAGCAGCACTTGCGCCGTTGCCCCACCAGTCGCCGCCACCCCGGCCCGCAACCGGTCGCCCAGGCCGCCCAGCTCGCACCCGCTGTGGTCGCCGACGATCCGCCGCCATAGTCGGATCCAGACCCCGCGCCTGCGCCATCGCGGTACAGCCCACGCGCGCAGCCGAGATGGCACCCGCCCCGACCAGACGCGCCCGCAAGCGCACCACATCCGGGAGGAGGCTACGCCCGCCGCGAACTCCGGCGTGGA
Source organism: Chloroflexia bacterium (assembly GCA_046328475.1). Taxonomy (GTDB): domain Bacteria; phylum Chloroflexota; class Chloroflexia; order Thermomicrobiales; family CADCWN01; genus CADCWN01. The sequence continues at coordinate 68,206 of JAXLWN010000023.1, read as the reverse complement.
CGAGCGCTATATCCGGCGCGCTGGAATCTCTTCAATGCGCAAGAGATTCAGACGGAAGCCAGTACCTTCCCCCGCCCGCTGAGGCTTCGACGGGCGCCGCGTGATCTTGCATCCGCACCGCACCCGCCCTGAGTATGGTGCCCTTAGCAGGGAGGGGCGACGCCGGCGCTCCCCTCCTCCTTTGCTCGTTTGTGCTTCGCTTACCGTCTGTGTTCCCCCCGGACGTGCTCGATCACCGCCCAGGCCAGCGCGCTGCACAGCAGCGCCCGCTCCTCGAACGTGCCCGGCTCACGATCAGGGCGTCACCTCTGGTTCGCCGCCGGGAACCATGGTGAGGTGGGCGATCGGGCTGTCGTCGGCCGTCGCGACGATGGCCTCCAGAGACGTTTGCCAGCGAATGATGAAGGGGCGACCGGGCGGGTCGTGTGATGGGAGCATGCCTCCTAGCCCTCTCCCGCGACGATCAGCGTCGCGCCCGCCTGCTCCCACTCGGCGAGCAGGGCGGCATAATCGTCCGTGTCGCTGAGGCGTGCGGGCGAGTCGATCAGGATGGCTCGGACTTCCCCGGCCCGCACGGCGGCGCGGAGGGCGTCGAGGCCCGGCCGTTCGAGGCGCAAGCCGCTGCCGGTGTCGCGGTAGACCTTCGTCACCACCAGGCCGCGCCGGGACGCCTCGCGCTGGCACCGGACTTCCTGCGCTTCGAGACCGGCCGGTCGTCCCTGGCTCGTTCCCGCCGCACGGGCATAGATGGCTGCGGCGCGCAGCACCTGGCGCGGTTGTCGATAGGTCTGCGTAGGGTATTGTCTCCTGCGCATAGTCAATGACAGCCCGGATCATGGCGCTACAGTATAGCGCCTGCTCATCGGACTGCCACGTGCGCCGGGGCTTGCGCATTCGCCGGCCGGTATCGGCGTGGGTTGTGGTCTCAACGAGTCTTCCCGATTTTCAGGCGCTTCGGCGGGATGACGAGCGAGGCGACCGTCCCGAATTGGGCCAGGAATGTTACCAGCGCGCTCCCGAAGTTGGGCATGCCCGCCGATGTGCCGTCCGGGCGCAGGAAGCGGACACGCCCCGAGAGTGGCTCAACCACCACGCCGGGGCGCGGGGCGATGCCATCCCAGACATGCTCGTGCCACCACCCCACGTCGGTCGTCGCGGGCAGGAGCAGGGTGGTCTGCGCCCGCCCCGCTTGCGCCTCCGCCGCCGCCTTCGCGACGAACTTCCTGGCTTTGCTGTAGGGTGGGTTGCACCAGACGCGCGTGAGCCCCTGGTCGGAGATATCCCACGTCGCCGCGAGCGCATCCTCGCCGAGCGGGCTGTCCGGCCCGAACCAGGCTGCGCAGTGGCGATCCTCGGCGGTGGCCGCCGCGTCGAGGTCGAACGGCCCGTAGCGCTGCGCCGCGCGGGCGAAGAGATCGGGCGGGGTGCGCCAGAGGTCGCGCAATTCGCGCTTCGTGAGGGTCTTCACCACCGCGCTCGGCATCGGCTCTCCTCCTTCGCGCCACGCTGCTGAATTCCTCGCCCCCGGAAGCTACCTGAACGTACACATACAGTATTACACCATAGCGTCGGTAAAATGCAATCGTCGCGCTCGCAATTGCGCCGTTGCGTTTGGGCAGGGCATCTGGCAAGGGGAGATACCAGGGGGCGGGCACAGCATTGTGCCCGCCCCGTGTGTGCTCTGGCGTCTCTGCGCTGTCCGGCTAGGGGGCAGTCTGCCAGGCCTGGAAGAGGACCTGGGCCACCCAGGCGCGCGGGGCCGCCGCGTTCCAGTTCTCCGGCACGTCGGTGATGGGACCGGCGTAGTGGAGGTAGGTCCGCACGTCGTTCGCGTGTACGGCGGGGATGCCGCCGTACGGCAGGTTGCCTTCCTCCTGCGACACCCAGGCGTAGTTCTCGTCGAACATGAAGGCGCGCGTGATGAAGGTGATCACCTGCGCGTAGCTGACGAAGTCATCCGGGCCGAACTGACCGTTCCCGTAGCCCTGGGCCACGCACTTCCCGGTCTCCTCGTTGCAGGCGTTCGCCAGGATGAGGGCCGAGCGGTGTTGCGGGTTGTTCGGGTTGAGGTCGGAGAAGGTCTCCGGGCCGGTCGGCCAATCCTGCCAGTTGAGGGCGCGCACGATGAACGCGGCCACCTCATCGCGCTCGACCGCTTTGTTGGGGCCGAAGGTCTGGTCGCCGTAGCCCCGGATGATGCCGTGCGCCGCCAGCGTTTCGATCGCGAAGCAGGTGGCGGTCGGATTCGACACCTGGCTCGAGAACTGCCCGGGCACGTCGGTGAAGGCTGCGCCGCACTGCCCGAGCACCGGGTTGACGATGGCAAGGCTGTGCCATTCGCCGACCGCCATGCCGATGACGTTGCGGAGCGGGGCACCGCCGCTCGTCGCGATCACCGGGACCGGCGTGGTGCTGCAGTCGTCGTTGGTGTCGAAGTCGTCGCCGTCGCAGTACTCGGGGCCAAAGAAGCTGCCGACGCCGAGCTGCCCGTCGGGATTAAGCCCCCAGGAGTAGAGCGCGCCCCGGGTCGTCAGCGCGAGGCTGTTCCCGCCGCCGGCCGCGATTGCCGCGATGTCGTGCAGGGCGGTGTCATCCTCGCCGGAGGGGCTGACCACGGGCACCGGCTCCTGGCTGCACTCGAAGGAGTAATCGGGGTAGTAGACCCCTTCGTAGAGGTAGTAGCCGGTGTAGCAGAGGTCGGGGCCGTCGGTGTAGCCGACGCCGAGCGCGCCGTGCTCGTTGCTGCCCCAGGCGTAGACGTGCCCGTCGTCGGCCAGTGCCAGGCTGTGGAAGTAGCCCGCCGCGATTGCCTGGATGCCGCCGAGGAATTCCTCCTCGCCATCCTCCAGCCCGACGACCAAGTCGGGAACGGTGCTGCAGGGGCTGTTGTAGTAGTCATCCGCGTTGCAGAAATCTTCCTCGTCGATCTCGCCGAGGCTGCGGCCGAGTTGCCCGTGGCTGTTGTCGCCCCAGGAGTAGACCTGGCCGCCCGTCGTCAGCGCGAGCGCGAAGTCGCCGCCGATCGAGACCTGCCGGATGCCGCCGAGGCTGCCGGTGCCGTTCGGGCCGACGACCATCACCGGCACTGTGCTGCAAGCATCCCCGTTGTAGCAGGTCTCGGGGCCGGAAGGGGTGCCGATGCCCAGCACGCCGCTGTCGTTCTGCCCCCACGCGTAGACGTGGCCGTCGTTCGTCAAGGCCAGGACCTGATCGTCGCCCGCGTCGATCGCCTGGATGTCGCTCAGGCGGTCGGTCGCCTGAAGCGTGCTCCGGATGAATTCTTCGTTGCTGTTGGGGCCGACCACCGGCACGGGGATCCTGCTGCACGGATACCAGTCCCCCTCGCAGAAGTCGGGGCCGTAGGCATACCCGATGCCGAGCTGGCCGTCGGTGTTCTCGCCCCAGGTGTAGACGTAGCCATCGTTCGTCAAGGCCACGCTGACATTCTCGCCGGCGGCGATTGCCTTGATGTTCGACAGGAAGCCGGTGCCGTCGGGGCTGACCACATGCACCGGGACCTGCCGATCGATCGTGGTCCCATCGCCCAACTGGCCGCCCCAGTTGCCGCCCCAGGCCCAGACGGTGCCGTCGGCGGTGAGGGCCAGGCTGTGGTAGCCCCCGCCCGCCACCGCGATCACATTGCCGATTCCCGCCACCTTGTCGGCTACCGCTCGATCCAGATCGAGACCGTTACCGATCTGCCCGTCGTTGCCGTCTCCCCAGGCGAAGACACTCCCCGACGGCGGTGCCGCCGCCACCCCGGATGGCCCCATCGCGACGCTCAGCGACGTTGCCAGCAAGACGAGAATCAGCCCAAGGCGTGCCAATCGGCCGCGCATTCCTCGTTCCCTTCTCTTCTCAATCGCCCCTGGCTGGCCATTGCAGCAGGGACCCCGCAGGGCAGGCGCCGTCGCATGCCTCCCTCGATCTGGGTGCGCCTTCGGTGTTCGCTGGCTGCCTGGCAAGGGCCTGGTCGCCGTCACCTCCTTGTGTAGTCGTGGCCTACTTCCGCCCCCCTTAAGCATTGTCTAGACACTGGGCGAGGTCTATCCGGGGAAATACTGAAAAAACTACGTACTTTCGCTGCTGCGCATCGTTTGGGGAGCGGGGCGTAGGCTATAATCGGGCGGGTTGCCCCGCAAGGCATCAGCCGGGCGGCGAGGGAGGCGGGCATGTGATCTGCTGGCCCTGGTCGCCGCACATAGGCACGCCATGCCCGCAGATTTGACGCCACTCGAAGACGATCTCCTGGCGGCGCTCGACCGGCGGGAGTTGGCGCGCTACCGGGAGGTGCTCGGCACCGCGCTGCCCCAGGTTGGCGATGATGGCGAGCACGACCGCGCGGGGGAGTATGTCCGGGGCAAGCTGCGCGCCTGGGGCATTCCCGCCACCATGCATCGCTTCGAGGCGCTGGTAGGGGTGCCGGGCGAGGCGCGTTTCTCTCTGGCTCGCCGCGATGCGCCGGTCCCGGCGATTGCCCACCCCTATAGCGCCGCCACGCTGCCGGGCGGCCTCGTGGCCGAGTTGCGCTTTGCGGCGCTGGACCAGCCAGGGGATTTAGCCGGGACGATTGCGCTGCTCGAAGGGGCACCCGAGAGTGCGTCGGTCGCGCAGATCGCGGCGCGCGGCGCGGTGGGGCAGGTCTACATCAGCCCGGACGAGACGCTGCGCCCGGTGGCGGTTCCCGGGGACTGGGGCGGGGCCGCGCCGACGCCGGTGATCGGGATCGGGCGGGCGGCAGGCGAGGGATTCCTGGCGCTCTGCACCGCCGGGGCGACCGCCGTGCGCCTGAGTGCGAACGTCACCTGGCAGCCGCGCCGGGCGCAGTTCGTGGTGGCGATGGTGGCCGGGGCGGACGAGCCGCGCGATTATCTGCTCGTCGGCGCGGCCACGCCGCCCGCGCCGGGGGCAAATGGCGATGCCGCCGCTTGCCTGCTCGAACTTTGCCGGGTGGCGGCGACCCATGCCGGGCGATTGCGGCGCGGGCTGCGTTGCGTGTGGTGGCCGGGGGGCGTCGCGCCCGCCACCGGGCCGCTCTGGTACGCCGACCAGACCTGGGAGGACCTGGCGCAGCACGCCTGGAGCTACGTTGCGCTGCACGATGCCGCGCGCTGGCCGGGGCTGGTGGGGTGGCCCGAGGTCCACCTGCGCCACTTTGCGGAGGCCGCGCTGCGCGATGGCGATCTGGCCCGCCCCCGTTGGGCCGCGACGCCGCCGCTCGCCGATCTGCTGCCGTTTGCCCGTCTGGGGCTGCCGACGCTGGCCCTGGGGGCGCGGCCGGACGATCTCGCGGCGCTGCTGCCGGTGATCGCGCGCCTCTGCACCGTGCCGCTGCTGCCGCTCGATGCCACCGCGCTCGCTCGCGCCATGCAGGAGCGGATCGGGGCGACGCTCGACGCGCTCGGGGACCGGTTGGAGCTTGGCCCGCTGCGCGCCCGCGCCTCCGCGCTCTACGCCGCCGCCGAGCGGCTGCAAATGCGCTGCTCCACCTGGCGCCAGGCCGACTCTCCCAATGACGAGGAGGGATCCGCCATCGCGAATCGGCTGGTTCGCCAGGTCAGCGCCTCCTGCTCCCGGCGCTGCGCCATCCGGGCGACCCCTACGCCGCCAGAGCGGCCAGCGCCGCCACGCCGCGCCGTTGCCGGCCTCGCGCCCGCGCTGGCGTACCGCCCTGCCCGAGCCGCGCACCATCGAGGCCCTGCGGCTGCGCGCCGCTGCCCTCCGCGAGCGCAATCGCCTTCTCGACAGCCTCAATGCCGCCACGACCGCGATCGATGATGCCCTGGCGACGTTGCGGTCGCGCTGGTTCAGGTAGTCAGGCTACGCGCCCAGCCACCACAACTGAGGTACTGCTTGTCAGGCGGCCGAGGGGAGGCGCAGGAGGACCTGCGTCTCGCCGTAGCGGGTGGCCGTGGTGCGCGGGAAGTCGAGCGGGGCGAGCAGGCGACGCGCGCCGTCATTCTCGGCGAGAAGGTCGGCGCGGATGTCGCGAGGCCAAGCGGGGGCGTGGTGTAGCAGTTCGCGGATGAGCGCGGTGCCGAGGGCGAGTCCCTGCCAGTCGTCGCGGACGACGATACCGAGGTGGCCGACGGTGGCATCGGCGTGGTCGGGCACCAGTTCGGCGACGGCGACGGCTTCGGTGAAGGCGCGCTGCACGGGCGTGGCGATCAGCGTGGCGCGCGTCCGTGTATCATGCGCTCGGCTTCCGTCCAGACGGTCGCGGTGGTGAAGCACCGCGCTGAGGCTGGCGGAGGCGGAGGGTCTGCGGCGTCAGGCGCAGCAACAGGTCGGAGAGCGGGGCTGTGTCGTCGGGCGTGGCCGGGTTGATCAGGATGCGCTGCCCGTCGCGGAGGGTCAGCAGGGTTGCGGTGGCTGAGGCGAAGAGGTCCATAACTCGCTCCATACGGCACTGTATAGGCGGCGAGCACCGACTACAAACACCCTTTGGTGGTGTTCATTACTCGGGGTGCCCGATTTATTTCCGGGCGACCGTGAATGCGGGGTGATGGGTGTGGCCCTCACCCCCGCCGCCTGCGGGCGGCGACCCCTCTCCCAGCGGTTGGGAGGGTCGGATCACCTCCTTTCGCTCACTCGCCGCGACAGGCGCGCAGGGGCTTTGAGGGCGGCGATCTCGCCGGAAGGGAGAGGGGAGAAGGACGAAGGGACGAAGAAGAGACGAGTAAACTACAGAGGGCACCGAGGGCACCGAGACAGAGAAGGGGAGCGTGAGGGCGAGACGAGGGTGAGGCGGGGAGCGTTCCGGAGGGGGCTTGGAGATGAGGGTTGGAGAGGCGTGGGGGTGTGTTATCGTGGGGTGGGATTGGGTGGGTGATCGGTGTGATGGGGAGTTGGTGCGTGGGGAAGCAGGTTGAGCATCAGTTTGTGGAGGAGCGGCTGGCGGCGTTGTATGACCTGTTTATCCGCCGGAGCAGCGGGCCCGATTTTGCGTTTTATTTGCCGCTGGTGATGGGGGCACGGTCGGTGCTCGATGTGGGGTGCGGGACGGGCGCGCTGCTGCGCATGGCGCGGGAGGCAGGCATACGGGGCGGCTGTGTGGGTTAGATCCGGCTCCTGGCATGCTCAATCAGGCGCGGCGGCGGGCGGATATCGAGTGGGTACAGGGGGATCTGTCGTCGGTTGGCTGGGACCGGGCGTTCGATCTGTTGGTCATGATGACCGGGCACGCGTTTCAGGGGTATACCGAGGACGACGAGATTCGAGAGCGCTGGCGGCGATCAGGCGGCGCTGACCGATGGTCGGCTGGCGTTCAACCCCGCCCAATCCGCCCGACCGGGCCTGGGGCCGTTGGGCGACGCAGTATTCGGGCGAGACGGTAGATGTGGCGATGCGGTGCGCTGCGAGTACCGGGTGGTGTCGGCGGTGGGGAATCTGGTGCGGATGGAGAGCACCTATAGTAGTCAGGGTGGGCGCGGCCGGAGGTGAGCCGGGGGGCGTTGCGATTCATGGGTGTGGATGAGCTTGGCGCATTTCTGGCGGGGGCTGGGTTGGAAGTGGTGGAGCAGTTCGGGGATTGGGAGCGGGGGCCGGTCACGGAGAGGTGTCAGGAGATTGTTACGATTGCGAGTAGGGGGTAGGGGGCGGAAACGCCCCACGGAGGAGGCTGAAGCCTGGGGCTGGGAGTTCGCTGCGGCTCGCCGCGAAGCCGCCTGCGCGGGCTGATGACGCGGGAGTGTGATGGCTCGTCCGGATGGTTGGGATGCGTTGTGGGGATTGTCCGAAGGCGAGGCCGTATTGGTGCTCACCATCCGCATTGTCTCTGGTGCAACTGGGATAGGTATGATAGCGACGAATGGACAGTGGCAGCGCATCTTGGGGAGGCCGCTGGACGAACGCCATTATGATCCGAAATATCCCTGAGGGTCACTACGTTGAGGACCGGTTCTATGTGGCATGGTTGTGCCACGAGTGCGCGGAGTACGAGGAACAGCGGGACTGGTTTGTTCGCTTCGTCAAGAGTGCTACCCAGCAGCGGTGCTTGTCCGTCTGCCGGGTAGCGTCGATGAGTCGCTGGTTCCCGGCTCTTTGAGGCTTTAAGTTTCCGGTGGGTGGGAAGTACCGTCCTGGGAGATGATGAGTTGGACGCGGCGTTCAGAGCAGGGCGGCGAGGTAGTTGCGGAGTTGCGCCTCGCGCTCGGGGCCGATCTCGACGAAGAGTTGTCGCCAGAGGTCGCTCTGCTGGCTGAGTTGGCGGGCGTCGGCTTCGGTGGCGTAGAGGACGATGCCGGTGATCTCGCCACGGCCGCGATCGACCATGGTGAAGGCCCCTTGGTAGCCGTTCAGGCGACGAGTGAAGGGGATGACCACGTCGTCGTAGAGCTGCTGCACGAAGTTGAGTCCGTCCTCGAATTGCGCCTTGCGCAGCGTCGTCGTGAGCATCCCCGCGTACATGGTCCCTCCTGTGTCATTGAGTATGCGTCTCAATTAGTGTCGCGCAAGTTCCACCGTGCGCCCTTCGCGGCTGGCGTCGTGGATGGCGTCGAGCACTTCCAGCACGCGCAGCGCGTCGGTTGCGCCGGGGAGATCGCTGGCAGCGTCGCCCGGCCCGGCGGCGAGGAAGGTGCGGAAGAAGTCGTTCCCGGCGGCCCCGCCGTAGCCGCGCTCGCGCGGCATGGTCAGATGATAGGCGCGCGGGGAGGCGTGGCGCCAGCCGGGGGCGCTGGTTTCCATGAAGACGGGGTCGTCGCCCTGTGCGTTGCGCCGGTAGGCGAGCGTGCCGTGCGAGCCGCGCAGGTGGATCGCCCAGTCGTAGTTGGTCCCCTCGTAGCCGACGTTGCCGGTGGAGAGGAGGTAGCCCGCGTGCAGGCTGCCGACCGCGCCGTTCGCGAGGCGGAAGGTGACGGCGGCGGTGTCCTCCACGGTGATCGGCTCGGGGCTGAGGGTGGCGAGTTCGGCCGAGACGCGGGTGTAGTCCTGGCCGGTCGCGAAGCGGACCCAGTCGAGCCAGTGGCAGGCGAGCCAGGTGAGGATGCCGCCCCCGGCGATCTCGCCCTTGAAGAGCCAGTGGTTGGGATCGCGCAGGCGCACCTGGGTGGTGACCATGCGCAGTTCGACCGAGTGGAGTTCGCCGATTGCGCCCTGCTGGTAGAGGTCGCGCATCTGGCGCAGCGAGGGCTGCCAGCGGTTGAGATAGGCGGCGGCGAAGGGGACGGGCTGGCGGTCGAGCGCGGCGAGGACCGGTTGGAACTCGGCGGCGGTGCGCGCCCCCGGCTTCTCGGTGAAGACGCCGAGCCCGAGCTCGATGGCCGCGACGATCTGCGGCACGGCGCGGTCGTTGGGCGGGGCGATCAGGGCGTGGGTGACGCCGGGGTGCGCCAGCGCCCGGTCGGGATCGCTGTAGGTGGCGACCGACGGGCGTGCGCCCGGCGATCTCGCGCGCGTCGGCAGTCCTCGTCGCAGAGGACGAGTTCCGCGACCTCGTCAACCATGTCGAGCGTGTCGGAGTACATGCGTGAGTGGGGATGGGTGAGGCCGATCATCGCGACGATTGCCATGGAGGCTTCGCTCCTGTTCAAAGTTCAAAGTTCAAAGTTCAAGGTTCACGGGGGACGGTTCGAAGGGTTGGAAGGTTCGCAGGTTCTGGGGGCAAGCGTCGTGCTGCGGGTCCCTGAGCCTTTGAACTTTCGAACTTTCGAACCTTCCAACCGTCTAACTCCCCGCGCCGAGATATTTGCCGAACCAGTCCAGTTGCCGTGTCAGGACATCGACGCGGTATTCCGGGGGGCCGCTGGAGACGAAGCCGTGCGAGCAGCCGGGGTAGCGGATGAATTCGGTCTCGCAGCCGACCGCCATCAGCGTGGTGAAGAATTGCTCGCCCTGGTTCAGCGGGCAGCGATCGTCGGCCTCGCCGTGGATGATCAGCGTCGGGGTGCGGATGGTGTGCGCGCGGGTCGCGGGGGCGCGGTCAGCGTAGCGTTCCGCGCTGCTCCCAGGGCGTGCCGCCCATCTGGTAGGCGGCGATGTGGGGCTCCGGCGTCGGCCGAGCCGAAGGCCGAGACGTTGTCGAAGCGGAGGGCACCGCAGACGGCAGCCTTGAAGCGGTCGGTCTGGCCGAGGGTCCAGGCGGTCATGTAGCCGCCGTAGCTGTAGCCCCAGATGCCGGAGCGGTCGCGGTCGGCGTAGGGGCGCTCCAGCACGGTGTCGAGCACGGCCATCGGGTCGCGGTAATCCTCGCCGCCGTTGTCCCCGACGACCGCTGCGGCGAACGATGCGCCCGTAGGAACTGGAGCCGCGCGGGTTCGCGGCGACGACGAGGTAGCCGTGCGTCGCCAGCGTTTGCTGCGTGGCGTTGAAGCGGTAGCCGTAGAAGCCGTGCGGCCCGCCGTGGATATCGAGGATGACCAGGTAGCGTCGGGTGGGGTCGAAGTCGGGCGGGAAGAAGAGCCGGGCGTCGATGTCGAAGTCGCCGCGCCGCACGTGATCTGCTCCCAACGGGCAGGCGGGTGCTCGGTCAGGGTGGCGGTGTTGAAATTGGTGATCACTTGTGCGTCGCCGGTCGCCAGATCGACCACGGCCAGTTCGCCGACGGCAGTCGGGCTGCCGTACTCCTGCACCGCCACGCGGCGGTCGGCGCTGACGCTCAGGCCGCCGTGCAGCGCCTGCCAGGTGACGAGCGGCTCGGTCTGGCCGGTGCCGGTGTTGACGTGGTAGAGGCCGCTGCCGCCCGCGCGCACGCCGTGGCAGAGGAGGTCGCGGTCGTCCAGCCAGACGAGCGGCGCGGCGGTGGCGCTGGCGCTGCCGGGGAGGAAGGCGAGGTCGTCGGTGAGGCGGCGCACGCTGCCGCTGGCGACGGTGTAGAGATAGAAGTCGGGCTGGCTGCCGTCCTCGTTGCTGCCGACGAAGGCGATCTGCTCGCCGGTGGGCGACCAGGCGCTGTTCTGGCCCGACATCGGCTCGCCGATCAGCGTGGTCGCGCCCGAATCGGCCGCGATCAGCGCGATCTGCGTGCGCATCATGTTCCCCGCTATCCCCCGGCGCACCGCGATCTGCCGGCCGTCGGGCGACCAATCGGGCGCGTTGTGGTCGAGGGTTTCCCTGGTGAGTTGGCAGCGCTCGCCGCTGGCGACGGTGGCGACGAAGAGTTGCTGGCGCACGTCGCCGAGGAAGCCGCGCCCGTCGAACTTGTAATCGGGGCGGCGGACGACGCGCACCGGCGGCTGCGCGCCCTCGGGGCGCTCGGCTTCGTCCGGGTTGGCGGGGTCGAACGCGGTGTTGTAGGCGATCTGCGCGCCGTCGGGCGACCAGGCGAGGTTGGTGATCGCCTGCGTGTGCCGGGTGATCGCGCGCCTCGCCGCCGCCCGCCAGCGCGAGGACGTAGAGGCCGCTCCCCTTGCCCCGGTCGGAGACGAAGGCGATGCCCTGGTGCCGTCGGGCGACCAGCGCGCCCCGACGTTGCTTCCCGGCGAAGGTCAGTTGCCGCGCGTTGCCGCCGTCGATGTCGCACAGCCAGAGGTGCGCGAGCGCCTGCTTCGACTCGCGATCAACCACCGTGCGGGTGTAGACGATCTGCGTGCCATCGGGCGAGATTTGCGGATCGCTCGCCTGCACGGGGTCGTAGACCAATGTTTCCGGTGTCAGCGGTTGCCCCATTGCTACCCCTCCAGACGCACCACCCGTGCCGCGCGGCGCATCGTAGCGTGCGTGGGCGGGGCTGCAAGCGTGATAGACTGGGGAGTAGTCAGTAGCCAGTAGTCAGTAGTCAGAAAAGAGTCCATCGTCCACCGTCTATAGCGAAACGGGAGGCGACCGATGACGCAGAGCTACGCGCACATCCTGGTCGAGACGACCCCGGCGGGGGTGCGGACGCTGACCCTGAACCGTCCCGATGTGCTGAATGCGATCAACACGGTGCTGGCGGATGAGTTGCCGGCGGCGATCCAGGAGGCGTCGGGCGACGAGGCGGTGCGCGTGCTGGTGATCACCGGGGCGGGCCGGGGCTTTTGCTCGGGGCTGGACCTGGTGGAGGCGTCGCAGCGCGACCGCTCGGCTCCGGTGAACCCGCGACGGCGGCTGGACGACCTGGGCTGGGTGGGGCGGCAGGCGCTGGCGCTGGTCAACTGCGACAAGCCGGTGATCGCGGCGATCAACGGGGTGGCGGCCGGGGCGGGCTTCGGGCTGATGCTGGGGGCCGATATCCGCCTGATAAGCGCGAACGCGACGCTGACGACGGGCTATGTGCGGCGCGGTCTCTCGCCCGATGCGGGCGTGACCTATTTCCTGCCGCGCCTCGTCGGCCTGTCGCGCGCGACGGAGCTGATCCTGACGGCGCGCGACTTCGCGCGGAGGAGGCGGAGCGGATCGAATGGTGAGCCGCATTCTCCCGGCCGAGAATTTCGGGGAGGCGGTCATGATTACGCCGAAGCTGGCCGCCGGGCCATGATCGCGCTGACCAAGCGGCTGCTGGTCGAGTCGCTCGAAACCGACATCACCGCGCAGCTGCGCGGCGAGATCGCGCTGATCGGTATCTGCTTCACGACAGAAGGCGTACGCGGGAGGCGATGCGCGCGTTCATCGAGCGGCGGCAGCCACGGTTCGAAGGGAAGTAACGGAGTGCTCGGTGCTCAGTGCTCAGTGCTCGGTTGGCGTAATTGGCAGAGGGGCCAGCGCTCGCTACGCGACTGGGCACTGAGCACTTGGCACTGAGCACTCGTTAAACGAACGATGCCGACAACCCCGAGAGGCCATCGGCATCCGTTCGTTCAACGCTGCGACGTCTGGGCGGTTCCTTGCGTCCCCGCTTCGATGCGACCGGGCGACCGCGACCCGAGAGTCTTTGGTGCCCTGCCAGCGCCCCGTCAGCGTTCGCGCTTCCCCTTGCGGGTCCGCGTTCCCGTCGCCGGGGGCCGCGTCGTTGATGTACATACAGTACCAGGCGTGTGACGATTTGTCAATACCCCGGACACGGCAATTTGGGCGGTGGTTCAACGTTCAAGGTTCAAGGTTGCGGTTCGAAGGTTCGGAGGTTGGGAAGGTGGCTGGCGAACTTTCGAACTTTCCAACCTTCCAACCGTCCCTCTCACCGATCCGGGACGAGGCGGAGGAGGCGATCGTCGGTGGCGGTGGGGCTGCCGCGCCCGTCCTGGTTGCTGGTCAGGACGTAGAGGTTGCCGTCCGGCCCCTCCCTGACGGCGCGCAGGCGGCCGTATCCGTTGCCATACTGGTCCCCGAGGAGCGGGGTGAGCTGGCGGGTGTCGATGTCGAGCTTCCAGAGGGTGGCGCCGCGGAGTCCGGCGAAGAGCAGGCTGCCGCGCAGTTGCGGGAAAGTGTCGGCACGCACGAAGGTCGCACCGGAGGGTGCCCAGGTGGTGCTCGCGCCGCTGGTGACGATCGGCGTGACCATGCCCGCGCCGGTCTGGGTGCCCTGGATTTCCGGCCAGCCGTAGTTGCTGCCCGCGACGATCCGGTTCACCTCGTCGTTGGCGCTGTTGCCGTGCTCGGTGGCGTAGAGCTGGTTCGTGCCCGGCTGCCAGGCGAGCCCCTCGGGGTTGCGGTGGCCGTAGGTGTAGACCGACGAGCCGGGGAAGGGGTTGTCGGCCGGGATCGCGCCATCCAGTTCGAGCCGGTGGATCTTGCCCGCGAGCGCGTTGCGATCTTGCGCGAGGTCGCGGTTCGCGGCGTCGCCGCAGGTGAAGTAGAGCTTGCCGTCGGGGCCGACGGCGAGCCGCCCGCCGTCGTGGGTCGATGCGCCGGGGATGTTGTCGAAGATGATTTGCTGCGCTCCGAGGCCGCGCGCGGCGGCGCGGTCGGTGAGGGTGTAGCGGACGACGCGGTTCTTGATGCCGCTGTTGTTGTAGGTGTGGTAGAAGTAGAGGTTGCCGCTGGTCGCGAAGTCGGGCGCGAGGACCATGCCGAGCAGCCCGCCCTCGCCCGTCTCGGTGACATCGGGCACGGTCGCGACCGGCTCGGCGCGCAGTTTGCCATTCTCGATCACGCGCAGGCGTCCAGGGCGCTCGGTGACGAAGATGCGGCCGTCGGGCGCGAAGGCCATCTCCCAGGGGGTATCGAGCCCGGTCGCGACCTCTTCGACGCGGAATTTCACCAGATCGGGTTGCGCTGCCGAGGTCGGCGAGGCTGCCACGGCGGGGGAGGCCGCTGTGGACGGGCGCGGCGTGCCCGATGTGGCCGGGGTGGACGAAGGCCGGGGCGCGGCGGCCGATGCCGAGGTGGCGGGCATTGTCGCCGGGGACGCCGCGCCGGACGCGCGGGTCGCGGTCGCGCCGCCGCTTGCGGCTGCTGAGGGCGCGGTCGATGCTGCTGTTGACGGGGCTGCGGCGGTTGCCGCCGTGGGTGTGGCGGTGCTGGCCGCGCCACCGCCGCAGGCGGCGAGCGCGGCGAGGGGGAGCCAGATGGCGGCGAGGCGCAGGACTGCGCGGCGGGTGAGCGGGGCGAACTGCTTGTCGGTCATGGAGTCCTTCCTGCCGCCTGGTGACGCGCGGTGGCGGCGCTGCCCGTCCTGCAAGTGTCATGCCCTTGCCAGACGCTCCTTGTATGCCGGACTGGGGGATTTGGTTCCCCTGAATTGGGGTGTGTCGGAGCGGCACTTGCTATCACAACGTTCGCGGGCGGGCGATAGTGCCCGACTTGACCTGCTGGCGGGCAATGCTGTGGAGTTACCGTGGGGCGTACTGGTCGGCCCACCGTCGGTAGCTGCCGACATGCCGGAAGCCCATGCGTGCGTAAACAGGAAAGCCGAGCGGGCTTGCCGTCAGGTAGGCGGCGAGGCATCCCGCCCGCACGACTGGACAGTGTCCCAGGTCAGCGCCTCGCCGAAGCCACGACGCCGATAGGTGGGGAGGACGCCGATCGCGAAGATACCAGCAATGTGGTGGCTGGTAAGGCCGAGTCCGATGCCGACCGGCTTGCCGTCGGCCCAACCGAGTAGCAGGGTTGCATTGGGCACCGTCAGGATAGCGGGGTTGAATACCAGGTCGATACCTTCGGTCGGCAGGTCGAAGGCTGCCGCGAAGACATCGTTATAGGCCCGTAAAGTGGCAGTATCCGCAACGGGCTGTACCATGAGGTTTACCGATGTGTGGGGCGTGGAGTCCGCGAGCGGCGCGAGGAGCATCGCCGGCTCGGGGGCGTTCGGAAAATCCCGTCGCAGCCGCGATCGGTGCCAGCGCTGCCCCAAGCGTCTCCCAGGCAACCAAACGCCACGGCAAGCCAAGCCTGGTGAAGAACGCGCGTGCCGCGACGAGCGCCGCGTGCGGGTCGGCGGGCCGCTCGGCGACAAACGCCCAGTTCAGCGCGGCTGTTGGGAAGCCCGTCGCGATCAGCACAAGGCCATCCTCGTCCAGGGTAGCTCCGCGCGGGCTCAGGCGAGCGAGTTGCCGGGCGTTCTCGATAGTGCTGGCGTGTGCAAGGGACAGGTGCCCTGGATCAGTGGGGTGGCGTCGCCATCGGCCGCTCCGTGTTAGCAACCATCCAGGGCGAAATGGAACGCAGCGCGTTCCATTTCCATTAGCCGAGCAGCGGATCGGGCGACTCGCCGCCATCCAATAATTCTCCACGCAGCGCGCGGAGAATTCGGCACATGTGCCTCACCCGCTCCCGTACTCCTCGCGCTCCTCGGCGACGAGGCGCAGGCGGCGTGCGGGGGCTTCGGCGGAGGGGCGGCGGTCGGGGAGGGGGATGATCTTGGCGGACTTGCGCGGCGGGTCGAGTTCGTCGCGCAGGCGCTGGGCGAGCGAGGTGTAGCGCTCGGCGACGCGGTCGCTCTTGAGCGCGATGTTGAGTGCGCGCCAGGAGCCGACGATCACGACCAGCTCCTTGGCGCGGGTGACGGCGGTGTAGAGCAGGTTGCGTTGGAGCATCATGTAGTGCGCGGTGTGCAGGGGGATGATCACGGCGCGGTACTCGCTTCCCTGGCTCTTGTGGACCGTCACGGCGTAGGCGATGGTGAGGTCGTCGAGGTCGGTGAAGCTCCAACTGACGCGGCGGTCGTCGTCCAGGCGCACCACCGCCTCCTGGTCGATCAGATCGATCTTCTCGATCCAGCCGCCGTCGCCGTTAAAGACCTGGCGATCGTAGTCGTTGTGGATGCAGATGATCCGGTCGCCCTCGCGGTAGAGGCGCGAGCCGAAGTTCTTCTCGATCTTCCCCGGCGCGGGCGGGTTGATCGCCGCCTGGAGCTTCACGTTCATCTGCGCCACGCCGATCGCCCCGCCCTTCATCGGCGGCAGCACCTGGATGTCGCGCTTCGGGTCGAGGCCGTAGCGGCGCGGCAGGCGCGTCAGCGCCAGTTCAACGACCGTCTCGGCGACCTGCTCGGGGTCGTCCTCGGGGATGAAGAAGAAGTCTTTCAGGCCGCGCGTGATCGGCGTGTCGCCCTTGTTGATGCGGTGGGCGTTGGTGACGATGCCGCTATCCTGCGCCTGGCGGAAGATTTCTTTCAGCGACGTCACCGGCACCTGCTCGGAGGCGATGATGTCGCGCAGGATGTTGCCCGCGCCGACCGAGGGGAGCTGGTCCACGTCGCCGACGAAGAGGACGTGCATGCCCTGGGGCACCGCCTTGAGGACGGTGTTCGCCATCAGCGTGTCGAGCATCGAGGCTTCGTCGATGATCAGCAGGTCGCCCTCCAATGGGTTGTCGGCGTTGCGCCCGGCCTCGCCGCCGAAGCGGACGCCGATCAGGCGGTGGAGGGTCTGCGCGGTCTCGCCGGTGAGGTCGGAGAGGCGCTTGGCCGCGCGCCCGGTCGGGGCGGCGAGCAGCGGCACGCCCCGCTTCGCCTTCAATAGCGCGACGATCGCCTGGGTGGTGGCCGTCTTGCCGACGCCGGGGCCGCCCGTGAGGACGCTGACCTTGTTCGTCAGCGCCATCTGCACCGCCGCGCGCTGGCTCTCGGTGAGCACGAAGCCCTTTTTCCCGGTGTACCAGTCGAAGGCGCGCGTGAAATCGACCTCCTTGAAGTGGGCGAGCGAGTCGTTCGGCGAGCGCAAGAGCGAGCTGAGGCGACGGACGATGCCCCCCTCGGCGTGGTAGTAGGGGACCAGGTAGATCACGTCGCGGTCGTCCACGCGCTCGCGGCGGGCGCTGTCGGTCGTCAGCAGGCGCTCCATCGCCTCGCGCACCTTCTCCTCGGGCACGTCGAGCGTCTCGACGCTGTCGGCGACCAGCTCATCCTCGGGCAGGAAGACGTGGCCATCGTCGGCCGACTCCCAGAGGAGGTGCAGCGCCGCGCCCATGATCCGCTCGGGGGCGTCGGGCGGGATGCCGAGCTGCTGGGCGATCTTGTCGGCGGTCTTGAAGCCAATCCCGTGGACCTCGCGTGCCAGGCGGTAGGGGTCGTTCTTGACCACGCCGACCGAGGCGTCGCCGTACTTCTTGTAGATGCGGACGGCGAGGCTGGTGGAGACGCCGTTATCGGCGAGGAAGACCATCACTTCCTTAATCGCGCGCTGCTCGTGCCAGGCGGCGCGGATCAGGCCGGTGCGGTGCGGCCCGAGGCCCGGGACCTCGATCAGGCGCTCGGCGTTCTCGTCGATGACCGCGAGGGTCTCCTCGCCGAAGGCGGCGACGATCCGCTCGGCCATCTTGGGGCCGATCCCCTTGATCAACCCGGAGCCGAGGTACTTGCGGATGCCGTCGATGGTGGCGGGGAGGACGACGCGGCAGCCCTCGGCGACGAATTGCCGACCGTGGGTCGGGTGGCTGTCCCAGCGCCCGGTGAGGGCGACGGTCTCGCCGGCCTGCACCGAGGGGAGGTTGCCGACGACCGCCACGACATAATTCTTGCCGTTGGGCTGGATCTTGGCGACGGTGTAGCCATTCTCCGGGTTGACGTACGTCAACCGCTCGACCACGCCTTCCAGCGTCGCCGGGGCGCGATGGCCTTCGTCTGTGGTCGCCGGGTGCGCCATGCTCATCCTGCTCCAGGCAGGCGATATTCATCCTGCTTGACGATGAGTATAGCAGATCGATTTCTTGTAGAACAAATGTTCTCTTGTGGTGTGGGTGCAGAAGCTTCGGTTAGGAATTAGGCAGCAGCGAGTGAACGTCGTGACCTCGTTCCTTGAGCAACGCTGCTGCCTTCGCGCGTACTAGCCCACATCTTCCAGTCGATCAAGGAGTAGCATGAGTTCCTGCTCTTCAGTGCTGGAGAGAGTACGCTGTTGCTGAACGCGGGAGAGTGCCCGGAGCCTACGCGCAGCGCGCTGCGGAGCGTGCGCTGCGCCGCCTGCCAGAGTTGCTGATCATCGAGCGTATCCAGTACAGCTAGACTCTCATCGATCTCTGCTAGCGAATCACCGACTGTCGACAAGATCATTGCTTTCGCCTTGAACTACTCAGATGGCCGAAAGATCATCATAGCACGTTTGATCTGGTGCTCAAAGCGATCAATAATTAAGTGCTTTGCCTGCGTACGTATGCAGAAAGAGGCATCGTGAAACAGCAACGAAGAGTTCCCTTTAACTTTGATCATGCGTTCGCACGCATCGTTCTTTATGTGACGATAGGATTTGTTGTCCTTGTCATCGCCCTCACAACGTTCGGATCAATCTATGGGATCCCTGATGACTATATAGCTCCATCACTCTTTGCTGTGCTAATGGTCATACTTGGTGGGCTAGCCCACTTTAGCACAATCTTGGAGCAATTGCGGGTTGCGAACCTTCCCTTGAGTGCTAGCCTGAGCGTCCAAGATATCGAGAATGAACTCGAGAAGTATCCCGAGGAAGCAGTCTTTTGGGGAACAACACACTCCGAGTTGATTCCAGGTACTCAGGCGAAGTTGAGGGAGCATATTCAGTCAGGGATGAAGCTACAGGTCATCCTCATTAGCAAAGACGAGCCAGTCGTCGAAATGGCGGCGCTCCGAGCCACGCCAAGTAATGCAGGCTTGTCCATGAATCATATCAAGGGGTCCCACCACAACACAGAAAATGCACTCTTGGATTTCCGAGCCAGGAAGGGAAAGGATGGTGGAGAAGTCCACTATTACCGCTTGCCCTATCTCCCTTCATTCACCTTGGTTGGCTTCGATCTGCACTCTCATCGCGGCGTAATCTATGTGCGGTTCGCTGAGTTGGAATCATATTCGGAGCTACGCCCAACAGTGCGATTCACTGCGAGGCAAGATCCGGTCTGGTTCGCACACTATCGAGATCAGTGGGAGAAAGCTTCACGATCTGCGAAAGAAGTCGAGTTCAACAACGATTCAGAGAATCCAGGATGGCTCTAAAGCAAACCAGCGACCATTAGGTCACTAATCCGTGACCACCGCCGCCCTTCGGCGTGGTTCGCCTCGCGGCAGGCTGAGCAGCGACCAGGCACCGAGCGCAAACAGCGGCGTCATGGCGACGAAGACGGCGGGGACGCCGAAGCGGGCGGCGATCAGGCTGCCGGTGAGCGGCCCGCCGCCGAGGCCGATCGAGCCGGCGGTGGCGAGGATGCCGAAAGCGATCCCGCGCCGGTGGGGCGGGGTCAGTTCGGTGAAGATCGCCTGCACGACCGGCATCATCCCGCCAAGCGCCAGCCCGGTCGCCACGCGCAGGGCGAGCAGCTGCCAGACCGAGGTGACCAGCGCGTGCGGGGGGCAGAGGAGCGCGGCGCAGAGCAGGCAGCAGAGCAGCGTCGGGCGGCGACCGAAGCGGTCGGCCAGTTGGCCGGTCAGCAGCGCGCTGACGGTCGAGGCGATGCCGGTGGACGCGACGACCAGCCCGGCGAGCGTCGCCAGCCGCTCGCGGTCGGCGACGAGGCCCTGGATGAAGAGGGGGAGGACCGGATTCGGCGCGAAGCTGGCGAAGCGGATGAGGATGATCATGCCGAGAATCGCCAGGATTTCGCGCCGCGCCAGCAGTTCGCGCCAGGCGCTGCGACCGCCGGACTCGGCCGTGGCCTCGCCCGGTTTCGCCGTGGCCTCGGCGCGCGGCGGTTCGGCCACGAAGAGGGTGACGAGGAGGCCGGAGATCAGGAAGAGCGCGCCGGTCATGGCAAAAGCCGGACGGAAGCCGACCGCGTCGCTGATGACCCCGCCGAGGATCGGCCCGAGCGAGTTCCCGGCGAAGAGCGCGGTCTGCATGAAGCCGAGGACCGCCGCGAGCCGCTCCTTCGGCACGGTCAGCGAGACGACGGTGGAGATCGCCGCGACGAGGCCCGTCACCGCGCCCTGCACCAGCCGCAGCGCGAACAACTGCTCCGGGGTGCGGACGAGCGCCATGCCGCCGATCACGAAGCAGGCCCCGAAGAGCGCCCGCTGGATCATCAGCCGCCGCCCGTAGCGGTCGGCGACCAGGCCCCAGATCGGCCCGAACAGCCCCATGACCAGCGCGAACGCCCCCGACATCAGCCCCGCCCAGACGCCCGCGCGCGTCGGGTCGGTGACACCCAACTCCTGCACGTAGAGCGGGATGAAGGGGAGCGCGAAGCTGAAGGCCATCTCCGCGATGACCTGGGCGATCCAGAGGACCGCGACCGTGCGCACCCAGGGCGTCCGCGCTGCCGCGCGCCAGCGCTCGAGCCGCCCCGACTGTTCCACCATGCGTTCGCCCACCCTGCCGTTCCCACCCCGACGGGGGCGTAGCCTACCATATCCGCGTCTATCCGCTCGCCGGGAGGGCGCTCTTAACCGTAGGGCACGACTCTGCGGCGGCGTGCTATGATGCTGGGAATGAACCCCGATGCCCTCGCGTTGGGGGAAAAAGACGGTGCGACGGAGCAGCGTCGCCGCCGTCAGGCTATCGGTTCATACGGGAATGGAGTGGAGAGCATGGGTGTCACCGCCGAACGCTTCAACCAGGGTATGACGTACGAAGAGTACAAGGCGCAGATGAACCGCAATCAGGAGCGGTTCGTGGAGACCGAGGCGTCGGTGCAGGTGTCGGACGCCGATGCCGCCGCCGTCGCCGGGTTGCCGGAGGCGCGCAACATCATGGTCATCGCCGAGGATTGGTGCGGCGACGTGATCAGCGGCCTGCCCGCGCTGGGCAAGCTGGCCGAGGCGAGCAATGGCAAGCTGAACCTGCGCGTCTTCCTGCGCGATCAGAACCTCGACCTGATGGACCAGTACCTGAAGAATGGCGAGTTCCGCTCGATCCCGGTCTTCGTTGGCTTCGACCAGAGCTTCAACGAGATCGGCAACATGAAGGAGCGGCCGGAGTCGGTCACCGCGATGATCCAGGCGGGCACTGCCGAGATCCACAAGAACAACCCGCAGTACGGGCCGGTCGGGACCCCGCCGGACCAGATCCCCGAGGAGATCCGCCCGCAGTACATGGCCGCGCGCAACGCCGTGCGCGACCGCCTGCGCCCGCAGATCAACCAGGCGATCATCGACGCCGTGCGCGGGATCATCTAAGCGCCGTGTCGGCGTAAGGACTGAAGGGAGAAGGGCGAGGGGAGAAGGGTGTAGGGGGCGTGTCGAGCGAAGGGCAATACCCATAGCCTCTTCGCCTGCGGCAGATCATCCCCTCGCCCTTCTCCCCTCGCCCTTCCTATTCGAGCGGAGCGAGAAGATGGCCAAGGTTCCGGTCAAAGTGACGATCACCTACTGCGCCTCGTGCGGCTACGAGCCGCAGACGCTCGAACTCGCGGGCGCGCTGATGAAGCGCTTCACCTACGATCTCTCCGAGATCGAGCTGATCCCGTGGGACGAGGGTTCGTTCGACGTGAAGGTCGGCGGCGAACTGGTCCACTCGATGTTCCGCGAAGGCGGCTTCCCCGAGAACGAGACGATCATCGACGCGGTGAAGGCCAAGCTCGGAAGTTAGAAGTGGGAAGTGGGAAGTGGGAAAAGGCTGCGGGTGCATCGGAAGTTCGTTCAGCAGGCGACACCGCCGATTGATTCAGATCAATTTCTGACTTCCCACTTCCCACTTCCCACTTCTCCAGCAGCAGCGCCAGGCCGGCGGCGGAGAGGCCGAGGGGGCCGGTGACGGCGAGGAGGTCGCCGGGGCGGGCGGCGTCGCGGGTGAGGAGTTGGCCGCCGGATGCGGGCCAGCTTTCGCCGATGACGGTGACGTGGATGCCGAGGCGGTCGGGCGAGGCGACGATATCGCCACCGGCGACGACGAGTCCGTGGCGCGCGGCGAGCGTGCCGAGCCCCCGGTAGAGGTCGAGCATCCCGGCGACCGGCTCGCGCCCGGTGAGGCCGAGCGAGATCACGGCGAGGCGGGGCCGCGCGCCCATCGCGGCGACATCGCTCAGGTTGACCGCCAGCGCCTTGTGCCCCAGGTCGTGCCAGCTGGTCCAGTCGAGCCGAAAGTGGATGCCCTCGATCAGGCTGTCGGTGGTGATCACGTTGCGCGCACCGGGCGTGGGCGACCAGATCGCCGCGTCGTCGCCGATGCCGAGCAGGTCGGGCGCGCTGGCGGCACCAACCTCGGCCAGCATCCCGGCAAGCCGGCCGATCAGCGCGAATTCGCCCAATGCTGCTACCGTCTCCTGTTCTCCTGTTCGCCCGCTCCCCTGTTCGCCCATGCTTCCACTCACGACCCGGCCGGATCGGTCACCGGCAGCGGCATCCAGGTTGGTGCCCAATTGTTGCCCTCCCCGGCGGTGAGGTTGTACTCCTCCGGCGCGTGCCCCTCGGCCGCGTTCACGGCGATGATCCAGATGTTCGACTCGACCGCAGTGGACTCCTGTGTGTCGGTGAGGAAGGCGATCCAGCGGCCATCGAGCGAGGGGCGCGGCGCGGCGTCGGCGGTGCCGGTGGTCAACTGATCGCGGCGGCGCTCTTCAACCGACTTGGTGCGGTCGGTGAGCCAGAGCCCGACCAGGCCATCGGCGAGCGGGAGCGGCGCGTTCCCCAGCTTCAGCTTGCCCTGCCCATCGGTGACGCCGCCGGTGCCGTGGACGAAGACGAGGCGGCGACTATCGGGCAGCCAGGCGAAGTCGTGCTCGTAGCGCCGCCCGGTCACGTTCTCGATCGCGCCGGTGCTGCGCCGCACGCGGTCGTTGATCGGATAGGTCTCGCCGGTGGCCAGCGTCAGCACGTAGGTGATCTGGTCGTCGCTGAGGGGGGGCGCGGAATAGGTCGCGTAGAGGCCGTTGGGCGAGAGATGCACGTCGAAGCCGATCAGCGCATCCTGGTCCGGGCGCAGCCGCTCGCCCGGCACGGCGTCGGCGACGACGATGCGGGGTTGCCCCAGGTTCGAGACCACCGCGCAGATCAGCGTCGCGCCATCGGTATCCCAGTCGAGGATGACGCTGCCGCTATCGGGCAGCAGCGGGGCGAGCGGCTGCCCGGTGATGGTGATGGCGCGCAGCTCGGGGCGACGGTCGAACGGCTTGCCGGTGTCGTAGATCAGGGCGCGCCCGCCGCGCAGCCAGGCGGGTCGACGCACATCGAACGGCGGCTCCTCATGCGTGATCTGGCGATGGATGCCGTCGCGCAAGTCGAGCAGCCAGAGGTTGCGCACCGCGCGCTGATCCTCCACCACGTAGGCGATCGTCGTCCCGTCGGGCGACCAGGCCGGGAAGGACTCGATCGCGGCGTCGTTCGTCAAGCGCCAGACGGCGCGGCTGACGATATCGGTCAGGTAGAGGTCGATCTGCCCGTCGCGGTCGGAGACGAAGAGCAGGGTGCGCTCCGGGGCGAGTCCGGTGATCGGCGCGATCGGGGTCGAGGCGGGCGGCCCGGCAATCGTCGCCACCGGCGTCGCGCGCGTGCGCTGGGTGGCGGGAGGATCGGCGACCGGCGAGGATTCGCTCGGGGGGAAGACTTTATCGACCGGGGAGCAGGCCACCAGGCCGCTGAGGAGGCAGCAGGCGAGGGAGATGACGCCCAGCGCGGCGACGTACCAGGGTCGTCGGCGCGATACGCCGCGCGCGAACTGTGCTATTCGTGGGTGGACCGGTCGCGCGGTCATCGGGCAAGCGCCTCGGCGTAGACCGCCCTGGTGGCCGCCGCCGTGCGCGCCCAGGTGAAGGTTGCCGCGCGGGGCGGTCCGGCGGCACTGAGCCGCGCGCGGAGCGAGGGATCGGTCAGAACCTGGCGCAGGGCGGCGGCGATCGCGTCGGGATCGCGCGGTTCGACCAGGATGGCGGCCTCCCCGACCACCTCGGGGAGCGACGCGGCGGCGCTGGTGATCGTCGGTGTGCCGCAGGCCAGCGCTTCGAGTGGCGGCAGGCCGAAGCCTTCGTAGAGCGATGGGTAGACAAAGGCCGCTGCCGCATTGTACCACAGCGGCAGGTCCCCATCCGGGACGTGTCCGGCGAAGCGGACGCGCCCGGCCAGCCCCAGCGCGGCGACGCGCGCCAGCGCATCGTCGTAGAGCCACCCCTGCCCGCCGACAATGACAAGGTCGGCGTCGGTATCGGCCGCGAGTTTGGCGAAGGCATCGAGCAGGCCGGTGAGATTCTTGCGCGGCTCCAGCGTGCCCACCGAGAGGATGAAGCGCGCGGGGAGATCGTGCGCGGCGCGGAAGCGCGCGATTTCGTCCGCCGGGCGCGGCGCGAAGGTGGGATCGGCGGCGTTGTGGACCACGGCCACCTTGCTCGGCGCGATCCCCAGGCGGCGGATCACCTCCAGCCGGGTGAAGTGTGAGACGGCGATCACGCGCGCCGATCGCCGCGCCGAGAGCGCGGTCATGACGGTGAGGTAGCGCCGCTTGGCCGCGTTGAACGCCTCGGGGTGCGCCAGGAAGGCGAGGTCGTGGATCGTGATCACCCCCCGGCATGGCGCGGCGAGGGGCAGCACGTTGACCGGGCCGTGGAGCAGGTCGAGCCGTTCGCGAAGCGCGGCGGCCGGGCCGATCCCCTGCTCCCAGGCGATCCGCACCGGGGCGCGCTCGGTCGGGAGCTGGCTCTGTCGCCAGTGCAGGCGACCCGCGCCGGGTGGCAGGAAGTCGGCGGGGGGTTGCTCGCGTCCGATGTAGGCGAGGTACTCGAAGGGTGATTCGCCGGCCTGCTCGGCGGCAAAGGCGCGCAGCAGTTCGGCGATGTAGCGACTGACCCCGGCCTGGCGGTAGGTTCCGGCGAACGAGAGGAGGTGCGCGTCGATCC
Source organism: Chloroflexia bacterium (assembly GCA_046328475.1). GTDB lineage: Bacteria > Chloroflexota > Chloroflexia > Thermomicrobiales > CADCWN01 > CADCWN01. The sequence goes on along the minus strand of JAXLWN010000023.1, from coordinate 43,243 downwards.
CGATGCGCACCTGTGACGGCGAGGTCATTCGCCGCGCTCGCCGGAGCCGTGGCCGTGCCCGCCCCGGTGCTGCGCGCTGGCGATGATCTCGGCGGCGGTGTCGATGGCGGCGGCTTCGTCGATATCGGGCGACTCTTCGGCCGTCGCGAGCGCACCGACGAGATCGGGCGCGGGGTCGTCCATCTTGTAGATCAGGTGGAAGCGCGGGCTGCCGCGCCGCTGCCAGATGCGCGGCGGCACGACGACGACCTTGAATTGCTCGGCCGACAGCGCGTGCTCGTTCACAAAATCGAGGAGTAGCGATAGCGACCCGAACAGCCGCGATTTCCACATCGCCCAACCTCCGCCAATGCTGCCTCGCCCCCGCGATCGTAGGGGACTCTACCCGATCGGCGGGTGCAGTGCCAGTTTGCGGTGAGGAGAGTGGAGAGTGGAGCGTGGAGAGAAGAGAGTGGAGAGATGCGGAGACGCGGAGAACGATGTGGAGACGACGAAGGGAGAACGGATTTACCGCAGAGGACGCAGAGGGCGCAGAGACGAGGAGAGAGAGTGGAGTGTGGAGCGTGGAGCGTGGAGCGTGGAGAGAAGAGAGACGGATGCTTCGCTGCGCTCAGCATGACAGGGGGGAGACAGTGGCCATCGGTGCGTCATTCTCAGCGCAGCGAAGCAGCCGTTCCCTCCCCTCTCTCGCCTCGCCATTCTCCCTTCTCCCTTCTCCCTTCTCCCTTCTCCCTTCCCCTTTCTCTCTCCTCTCTTCTCTCCACGCTCCACGCTCCACGCTCCACTCCCCTCACCCCCCGCGCCGTGATAGGATACGCGCCACGTCATGGGGTGTGGTGATGAAAGGAGTGGTGTCATGGCCGACGTGCTCTGCCCCGCTGGTCCGCTGGAGGACTTCATACGCGAGATCTGCCTGAAGGTTGGTGCCGGGCAGCAGGCGGCGGACGAGGTGGCCCACCACCTGGTGCGCGCCAATCTCTCCGGGCACGATTCGCACGGTGTGCTGCGCATGCGCTGGTATGTCGATCAAGTCGATCACGGGCAACTCAAGCCGGGCAACGAGCCAAAGGTCATCCGCGAGTTCGGCGCGACCGCGCTGGTTGATGCAGCGGAGTGCTTCGGGCAATACTCGACCATCGTGGCGTTGGAGTGGGCGATCGAGGCGGCGCGCAAGCATGGCGTCGCGGTGGCGACGATCCGCCACTCGATGCACATCGGGCGACTTGGCGAGTATCCCGAGCGCGCGGCGGCGGCGGGGATGGTCGGCATCATCGGCTACGGCGCGGCGGGCACCGGCACCGGGATCGTGGTGCCGTTCGGCGGGCGCGAGCGCTTCCTGGGGACCAACCCCTGGTCGTTCGGCGTCCCGGCGGGCGAGGACAACCCGATGATCTTCGATGCGGCGACCTCGGTCATCGCCGAGGGGAAGATTCGGGTGGCGCAATCGAAGGGGGCAGAGCTGGCACCCGGCCGCATCATCGACGAGAGCGGTGTGCCGAGCACGCGCCCGGACGATTTCTACGCCGGTGGCGCGCTGCTGCCGCTCGGCGGCGCGGTTGACGGCCACAAGGGCTACGGCATGTCGATGGCCGCCGCGCTGATCGGCGGGTTGGCCGTGATCGACGACGATGTCAGCGGCTCGTGGGACGTGGGCGCGCGGCATGGGCGCAGCGACGGCACGGCGCAGTCGTCCGGGCAGATCAGCGGCGTGACGATTATCGTGATCGATCCGGAAGCTTTTGGTGGCGGTGAGCGCTACGGCGCGATGGTCGGCAACACCCTCGCCGCCGCCCGCCGCGTCAAACCCGCCGAGGGCGTTGAGCGGGTGATGACCCCCGGCGAGCCAGAGGTCATTTCGCGCGAGAAGCGCGGCAACGAGGGTATCCCGCTGCCCGACGCGATCTGGAAGGACCTCACCCACCTCTCCGAGCGCTTCGGCATTCCGCTGCCGACACCGAACTAAACGAGTGCTGAGTGCTGAGTGCTGAGTGCTGAGTGGAGTACGAAGGACGAAGTACGAACGACGAAGTCGCGCGTGGCGGGTAGCGGGGGATGGGACGAGGGGTGGCTGGCGGTAGGAGTGGGCAGTAGGCGATAGGGGCGATGGATCAGCGAAATCCGCCGGGGTATCCGCCGCAGGGATATCCGCCGCAACCAAACCCCGATCCGTTTGCGCCGCCGCAGGGCCAGCCGTATCTCCCGCCGCTTGGGCCAACACCCGGCAATCCTCATCAGCAGGTTCCTCAGCCGCCCTATCCGCAGCCGCAGTTTCCGCAACAGCCACAATATCCGCAGGCCGCGCCGCAGTATGGCGAGGGGTTGCCTCCCGATCTTTCCTATCCGTGGGACCAGCAGGAGCAGAAGCGGCCTCGTCGGCGGAAGCGGCGGATCGTGTGGTGGGCGCTCGCGGTCGTCGCGCTGATTTTGCTGCCTTTCCTCGTGCGCGGGTTGATGTTCGCGAGCGCGGTCTCGACCGAGCCGCTCTGGTCGGTGCATCTGTCGCCGACGGGCGAGGCGAATGTGCTGATTCTCGGCTATGGCGGGGAGGGGCACGACGGGGCCTATCTGACCGACTCGCTGCTGCTGCTGCACACCGGGAGGGACGGCACGGCGCAGATCAGCATCCCGCGCGACCTCTGGGTGCAGATCCCGCCCGATTCGGGGCGCTACGCGAAGATTAACAGCGCCTACGCCTACGGGCGCGGGGACGAGGGCGATCCGGTCGCCGGGGGCGAGTTGGTGACCTACAAGGTCGAGCAGGTGACCGGCCTGGCGACCGATGAGTGGGTGACGATCGATTTCCGGGGCTTCCGGGCGCTGGTGGATGCGCTCGGCGGCGTCGATATCGACGTGGAGAACGCCTTCTCGTCCGACTACCCGGCCAACGACGATCCGAATATCGATCCGAGCTGGATCACGGTCACGTTCGCGGCCGGGAAGCAGCACATGGATGGCGAGACGGCGATCCGCTACGCCCGCGCCCGCTACGCCGATGTGCCGGTGGAGCAGGGGGATTTCGCGCGCTCGCAGCGGCAGCAGAAGCTGATGTCGGCGATCAGCGCGAAGTTGAAGAGTCCGCTCAACTGGTGGCGGGCGTTCGGGGTGATGAACGCGCTCCAACCCGCGCTGAAGACGAATCTTGCGCCGATGGATCTGCTAATCCTCTTCCTGCGCGCCGATACGGGCAATTCGGCCCACATCCGCATCGACGACAGCAATGTGCTGGAGAATGCCACCTCCGCCGACGGGCAGGCGATCTTGCAGCCGCACGGCGGGGATTACGACCTCATCAGCAAGTACATTAAGCAAGAGCTTCAGAAGTAACGAGTAACGAGTAACGAGTAACGAGGGGAGACGACGTTCCGGTGGCAGAAGGTAAGCGGCAGGCGGCGCACGCTGCGGATCGGGAATCCTCGTTACTCGTTACTCGTTACTCGTCACTCGTGCTCGGCCTGAATGCGGGCGGGACGAGGACGGTCGCGTTGCTGGCGGAGGCCGGGAGCGGGGCGGTGCTCGGGCGCGGCGTGGGGGGGCCGGGGAATATTCGCGCGGTCGGGGCGGGGCGAGCGACCGAGGCGGTGGCGGCGGCGATTGCGGCGGCGTTTGCAGATGCGGGGCGCGAGCAGGGGCCAGTGGCAGCGGTGGCGATCGGCGCGGCGGGCGCGGCGCGGCCGGACGACCGGGCGGCGGTGGAAGATTGCCTGCGCGCGGTGATCGCGGCCGGGCGCTATGCGGTGACGAATGACGCGGCGATTGCGCTGCGGGCGGCGGTGCCGTCGGGTCCGGCGGTGCTGCTGATCGCGGGGACCGGCTCGATCGGCTACGGGCGCGCGGCGGATGGGCGCGAGGTGCGGGCGGGCGGCTGGGGCTACCTGCTCGATGACGACGGCAGCGCCTATGCGGTCGGGCTGGCCGGACTCTCCGCCGTGCTGCGGGCGCACGATGGGCGCAGGCCGCAGACGGCGCTGCGAGGGGTGTTGCTGGCTGCGGCGGGGCTGGCCGCGCCGGAGGAGATTGTAGGCTGGGTCTACCGCCAGCCGACGCCGCGCGACGAGATCGCGGCGCTGGCCCCGGTGGTGGCCGACGCGGCGCGGGCGGGCGACGAGGTTGCCGTGGGCATCGTCGCGGCGGCGGGCGAGGCGCTGGGCACGCTGGCAGTCGCCGTGTTGCGCCAATTGGACGCGGCGGCGGGTGCGGCAATCCCCCTGGTGACGGATGGCGGGTTCCTGCACGCGAGCGAGGATTTGCTGCTGCCGCCGCTGTTGCGCGCGGCGGACGGGCAGGGGTTCGCGGTGGAGCACCGGGCGGCGACCGAGGATGCGGCGCTCGGCGCGGCGGCGCTGGCGCGCGATTTGTTGGCGGAGTGATGGGCCTCCTTCCGGTGTCTCACCCGCGCCCAGCCGGTAGACGCGCCCGACCATCTCGTGGCCCATCACGCACTGCTTGACGGTCGGGGCCAGGAGCCGAGACATTGGCGGATGATCTGCTCATACTCGCGATATTCGATCTGCTGTGGCGACGCCAGGTAGACCAGTTGCCCCCGCTCGCGCTGTTTCGCCATTGCTCCCTCCTTCCCACCGATAGCTCGCGCGCCGAGGCGCGAACGCGCGGGGGCATTCTACACCGCGCGTCCGGCCATCGTGGCCGCATCCACCCCAGACAAGAATTAGTCAACTCTGTTGACAATTTAGGCAATCAGGTTTACTATGCACGATATAGTCGGCTTCACCCGTCCTTTTTCCACGACATTGGAGGCATACGCAATGCGACTCACTTCGGGATGCCCGCACCGACCTTTCAGACCAACGATCTGTTCGGCAACCCGGTCGATCTCGCGTCGTATCGCGGTAGGCCGCTGTTGCTTTCCTTCTTTCGGAACGCCGCCTGCGCATTGTGCAACCTGCGCATGCACATGCTGATCGAGCGCCACGCGGAGTTCGAGCGCGCCGGGTTGGCGGTGGTGGCGATCTTCGAGTCGGCGGGTGCGGCGATGCGGGAGCATGTCGGGAAGCGGATGCGCCTTTCCCGCTGATTCCCGACCCGGAGGCGCGGCTCTACGATCTGTACGGCGTCGAGAATTCGGCGGAGAAGGTCGAGGCGACGATGGCGCTGCCTGGGACGCACGCGCAGGTCGCAGCGGCGGCGGAGCGGGGCTTTCAGCTGACGAAGGAGGAAGGAGCAACTTCCTGCGGATGCCCGCCGACTTCCTGGTCGGCCCGGACGGCAGCGTGCTCGAAGCGCACTACATGCCGACTACGTCTGGATCACCTGCCCTTCGAGCGGATCGACGCGTTCCTCGGGGTAGCCGTTACCGGCCGCTAGATATTGCTGCGGGTCCAGCGCCGGATGTATCTCCGGCGCTGGACCGCGCTGGTCTCCGCCCATTTCGGACGATTGCCTTTCGGTAGACTTCTGTACCGGTCGTTGTTCCCAGGACGTTGGTCTCACTTTGTCACCCGAACGTCACTGCCCGGCGATGCGCCATTGGGCGATCATTCCCATATGCCCGGTACCGGCCCAGGTCCTATCCTGGTGGAGTTGGGATAACCGCCCGGTGGAGGCGCACTGGCCCGGTTCTGGAACTGCTGGCCGCCATCTCGCCCACCCACCCGCAGGGGAGGCATCGCCATGGCCAGGATCACGCGGCGACAACTGCTGAAGATGGCGGCCCTCGGGCTCGGGGCGGGCGCGCTGTCGCCATTGCTGGGAGTAGAGGGCGCGCAGGCGGCTGGGGACACGACGGAGGCGCACCTGTCTGGCGGGAGCAGCGCTGGCTTCCCCGCGTTCGCGCGCTCGCGCGTGAGCTTCGAGCAGGAATTGGCCCTGCACCCGGCGCTGCAATATGGCGCGCAGGTGGAACCCGACCGGCGCGTGAGCGTGCTGGTCCAGAAGGCCCGCCACCAGGTCGCCACCAAGAGCTTCGCCGCCGGAATGCGGGCCGAACTGGTCGGGGACGACATCGACCTCGTGAAAACGGCGGTGCTCGAAGTGCCGCAGCGGCTGCTGGCCAGGCTGGCGGCCAACCCCGATATCCTCTACGTCTCGCCCGACATCCGGATGGGGATCGCCGCGATCAACGCCAGCGCGCTGAAAACAACCCATCAGCCATCGCTGGAGATCACCAACGCCTGGAATGGCGTCGGGATGCCAGCGACGACCGGGAGCGGCGTCACCGTGGCCGTTGTCGATAGCGGCGTCGATACGAAGCACCCGGCCTTCAGCCGGAGCGACAAGCTCGTCGCCAAGTCGGTGACCGGCAAGCCCACCAGCGACGAGAACGGCCATGGCACCCACGTCATCGGGATCATCAACGGCTGGGACGCGCAGGGGCGCTACATCGGCGTGGCCCCGAACGCCCGCGTCGTCAGCGTGCGCGTGTCGGACAAGGATGGGAGCTGCACCGAGGCCGACCTGCTGCGCGGGCTCGATTGGGTCTACAAGAACCGCAGCCAATACAACATCAAGGTGCTCAACCTCTCGATCACCGGGCAGATGGTCAGCGACTACACCACCAGCCCGATCTGCGCGGCGGTGGAGCAGCTCTGGCTCGCCGGGGTGACGGTCATCGTCGCGGCCGGCAATCGCGGGTCCGAGGCGAACGCGGTCGCCTACGCCCCGGCGAACGACCGCTTCGCGATCACCGTCGGCGCGCTCGATGGCGTGGGCACGCCGGTGCCCTGGGACGACCAGTTGGCCTGGTTCAGCAGCCGGGGCTGGCTGAACAACTGGCTCTATTACAAGCCCGAGGTCGTGGTGCCGGGGCGCAAGATCGTCGCGCCGCTGGCGAGCGATTCGCTGATCAAGCAGCAGTTCGCCGACCGGATCACCGACACGAACTACGTCCGGCTCAGCGGCACGTCGATGGCCGCGCCGATCGTGGCGGGTATTGTGGCGCTGATCCTCGAAAAGTACCCGAATCTGACCCCGAATCAGATCAAGTGGTTGATGAAGTACGGCATCATGGGCTATGCCGGGCAGACCGACTCGGCCCACATGCCGAAGCTCTCGATGATGATGATGTATGCCGCCGCCGGGAACGTCGCCTCGGAGAACCAGGGCGTCGCGCTGAATCGCGGGATCAACGCCGCGACGAAAACGGTCAACTGGACGCAAGCCTACTGGGATCAGGCGTACTGGGATCAGGCGTACTGGGATCAGGCCACGCTGGAATCGATGGCGATCGACTGACAAGCACGGTCGGCGCAATGGCGCGCGTGGCCACCGCAATCAGCATCGGTACGATTGTCTCGCCGGGAACGTCAGGCGAGGGCGTACTGTCCGCCTGCCGCCAGACTGAATACCCATATACGCCGGGCCATGCACGCCGCTATGGTTGATAGTGGTGGCGTGGCCCTGGCACGTCTCCGGGCAACGCGGCATTCCGCGCGCGTGCGCGGCGCATTTCTGGCAAGTGGAGTCGGGGGGATGGGTCGCTACACACCCGCAGCCCGCGTCTGGGTGATCACCATCGTTTTGGTGGGGTTGGCGATCAGCGTGGCCGACCTCGATGGCGCGCAGGGTGTTGGGGCGGTCTGGCCCGCGCTGATTGTCTTCGCCCTCTGCGCGACCGTCGCCCACGGCTTCCCGATCAAGTCGGCCTTCGATGGGGCGACCTATCAGCTGACCAACATCTTCCTGGTCGCCGGCGCGATCATTCTCCCGCCGGGTCTCCTCCTCTTGCTGCCGCTCGCGGCGATCACGCCCAATGTCTGGCGGCAGCGCCAGCGGCCTGGGGCGGTCGTGCGCTGGGCCTTCAACGTGTCGCAGACGGCGCTGGCGATGCAGATCACGCATCTCGGCACCGAAGTACTCCGCGCCCTGCCCGTGGCGTACGCCGAATTGCTGTCGTTGCTCGGCGGCGCGATCCTTTTCACCGTGTCGCAGGCGCTGATCGTGGGGATGGTGATCGCCTGCCAGTCGAAGCTGCCGCTGGCGCGGGCCGACACGCTGGCCCAACCGGCGCTCCTCAGCGATGCCTTGTTGAACATCATCGGGGCGCTGGTCGCGGCGCTCTGGCTCCAGGCACCGATGCTGCTCGTCCTGATCGCCCCGCTCTTCCTGATCGCCCACCGCCTCACGCGCGGCGCGCAGCTGTCGCAACTGGCGCAGGTTGACGCGAAAACGGGGCTGCACAATGTCCGCTACTTCGAGCAGGCGCTCGAAGAGGAGGTGCGGCGCAGCGAGCGCCTGCGGCAGCCCTTCGCTGTGGTTTTTACCGACCTCGATCACTTCAAGCGGGTCAACGACACCTACGGCCACGCGGCGGGCGACAAGGTGCTCCAGGATGTGGCGCGGATCCTGCGCGAGCAGATGCGCCCCGGCGACCTGGTCGCCCGGTTCGGCGGCGAGGAGTTTGTCGCCATCCTGCGCGGCACCGACGCGCGCGAGGCCGTTTACCTGAGTGAAGAATTGCGCCGTGCCATCGAGGATCACCCCTTCCACCTGCCGGATGGCACCACGCTCTACTGCACCGCGAGCATCGGCTTTGCCTGCTGCCCGGAGGATGCCGCGACCGTCGCGGCGCTGATGGAGCGCGCCGACGCGGCGATGTACCGCGCCAAGCAGACGCGCAACACGGTGGCCCGCGCGGGGGCTCCCCCCTCGGTGCCGCGCCTGTCGGTACCCCAACCAGCGCCGCCGCGCAGCCGGGCAACGGCCGCGCCCACCGCCCGTTCGCCGCTCGCCGATGTGGCGCTGTGGGGCTGCATCGTCGCGGGTGCCCTCGCGGCGCTCGCGAGCGTCGTGGCGGTCACGCACGATGGTCTCTGGCTCGCCCTGATCCCCTTCGTCGCCCTGGCCGCGCTCGCCGAGACGGCCCAGGTGCAGATCCACGAGCTGAACAAGCAGCGGTTCTCCTTCACCCTCACCATCGCGGCGACGATGGCGGCGGTGGCGCTGGTGCCGCAGGGAGCGCCGCTGATCAGCCTCGCCGCCGGGGTCATCCACAGTGTGCGGACCTTCAAACCGCGCCAGTGGGGGAAGGAGCTGCTGAAACCGGCCAACCCCACCTTCTCGGCGGCGATCGCCAGCCTGCTCTACGTCCCGCTGAGCGCTGCGCTCACCTTCCCCGGCGGCATCCTGCTGGCCGGGTCGGTCGCGGTCCTCGGCTTCTACGCGACGAACGTGGGGATCGTCGCGCTGATGATTAACCTCCACGCCGGTCGGCCGCTCTGGATGGTGTTGCGCGACTCGCTCTGGTCGGCACCGATCGCCATTTTGCTCGGCCTGACGGGGGTCTACCTCGGCGCGGAATACCGCTATCTCGGTGTGCTCGGCACGGCGATGTTCTTCGTCCCGCTGCTGATCATGCGCTTCACCCTCGCGTTCTCCGCGCGCAAGAGCCAGCAGGCGATCCAGTCGCTCCAGGCGGCCAACCACGAGGTCGAGCAGGCGCACCAGGAGAAGGAACAGACGCTGCGACAACTGATCGAGACGGTGGCCGCGATCATCGACGCGCGCGACAACACGATCGCGGGGCACTCCGAGCGCGTGGCGCAGTACGCGGTGGCGTTGGGCGAGGAGTTGGGCCTCACGGCGACCGAGCTGGCCTATCTCCACACGGCCGGGTTGTTGCACGACCTCGGGAAGATCGCGGTCCCCGAGTCGATCCTCCACAAGCCGAGCCGACTGACCGATGCGGAGTACGCGGTCGTCAAGCAACACGCCGCCACGGGCGAGCGACTCCTCGCGGCGGTGCAGGCGCTGCCCGAGGTGGCGCGGATGGTGGGCGACCACCACGAGCGCTTCGATGGCACCGGTTACCCGAACGGGGAGCGCGGGTCGCAGATCAGCCGGGGCGGGCGCATCATCGCCGTGGCGGACACGCTCGATTCGATCCTCTCCAATCGCCCCTATTCGGACGGCAGGCCGTTGTCGTGGGCGCTCGGCGAGATGGATCGGTGCGCCGGGAGCCACTTCGACCCGGAGCTCGTGGCGGCGCTCCATCGCATCGTCGCGGCCAGGGGGTCGGACTTCTTCGCCGAGAAGCCTGCCGAGGGCATGGGCTTCGTCACCAACTCGCTCCTGCCACCCCGCGAGTCCGACGTGACCAGGATGGCGCAGATCGGGGCGGCGTAGGGCGCGATTACGTAGGGCGCAATATCACCCCTCTCCAGCTCTGGTGGAGAGGGGTGATGCTTTACGCGGCTTCCCCGCGCTCTCGTGCTGGTCTATGCCGGAGTCGGCGCGTCCTCGCGCAGCAGTCCTTCCGACTTCAGATCCGCCCAGAGGGCGGCGGGGATCGGCGTGCGCAGGGCGGCGACGGTGCCGGAGAACTGCTCGGGCGACTCGCCGCCGATGAGCAGGGCGGTGATCGCCGGGTGGCCGAGCGGGAAGTTGGCGGCGGCGACCTGGAGCGGCACGCCGTGGCGCGCACAGACGGCCGCGATCTGCCGGGCGCGGTCGGCGATTTCGGGCGGGGGCGGCGCGTAGTTGTAGGTCGCGGCGGGGTGATCCGGGCCGAGCGCCAGGATGCCGCTGTTGTAGACGCCGCCGGGGAAGACGCTGATCTGCTTCTCCGCGCAGAGCGGCAGGAAGTCGTCGAGCGCGGTCTGCTCCAGCAGCGTGTAGCGCCCGGCGAGCAGGAAGCAGTCGATGTCGAAGTTGCGCGCGAAGTGGGCCAGCATCTGCCACTGGTTCATCCCCGAGCCGATCGCGCCGATCACGCCCTGGCTGCGCAGTTCGGCGAGCGTCGGGAAGGCGGTCGCCAGCGCCTCTTGCGGGTGGTCGTCGGGGTCGTGGACGAGCAGGATGTCGATGCGGTCGATCCCCAGGCGCTCCAGGCTGCTCTCGAACGAGCGCAGCACGGCGTCGCGCGAGTAGGCGAATGGCGGGGGGCCACCGCCCTCGGGGATCAGCCGACCGACCTTCGTGGAGAGGACGTAGCTATCGCGCGGCACACCCTTCAGGGCAGCACCGAGCAGCCGCTCGCTGCGCCCGTTGCCGTAGAGCGGCGCGGAGTCGAAGAAGTTGACCCCTTCCTCCAGCGCGCGATGGATGGTCGCGATCGCGACGGCATCCTCGGAGCGATGCAGCGGGGCGGTGCCGAGCCCCAGGATCGGCACGCGGAGCTTCGTGCGCCCGACCTGGCGCGTCGGGAGAGGAGTTGCGGCGGCGGTCATTGGGCCTCCTAAGGAATTACGGTTCGAAGGTTCGAAGGTTCGAAGGTTGTGAGGCTCGAACTTTCGAACCTTCGAACCTTCGAACCGTACTAATGCCCTTTATCCGCGCCGGTCGGTGCGAGCGCGGAAGAGCGAGCCGTCGTAGCCGGTGACGTAGAGAGTGCGGCGATCGGCGTCGCCGAAGGCGCAGTTGGTGGGGTTGACCGGCGTCGGGTGGTCCTCCAGCACCATGCCGTCGGGCGCGAAGATGCCGATGCGCGGGCCGGGGCCGCTCGTCGTCCAACCGCAGGAGGCGACGATGTTGCCCGCAGCGTCGGTGCGCATGCCGTCGATGCCCCGGTGCGGCCCGAAATCGTGGAGGACGGTCATCGCGCCGAGCGTGCCGTCATCGTTGACCGGGTAGGCGCGCAACTGCCGCGCGCCATCCGGGGCCGGGGGCGACTCGGCGACGTAGAGCGTGCGGCCATCGGGCGAGAAGACGAGGCCGTTGGGGCGCGAGGTGTCGAACGTGACGCGGGTGATCGCCCACGCGCCCGCGCCATCGGCGGGCGGATCGAGCCGGAAGATCGACTCGTGGTCGAGCTCCATGTCGTCCCGATTCGCGCCGTAGCGCGGGTCGGTGAACCAGAGCCGCCCCTGTGCGTCGCTGGTGATGTCGTTGGGGCTGTTCAGGCGCTGCCCCTCGAAACTATCGGCGATCACCGTCGCCCCGCCGTCCCACTCGTAGCGCACGATGCGCCGCCCGCCCCCCTCGCAGGCGTAGAGGTTGCCCGCGCGGTCGATGTGCAGACCGTTCGCCTCGTTCGTGTTGTCGCGAAAAACGTCGCACCTGCCGGTTGCCGGGTCGTAGCGCATGATCCGGCTGGAGCGGATGTCGGTGAAGAGCAGCGCCTGTCCGGTCCAGGCCGGTCCCTCGGAGAAGGTATAGGGACCGGCGACGCGCTCGAAGATCCAGGGCATCGGTGCCTCCATTCCTATCTCGGAAATTGCACGAAATCTGCATCGTCTTCAGCAAGCCCCTCGATGCTGTGCGATTATGCACCAACGAGAGAGTTCGTGCGTTCCCGCTACTGCGGTCACCCTACAGAAGGAGCGATCACCGATGCAGACCATCGTCCTCGATCAGCCGGGGCGGCTGTCGCTGACCGAGACGCCGCCGCCCGCCGGGCCGGGACCGGGCGAGGCGATCGTGCGGGTCCACCGGATCGGCGTCTGCGGCACCGATCTCCACGCGTTTAAAGGCGAGCAGCCGTTTTTCAGCTACCCGCGCATCCTGGGGCACGAATTGGGGGTGGAGGTGCTGGCACTCGGGCCGGGCGGCGACCCGGCCGGGCGGATCGCGGTCGGCGCCCGCTGCGCGGTGGAGCCGTATCTGAATTGCGGCGTCTGCGTGGCGTGTCGTCGCGGCAAGACGAACTGCTGCGTCGCGCTGCAAACGCTCGGGGTCCACACCGATGGCGGGATGCGCGAGGCGATCGCGCTGCCGCTCGGCAAACTGCACCCCGCGCCGACCCTCTCCTACGAGCAACTGGCGCTGGTGGAGATGCTCGGCATCGGCGCGCACGCGGTCAGCCGGGCGACGATCGGGCCGGGGGAATGGGCGCTGGTGGTCGGCGCGGGGCCGATCGGCCTCTCCACGATGGTTTTCGCCAAGGACGCCGGGGCGCGCGTGATCGCCACCGACCTCGACGCGGGACGGCTCGCCTTTTGCCGCCGCGAACTCGGCATCGAGCAGACCATCCAGGCCGGGCCGGGGGCTGCTGGAAGAGGTGCGGGCGCTGACCGATGGCGAACTGCCGACCGTCGTCTTCGACGCCACCGGCAGCGCCCGCTCGATGATGGGCTCGTTCAACTTCGTCGCGCACGGCGGCAAGCTCGTCTTCGTGGGGCTGGTCCAGGCCGAGATCACCTTCAACGACCCCGAATTCCACCGTCGCGAGATCACTCTGCTCGCCTCGCGCAACGCCACCGCCGCCGACATCACCCGGATCATCGCCGCGATCGAGGTCGGGCGGATCGCGACGACCGCCTGGATCAGCCAGGATCTTGCGACACCGGAGGAAGCGGTCGAGCGCTTCGGCGACTGGACGCGACCAGAGACGGGGGTGATCAAGGCGATGGTGCGGCTGACGTAGGCAGTACGTTGCCCGTCGGCTCACGATCAGGCGACGCCCCATCGCTTGGCGCAGGGCCGCTTCGTCGGCTTTGGCGGGGCCACGAGCGCTTGCCAGTCTTCGGAGAGGGCCGGGCAGGCGGCGAGGGCGGCGGCGGTCGCCGGGTCGTCGTGGCGGGCGCGCATGGTGGCGTAGGCGCGGGCGATGGTCCATTCGGGGTGTGGGCGTTCGAGCAGGGTGATCGGCAGGCCCGCTTCGACGTGGCCCTCGTGCAGGACGCGCAGATACCAGCCGGTGCGAGACAATTCCTCGACCTGCACGACGAGATCCTTGACATCCCACTTGCGCGCGAGCTTCCAGCAGGGCTGGCGCGGCTGGGTCACCTGCACGCGCACGTCGCCGATAGCGAAGATGTCGCCGATGCAGACCGTCTCCTCATCGAGCCCGGCGACGGTGAAGTTCTCGCCGAACGCGCCGTTGGTCAGGTCGGGCCGGTCGAGGCGCAGCCGCCAGTCGGGGAAGTGGTCGGCGGAATAGACATTCACCGCCTTGTCGGCACCGCCGTGATCCTTGCGGTCGGCCTGCGCATCTCCCGCCAGATTCGTCGCACCAACCCAGACCGCGCCCACCACCGGCTCCTTGAAGATGCCGCTCATCCGCGAACGCCACGGCGGATCGCCGCGCCACCCCTTCGGCGGCGGCGGCAGTTCGCGCGGCAAGCCAACGTTGACGGAGAGGAGGAGGGGGAGGGCATGGGGTACCTCGTGAGTTCAGGCAGGTTGCAGGTTCGACAAACGGTTGCCACGCAACCTGCAACAACCGTCATCAAGTCCGCCGCGCCCGACGATGGCGCGAGCACCTGCTGGGCGCGGCGATGGTGGTCGCGCATCTGCGCCTCGGTGGGGAGGAAGGCGGTGATCGCGAGGGTCGCGAGGACGACGATCACCTGGGCGCGCAACGCCGCTTCCAGGCCGAAGGCGTCGGCGAAGGCCCCGGTGATCGGCACGCCGACCGCGCCGGTGACGAAGCCGAGGCCGAGGATGAGCCCGGAGCGCTGCGCGACCCGCCATCAACTGCTGCGCCATCACCAGCATCAGCGGACCAGTAGAGGCGGCCGGAAGCCGACCAGCGCGCCGGTGAGGAAGGCGATCGGGCCGGTGAACTGCACGAAGAGCAGGATGGCCGGGATCGTCAGCACCAGGGAGACGAACATCACCGCGCGGCGTCCGTAGCGGTCGGCGAGCGAGCCGGTGCCGATCGCGCCGAAGGCGCTGGCGAGCACGACGACGGTGGCGAGCGGGCCGTAGAATCCGGCACCATAGCCGAGCGATTGATACCAGGTCGGGACGAACGCCTGGATGCTGCTCATCGTCCAGGCGCGCGACATCATCACGCCCATCACCGCCAGCATCGGCAGCACCGGGATCGACGGCAACTCGCGACGGGCGCTCCCGGCCGCCCTGGCGGGCGCGCGGCGCAGCGCGATCCGCCGCATCTCGAAGAGCATCCAGATCGCGATCGTCACGCCGGGGATCACCATCAGCGCGGTGCCGCGCGTGCCGAAGAAGTTGAAGAGCACCGCGCCGATTAATGGCCCCGACGCGACGCCGAAGGTGCCGCCCGAGACGTAGGCCGACATCGCCATGTTGCGGCTACGCTCGGGGATGACCGCCGAGGCGTTGAGCGAACCGAGCGGGTGGTAGGCCCCGGACCCGATGCCCGCGAGCGCCGCCAGGATCAGCAGGGCCGGGAAGTTCGGCGCGAAGCCGATCAGCGCGAAGTTGATCGCCGTCCAGCTCAGGGCGAAGCCGATGTAGCGCGTGCCGTACTTGTCGGCGATCCAGCCGAAAAGCGGCTGCGCCAGCGACGCCATGCCGCTGTAGGCCAGCGAGAGGAGTCCGACCGTCTTCAAATCGAGCGAGAAGCGCCCGGTCAGGACCGGATAGAGGACCGGCAGCACCCCCACGTACATATCGACCGTGTAATGGCCGAGCATCAAGGTCAGCAGCGGCCGGTTCCGCAGCACATCGCTCATCCGCCCGCCGCGCTCGGTTGCCATCGTCCCCTCACCCCCACATCACCATCGACGTTCGCCCTATTCTAGCGCACCGCGCCGGGCTGCCGGGGGAGAAGGTTACGCATGAGCAGAAAGTGAGCATAGATTGGTCTGGCGTGTCGGCGGGCCGAAGCACATAGTAGAGGTACGAGGTGTCGTAGTTTCGAGCACGAGGAGTGGGCGATGATCACGAAGTCCATCGACATCACCATCGATCGGCCCGTGGAGGAGGTCTTTGCGTTCCTGACCGACGCCGTGAATCACCCGAAGTGGGATCGGTCGTCGGTAGCGATGGAGTTGGAGCAGCCGGGTCCGTGGCGTGCCGGCACGACCTTCCGCGAGGTACGGCGGACCGGGCCGGGGACGAGCGCGATTCGCTCGACGGTCGCCGAACTGGAACCGAACCGCCGCATGGAGATTCGCAGCCTGAGCGGCCCGCCATTCCAGGGGCACTGGCGCTTCGCGCCGAATGGCACCGGAACTCGCCTGCAGTGGAGCGGCGAGATGCAGCTCACGGGGTTCGCGCGTCTGTTCGAGCCGCTGATCGCCCGATCCTTCAGTAAGGATGTCGAGGCAAACTTCGGGCGACTGAAGCGCATTCTGGAAGGCACAGAAACAGCCTGACTGAGAACCGGTCAGTCGAGAACGCCGCTCCGTGCGCCACTGAAAGCGGGGATCATGCGCCCCAATCGAGCAATTTCGCCAGATTACCGCCCTTGATCTTCGCCCGGTCGGACTCGGAGAGGTGCGGCAGGTGGGCGTCGATGATGCCCGGCGAGCCGCTGCCCCAGACGAGGCGGTCGGGGCCGAAGGCATCGGCGAGTCCGCGAATGAGCGGCTGCACGTCGAGGTAGTGCGGGGCCTCGGTCGAGATGTGGTTCAGCCCCGACAGCTTCATGATCACCTGCGGGAACTGCGCGAGTTCCAGCACGCTCATGTACTCCACGATGTTGCCCATCCCCGGCTCGGCGAGGTGGTCGATCAGGATCGTGGTCGAGGGATACTCGCGGATCGCCCGCGCGACCTGCTGCGCGTAGTTCGGCCCGATGTGCAACTCGATGATCTGCCCCATCGCCGCCGCGCGCTCCCAGATCGCGCGCACGCCGGGATCGGCGAAGCTGTCGAGATACATCTCCTTGCCGCGATGCGCGTGGAAGCGGGTGGCGACGAATTGCGGCACCGCGCGCACCAGCGCGTGGAGCTTGTCGGGGGCGTCCGGGTCGTGCGGGTAGAAGAGCGAGCAGGCCCGGAAGCGGTCGGGATGCCGCGCAATCGCCTCGCGCACCAGCGCGTGGTCGTCGCCATAGGGCTCGGGGTGGACCAGCACCGCCCGGTCGATCCCCTCCCGCTCCATCCGCGCCAGGTAATCGCCGATCGGGTCGGCCGACAGCCGCGCCACATCCGGCCGGTACGTCGCCCGCGCATGGAACGGAAAACGCGCCACGTCGCTGCTGAAGAGATGGTGGTTCCACTCGATAATCATCGAAGCTCCGCTGGAAGTACGAAGTACGAACGACGAAGTACGAAGGAGGCTCCGGGCATACCCACAGCACAACCCCTACTTCGTACTTCGTACTTCTGACTTCGTACTTATTGTCGTGCTGGCTTCGCCACGGGCGAAAGCTGGTCCTGGCAGAAGCGATAGAGGCCGTCGAGGAGCGCGCCAACCGCCGCGACATACTCCATGTCGTCCTCGATTTGCAGGCGCAGACCGGAGCCGATCGCCCAGAAGCCGGGAGACCATTGGGTCAGGCTGCGATCGTTCGTCTCCGCGCCGCGAATGATGAGGGCGAGCAACCCGAGCGCCGGGTCGTTCAACTCATAGGTCGTGCGGACGGCATCGAAGCCGGTGCGCGTGCCGGTATTCCGCATCTCGGCCTTCGGGTGGTGGAAGGGGGTCGCGCCCGATTCCTCGGCGTACTCCATCACCTCGGCCTCGGGCAGGATGACGATCTCCGCCTCGGGATCGACCATCTTCTTGATCAGCCAGACCATCGCGGCGCGGTCCATCCGCACACCGGAGCGTGTCACCCACTTCATCGCCATCCTCCTCATCGCCACCGCGCGACAACCAGCGTCGGGGTACCTCAATCCACAACCGCGCAATCGTGCCGCGTGACCGCGCAGATGTCAAGGTGAAGTACGAACGACGAAGCACGAAGTACGAATGAAGGCGGTGCTATAGGGAAGCCCACTTCGTACTTCGTACTTCTGACTTCGTACTTTTCCTCACCAGAGGATGGCGTCGGGTTCGGCGCGGGCGAGGTGGTCGCGCCAGCAGATCTGCCCGCCTTGCGCGCTGCCCGACTTGCCGCGCAGCAGGATCACCGACTGGCCGCAGTATCCCGCGCTGACGAGGAGCGCCGGGCAGGCGTCGCGACACGCGGGGTGGGCCGCGACGAACGCCCGCCAGGGGGCGCAGGAGAGGCTTGCGGCGGCTTCCTCGGGGCTGGCGAAGAGGAAGAGGTCCACCACGCGACGCCAGCCATCGGCCACCAGCGCCAGCCGCTGGCGATAGCCGGGGCGACCGGCCAGCATCGCCTGACAGGCCAGGCGCACCAGCGGATCGGGCGCACCGCCCGCGCAGGCGCGGTATTCGACCGCGATGCCGAACATCACCCCGCCTCCTCGTTCTCGGGCGGCGATGCGAAAGCGCGCTCGCCCGCAGCATCCGATGCCAGTGCCGCAGGGAGCATCCAGAGGAGCGCGGCGAGCACGAGGGTGAGGGAGTGCGCCGGGTCGTGCGGCGAACGGCCGCTCAGTTGCTCGATCTGGCGCAGCCGGTAGGAGAGGGTGTTGCGGTGGATCGCCAAGGCCGCCGCTGTGTTGTTGCCGTTCCCCAAGTGGCGCACGTAGGCCAGCAGCGTGTGCAGCAATTCGCGAATCTGGCGCGAATCCCGGTCGAGCAAGCCACCCAGCGTCTCGCGCACGAAACCGGTCGCGGGTGCCGCCCCCCAGAGCGGATAGAGCGCCCGGTACGGCCCGAGGTCGCCGCCCCACTCGACGAGCGGCCCGCGCACGAGCCCCGCCTGGAGCAACGCCAGGCCGAAGCCGGCCTCACCATCCGCCTCCGGCAACCGCCGCAGCCCGGCGACAGGGCCGCTGATCGCCACCGAGCTGGCGAGGGCATCGTCTTCGAGCGCGGCGCGCATGGCGCGACCGGCGGCGGCGAAGGCACCCGGCTCGGTGTCTTCCGGGTGCAGGAGCAGGCCCGCTGGGAGGCCAGATGAGGCGATGAAGATGTCGGACTGCACCCGCGCGTCGAGTGCCAGGTGCTGCAATTGGCGGGCGAGACGCCACGCCGCATCGGTCTCGTCCGGCGCGACGAACCGCGCCACCGCGTAGGCTCCCGCCGGATCGAGGCGCAGCGTTTCGGCCAGTGCGCGCCGCTGCTCGGCTGCCAACGACCGGCGCAGGAGTTGGGCGACCATGGCACCGCGCTTCACGGGCGAAGTGTGCCCCTCGGCTGCGCCATAGACCGCTGCGAGGCGGAGCAAGTTCAGGCGGTCCCCCTCGTCAAAGAGCGCGCCCGGGCCACCGATCGCCAACCAGCCAACGGTCGCGGCGTCCCCGGTGAGGCGCGCGAAGAGCCAGTTCTCCGTTGCGCCCGCCCCGGCGAGTCGTACCACCGGTCGAGAGTCGTCGTCCGGCGGAGGCACCGATGGAGCAGCGCCGCCTTGCGCAACGTGCCTGGGTCCATGCGTGCCCAGCGTTTCGCCGCGCGCGTCTAGCAGGTAGACAATCCTCCCAAGTTGCGCCGCGCCGAGCCGGAGGAGATCGGCGCGCGGTCGCCCGCCGAGGGCACCGTCGGCCAGCGCGCGTTCCAGGGCATAGCGCCGCCGGTAGAGCAGATTGCGCCTGGTGAGCAGCAGTTGCTGCAACTGGAACGCGGTCGCCTCGCCGACGCCATCGCGCGCTGCGAGCAGGGGGAGCACATCGCCGGGCAGACCGGGCACGATCCCGAGATCGAGCACCAGCGCCGCAACGCCTGCTTTTCGCAAGCAGGCGAGCGCGTCGGGCAGGCGGGCACCCAGCCTGCACAGGGTAGCGGCCGTGGCGAGCACCAGCGCCCCCGCCTGCGCGGGTGGTGGCGACCCGGGCGACCAGCAGACCGGCCCGCCGACGCGGCGATCGAGGTCGGCCTCGTCCCGCATCGCGCTCGCGAGCGTCAGCGGGCAGTCGGGCCAGGCCAGCAGATCGCCGAGCGTGATCGGCGCGTCGTCGCTTTCGTCGGGCAGTACCGCCGCCGGGATGGGTGACCAGGAAGTGGACCAGGCTGCTTCGCGCCGGGCAACTGGCGACAGCGCGGCGAAAACGCGCTCGTGCTCTCGCCGGTCGGCCGGTTGCGCCTGGGGATGATCGAGGACATGCACCGAAGGCTCCCTTCCGTGATGCTGCATTTCGTCGCTCGGGGATTGCGCCGCTGCGATGCCACGCGGTGTGGGCAGCGTCTCGCATTGGTGGCTGAGGAGCGCGCGAATTAGCGATCCAGACAGGCGCAGATACGCGGCCAGCGCGCGAGGCACGCGGCCCACCGCCGAACCCGGGAAAGGCGCGGGGTCATCGCCGGGGAGTGGGAGAAGCGGAGTTCTGCGGCACGGCACATCGTCGTGTAGCCCTTCGCTCGGCCAGCAGCCATCCCCGGCACGGTTTGGTGCGGAGCTGGGCAGCGGGCGCTCGGCATCCTGGCAGGCAAACGCAACTCGCCTCGCGATGAGCGGTTAATCTTGATTAACTTGATAGATTTACTTTTATTCCTACATGAACGGAAATCAGGAACGCGGTGCGGGTGTCTCGGCGGGGCGCACGAAGCGGTAGCCGAGGCCGCGCTCCGTCTCGATATAGCGGGGTTCGCCCGGGCGCTCCAATTTGGCGCGCAGGCGGCTGATGAAGACTTTCAGATAATCGGTCGTGGCGATGTAATCGGCCCCCCAGACGGCATCCAGAATCGCCTGGTGCGGCAGCAGCCGACCGGCGTTGCGCGCCAGATAGGCGAGCAGCTTGAACTCCACCGGGGTCAGGCGCACCGGCTCGCCGTGCAGCAAGACTTCGTGGTTGTGCAGATTGATCGCCAGGTTCCCGGCCGCGATCATCTGCCCGGCGGGCGCGGCGGCGGGCTGCTCCACCCGCCGCAGGATCGCCTTGATCCGGGCGATCAGGACCAGCGGGCTGAACGGCTTCATCAGGTAGTCGTCCGCGCCGAGTTCGAGGCCGCGCACCTGCGACAGGTCGTCGCCGCGCGCGGTCAGCACGATCACCGGCAGATCGGAGGTGCGCCGCACCTCCTGCAAGACCTCGAAACCGTTCTTCTGCGGCATGCTCAGGTCGAGCACGATCAGGTCGGGGCGGTGGCGGTAGAAGAGCGCGAGCCCGGCCACGCCATCCTGCGCGGAGAGAATGGCGCTGTCGGGCCACTGCAATTGCAGGCTGACGGCGAGGGCTTCGAGAATGTGCGGATCATCGTCCACCACGAGGAACTGCATCGCGCCCTCCCTTCGCTCGCAGTTCGCCTTGCCCCGATGGGCACACTATAGCATCGACCGGCCCGGCGGGCCGTCAAGGACCGCGACGCCCGCCGGGTGGACCTGGAGAGAGGAGCGGCGATCAGTCGCCGGGAGCTCGCGGCCGGGGCGACGTCGGTTGCCCTGCCGGGTGAGCCTGAAGGCGACGCTGGTAACGATGATGACCAGCGCCAGGATGCGGAAGAACCACTGGACGTTGGAGTTCGCGGCGAGTTCAACGTCGGCGTCAGCAGCCAGATCCGCCGCGACGAGGGCACCGGCCGTCAGGGCGATCAGGCCGCCGAAGATCGCCGGGTGATAGTTGCGCTGGTTGCTCTCGGTGAGGTGCATTTCATTGTCCTTCGTCTCGCGCAGGAAGCAGCCGACGATGAACGTGATCGTCGCGACCGTCACCGGATAGACCAGCCCCATGAAGGGGGCGAAGTCCTTGATGCCCTGGTTGGTGCTCTTCGCGGCGGCGATCGACACGGCGATCAGCGGCAGGAAGCCGCCGAAGTAGCCGTTGCCGATGTGATAGGGCAGCGAGACGGAGGTGTAGCGCACCCTTGAGGGAAGGACTCGACCAGGAAGGCGGCGATCGGCCCGTAGACCATGGTGACCATGAGGACCAGGAAGAAGACACAAATGGTCAGGATGGGCCAGGTGCCGCCCGCCGGGGTGTACTGGCGCATCAGCATGAAGATTGGAATGGTCAGTATCGCGCCAAGAAGCCGCTCCGCCATCATCACCGGCTTGCGCCCGATCCGGTCGGAGAGCGCACCGAAGACAATGAAGAAGGGTGGCCAGCGCCAGGGCGATATCGCGATGATCCAGTTCGAATCGACGAACGAGACCTTGGCGTTGGCGGCATTCTGCAGCCAGGAGAGGGCGTAGAACTGCCCGGTGTACCAGACGACCGCCTGCTGGCCGCCGCGCCCCAGAGGACCATCAGAGCGTCTGCCACTTCGACCGGGAGCCGAAGCTATCGGTCACCGGGGCCTTCGAAGTCGCGCCGGTGCTCAGGCGGGGCGAACATCGGCGATCATGCAGCCGCAGGCGAATGAAGAGCGAAATCGCGACGAGGAAGATCGAGAGCAGGAAGGATGCGCCAGCCCCAGTCCGTCCAGCCCTGCGCGTTGTCGCGGAAGACGACCTCGCGAACGAAGAGGATGACCAGCAGCGAGACGAAGAGGCCGAGGGTCGCGGTGGTCTGGATGAAGCTGGTGTAGTAACCGCGCCGCTTATCCGGCACATGCTCGGCCACGTAGGTTGCCGCGCCGCCATACTCGCCGCCGAGCGCGAGGCCCTGGAGGAGGCGGATGATCAGCAAGATGATCGGTGCCGCGATGCCGATGGTACCGTAGCCGGGCAGGAGGCCGATCAGGAAGGTTGCGCCGCCCATGGATCAGCAGCGTCACCAGGAAGGCATACTTGCGCCCGATGATGTCGCCGATTCGCCTGAAGAAGAGCGCCCCGAACGGCCGCGCGGCGAACCCGGCGGCGAAGGTCGCCAGTGTGGAGAGCACCCTGGCGGTGTCGCTGCCCGTGAAGAATTGCGGCGCGATGACCGCCGTGAGGCTGCCGAAGATGTAGAAGTCGTACCACTCGATCATCGTGCCGACCGACGAGGCCGCGATCACCTGATAGATATTGGCTTCGCCGAGGCGTTCCCGTGCTGTTGCCGGTGCCGCCGCCTGTGCAGACATGCCCCCTCCACCACGAACACGAAGCGAACTGAAGACCGGCCAGCGCCGATCGCCGTAACAGCCACGCCACTGTAGTGCGCGCACCGCACCGTGCGCCTGGTTGTACCGCTGTCGCGTACAGGAGTGCTCGGAGGAGCCGGCCCCACCGCCGACCGCGCCCCGTGTCGTGCTGTCCCCGCTCCTCCTCCTGGGCGACAGGGTCACGAGTGCATCGCGGTCAGGCCCGCCTGATGAGGCGTTTCGCACATGCGCACCTGCTGCCGACCGGATCGCTTTGAGCATAGCAAGCGCAGGTTGCGGGGGAAGCAAAGACGAACGTTGCGGGATGGTAAACGTCGGTAAAACGGCGGGTAAACGATCGCGCCGCCGCTCGAATCGCCCTCCAGGCACGCTATACTACCCCGAGCAGACCGACAAGGCGACCCCAGACGCAATGGTGGCAGAGCAGCATATCGTTCAGGGAGAGCGCGATGAAGCGGAGTCGGCGCGCTAACGCCTGATCGCCCTGGCCTGCCCGGCGGCCTGTTCCTCAACTACCCGCTCCTCTCCTCTTCAACCCTTCCCGGTGCGATCGTCGGCATCCCGCTGCTGCGTGCCGCCTACCCTTCATCGTCTGGGCGCTGCTGATCGGCCTGCTCGCGGTGGTGGTGGTGGGGTAGACGTGAGCCGAGTCGTGCGAGTCGAGAATTCTGCTTGGAGTTGGTGGCTTCAAAGTGGTGCCACCAGCTTCGTAAAGCCCTTCACGACTCACGACTCACGACTCACGACTGGACAAACCATGCTCCAGGGCTGGTTCATCCTCCTCAGCGCATTCGCCTACCTGGGCGTGCTCTTCGCGCTCGCCTACTGGGGCGACCTGCGCGCCGACAAGGGGCGCAGCGTGATCAGCCGCCCGTCGGTCTACGCGCTGTCGCTGGCGGTCTACCGCACCTCGTGGACCTTCTACGGGAGCAGCCGGCGCGGCGAGCCGGGGGCCGAGTTCCTGACGATCTACCCCGGGCCAACGCTGATGATGGCGCTCGCCTGGCTGGTGCTGCGCAAGATCGTGCGGATCAGCAAGGTCAATCGCCTCACCTCGATCGCCGACTTCATCTCCTCGCGCTACGGCAAGAGCGCGCTGCTCGGCGGATTGGTCACGATCATTGCCACGCTCGGCGTCGTGCCCTACATCGCGCTGCAACTGAAAGCGGTCTCCACCAGCATCACCATCCTGCTCCGCTACCCCCAGGTCGGCGCACCGACTTCCGAACGCGCCTGATCACTCGCGCTCGACACCGCGTTTTATGTCGCGCTGGCGCTCACCGCCTTCTCGATCGTCTTCGGCACGCGCCACCTCGACGCCACCGAGCGGCACGAGGGGCTGGTCGCGGCGATTGCGTTCGAGTCGCTGGTCAAGCTGTTCGCCTTCCTGGCGGTCGGGATCTTCGTCACCTTCGGCCTCTACCACGGCTTCGGTGACCTCACCGACCGCGCCGCCGCCGCGCCTCGAACTGCGGCGATGCTGACCATCGGCGGGCCGAGCGCCTGGGGCAGCTGGGCCTCGCTCACCATCCTCTCGATGCTGGCGATCTCTTCGTTCTGCCGCGCCAGTTCCAGGTCGCGGTCGTGGAGAACGTGGACGAGCAGCACCTCAACCGCGCGATGCGGCTCTTCCGCTCTACATGCTGGCGATCAACATCTTCGTGCTGCCGATCGCTATCGGCGGCCTGCTCCGCTTCCTCGGCGGCGCGGTGGACGCCGACATCTTCGTGCTGACCCTGCCGATGGCGGCGGGGCAGCAACTCGCCCTGCTTCGTCTTCCTCGGCGGCCTCTCCGCCGCGACCGGCATGGAGGATCGTGGAGACGATCGCGCTCAGCACGATGGTCTCCAACTCGCTGGTGCTACCCCTGCTGCTCCGCTTCGGCCGCGCCCGCCTGGACGAGCAGCGCGACCTGACCGGGCTGCTGCTCGGCATCCGGCGCGGCGCGATCGCGGCGATCCTGCTGCTCGGCTACTTCCTTGGCTTCCGGCTGGCCGGGAAGCCCATGCACCCGTCTCGATCGGGCTGATCTCCTTCGCGGCAGTGGCGCAATTCGCCCCGGCCATCCTCGGCGGCATCTTCTGGAAGGAGGCACGCGGCTCGGGCGCTCGTCGGGCTTGTCGGCGGCTTCGGCGTCTGGGTCTACACCCTGCCCTCCCCTCCTTCGCGCAATCAGGCTGGCCAACCCAGACCTTTCTGAATCAGGACCGTGGGGCATCGCCCTGCTCAAGCCGCAGCAACTTCCTCGGCCTGCGCGGCACGGACGCCTTCACCCACGCGCTCTTCTGGACGATGCTGGCGAACGTCGGCGGCTACGTCGGCGTCTCGATCCTGAGTCGCCAGAACGCCGTGGAGCAGCGGCAGGCGACCCTCTTCGTCGATGTCTTCCGGGGCACCGCCGCCGCCGATGGCGTCCGCACCTGGCGCGGCGCGGCGTCGCTGGCGGAATTGCGACAACTGCTCGCGCGCTTCGTCGGCCCCGAGCGCGCCGATGAGACGCTGCGCGAATACGCCCTGGCACGCGGCCTTGACTCCGCCACAGCGCCTGCGCGCGCCGACGCGGAGTTGATCCACTGATCGAGACGCTGCTCGGCGGCGCGACGTGGGCGCGGCCTCGGCGCGGGTGGTGCTCGCCTCGGTCGTGGAGGAGGAGACACCGGGGCTGGACGAGGTGCTGCACATCCTCGACGAGGCGTCGCAAGTGATCGCCTACAGCCACCAGTTGGAGGAGAAATGCGCGAACTGGAAGAGGCGATCGACCGGGCTGCGCGCCGCGAACGCACGCTTTGCAGGAGCTTGACTGCCTGAAAGACGAGTTCATCTCTTCGGTCACACATGAACTGCGCACGCCGCTCACCTCGATCCGCGCTTCTCCGAGATCCTGCACGACAACCCTGACCTCGACCTCGCCAGGCGCAGCCGCTACCCGGAATCATCGGCCAGGAGAGCGAGGGCCGACGCTGATCAACGAAGTGTTCGACCTCGCCAAGATCGAATCGGGCAACGCCGAGTGGCGGATCGCCCGCATCGACCTGCGCGCCGTGATCGAGGACCGGCCGCCGCCGCCAGCGGCCTGCCTGCCGAGCACCGCGCCCGACTGCACTTCATCCTCCCCACCGCCCTGCCGCACGTCACCGCCGACCGCGACCGCGTCGTGCAGGTGCTGCTCAACCTCCTCTCCAGCGCCGCTGCTCTGCGACCGCCATTCCGGCCTGATCACCGTCCGCGCCACCGCCTGCGACGACGCCGTCCGCGTCGAAGTACGCGACAACGGCCCTGGCATCCCGCCCGAGCAGCGCGAGATCATCTTCGAGAAATTCCGCCAGGGGGGCGACACCCTCACCAATAGCTTCCAGGGCACGGACTCGGCCTCCCGATCAGCCGCCAGATCATCACCCACCTCGGCGGCACCCTCTGGCCGGGCGGGACGCGCCGGGCGGGGGGCACGATCTTCAAGCTTACGCTGCCGGTGGGGGTGAGTTGCTGAGCGAGGGCGTGAGGGCGATTGTGCGGTAGTTACCCCACCTCCCTTTCGACCCCTCCCTCTCCCGCGCGAGGAGAGGACGGGGGTGAGGTCTCCCCTGACGACTGACGACTGACGACTGACGACTACTCTTCTGCCGCAGCACCGCATTCAGTACCATTCCCGCCCCAACCAGGATCGCGCTGAGCACCAGCGCGCGGATAGCCGAGTCGTCGTGCGGTCAATCGTGGCGCGGGTTTGGGGGTCGAGGCCGAGGCGCACGGTGAGTTGGCTGCTGGCGAGCTTTGTCGAGGATCAGTTCGGTGCGCGCGGGCGTTCTCGAAGAGATGCTTCATGTCGAGCACCCAGGCGAACGAGCGCGCGGGCGAGAGTTGGTCATCACGCGCTTCTGCATCACGTCGCGCATGTAGCCCCGGATCAGTTCCACCGGATCGAGTTCGGGCGAGAGGACGCGGATCGCGCCGTCGAGATTGAGCATTGTCTTGCCGAGCAGCGTCAGCACGGTGTCGGCACCGGCGCGCGGTGGTGTTGGCGAGGCGGCCGAGGTCGAGCAGCGCCGAGCCGAGCGCCATCCACCCGCCGCTCATGTCGTGGTAGCGGCTGACGAGCGCGCAAACATCCTGCGTGAAGGCGCGACGGTCGAACCCCTGTGGCTCCTCGGTCAGCGCCAGGTAGGTCTCCGCGACGCGCTCCCCCTGCCGCTCGGCAAACGCCAGCAGCAGCAGGATGACGTGATCCTTCTGCCCCGCATCGAGCCGCCCGACCATCCCGAAATCGAGCAGCGCCAGCTGCCCCCGCTCGGTCAGCAGGATGTTGCCGGGGTGCGGGTCGCAGTGGAAGATGCCATCCACGACGATCTGCTTCAGGTAGGCCGAGAGGAGATCGCGGGCGATTGCCTTGCTGTCGAGTTGCGCCAGTTGCGTGGTCGGCACGTCGGCCAGGTGCCTGCCGCAGACGTAGCTCAGCGTCAGGACGCGCTCGGTCGTGTGACGCGGGAAGACGGTCGGTGTGGTGAGGAGTGTGAAGCCGCCGATCTGCCGACCGATCCGCCGCGTGTTGTCCCCCTCCTGCGCGAAGTCGAGTTCCTGGAGCAAGCTCTGCTCCAGTTCGCGCACCATCTGCACCAGCCCGTAGCGCCGCCCGAGCTTGGTGTACTTCGTCGCCAGCTGCGCCACCTCGTTCAGCACCCCCAGGTCAGCGACGATCCGCTGGCGCACGCCCGGTCGCTGCACCTTGATGACGACGGGCGTGCCGTCGAGCAGTGTGGCGCGGTGGGCCTGCGCCATCGAGGCGGTCGCGAGCGGCACGCGGTCGAACTCCGCGAACAGCTCGTCCAGCGGCGCACCGAGTTCGCGCTCGACAATCGCCACGATCTCGGCGCTCGGCACCGGGCGGATCGTCTTCTGCAGCCGCGCCAGGGCGCTGATGTAGTCGGGCGGCAGCAGATCCGGGCGCGTGCTGAGCAGTTGCCCGAGCTTGATGAAGCAGGGGCCGAGTTCCTCCAGCGCGCTCGCCAGGTTCTCGGCGGGCTCGCCCGGATTCACCAGGCCATCGTAGAGGAGCGGGTGCGCCTCCGCGTCGCCCGCCACCTGCCGCAACTGCGCGACCACCTCGTACAGCTGGTACTTGCGCAGCACGCGCATGATCTCGACATACCGCTCCGGGTGGCGCGAGACGCGGCGCGCGACGAAGCGGCGCACGTTGCGCGCGGCGGGGCGAGTTTGCGCCAGGGCAGCCATCGGCATCCTCCTCGGGTCGATCGCGCGACACACCATTCCTCGATGTCCCCACTATGCACCCGGCAGGTATCCGATCAACAGCCCAAACGCTGCTCACTTTCTGCTCAGTTGCAACTTGCGGCTGCTGGCCCCAATCGTAGGGGCGCTTCGCTAAGCGCCCTGCTCCGAGTAGCAACCGTTAGCCTGGGGCCAGCGGGCGCTTCACGAAGCGCCCCCACAGAGTCGCGTCACGGCAACCAGCGTAGCGAAGCCGCGTAGTATACTCTCCGGGTAATTGTGGAGACCGTAGCCCGCGACGATCGCGGGCGACAACGAAGGAGTGGGGACCGGTATGTCCGAAGCGAACGGCGCGACGACCCTCAACGGCGCGGGCGGGGCAGCACACGACGCGGTCGATGTGCTGATTGTGGGCGGTGGCCCGACCGGCCTCTTCGCCGCCTTCTACGCCGGGTTGCGCGGCTCGACCTCCAGCATCATCGACAGCCTCG
The DNA here is from genome assembly GCA_046328475.1 of Chloroflexia bacterium. Taxonomy (GTDB): domain Bacteria; phylum Chloroflexota; class Chloroflexia; order Thermomicrobiales; family CADCWN01; genus CADCWN01. Next base: position 15,014 of record JAXLWN010000023.1, on the reverse strand, counting down.
AACAGCCGGGCGGCGCGGTCGCGGCGATGTATCCCGAGAAGTTCATCTACGATGTCGGCGGCTTCCCCGCCATCCTCGGCAAGGACCTGATCGCCAATCTGGTGCAGCAGGCCGGGCAATTCAACCCGCAGATGCACTTCAACCAGCGCTGCGACAAGCTGGAGAAGCTGGAAGACGAGAAGCTCTTCAAGCTGACGACCGACAAGGGCGTCCACTACGGCCGGACGGTGATCATCTGCGCCGGGGTCGGGGCCTTCGCGCCGAAGAAGCTCGATCTCGACAACCTGGGCGAGTTCGAGGCGACCGGCGATGTCGCCTACTTCGTCACCCGCAACGAGGTCTATCGCGGCAAGCGCGTGCTGATCGTCGGCGGCGGCGACTCGGCGGTGGATTGGGCACTGACCCTGGAGCCGATCGCCGAGAAGCTGACCCTCATCCACCGCAGCGACAACTTCCGCGCGCACGCCAAGTCGGTCGAGCAGATGATGGCCTCCAGCGTGGATGTCCACACCTACTGCGAGGGCGCGGCGCTGCACGGCGAGAACGGCAAGCTGCGCGCCGTCACCTTCCGCCACAACAAGACCAAAGAGGAGACCACGGTCGAGGTCGACGCGATGATCATGAGCATCGGCTTCGTCGCCGACCTCGGTCCGCTGAAGACCTGGGGCCTCGACATCCAGAAGAACCAGATCGCCGCCGACCCGCTGACGATGGCGACGAACATCGAGGGCATCTGGGCGGCGGGCGACATCGTCACCCACCCGACCAAGTTCAAGCTGATCGCGACCGGCTTCCACGAGGCGATCACCGCCGTCAACCACGCCGTCCACTACCTCAACCCGAAGATGCGCCTCGCCGGTGCCCACTCCACCAACCTCGACCTGCCGATGATGAAGACGCAGTGACGAGGGAAGCGACGAGTAACGAGTAACGAGTAACGAGGAGAAAGACGAGGCCCCCGGAGCGATGTGCCGGGGGCCTCGCGCTTTGGTGGGGGTAATGATGAGCGCTGGTAGGGGCAGGTCAATGACCCGCCCGCATGGATGGCTGGTGCCTACACAATCGCCATGCCGCGCCGGGCGGGTTGGGAACCTGCCCCTACCATCATCGTGCGCTCCTCCTGATCCTCGCCTTCCTCGCCGCCTGCACGGGACCGCAACGCCGACAGTCGCGCCGTCCGCCGCCACCATCGCCGACCATCGCCTCCCCACATCCTCAGCTACTCTGGCGATCGTGCCACCAACCGTGCCTCCCGCCACCGGCACGCCACCCACGACGATCTCGGCCCTGCCCACCGCCCCATCCAACGCCGCGTCGTGCCCCCGGCGTCGATTTCCTCGGCTTCTCGGACGGGCTGAACAAGACGCAATTCGGCAACACCGCCGTCGGCGGCCTCTCGGCGCTGACCTACGATGCCTCGCGCGGCGTCTACTACGCGCTCACCGACAACCAGGGCACCACGTCGGCGCGCTTCTACACCCTGCGCCTGCCGCTCACCAGCGGCACGCTCGGCACGCCAGCTATCGACGCCGTCACCACGCTGCGCGACGAGAACGGGCAGCCGTTCACCGGGGCGGAATCTCGACGGCGAAGGTGTGGCGCTGCTCCCCGACGGCGAATTGCTCGTCTCCTCCGAGACCGAGCCGTCGATCCCGCGCTTCGCACCCGATGGACACCTCCTAAGCACCCTGCCGGTGCCGTCACGCTTCGTGGTCAAGCCGAACGGCGAGGCGACCGAGAACCAGACCTTCGAGAGCCTGAGCGTCGTCCCCGGCGGGCAAGCCTTCTTCACCGCCGTGGAGGGTCCGCTCGCCGCCGACGGCTTCACCGGCATCCTGAGCGCCCGCCTGCGCCTCCTGCGCTACGACCGCGCCGCCGACGGCAACTTCGCCCCCGCCGCCCAGTTCTATTACGTCGCCGAGCCGGTCCAGGGCGTCGCCGACCTGATCGCGCTGAGCGACACCGATCTCCTGGTGCTGGAACGGGGCTTCATCCCCGGCATCGGCAACACTATCCGCGTCTACCGCGTCTCGTTAGCGGGCGCGACCGACGTGACCGACCGCCCCAGCCTCAACGACCCCGGCCTCACCCCGCTGAAGAAAGACCTCCTGGTAGACCTCGCCAACTGCCCCCCGAGCGGAGCCACCCACCCCGCGAAGCAACCCAATCCACTCCTCGACAACTTCGAAGCCCTGTCGCTCGGCCCCACCCTTCCAGATGGCCGCCGCTTGCTCCTCCTCCTCAGCGACGACAACTTCAGCGACGAGCAGGTCACGCGCGTCATCGCGCTAGCCGTGCGCTGACGCAGCGGATTACGGTATTGAGTTGCAAATTAGCCCTGTCGCTTGCGACGTGGTGTGTTACCCTTGTCCACGCAAAACGAACATCTGTTTGACGGGAGGTAGCGATGGGCGGGCAGTATTTCGCAGAGCTTTTCGAGTACGACTGCTGGGCGCACGGTCAGGTTTGGGACTGTGTCAGGCAACTTTCGGACGAAGCATTCGACCAAGATCTCCACTATTCGGTCGGCTCGATCCACGACCAACTTGTCCATACCCTCTCCGTCGAGCACTGGTGGTTCACCTACCTCAGCACCGGCGAACTCCACTTCCTCAACCTCGACCAGTTGACCACCCGCGAGGCGATCCGCGCGCAGTGGGACGCCACCGCCGCGATGATCCGCGCCTACCTCGCCCGCGTGACACCCGGCGAGCTAGCGCGCGACGTGCGGCCCGAGTTCTGGACCGAGGGGCGGCAGCCGATCAAGGTCTATCAGGCAATCGCCCAGGTTCTCAACCACAGCACCGACCACCGGGCGCAGATCTGCGCCGGACTCCACCGCCTCGGCGCACCGACCATCGGCCAGGATTTGCTCGACTATCTCTTCGCGCAGCAAAACAGTGTTGTTGAAAGCGTCGCGAGATAGCGACAGAACGGAGGAGGGACCTGATGGCTGACCACGACCTCTCCCCGGCCCAGTTCGGCACCGCATTCAAGGCATTCATGGACGCTGTCGTCGCCGCAGCGTCCCCACCGACAAGTCCGCTGCTTGAGCGCTTGCGGGCGCACCTCGGGACCGATCCCACCCAACTCCCTGTGGTCTCCGAGGAGTTCGACGTTTTTGAGCATCCCAACGTCCAGGTTGCGCTCGATACCTACCTGGAGGTACCGGGGCGTCGAGCGGAGATCGTCGGGGTCGCGGCCGACAACAAGCGTTTCATGGTTTTTGGCCTCTCCGATCTGATAAGTCGGCGCGGGAACCCGAACGTCCCACCGCTCACCGAGGGTCCTGTTGATTACGTCAATTTCCACCTCGCGCGGGGCCGCATCCTCACCTGCGTGCAGATCGGTCTGCACCTGATCGCCGAGGGTGACTCACGGCTGGTCGCGCTGGTGACCGGTCCTTCCGAGCATGGACCACGGCCGAAGGTGCGCGTCGAGGTCCTGGCGGCGGATCGCGAGGCGGCGCAGGCCTTCCTAGCCGAACTGGTCGAGACGATGGCCAGGCGCAATGTCTATCGGGGGGAGGTCATCTCGATCTCACCGGGGCAATTCGGGCCGGGGCCACAGTCGCTCGTCGCCTTCCACAACCTGCCGAACGTCGGGCGCGACGATGTTGTGCTGCCCGACGGCGTGCTGGAGCGCATCGAGCGGCACACGATCACCTTCGCCGAGCACGCCGAGCAGCTGCTGGCCGCCGGGCGTTCGCTAAAGCGCGGCCTGCTGATGTATGGGCCGCCCGGAGTCGGCAAGACGCTCACCGTGATGCACCTGGTCGGCCGCATGCCCAGTCGCACGACCATCCTCACAACCGGAATCGGGATGGGACTCTTCAAGGCCGTCGCTCAGTTCGCCCGCACGCTCGCCCCGGCGATGGTCGTGCTCGAAGATGTTGACCTGATCGCCGAGGAGCGTAACCGACCCTTCGCGGGCGGGCCGCTGCTGTTCGAACTGCTCAACGAGATGGACGGCCTGCGCGACGACTGCGACGTCATCTTCGTCCTGACCACCAACCGTCCTGAGATCCTCGAACCGGCCCTGGCCGCACGTCCAGGGCGAATCGATCTTGCCGTCGAACTCCCTCTGCCCGATGCCGCCGGTCGCCGCCGCCTGCTCAACCTGTATGCGCATGGCCTCGACGTGCAAGATGCCGATCTAGAGGCGCTAGTACAGCGCACCGACGGTGCCAGCCCCGCCTACATCAAGGAACTGCTCCGCAAGGCGGCGATTTTCGCCGCCGCCGACGGCGCGGGCATGACGGTCACCGCCGCGCACATCGACGCCGCCCTCGCGGAACTGGCCGAGGGCGGTCGGCTGGCCCAGCGCCTGCTCGGCTTCCACGTACCCGGCGAACCGCCGCAATCGTTCCAGCCGCACCCAATGGGCTTCCCGCCGGGTAAGATGCCGCCGATGCCGCCCACCCAACCACGCAGGACATAGCACATCGGCGCTCCACCATGCCCAGCGAGCCTATCGTGGGTATACTCCCCCTTACCTCGGCGCACCGACCGCCGGGGATGCGCTATTTGGGATAGGGAACCATGTACGACGCCCTGATGCTCGCCGCAATCGTTGACGAGCTGAACGACACCATCCTCGATGGCAAGGTGCAGCGCGTCCTGCTGCTCGATCCGCTGACCATCGGCTTCGAGATCTACGCCGGGCGGCGCTACCAGTTGCTCGTCAGCGCCGACGCGCGCGAGCCGCGCCTGCACCTCGTCGGCGACACCGATGGCGTGGGCAAGCTCACCGGCGACGCCTCGCGCGTGACGCCGCTGCTGCTGCTGCTCCGCAAGTACGCGCGCGGCGCACGGCTGGTCCGCATCTACCAGCCCTCGCGCCTGGAGCGCGTCGCCTTCCTCCGCTTCGCCAAGTTCGTCCCCACCGGCACCGCCGAGCCGCCCGCCGAGACGACCGAGCTGGACGATGACGACGACACCCTGCTCGACGGCGACCTGATCGAGACGACGCTGGCGGTCGAGATCATGGGCCGCCACAGCAATCTCATCCTGATCGACGACGAGGGGCTGGTGATGGACAGCGCCAAGCGCGTCCCCTCGCGCCTCAGCCGCGTGCGCCCGATCCTGCCGAAACTCAACTACGTCCCGGTGCCGCCGCAAGAGAAAGCCGACCCACAGATGGTCAGCGCCACCGAACTCGGCGCATTCCTCGCCGCCGATCCAAAAACCACCGTGGCAAACCTGCTCGTCAACAAGCTGCGCGGCCTCAGCCCCCAGGTCGCGCGCGAGGCCGCCTTCCGCGCCCTCGGCACCGCCGCTGCCCGCGCCGCCGACGCCACCGGACACGAAGCCGCCCTGCGCCGCGCCCTCGACGAACTCCTCGCCCCCCTCCGCACCGGCGCATGGTCCCCCTGCCTGTACAGCGAGACGATCGAGCTAACCGACGACGAGGGCAATCCGCAATCCGCAGTCCGCAGTCCGCAATTCTTCTCGCCGTTCCCCCTCTTCCACCTCCGCGACCTGACCGAGGAGCGCATCGCCAGCCCCTCGGCGCTGGTGGAGCGGTTCTTCGGCGCGACCGCCCAGGTGCAGGCGCACGGGCAGCGCAAGGAGACCATCGCCGCGACGATCCGCCAGGAGCGCGACCGCGTCGCCGCGCGCGAACGGGCGTTGCTGGCCGAAGCCGAGCGCGCAGCCGCCGCCGAGCGCTGGCGGCGCTGGGGCGAGGCGATCTACGCCTACGCCTGGTCGATGACCCCGGGCCAAACGGAGTTGGTCGCCGATGACCTCGTCGTCCCCATCGACCCCGCCCGCACCCCGAGCGAGAACGCGCAGGACTACTTCGAGCGCTATCGCAAGGCGCAAAGCGCCGCCGCCAACGTCCCGGCGCTGCTGGAGGAAGCCCGCACCACCATCGCCTACCTCGACCAGCTCCTCACCTTCCTCCGCCTCGCGGACGGCTACGCCGCGATCGAGGCCATCGACCGCGAGTGGCAGGAGTGGCGAACGGGCGAACGGGCGAACGGGCGAACGGGCGAGCAGACGAAGGGCGGCAAGCGACCGCCGAAGCCGAAGGGCGGCGGTAAGCCCGCGCGCCCCCAGGTCTTGCGCACGCGCGGCGGGCACCAACTTTTCATCGGCCACTCCGGCTCGCAGAACGACGCCGTCACCTTCGACATCGCCGGGCCGGACGACATCTGGCTGCACAGCCGTGGCGTGCCCGGCTCGCACGTCATCGTCAAGTGGTCCGGCGGTCGCACCGACGAGGCCATCCTGCAAGCCGCCGCCGAACTGGCCGCCTACTACAGCGCCAACCGCGAATCGGGGCGCGTCGAAGTGGACCACGCCGCCCGCCGCGACGTGCGCAAGATCAAGGGCGCTGGCCCCGGCATGGTCACCTACCGCAACGAACACACCGTCCGCGTCGCCCCCCGCAGCGAGCAGGATCTCCGCAAGCTCGGCCTGATTGAGTGACGAAGAGAGTCGTAAGTCGTAAGTCGTAAGTCGTAAGAGGAGACGGATCCTTCGCTGCGCTCAGGATGACACCACGGAGGCGGAGCCCTCGCCCTTGTCATCCTGAGCGCAGCGAAGGATCCGTCCCTTTCGTTACTCGTAATGAGACTCGTCTCTGTGCCCTCTGTGTCCTCTGTGGTTACATTTTGTCCCTTCTTCGCCCCTCGTCTCCGCGTCGTTCTCTGCGTCTCTGCGCCTCTGCGGTCTTTCCTCAGGCCTCCCGCGCCTCCCGCCGACTCATCACCTGCTGATTCGCGATCCCCACAATGTCGTTGACCGACGAATACCCCTCGCGCACGAGCCACGCTTCCAGATCCGCGATCAACGCGTGCATCGCGCCCGGATTCGGGAACGTCGCCGTGCCGATCTGCACCGCCGTCGCCCCAGCCATGAAGAATTCGAGCGCATCATCGAGCGAGGCGATGCCACCGAGCCCGATGATCGGCACATCCACCGCAGCGGCCACCTGATAGACCATCCGCACCGCGACCGGCTTCACCGCCGGCCCGGAGAGCCCCCCGGTAGTGTTCCCGAGCACCGGCCGCCGCCGCCGCACATCGATCGCCATCCCGAGCAGCGTATTAATCAGCGAGAGCGCATCGGCCCCCGCATCCGCCACCGCGCGGGCAATCGTCACGATATTGGTCACGTTCGGCGTCAGCTTCACGATCACCGGCAGGGTCGTCACCGCGCGCACCGCCGCCGTCACCTCGGCCGCGAGACCGGCATCGGCCCCGAAGAACATCCCCCCTGCATCGACATTGGGGCAGGAGACATTTAATTCCAGCCCGGCGATCCCCGAGGTCTCGTCGGCGAGCTGCGCGATCTCCACGAACTCCCCGACCGTATCCGCCGCGACATTGAGCAATACTGGCACGTCCCACTTGCGCCAGATCGGCGCGTATTTGGTGATGACCTCCTTGTATCCGGGATTCTGCAAGCCGATCGCGTTCAGCATCCCGGCCGGGGTCTCCGCGATGCGCGGCATCGGCGCACCCTTGCGACGACGATAGGTCACGCCCTTGGAGCAAATCGCCCCCAGCGACTGCACATCGATCACCCCGGAATACTCGACGCCATACCCAAACGTGCCCGACGCCGCGATCACCGGATTACGCAGCACCAACTCGCGCGGATTCTTCGGCGCAAGATCGACGGCTAGTGCGGAGTGCGGAGTGCGGAATGCGGAATCCTGGACACCAAGCAGTGTATTCGCCATCACTTAGCCTCCGGTCAACGCAATCGTTCGCGTACAGGTTGCCGCATCGCGCGAACCTATTCCGCACTCCGCATTCCGCACTCCGCACTACCCCAACACGAGCTTCTCAATCGGAAAGACCGGTCCATCCCGGCAGACCGTCTTCAAGCCGGAGGTCGTCTCCACCACACACCCCAGGCAGACCCCCATCCCGCACGCCATCGAACGCTCAATCGCCGCCTGCACCGGCGGCAGCGTGCGCGCCCCGCGATAGGCGCGCAGCGCATCGCGCAACGCCGCGTACGTCGCCTCCGAGGCATAGGTGCAGATCGCATCGGCCCATTCCAGATAGTTCGGCACCAGATCCGTGACCACGCCGTGATGACCGCGCGAACCATCTGCCGTCGCCACGACGATCTCCGCTTCCTCGGGCAGATACGTCAATGGCAACAGGCTGGCCACACTCTGCGCGCCGACCAGCATGACCACCTCGATCCCCTTCGCCAATGCCTGCTCGGCCAGCGCGATCAACGGTGCCACCCCGTGCCCAACGGCGATCAGCAGCAGCCGACGGACCCGCTCCCCAATCGTAAAGCCGTTGCCGAGCGGCCCGATCGCCGGGAAGGCGGCGCCCGGCTGGGAATCCCCAAGCCGCAGCCCGCCGCGTCCCCCGGTGAAGACCAGCATCTCCAGGCTGCCGTCAGCCTCGCCCTGCGCCGCCCGATTCGCCCGCAAAATACTGTACGGGCGCGGCAGCAGCGGATCACGCCCACCGCTCCCGAGCATCAAGAACTGCCCCGGCGCGGTCGCGGTCGCCACCGACGCCGGCACCGCCAGCCGCACCAGGGCGTTGGACGGCATGATCACTTCGCTCTCCAGGACGCGGGCGAGGAACTGCTGCGGCATGGGAACTCCTGACGCTCGTTACTTGACGTCCGCGTAAACCGCACGAACTTCCTCGGGTGAAGAGGCGGTCATACAACGGGCAAGGATAACCCGCAGCCGATCTGGCTCCACGATTTGTCGGATCTCGGGGATGAGGACAAGCCCAGCAGCGCCAAATTTGACCTCCAGTGCAGTGGCAATGCTCTCAATCCAGCCCTCAGCCCGCCCCTCGATCACGCCTTGTGCATGGCCAACACGCTCGGGATAACTCATGTACGACACGGCTTGCTCCTCCTCGAAGCCCTTGATCTGTTGCATTACTCGATCTTCCAACTCGGGCGGCAGCCTCAGCAGCCAGTCGATGAAACGGTGGAGCCGAACCACCTCATCGCGACTATGCCCAAGCCGATACAGCCGCCTGGTGAGATTGAACTTGAAGACCGCGCGCCGCTCGGCATCGTGGCGCGTCGCCTGCGCGGCGCGATGCGCCAGCACCACCGTTGCGAACGGGTTGGTGCTCGCTTCAAGTATAGCCTCGTCATAGTCGAGCAACTTGGCTATCGGGAAGGTCAGACGCAGGTCCGTACCGAGCAGACCATACCGAAAGTTGTCGGGCCGCCAGCCAGGGCGCTCATCGCCCAAAATGGCGAAGCTGGCGACCCGATGGCGATGCTGATCGTAGAGGCGCGTGTGGTAGCGGAACATGCGCTCCGCGAACAACGTCTCGGTCTGGCTCTGGACCTCGATGTGGATAAGTACCCAGATCTCCTCGGCATTCCCCGCACCCACAGCATCGCGCAGCCAGACTTGCGCCAGCTTGTCCACCGCCTGAACGCCCGATTCCCCCTCCGGTGCCAGCGGCTGGAGTTCCTTGTCGATCGGCTGGTAGCCGCGCGACCAATCGATTGCTGCGTGGGCATCCGGGAAGAACAATGCCAGCGCCTCCTCCAGATAGAGGTCGAGCGCATCCTTCCAGAGGCCGTCAAAGTCAATCGGCGGCAGGACCATCGGCCTCTCCGCTAATCCCCCGACCGCCGCATCGCCGCGTGCCGGTACGCCAGCAGCGGTTGCACGCTGAACGCCCCCTCCGAGGAGAGCATCGCGTTCGCCATCGCCACGGCGGTGTCGATCGACGTGAGGCAGGGAATCCCGCGCTCCACGGCGGTGCGGCGGATCAGGAAGCCCTGTTGCTGCTCCAGATAGGCGAGGCCGGGTGTGTTGATCACCATCGCCACCGTGCCATCGCGGATCACGTCGAGCACATCTGGGTGTCCCTGGCCGATCCGCTTCGTGGCGAACTGCACCGGCATCCCCAAACGGTCGATGAACGAGGCGGTCCCCTCTGTCGCGTAGAGCGGATGGCCCAGGCGCACCAGCGCCTCGATCATCGGCGCGGCGTCGGCCTTGTCGGCATCCGCCAGGCTGAGCAAGATGCCGCCGCCACGCTGCAAGCCCATCCCGGCCGCGAGGATCGCCTTGAAGAAGGCGGCGGCGAAGGTCGTATCGACTCCCATCACCTCGCCCGTCGACTTCATCTCCGGCCCGAGGCCCACCTCCACCCCGCGCAGCTTCGCGTGCGAGAAGACCGGCCCCTTCACTGCGACCAACGGCTGGTCGGGCCAAAGTCCGCCCTGGTACCCCTGGTCGGCGAGGCTGCGCCCGAGCATGATCCCCATCGCCAGCTCGATCATCGGCACCCCCGTCACCTTCGACAGGAACGGCACCGTGCGGCTGGAGCGGGGGTTGACCTCGATCACATGGATCCGCCCGCCGTAGCTGACATACTGCACGTTCATCAGCCCGCGCACGCCGAGCGCGAGCCCGATCTTCGTGGTGTGCTCGATGATCTGCTGCTGCTCGTGCGGGTAGAGGTGTTGCGGCGGGTAGACGGCGAACGAATCGCCCGAGTGGACGCCCGTGCGCTCGATGTGCTCCATGATGCCGGGGATGAGGATGCGTTCGCCGTCGCAGATCGCATCCACTTCCAGTTCCTTGCCCTCCAGGTACTTGTCCACGAGCACCGGGTGCCCGCCGAACTCGACCTGCGTGGTCAGGTACTGGCGCAGGTAGTCGGCCGTGTGGACCACCTCCATCGCGCGCCCACCGAGCACATACGACGGCCGCACCAGCACCGGGTAGCCGATCCGCTCGGCGGTCGCCACCGCCTCCTCCAGCGAGGTCGTCGCCGCGCCCGGCGGTTGGGGGATGCCGAGCCCGCGCAGGAACGCTTCGAACCGCCGCCGATCCTCGGCGATGTCGATGGCGTCGCGCGACGAGCCCATGATCGGCACGCCCGCCCGGTCGAGCGGCGCGGCCAGATTGATCGCCGTCTGCCCCCCGAACTGCACGACCGTCGGCGGCATCCCCTCGTGACGCAACACCTCCAGCACGCTCTCGTCGTCGAGCGGCTCGAAGTAGAGCCGGTCGCTGGTGTCGAAGTCGGTGGAGACGGTCTCGGGGTTGGAGTTGATCATGATCGAGGCCACGCCAGCGCGATCGAGCGACTGCGCCGCCTGCACCGAGCAATAGTCGAACTCGATCCCCTGCCCGATGCGGATCGGCCCCGAACCGAGCACCACCGCCTTCCGCTCCATGATCGGCGTCGCCTCGTCCTCCTCCTCGTAGGTCGAGTAGAAGTAGGGCGTCTGCGCGGTGAACTCGGCCGCGCAGGTATCGACCGTCTTGTAGACCGGCTCGATCCCCGCCGCGCGCCGCCGTGTCGCAACCTCGTCCGCGCTCAGCCCGGTGAGCGCGGCGATCTGCCGGTCGCTGAACCCGAGGCGCTTGGCGTCCCAGAGCGTTTCGTCGCCGAGCGCCGCCCCCGCGTCAGACAGCGTCCGCTCGAACGCGACCAGCCGCGCCATCTTGCGGGTGAACCAGGGGTCGTAGCCGCTCAGCGCCGAGAGTTCCTCCGGGGTATGCCCGCGCCGCAGCGCGGCCATCAGCGCCCAGAGCCGCTGGTCGGTCGGGCGCTTGACGAGATCCATCAGGCGCTCCTCGCCGCCCGGCCCATCCCAGTCGGGCGACTCCCAGGCGAGATTCGACGCGCCGCCCGCCTCCAGCGAGCGCACCGCCTTCTGCAGCGCCGCCTCGAACGAGCGGTCGATCGCCATGACCTCGCCGGTCGCCTTCATCTGCGTCCCGAGCGTCCGGTCGGCGCGAACGAACTTGTCGAACGGCCAGCGCGGGATCTTGACCACGCAATAGTCGAGTGCTGGCTCGAAGGCCGCCACCGTCTTGCCCGTCACCGCGTTCGGCACCTCGTCCAGCCGCCGCCCGACCGCGATTTTCGCGGCGAGGCGCGCGATCGGGTAACCGGTCGCCTTGGAAGCGAGCGCCGAGGAGCGGCTGACGCGCGGGTTGACCTCGATCACGTAGTACTGGAACGACTTCGGATCGAGCGAGTACTGCACGTTGCAGCCCCCCTCGATCCCGAGCGCGCGAATAATCTTCAGCGCCGACGAGCGCAGCATCTGATACTCGCGGTCCGAGAGCGTCTGGCTCGGCGCGACCACGATGCTGTCGCCGGTGTGGACCCCCATCGGGTCCAGATTCTCCATGTTGCAGATCGTGATGCAGGTGTCGGCGCTGTCGCGCATCACCTCGTACTCGATCTCCTTCCAGCCGCTCAGGTAGCGTTCGAGCAGAATCTGCCCGATCGGGCTCGCCTCGATGCCGCGCTGCACCGCCGCGTCGAGCTGGTCCATCGTGTAGGCGATGCCGCCCCCCGTGCCGCCCAGCGTGTACGCCGGCCGAATCACCAGCGGCGGCGGCACGGTCGCGGCGAAGGTGCGCGCCTCGTCCAGCGTGTGGACGATCGCGCTCTCCACCACCGGTTCGCCGATGCGAATCAGCAGGTCCTTGAATGCCTCGCGGTCCTCCGCCAGCCGAATCGTCTCCGGGTTCGCGCCGAGCAATCGCACGCCGAACTCCTGGAAGACCCCCTGCCGGTGCAGGTCCATCGCCAGATTGAGACCGGTCTGCCCACCGAGCGTCGGCAGGCAGGCATCGGGGCGCTCGCGCTTGATGATCCGGCGCACCACCTCGACCGTCAGCGGCTCGATGTAGATCACATCGGCCACCCCCTCATCGGTCATGATCGTGGCCGGATTGGAGTTGACGAGGATCGACTGGATCCCCTCCTCGCGCAGGGCGCGGCAAGCCTGGGTGCCGGCGTAGTCGAACTCGGCCGCCTGCCCGATCACGATCGGGCCGGACCCGATGACCAGAACCTTCTTGATGTCGTTCGCCACGATTCTCCCTTACTCCCTCTGGCCCCTCCTATGGGCGCATGTTCAAGCTGTAGATGCACCGTTTGTCGGTACCTAGCATGGGTCGTGAGTCGCTAGTGACATTGCAGGATCATCCAGATCTGATCGAAGTTGCGATCCCTGAGATCTTGCTTGCGTATCCAGAAGTAGAGTCTGCCGCAATCCCCCCAGAGAAACTCATCTTGACCCGAGATGAATTGATCCGGAAGATCGGTGTCGATCTGAAGAAGAAGCCGCCAGTCGGTCGCCCCAGTAGCCAATGACTCAACGCGTGGATCTTCCCAATCGAGGATACCGTGCGACCCAAGTTGACAGTCGAGTTGCATGTTGCCCTGCACCGGCTCAGGATACCCAAGCAATCGGTGAATGGGCGTGGGCGAGCCCTCCTCCTCGTCCACTTCAGCATAGATCTCACGAAGATGACGATAGGAGTCGTACTCGTCATCAGTAAAGCGCAAGTCTGGCATGGCAAAGCGTTTCACGAGGCCCTGATCGTATTTGGAGTAAGACGGTAGAGATGTCTCCAAGCGCACCCCTAGTGCGCGTTCCTTAAAGCGGCTTTTCGTCTGGAGATCGTTGGGATAGGGTAAGCGATTCACCCCATCCACGTGCGAGGATGGGTGGTATAGCGTTATCCAACTGCGGTACTCTTCACCCTCAATGGCCTCGTAGTACCACATATGATCGAAGAAGAAGTAGAGGATGCCCTCCTCCGGCAATTGGTGCGCGAGGTCCAGATGGGCAAACTCGGCCAGGTTGAGTTGGGCAACGAAGGCCAGTGGGTAGCGGATACCACGCGCGGTGTACTCAAATTCCGAATTCAGGTCATTCAAGTCTGAGAATCCACCCAAGAGCAAATCAGCCCGCGTGTACGGCCATTCAAACCCCGCCGGCAGATCGGGTTGTCCTCCAAACTTGGATGCCCCCAGAGGCAAGCCACCGCCTTCATTAACAGTCGGCAGCAGACGGATAGACGGCAACGTCAATTCGGCAACAGTCTCGGCGAGATGCGAAAAGCCGCCCAGAAGGAGTACCTCCCGCACCTCTCCGCGCATCTCTTCCAGAGTGGGGTTCTCAAGACGAACCACCGGATCTCCCCCGAATATACCCAACTGCGACACGTTGTCAGCCCTGCTGCATCACGCCCGCCGCTTCAATCCAACAACCCCGCCCCGGCCCCTTCCCACCAGCGTCGCCAGGGCGTCGCGCCGGGCGGGCACGCGTAGTCGCCGGGGACCACGATCGCGCGCTTCGTATTGGCCGGGTCGTAACACACCACCACCGGTTGCCTCTCGGGAAACTTGCGCGTCCAATCGCCACTCATCCCCCAATCGGCATTCAGCCGGTCGAAATGGATGCAATCGCTCCCCTCACGCTCCTCGCCGTTGATCGCGTATCGGAAGCGCACCGTCGTCCGGCAATAGGTATTGTTCTTGTTGTTGAGCGTGTTCGTCTTCACCTCGATCACCTGCGCGGGCGCGGATGCCGTCAGCGCAGAATTCAGGTAACGCTGCGCCATCGAGGGAACGAACGCGCCACCGAGCGCCAACAGTCCGGGCAACAGCAATCCCTTCACCAGCAGCCCGCCGCAACTGGTGGGCCGCCCGAGCGGTAACTGGATCGACCTCATGCCCCCTGATCGCCTTCCCCGTTGACGGTGTTGCTCCCGTCGCGCTCCTCAATCATCTTCACCAGATGATCGAACAGATATTGGTTATCCTGCGGCCCCGGCGCACCCTCCGGGTGGTACTGCACCGAGAGGATCGGGCGCGTCTCGTGCGTCAGCCCCTCAACGGAGCCATCGTTGAGGTTGATCTTGCCGACCCGCCAGCCCTTGTCGGTCGGGATCTGGTCGGGGTCCACCTTGAAGCCGTGGTTCTGCGACGTGATGTAGACCCGGCCGTCGAGCAGGTCCTTCACTGGCTGGTTGCCGCCCCGGTGGCCGTAGTGCAACCGACTCGTCGCCGCGCCGATGCTCAGCGCGAGCAACTGGTGCCCGAGGCAGATCCCCAGGAACGGGATATTGTGGTCGATGATCTGGCGCACCGTATTCACCGTCAGTTCGGCGTTCTCTGGGTCGCCGGGACCGGGCGAGGTCGTCACCGCGTCCGGCTTCAGCGCCGCCACCGTCTCGTACGGCGTATCCCACGGCACCACCGTCACCTTCAGGCCGCGCCGTTCGAGCGA
>JAXLWN010000229.1:0-1833 GCA_046328475.1 Chloroflexia bacterium | reverse complement strand
GCGCTACCCCCAGGCCGAATCACTCGGCCCCGGCCGCGCCCTCATCCCCAACCTCGACCCGTCACGCGCCGACGAAGCCTGCTTCACCGCCGAAATCTTCGGCGGCGTCCTCGCCCAGACCAGCCTTCCCGGCCGCGACCCGGCCGCCTACCTGGATCGCGCCGTCCGCTTCTGCAACGACGCGCTGCACGGCACGCTCGGCGTCAACATCCTGATCCACCCCGCCACCCGCCGCGAACTCGGCCCCGCCTTCGAGGACGCTATCGCCGCGCTGCGCTACGGCTGCATCGCGATCAACGCCTGGACCGGCGTCGGCTTCCTCCTCGCCACCGCCACCTGGGGTGCCCACCCCGGCCACACCCGCGCCGACATCGGCAGCGGCACCGGCCTCGTCCACAACGCGCTCCTCTTCTCCCGCGCCCAGAAGAGCGTCATCCGCGCCCCCTTCCGCCCCTTCCCCCGCGCCCTCGCGGGCGGCGAAGCGACCGTGCTCCCCAAACCGCCCTGGTTCGTCACCCACCGCCGCGCCGCCGAGGTCGCCGCGCGCCTCGTCGCCTTCGAGCGCGACCACTCCCCGCGCCATCTCCCCGGCCTCCTGGCCGCTGCTCTGCGCGGCTGAGCCGCCCACACCAAAAACCCTTCCCCTCTCCCTCGCCAGGCGGGTACCCCCCGCAGGGAGGGTGCGGTCGCCGCCGCAGCGTCGGGGCGGGGTCTTCCTCTGTGCGCATCCCGGCGTGCTATACTGGCGATGACACCGCCGGACCTTCCGCTCGTCGTGTGAAACAGCGCATCACCAGGGCCACCCGCTCTCGCAGCGTTCGGGAGTGGGTGCCAGCGTATCACCCGCTGCTGCGATGCACGGTGCAGCGGCGGTGCTCGGCCATGCCAGACAGGGCATCCAGAACAAGTTCCTCGCTCGTTTCCTGGCCTTGCTGGCCGAATCGAAGCCTGCGCGGTCCGATCATCGCCATCTGTCAACGCTAGTGACCGCTCGTCGCCAGAATGAAAGGGATACAACCACACCGATGCAACACGACTACCGCGACCTCAAAGCGCGCATCCAGGCGGCTGGCCTGCTCGAACGTTACCCGCATCGCTCCGGTGCCGCGCTCGCTGCGGTCGCCCTCCTCTTCGGGCTCGGCCTCTTCCTGCTTATCCGCTTCCGCGAACCCTGGGGTGTCGCCCTCAGCGCCATCTTCCTCGCCATCGTCACCGTCCAGATCGCCTTCCTCGTCCACGATGCCGGGCACCGCCAGCTGTTCGCGCCCCGCTGGCAAAACACGCTGGTGGGCCTGATCTGTGGCGACCTGCTCCTCGG
Organism: Chloroflexia bacterium; assembly: GCA_046328475.1. Classification (GTDB taxonomy): domain Bacteria; phylum Chloroflexota; class Chloroflexia; order Thermomicrobiales; family CADCWN01; genus CADCWN01. Next base: position 515 of record JAXLWN010000229.1, on the reverse strand, counting down.
GGTCAGCTACGGCTGGTGGGTCGAGAAGCACAACCGGCACCACGCCAACCCGAACCACGCCGATCTCGACCCCGACATCGACCTGCCGCTGATCGCCTTCTCGCCCGAGCAGGCAGCCGAGAAGCGCGGCATGGCGCGGTGGATCATCAAGCATCAGGTCATCTTCGCCGTCCCGCTCCTCTCGCTGGTCGTCTACGGCCAGCGCCTCTCCAGCCTCCAGTTCCTCTTCGCGGGGCCGTCACGCTATCGCCGCTGGGAATTCGTCGCGCAGCTCGCGCACTATGCGCTCTATCTCGGGGTGCCCCTCGTCGCGCTCGGGCCATGGTCGGCCCTCCTCTTCTTCGTCGTTCACCACGCCTGCGCGGGTATCTATCTCGGTCTCGTCTTTGCCCCCAACCACAAGGGGATGCTGATCACCGACGACAGCGCGCCGCTCGATCCCCTGCGCGCCCAGGTGCTGACCGCGCGCAATGTGCGCGGCCACCCGCTGGTCGATTGGTGGTATGGTGGCTTGA
>JAXLWN010000228.1:0-1836 GCA_046328475.1 Chloroflexia bacterium | reverse complement strand
TTCATCTCCATCGCGCCGGAGAGGATGTCGTCGCGCGTCTCGTCGTTGGGGGCGAAGACGAGGCAGGGGGTGCCCTCGGAGAGCAGCGCGATCACGCCGTGCTTCAACTCGCCGCCCGCGAAGCCCTCGGCGTGGGCATAGCTGACTTCCTTGATCTTCAGCGCCGCCTCCAGCGCGGTCGGATAGTTCAGGCCGCGCCCGATGATGTAGATGTCGTCGGCCTTCACGATCCGCTCGGCCACGGCGCGCATCTGCTCGGAGCCGCCGCGCAGCAGGAAGCGGTCGAGCTCGTCGGCGGCGCGCAGCAGCACGTCGCGGCCGATCTCGGGCGACCCGGCGAGCGTGTGCGCGGTGAGGGTGAGCACGGCGAGCTTGGCGACGTAGGCCTTGGTGGAGAGCACGCACTGCTCCGGTCCGGCACCGAGCAGGATGCTGAAGTCGGCCATGCGGTCGAGCGTGGAGCCGCGCACGTTGCAGAGCGCGCCGATCTTCGCGCCGCGCGCCCGCGAGGTGACCATCGCCTCGATGATGTCGGCCGTCTCGCCGCTCTGCGAGAGGGCGAGCGCGAGGCTGCGGTTGGTCAGGAAGTGCTCCTGATACTTGAACTCGGAGCCGAGCACGGCGTTGACGTGCCGCCGCGCGATCCGGCTGAAGAGGTACATGCCGGTCAGCGCGGCGTAGGACGCGGTGCCGCAGCCGACCAGGAAGGTGCCGTAGCTCTCCCAGATCAGGTCGGCGAGCTGGCGGGCCTGGGGGCCGTAGTTGGTGGCGATCTGGCGCACGACGCGGCCTTGCTCGGCCATCTCCTTCGACATGAAGTCGGGGAACTTGCCGAGGCCGACATCCCCGGCGTCCCAATCGACGCGCTCGCGCTTGAGCGGCAGGGGCGCGCCGGAGTGGAGATCGAGCAGGATCACCTCGTCCGGGCGGAGGACGGCGACCTGGTTATCCTCCAGGTAGACGACCTCGCGGGTGTACTCGACCAGCGCGGTGGTGTCGGAGGCGACGTAGTTCGCGCCGCGCCCGATGCCGACGATCAGCGGCGAGATCGTCTTGACCGCGACCAGTTCGTTCTGCGACACGTCCATCACGATCACGGCGTTCAGGCCGTGCAGGCGGGAGAAGGCGGCGCGCACGGCATCGACCAACGTCTTGCCGCCGGAGATCCCCTCCTCCACGAGGTGGACCATCACCTCGGTGTCGGTGTCGGAGATGAAGTGGTGGCCGCGCGCGAGGAGTTCGTCGCGCAGTTCGCGGAAGTTCTCGATGATGCCGTTGTGGATGACGGCGAGCCGCCCGCGCTCGTCGAGGTGGGGGTGGGCGTTGGTGTCGCTGACGGTGCCGTGCGTGGCCCAGCGGGTGTGCCCGAAGCCGATCACCGACGCGGGCATGTTGACCATCGCCTCGCCGATCTTGCCGGCCTTTTTGTTGACGCTGACATGGCCGTTCTCGCGCGTGGCGACGCCCCAGGAGTCGTAGCCGCGATATTCGAGGCGCTTCAACGCCTTCAGGACCATCTTCCCGACGTCGGCGGGCTGCCCGACGTAGCCGAAAATGCCGCACATGGGTGCCTCCGGTTAGTTGCAAGTTACAAGTTGGCAGGATGCAAGTTTCTCAACCCCAACCTGCAACCTGTAACTTGCCAACTTGTAACATCGAGTACGCGGAATGGGCTGCGGGCGCGTGGTCTGCTCCGGCAATGGGTAGCCGGGCGGATGCCGCTGCCGGGCACGCCGCAGTCTCGCGTTGCGTTTCGCGCTGGTGGGTGGCGGGTGGGGTTGCCCTCACCCCACCGACTGCGGTCGGCACCCCGCTCCCAATGCTGGGAGAGGGGCA
>JAXLWN010000227.1:0-1841 GCA_046328475.1 Chloroflexia bacterium | reverse complement strand
CACGACGCGCCCCTACGAGATGGGTGGCGATGGTGAAGGCGGGTGCCACCCGGGGCAGGGCGTTCATTTGATCGCCCCTACGAATACGGACCCGTCGAGGGGGGCAAATCATGCCAGGTTCGGGAAGATCGATCGGGCGAGGGTTGTTGTAGGTTGAGGGAGCTGGGGATTGGCCCGCGTTGGGTCGGCCCAGGTGTTACAATCGTCCCGGCGTTTGCCAGGGGAATTGCTGGATGTGGAGGGGATGGGAGCAGCATGGCGCAGCAGCCATTGTCGGGGATCCGGGTGCTCGATCTGACGCGGGTGATGACCGGGCCGTATTGCACGATGATGCTCGGCGACATGGGGGCCGACATCGTGAAGGTCGAGATTCCGGGCAAGGGGGACGATACCCGGCCGTGGGGGCCGCCGTTCATGGGCGGCGTTGACCAGTACGACGCGTCGGGCGAGAGTGCCTATTTTCTCAGCATCAACCGCAACAAGCGCAGCATCACCGTCAATATGAAGGATGAGCGCGGGCGGAAGATCGTGGAGCGGCTGGCGGCGAGCGCCGATGTGGTGGTGGAGAACTTTGCGCCGGGGGTGGCCGCGCGCCTCGGGGTTGGCTACGAGGCGATCAAGGCGATTCGGCCGGATGTGGTCTATTGCTCGATCTCCGGCTTCGGGCAGGATGGCCCGGGGTTTGACCGCACCGCCTACGACATCATCGTGCAGGGGATGTCGGGCATGATGAGCATCACCGGGCCGGAAGGGGGCATGCCGACGAAGATGGGCGTGCCGATCGCCGACATGACGGCCGGGATGTTCGCGGCCTTCGCGGTGGTCAATGCGCTGCTGCACCGCGAGCGGACCGGCGAGGGGCAGTACATCGACAACTCGATGCTCGGCAGCCAGGTGGCGCTGCTGGTCTATTACGCGGTCGGCTATTTCGCGACCGGGCAGGCGGCGACGCGCCAGGGGAACCGGCACCAGACGGTGGTGCCCTACGATACGTTCAAGACGGGCGATGGCTACGTGAACCTGGCGATCGGGAATGACCGGCTCTGGGGGCGCTTCTGCGAGGCGTTCGGGCTGGCCGAGGCGGCGAGCGATCCGCGCTTCGCGTCGAATGCGTCGCGCATGGCGAACATGGTGCCGCTCTACGAGGTGATGAACGGGGCATTGAGCCAGTTCACGACCGCCGAGGTGATGGCGAAGCTGGATGCGCTCGGCGTGCCGGCCGGGCCGATCAGCACGGTCGATCAGGTCTTCGCGAATCCGCAGACGCTGCACCTGGGGCTGAAGCTGCCGATGCAGCACCCGACGGTACACGATCTGCATACTCCGGGCTTCCCCTATCGGCTGGGGGGCACGCCGTGCGAGGTGCGGATGCCACCGCCGCTGCTCGGCGAGCACACGGATGAGGTGCTGGCGGAGTTGGGGTATAGCGCGGAGGAGATTGCGGAGCTGCACGCGGGGGGGGCGGTCTGACGACGAGTGCTGAGTGCTGAGTGCTGAGTGCTGAGTTGAGTAACGAGTAACGAGTAACGAGGGGATTGGTCCCTGGGGGTGAGATGCTGGCGGAACTGGCGCAGGTGCGGGTGTTTGAGCATTCGGTGGAGCGGGTGGTGGCGCTGCCGGGTGGGGTTGCGGTGGCGGTTGGGCTGACGGTGCGGCTGGAGACGCCGGGGGAGTGTTGCGCCGACGTTGCTTCGACGCTGGCGTTCAGTTATGACCCGCCATTGCCGGATGATGTGGCGGTGCGGCTGGATGACCGGCTGTACGATGGGATCTATGCGGGGTTGGCGGAGGCGCCGGGGGCGATGCCGCCGGGTCGGCTGAAGGTGGCGATCACGGGGTTC
>JAXLWN010000226.1:0-1858 GCA_046328475.1 Chloroflexia bacterium | reverse complement strand
GTAAGGGCACAAGGCCGTATGAGGAGCGGGACGGTCAGAGGCCGTCGATGCGGGTGGTTAGGAGGTAGAGGCCATCGCCAACGGCCACGGGCGGGACACGCCGCACCATCGCGACAACGCCAGCCCCCGGAGCGACGATGCGCTCGATGACTTGTCCGTCATAGGCAACGATGGTGCCGAGATCCTGCCCGGCGACGACCGCCTCGCCGACCTCGACCGTGCTGCGAAAGAGCCCGGAGGCGGTCGCTTCCAGCCCAGTATCGGTATTCCCGGAGCCGCGCCAGGTTTGTTCGTGGCGCGACTCCGGCGCGTCGCCGGGCAGCATGCCGAGCAGGATCATCACCCGCTGCACGCCTTCGGTGTAGCAGCGCACAACCGCTGCCGGTGCCGCCCCGCCGCCCGCCGCTTCGGTGTAAACGCAGGGGATGCCCCGGTCGAGCGCGGCGGAGAGGGTACGGCCAGGGGCGATCTCGGGATGCTCCCACAGGATCGGTGCGCCGAAGGCGGTCGCTAACGAACGCGACCGTTGACCAACCTCGTCGCCCATGTCGCAATAGCCGACCAGCGTCGCCATCGCGTAGGCGACGCCGCCGCTGTGCAGATCGATCATGGCGTCCGCGACCGCGATCACCTCCTCGGTGAGGGTCCAGGCCAGCCGCTCGCTGGCGGAGCCGTCGCGGCGACCGGGGAAGCAGCGCGCCAGATTCAGACCATCCAGCGGGCTGGTGCGTGTCCCGGCACCGAAGGCGGGCGGATTGGCGATCGGGAGGGCGATCAGGGTGCCCGCGAGATCGGTGGGATCGAGCGCAGCGAGCAGGTCGGCGATGGCGACCGGGCCTTCATACTCGTCGCCGTGGATACCGGCGAGCACGGCCAGCGTCGGGCCTGGCCGGGTGCCATGCGCGACAAAGAGGGTCAGGTCCCATTCCTCGCCCGGATCGGCGAGCGTCAGTTGCACGATTTGTCCGGCGCGACGCGCCTCCCACCAGGTGGGTCGCGGCTGATCCTGGTTCATGCTTCTCTCGTTGCGGCCCGTTAGCCAATGTTCATGCGCGGGTCGAGCGCGTCGCGCAGCCCGTCGCCGATGAAGTTCGTCGCCAGCACGGTCAGGACGATCGCGACGCCCGCCGGTGCCCACTGCCAGGGGAATTGCTCCAGGACCTGCAGGTTGCGCGCGACGTTGATCATGTTGCCCCAGCTGGCGGTCGGCACCTGCACACCCAGCCCGAGGAAGGAGAGCCCCGCTTCGAGCAGGATCGCGTTGACAACGCCGAAGCTGGCATAGACCACGAGCACGTCGATGGTATTCGGGAAGGCGTGGACGGTGATGATCCGGGGCGAGGTGCCTCCCAGGGCGCGGGCGGCGACGATGAATTCCTGATCGCGCAGCGCCAGGAACTTGGCGCGCACGAGGCGGCAGGGGACCGGCCAGTTGAGCAAACCGATCACCAGCATCGTCTTGAAGAGCCCGGGGCCAGTCAGCGCGACGACCGTCAGGATGATGATGATCGAGGGGAAGGTCATCACGATGTCGGTGAAGCGCATGATCACGCCGTCGATCCGCCCGCCGAAGAAGCCGGAGATCGCCCCCAGCGTCGCGCCGATCATGATCGAGATCGCCGCCGCCGCCAGCCCGATCGAGAGCGAGATGCGCCCGGCGTAGAGGGTCCGGGCGAAGGTGTCGCGCCCGGTGCGGTCGGTGCCGAACCAGTGCTGCGCGCTCGGCCCCTGGCTGCGCGCCCGCAGGTCCACCGTGTTCGGGTCGTAGCGCGCGACGAGCGGCGCGAACGCGGAGAGCAGGATGAAGAGGCCGACCACCACGGTGCCGAGCACGGCCAGCCGGTGCCGCCGGAAGCGG
>JAXLWN010000225.1:0-1882 GCA_046328475.1 Chloroflexia bacterium | reverse complement strand
TCCACGCGCGCCACGCCCGGCAGCCCCGCGAACGCCTCCACCACAGCCGCCGGATCGTCCGCCGCCGCGACCATGTCGATATCCCCGACCGTCTCCCGGAACCGCCGCGCACTCCCCGCCAGCTCGATCTCCTTGAGGTCCGGCACCCGCTCGCGCATTGCCGCGATCAACTCCCCGGCGACCGCGCGGCTCCGGTCGAGCCGCATCCGCCGCTCCTCGCTCTCCGGTGCCTGCAACCCCGCCGCGATCCGCGCGACCAAATCCTTCCCGAAGCCCGGCAGTCCATTCAGCTTCCCCGCCTCGATCGCCGCCTTCAGCGACGCCAGGCTATCGACCCCCAACTGCTCATAAAGCGTCCGCGCCCGCTTCGGCCCCACATCCGGCACCGTCAGCAACTCGGTCACGCTCGGCGGAAACTGCTCCTCAACCTCGCGCAGCAGCCGAAAGCTCCCCGTATCGAGCAGCGCACCGATCTTCTCGGCGATCTCCTCCCCAACCCCCGGAATCTCCTCCAGCCCACCCCGCTGCCGGATCGCCGCCAGCGGCTCCCCCACCTGCCCGATACTCTCCGCCGCCCGCCGGTACGCCACCACCTTGAACCGATTCTCCCCCCGAATCGCCAGCAAATCCGCCAGCCGATTGAACGTCGCCGCCACCTCCGCATTGCTCAACTGCTTCGCCATCGCATACCTCCCCAAACACACACCACATCGCCCAACACACTGCAATCCCCATACCTTGCCTGATGCCCTGACGTTTGTAGGGGCGGCTCGTGAGCCGCCCAGCGTGGGGTGGCAACCGTGCAGCCAGATCACCACCCCACGGGGGCGCGTCACGACGCGCCCCTACAATGCCTGTTGCCAGGTCTCAATCGTCTCCCGCCGCGACCGGTTCGCCGGAGTGGATGACGCCGCTGGCGCGCAGTTGCGCCAACTCGGCATCGGAGACGCCCAGTTCGCGCAGGATTTCGTCGGTGTGCTGGCCCATCAGCGGGGGCGTGCGCCAGACGCCGGTCGGGGTCTCGCTCAGCTTCACCGGCATGCCGAGCAGCCGCACCGTGCCCATCACCGGGTGCTCGCGCTCGACCACCATCTCGCGATGGACCGATTGCGGGTGGGCGAGCGCCTCGTCCAGCTTGTGGATCGGGCCGCAGGGGATGCCCGCGTCGTTCAGGATCGGCTCCCACTCGGCCGAGGTGTGCGACTGGAGCGCGTCGCCGATGATCTCGGCCAGTTCGAGGCGATTGGCGTAGCGGTCGCCGTTCGACTTGAAGCGCGGGTCGTCGGGCAGATCGGGGCGGCCGATCAGGTCGCAGAAAATCGGCCAGCGCTTCGCGCCGGTCGCGCCGATCGTCACGTAGCCGTCGCGCGTGCGGAAGATGCCGTAGGGGGCGTTGATCGGGTGGTGGTTGCCGGCGGGCGGCGGCACCCCCGCGCCATTGAGCGTGCGCACGGCCTGGAACCCCATCGTGCCGAGCATGCTCTCCAGCAGCGAGGTCTCGACGCGCTGCCCACGCCCGGTGCGCTCGCGCGCCTGGAGCGCGGCGACGACGCCGAACGCGCCGAGCAGGCCGGTCAGCAGGTCGGCGATCGGAATGCCGACGCGGGTCGGATCGCCCCCCTCGAAGCCGGTGACGGTCATCAGCCCGGCGAAGCCCTGGATGATGTTGTCCAGCCCTGGGCGATTGGCGAACGGCCCGTCGGCACCGTAGCCGGAGATGGCGCAGTAGATCAGGCGCGGGTTGCGCGCGGCGAGCGATTCGTAGCTCAGGCCGAGCGCGCCCATCACTTCCGGCCGAAAATTCTCCACGATCACGTCCGCGCCATCGGCCAGCTTCCGGAAGATTTCCTTGCCCTCCGGGCGCTTGATGTCGAGCGCGAGC
>JAXLWN010000224.1:0-1909 GCA_046328475.1 Chloroflexia bacterium | reverse complement strand
GAGCCCCCCGGCGCTGGACCCGCAGCAATATCTAGCGGCCGGTAACGGCTACCCCGAGGAACGCGTCGATCCGCTCGAAGGGCAGGTGATCCCAGACGTAGTCGGCATAGTGCGCTTCGAGCACGCTGCCGTCCGGGCCGACCAGGAAGTCGGCGGGCATCCGTAGGAAGTTGCTCCCTTCCTCCTTCGTCAGCTGAAAGCCCCGCTCCGCCGCCGCTGCGACCTGCGCGTGCGTCCCAGGCAGCGCCATCGTCGCCTCGACCTTCTCCGCCGAATTCTCGACGCCGTACAGATCGTAGAGCCGCGCCTCCGGGTCGGGAATCAGCGGGAAAGGCGCATCCTGCTTCCCGACATGCTCCCGCATCGCCGCACCCGCCGACTCGAAGATCGCCACCACCGCCAACCCGGCGCGCTCGAATTCCGCGTGGCGCTCGATCAGCATGTGTACGCGCAGGTTGCACAATGCGCAGGCGGCGTTCCGAAAGAAGGAAAGCAACAGCGGCCTACCGCGATACGACGCGAGATCGACCGGGTTGCCGAACAGATCGTTGGTCTGAAAGGTCGGTGCGGGCATTCCTGATGTGAGTCGCATTGAGTATGCCTCCAATGTCGCGGAAAAAAGGACGGGCGAAGCCGACTTCTCGTGCATAGTAAACCTGATTGCCTAAATTGTCAACAGAGTTGACTAATTCTTGTCTGGGGTGGATGCGGCCACGATGGCCGGACGCGCGGTGTAGAATGCCCCCGCGCGTTCGCGCCTCGGCGCGCGAGCTATCGGTGGGAAGGAGCGGAGCAATGGCGGAACAGCGCGAGCGGGGGCAACTGGTCTACCTGGCGTCGCCGCAGCAGATCGAATATCGCGAGTATGAGTTGCCAGAGCCCGAACCGGGCGGCATCCTGGTGCAGATCATCCGCGCCAATGTCTGCGGCTCGGAGCTGCACATCTGGCGCGGGCACCACCCGACCGTCAAGCAGTGCGTGATGGGCCACGAGATGGTCGGGCGCGTCTACCGGCTCGGCGCGGGCGTGGAGACTGATTACGCGGGCGAACCGCTGGCGATCGGCGACCGGATCGTTGCCTGCTACTTCCTGACCTGCCGCAAGTGCCGCGCCTGCCGTCGCGGGCAGTTCAACCTCTGCGAGCACGTCTACGACTTCTGGATGCAGCATCCCGACGCCGCGCCGCACTTCCACGGCACCTTCGGCACGCACTACTGCATCCACCCGAACCAGTACGTCTATCGCGTCCCCGACGAAGTCTCCAGCGCGGTCGCCTCATTCGCGAACTGCGCGCTGGCGCAGGTCTACTACGGCCTCGACCTCGCCAACCTGGCTTCCGGCGAGACGGTCGTCATCCAGGGCGCGGGCGGCCTTGGCCTCTCCGCCGTCGCGGTCGCCAAGGAGCGCGGCGCGCGGGTGATCGCGATCGACGGCGTCAGCTACCGCCTCGACGCGGCCAAGGAATTCGGTGCCGACGCGATCATCGACTTCCGCGAGTACGAGACGGTGCAGGATCGCATCGGCCGCGTCGCCGAACTGACCGAAGGCTGGGGTGCCGACGTGGGAATTGAGCTGACCGGCATCCCGGCGGCTTTCAGCGAAGGGATCAGCCTCGTCCGACCGGGCGGGCGCTACGTCTCGATCGGCAACGTCTCGCCCGGCTACACCACCCAGTTCGATCCCGGCCTGCTGAACCGGCGCCAGGTGCAGATCATCCCCGCCATCCGCTACCAGCCCTGGTATCTGCACAAAGTCCTGCGCCTGCTCGCCGACACGCGCGACCGCTACCCCTGGGCCTCCCTCGTCGATACCGACTTCGCCTTCATCGACGTCCAGAACGCCCTCCTGCAATCGGACAACCGCAGCGTGCGCCGGGCGAGTATCGTCGTGGGGGAGTGACGATTGCGGA
>JAXLWN010000223.1:0-1922 GCA_046328475.1 Chloroflexia bacterium | reverse complement strand
AGCGATGGGCAAAGGCTCCCTCTCGGTCGATCAACTCCTGGCATTGCGTTCCATCGGCGGCTCCGAAGCGCCGCAGTGGTCGCCCGACGGCGAATGGCTCGCCTTCGTCTCGGGGCTGGGCGGCGGCCCGGAACTCTGGGCAATCAACATCCCCACCGGCGTGCTGACCCAACTCACCGTCGGCATGGGCGGCGTCGGCCACCTCGCCACCTTCATGCCCCAGTGGTCACCAACAGGTGAATACATCGCCTTCGTCTCCGCGAAGAGCGGCGCGGACGAACTCTGGCTCTGGCCGCGCGACAGCGGCGAACTACGCCAACTGACCACCCTGGGCGCGCGGATCGAAGCCTACAGCTGGTCACCAGACGGTACGTGGCTCGTCGTCGCGAGTAACGCCTATGGCACCTTCGACCTCTTCCGCGTCGCTGTGCCCGGCGGCACAACCACCCGCCTCACCCGCGACAACCGCTACGAGGTCTATCCCACCGTCACGCCCGACGCCAGCCGCATCCTCTACGTGCGCCTGAACGACGCCTGGACCGACCACGAGGTGATCAGCATCGCGCCCGACGGCGGCGACCCGCGCGTCGTGCTCACCGACGAGGATTTCTTCGACTACCACTACGGCAGCTACTTCGGCTACCCGCTGATCTCGCCCGACGGCACGCAGTTCCTCTTCCGCTCGCAGCGCAGCGGCTGGACCGGCTACTGGGTCGCGCCGACCGCCGGGGACGCCCCGCCGCGCCAGATCGCCCCCGCCGCCGCCGACCAGACCAGCGCCGCCTGGTCGCCCGATGGCCGCTCGATCGCCTACTGCGAGAACCACAACGGCACCATCGATCTGCGCGTCGTCCCCGCCGACGGCGGCGAGCCGCGCGTCCTCGTCGCGCCCGCCAGCGGCGTCTGCAGCGGCCTCGCCTGGTCGCCCGACGGCACCACCATCAGCTACCTCTTCGGCGACCTCGCCACGCCGAACGATGTCTGGACCGTGCGCGTCGCCGACGGCGCGACGCGGCGTTGGACCGACTCGATGCTCGGCGGCGGTGCGCGCGACCGGCTGATCGCGCCCGAGAAGGTCGCCTATCGCACCTTCGACGGCCTCGACATCAACGCCTACCTCTACCGCCCCGCATCCGGTGGCCCCCACCCCGGCATCGTCTGGGTCCACGGCGGCCCGACCAGCCAGTTTTCGGACACCCTCCAGCCCCAGGTGCAGTTCTTCGTCGCGCAGGGCTACGTCGTGCTGCTCCCCAACATCCGGGGCAGCACCGGCTACGGTCGCCCCTTCGAGGATCTCAACAACCGCGACTGGGGCGGCGGTGACCTGCGAGACGTGGTCGCCGGTGCCGACTACCTGAAAACCCTGCCCGACGTCGCTCCCGACCAACTCGCCGTCACCGGCACCAGCTACGGCGGCATCATGGCGATGATGGCCGTCTCCTTCGCCCCCGGCGTCTTCCAGGCCGCGATCCCCTGCTCCGGCTACGGCGACTTCGTCCACATGCTCGGCGAGCAGGAGTTGCGCCACATCAAGCTGCTCGAATACGAACTCGGCAGGTTGCCCGAGGACGAGGCGGTCTACCGCCGGTGCTCCTCCATCTACCGCGTGGCCGATGCCACCACCCCCTGCTTCGTGCTGCACGGCGAGGGCCGCTACCCCGGCTCCTCTGCCTCCCGCGACTACGCGCTCGCGCTGGAGGCGCACTACAAGCCCTTCTGGTACAAGGGCTACCCCGGCGAGACCTACTACATCGCCTCGACCGCCAACGTGAAGCGCCAACTGCGCGACATGCTCGCCTTCTTCGACTTCTACCTCAAAGGTCAGCCCCACACCCTCCCCGACGACGGCACCCGACCGCTCACCCACCTCAGCGGCGTTGTCGGTGGCGGCTCACGCCAACTCACCCCCGGCATCACCGGCC
>JAXLWN010000222.1:0-1923 GCA_046328475.1 Chloroflexia bacterium | reverse complement strand
TAACGACCTCCTCCATGTCGCGCGCGAGGATGGCAAGGAAGGGCAAGTCGCGCAATACCTTGTTGGGGCGAAATTGCAGCTACGTTTCGCGGAACTTGCTATCAGCAATCATCTGGCGAGCACGGCCGATGAGTTCTCCGGGCGGCGGGGTGATTTTGAAGTCGGACAGACAGTCTTCCATATCACCGTTTCACCGATGGGGTCGGTCTACGAGAAGTGCAAGCGCGATCTCGATGCAGGAAGGCGCGTCTACTTACTCGTCGCCCACAATGCCGTGGTTGGTGCCAAGCAAATCGCCGAGGCGGTCGCCCCTGGCCAGATCATGGTCGAAGCGATCGAAACGTTTGTCGCTCAGAACGTGGACGAGTTGTCTGCATTCGGCGAGCAACCTCAACCTGGGCAATTGTTTGCGCTATTGTCGCTCTATAATCACCGGGTAGATGCTATCGAACGAGACAAGTCGCTGCTCATCGAGATCCCCTCAAATATCGCGCACTGAACATCTGCCACAGATCACGGGACGCTGCGGTACACCTGTTCGACTCGCGCCCATATTGCTGGCGGGCGTGCTATATTGCACGTTGCCGGATGCGTGCTGGGCGAGCGTGGTGGCGGTGTGCGTAGGAGGGGGTGCGATGTACGAGGGGATGATCGCGGAGTCGGTGAACATTCGCGGCGATAATGGGGATCGTGTCGAGGCGTATTATGCGCGCCCGCTCGGCGCGGGGCCGTTCCCGGGGGTGGTGGTGATCCATCACATGCCGGGCTGGGACCAGTGGAGCCGTGAGGTGGTGCGCAAGTTCGCGCAGAACGGCTACATGGCGATCAGTCACCACCTCTACTCGCGGCTCGGCCCCGGCAGCCCGGACGATCTGGCGGCGAAGGCGCGCACGCAGGGCGGGGTTGCGGACGATCAGGTGGTGGGGGATGTGGCGGGCGCGATGGCGTTCCTGCGCGATCAGCCATATTCCAACGGCAAGGTCGGGGCGATCGGGTTTTGCTCGGGTGGGCGACATACGTACCTGGTCGCCTGCCGCTTGCCGGACCTGGATGCGGCGGTGGACTGCTGGGGCGGCAATGTGGTCGTGGACGATCCGTCGGCGCTGAACGAGAAGCGGCCGATCGCGCCGATCGATCTGACGGGGAGCCTGAATTGCCCGCTGCTGGGGATCTTTGGCAACGAGGACCACAACCCGACGGTCGATCAGGTGAACCGCACCGAGGCGAAGCTGAAGGAGCTGGGCAAGGAGTACGAGTTCCACCGCTACGACGGGGCGGGGCACGGGTTTTTCGCCGTGGATCGCGCCAACTACCGGGTGGAGCAGGCGACCGATGGGTGGAAGAAGGTTTTCGAGTTCTACGGCCGGCATCTCGCCACGGCGACTGAGTAGGAATACGCATCGGGAGGCGCTGGCGGTGGTCAGTGCCTCCTGTTCGCGGTGACGGGTGCTTGTTTCGTCGCTTTCAGGGGGATTTGCTATGTGCAGCTACATCACGGAGCAGGCGGCGATCGTCGGGAGCGCCAAGGGGCCGACCGGCTGGATGCACGTCGATACGGCGACGGTCTACTACGACCACCCGTATCACTCGCCGCTCGACCACACGCTGAATATCGACTTCGTGAACGCGGCCGAGGGCGCGCCGACGCGCGTGGCGCTGGAATTGAGCGCGGATTCGGCGCGGGCGTTGGTGGCGAAGATCCTGGCGGCGCTGGAGCAGGGGGATCTCGCCCACGCCAGGGCGTAGGGCGCTATTCGGGGTCGCGGACGGTGTAGACGTAGAAGAGGGGCGCGCCGTCGCTCTCCATGATCGTCTTGATCGGGATGAGCCGCTTGCCGTGCGCCTGGACGATGCTGAAGAACTCGCGCGTGCGGTCGGGGAAGGCGGCGGGGATGTTCGGGCCGTCGATGCGGTGCGCGATGT
>JAXLWN010000221.1:0-1927 GCA_046328475.1 Chloroflexia bacterium | reverse complement strand
GCGGGGCAAGCCGACGCGGCGCAGCATCTCGATCGACTGCTCGCGCGCCTGTTCCTTTGTCACCCCCTGGTGCAGCACGATCGTCTGGATCATCTGGTGCCCGATGGTGTGGACCGGGCTGAGCGACGACATCGGCTCCTGGAAAATCAGGGCGATTTCGCCGCCGCGAATCGCGCGGATCTGCCGACCCATCGGATCGAGCTGCGTCAGGTCGATCGTCTCGGTGGCCGAAGTCCCTGGCGCGGCGGTCGCGGCGCTGCCCGGCCGCCGCCAGGATGACCCACCGCTCGGCAGGGCGGCGGCGCGCTTGCGGTGGTAGAGGATTTCGCCGCCGACGATCTTGCCCGGCTTGGGCACGATTCGCAGGATCGACTGGGCCGTGACGCTCTTGCCGCAGCCCGACTCGCCGACGATACCGAGGGTGCGCCCCCGGTAGAGTTTGTAGCTGACTCCTTCGACCGCGCGCACCGTCCCTTCGTCGAGCGGGAAGTGGGTCTGGAGGTTCTTCACTTCGAGCAGCAACTCGCCGGTCGCCGCGCCATTCTGTTCCACCACACTCGTCGCCGTCATCGTCCCCATCCCCTCGCGGCATACTCGCTATTGTGCTGTTCAAAGTTCAAGGTTCAAAGTTCAAAGTCGGGTAAGAGGAACCTCGAACTTTGAACTTTGAACTTTGAACCAGTCTTCGTTACCGGCTATACGGGTCGGCCGCGTCGCGCATACCATCGCCCATGAAGTTGAAGGAGAGGACCGCCACGACGACGATCACGCCCGGCGCGAGGAGCCAGGGCGAGAGCGCCACGGTCTGCACGTTCTGCGCCTCTTGCAGGAGCACGCCCCAGCTGATCACGGGCGGGCGCAGCCCTAGCCCGAGGAAGCTCAGGGAGGTTTCGAAGAGGATAATCTGCGGGATGTTCAGCGTCAGCGTCGCGATGATGTGGCTGAGGAACGAGGGGACCATGTGGCGGAAGATGATGCGCGCCTCGCTCGCCCCGGCGAAGCGTGCTGCCATCACGAAATCCTCCTCGCGCAGCGAGAGGAAGCGCCCGCGCACCACGCGCGCGAGGCTCGTCCAACTGAGCAGCGAGAGGATGAGGGTGATGACGAAGAAGATGCGGATCGACCCCCAACTGGTCGGGAGGGCCGCCGCGATCGCGAGCCAGATCGGGATCTGGGGGATCGAGCGGACAAATTCGATGATGCGCTGCACCGTGTTATCGACCGCGCCGCCGAAGTAGCCCGAGATGCCGCCCAGGATGATCCCGAAGATCAGACTCGCCGCCACGCTGAGCAGACCGATCGAGAGCGAGATGCGCGTGCCGTAGATGATGCGCGAGAGCATGTCGCGCCCGAGCCGGTCCGAGCCCATTAAGAAGAATGGCGCTTGCTCTTCGGCGGCCTTGTTGCCGAGGCCAAAGAGGTGCCGGTCGGACTTAATGAACCCCCACATCTTGTATTCGTCGCCGCGCACGAAGAAGTGGATCGGGTACCACTTCGTCTTGTCCGGGGTGTAGGAGACGCGCAGCGTTTCTGGGTTGCGCGTGCTGGCCAGGCCGTAGACGCCGGGCCGGAGGCTGAAATTCCCCTCGGCGTTGATGAACGAGAGCCCGCGCGGCGAGAGGTACTTGTAGCGCTCGGCCACCTTTTCGGGGTCGGCCGGGGCCAGGAATTCCACGAAGAGCGCGATCAGATAGAGGAAGGCGATGATCCAGAGGCTGACGACCGCCAACTTGTGGCGCTTGAACTTCCAGCGCATCAGTTGCCACTGCCCGGCAACCGCGACCTTCGTCTCGGTTGCGGCCGGACCGAGCGCGTCTTCCTGGTGGGGAGCTGCCTCTTGCTCCGGCAGCGCCAAGCCATCTTCTTTCGCCGGTATCGCCCGGGCATTCAGGTCGCGACTTTGGCTGCTCATAGGCACCTCACCTGT
>JAXLWN010000220.1:0-1934 GCA_046328475.1 Chloroflexia bacterium | reverse complement strand
AGCGATGCGGAGGTGCGTGCGCTGGTGAGGGGTGTGCCATACGCGGTCTACGCTGCGCCAGCCGCCGCAGGGAGGCCGCAAGGGGCGCAGCGCGAGGTCTCGTCCCCTCCCTCAGCTTCGGGCATGCCACCCAGGGATGCGTTCTACCTGATCTATTGTGACGAACGGTGTCGTCGGGCTAGCCGGGTGCAGGTCATCTCGGAGCCTCCGGACGCGGCTTCCCGGCCGCGCTCGACCGGCGGGAAGCCGCCGCCCGAAACGGCGAGTTTCCAATTCGGTGGGTTCACCTGGACGACATATGATCTGACACCGGAATCGGCGGGGTCCGTGTCGGCGAGTGCGAGCCTGGGCGACGCGTATGTGACGGTCCACGCGCCGGACCGGGCCACGTTTGAGCAAATTGTGCTTGGCCTGCGTCGCATCAACTGACGAATAGGGTGATCGGAGGTGTGGGTCATGTCTGCGAGCGATCCCTCGCCCCGCTACGGTCCGCGCTTCGAGGATGCCCTGGGCTACGCGGCGCGGCTGCATCGGCAGCAGGAGCGCAAGGGGTCGGGGGTGCCGTATGTCACCCATTTGCTGGCGGTGGCGGCGATTGTGGGGGAGCAAGGGGGCAGCGAGGACGAGGTGATCGCGGCGCTGCTGCACGACGCGGTCGAGGATCAGGGCGGGCAGGAGCAGCTGGAGAAGATTCGGGCGCGGTATGGCGAGGCGGTGGCGGAGATTGTCTGGGGCTGCACGGATGCCGATACGGTTCCCAAGCCGCCGTGGCGCGAGCGCAAGGTGATCTACGTCGCCCACCTTGAGGAGGCCTCGCCGAGCATCCGTCTGGTCTCGTCGGCGGATAAGTTGCACAACGCGCGGTCGATTCTCATGGATTATCGCGTGCTTGGTGCCGCACTCTGGGATCGCTTCACGGGCGGGCGCGAGGGGACGCTCTGGTATTACCGTGCGCTTGCGGATACGTTCTTGCGGCTTGCTCCCGGTCCGCTGTCCGATGAGTTGGCGCGGACGGTGGGGGAGATTGAGCGGCTGGCGGCGGATTCGTAGGGGCGCTTCGTGACGCGCCCTGCCCCGTGTGGCTCGCGGTTGCCAGGGACACCAGGGCGGTTCACGAACCGCCCCTACAATGGGTGTAGGCGCTTACCCACCCCAGGTGTCGCGCAGGATCGCCAGTTTTTCGTCGCTGAGGTAGCCGTAGCGCTGGACCCAGCAGCCGTGGGCGTTACTGGCGCTGGCGGCGGCGAGGGTGGCGGCGAATTCGTCGGCCGGGCGGTAGCTGTGGATATAGGCCTGGCAGGGTGCGCCGTTGCCCGCGAGCGCGACGGCCTGGTTGAGCTTGCGGGTGAGCGCGTCGGGGGTGATCGGGTGCGGCTCGGTCGGCGCGGGCATGTGGAAGTCGTCCAGGCGCAGCGGGCGAGCGTTGCCGGGCGCGGGAAGGTCGAGCGCGGCGGTGACGGCGCGGATCACGGCGTCTTCGTCGAGGATGGGGTTCCAGGCGAGGAGCGATTCGGACCACCAGCGGGTGATCAGCGGCCAGTGGAAGGTGAAGAGTTTGCAGCGGGTCGCGCTGGCGACCTGGCCGATCTCGCCGTAGGCCATGCCGGTGACGAGCGACCAGGGGGGCGCGAAGCCGTTGACTTCCAGCGGCACCGATTGGCACCCGGCCGCGTCGAGCACGGCGCGGAGTTCGGTGATCGCAGCGCGCACTGTCGCGGCTTTGAAGCGGAGCAGATCGGCGATGCCGGGGGCGGCGAGCAGGCTGCTGCCGACGATGAAGAGCCAGTCGGCGGTGTCGGTGGCGCGGCGGAGGTCGTCGGGCGTGAGGCGGTGGAGGCGATCCCAGAGGGCGCGGGTGTCGCGCTCGATCCGGTCCCAATCGTACCCTGCTTCGGTCGCGGCGGTGCGGCAGGAGGGGCAGAAGCAAGTGAAGC
>JAXLWN010000022.1:0-93527 GCA_046328475.1 Chloroflexia bacterium | reverse complement strand
TTCATCCGGCGTCTTCAGGCGCACCGCCGCCCTGCGTAGCAACATCCTCTGTCCCATCCGATCCCGATCGTCGTTCTCGCGCCCCCTGCGCATCGTCCCCTCCCATACCCGGCGGCAAACCGGCGTCATTCCTTTTCGCGCGCGAAAAACTCGGCCAGCGCCCGCTCGTCGCGACCATCCCAATCCGGGCAGCCGAAATAGAGCGTGACCACCGGCGCGGTCGCCCCGGCGGGACCGGCGGGACCGATGCTCGCCAACCCCGGCTCGCGATGGCCCAGCCCGCAATAACCGCTCAAGCCTGCCGACATGTCGCGCGACGAAGCCGAGTAGCGAAAGTGCTGGCAGGTGCCGCACGACTGGAGGCGATAGCCGCCGCGTCGCAGCACCTTGCGCAATTCGAGGAAGCTGGTATCGAGCGACCGCCGCCGCCCCGCCTGCGGGCGGCTGGCGAAGGGTCGCCCGGCGATCACGGCGGTCGTCGCGCCGGTGCGCGCATCGAGCATGACCTCGGCGCTGGCCGCGCCGCCCGCACCCACCACCGGCACCGCCGGGTAGCGTACCTCACCTGCCATCGTCCATCCTTCGCTCGTGTCGTCACCCCGCGCCCGCCCGGGCACGAGCCGAGTATGAGGATACTTTACAACCGCAACTGCATCGCGTCCAAGCGCGGCGCGCAACGACACAGCAAGGGCCGGGGCAGTTGCCCCGGCCCTGACCCACCGCATCACCACCCAGCGCTAGACCGCCTTCGCGATAAAATCGATCTCCAGGATGACGGTGTCTTCCACGCTCGCCACCTGCGGCACCTTCGGGACGCTGATGCCCCAGTTGGCGTACTTGATTTCCGTCTTCGCAGTCCCTTGCAACTTCCCGTCGGCGGTGTGGGTCACGGTCACCGCGAAGGTCGCTTCTTTCGTCTGCCCCGCCACAGTCAACTGCCCGACAATCTGAAACGAGTAACTCTGCCCGGCCATCGCGCTCGCAGGCAACCCCACCAGCGAAGTCGGCGTGAAGGTGATGTACTCGTGCTTGCTCGTGTTGAGGATCTGATTCTGGATCGCCCGGTCGCGCTGGTCGCTGTCGGTCGCCAGGGTGCGCGCATTGATCTGGATGACCCCAACCTGCGCCGTGCCCGGTGCCGTGGGATTGACGGCGATCTGCCCGGCCACCTGATCGGTGGCCCCCACCACCGTCTTATCCGCCCCGTTCAGCACCTCATCGATCACGAAGCGCGCCTCGGAAGAAGCCTGTTCGATCTCGAAGACCGTCGCCGCCCCGGCCGCCTGCGTGCCAGTCGTCGCGGTGGCAATCGTCTGGGCAGCCGCCACCGAAGTTGCCGTTGCCTGCGGAGCAGTCGCCGTCGCAGAGGCTGGGATACTCGTCGCCTGGGCGCTGACCGTCGTAGTAGTCGCCACCTGACCACCAGACATTGGCGTGCTCGTCGCCTGAACACCGATCGGCTGGGCGCTGGCCGAGGGGGCAGCAGTCGTCGCCGTCGCCGTGCTCTGAACGATCGGAATCGCCTGGATCGGCCCACTCGGCGCGGCGGGCGTCTTGAAGAAGGAGTAGGCCACCGCCCCGACCCCGATCAACAAGACCGCCACGATCATCCCAACCACCGCCAGAATCTTCTTCGCCAAACCATCCCCCTTCATGCTGTCCACCGGCGCGCTCTCGCCGCACTGGACAAAGGCTAGCGGATCAGACTTAATGCTCGGGGGCGTCCAGATGAAGTTTTGATGAAGATCTGTCACGATGCCGCCACCAGACTGATTCCGGTATACGACAAGCGAGGAGGAACAGGCATGACCGCGCCATTCGCGCCATTCGCGGCGGACTTCTTGCACCTCACCGGCGAGATCGTCGGTGTGAAAGGCCGACGAATCTGCGACCAACCAGTTGGGTCGTCACCGGCCAGACGGATCAAACCAGGCGGCCGCAAGGAGGCGCAGCACACGGTCATGATCGACTGCGTGACGCCGCCACCAAGCGGCATTCGACCTCTTCATGACCACGCCCCCTCGGCTACGACGGCGAGCCCGCGCGTGCAAATCACCCGCTTCGACGGCTGGGACCGCACCCCAAAAATATGGCGCGCTGACGAGAAGCAATAGCCGGGACCGGGCGGTGCGCCCGGGCAACGTGTCCTGATGAGCCACGCGGGATCCAGCCAGGAATGGCAGCACAGTCGAGTAGATACGCCCCGCAGCATCGGGCATGATCGGCTCATATTCGCCCGCAAGGGTGAGCTGATAGAACAAGGTGGCGCTGGCGAAGGGCGCGTATCGAGCACCCAGTATTCGGGCACCCCCGCTGCCGCATACTCGCGCAGCTTCTCGACACGATCACGCCGCACACTCTCGGGGGCAACAAGTTCGACGACAAGATCGGCGGGTCCATTGAGGCGCATCGCCTCGATCCGTTTGCGATGTTCCTGTGCGACGAAGAGGAGATCGGGTATACGCGCAGGGCCATCGGGACGAGCGCGCATTTCAAATGGGGCCATCAGCAGAATTCCGGAATCGAAAAGATCCACGAACAAGCCGACGACCTGCAGCAGCCACCCTAGCAATTCTTGGTGCCGTTGGGAAACCGAGTCGAAAACAATCAGTTCCCCATCAACCCACTCGGCAAAGAGATCCTCATCGGCGATAGCGAGGTATTCGTCATAGCTCATTGGCACGCGTTGCCCGCGAATGAGGCCAGCGATTGTGTGCTCTGTCGCCATGCGCGCATCCTTCGGGTCGCGTATCTCGGGCAACGAACTTCAGCCCGATCGCGCTCACATCCGAAAAACCCCAAACGTCGTCTCGCCAATCGGCGCATTCAGCGCGGCGGCGATGCCGAGCGCCAGAACATTGCGCGTGTCGAGCGGGTCGATGATCCCATCATCCCACAAGCGCGCGGTGCTGTAATACGGCTGCCCCTCCGCCTCATACTTGGCGAGCGTGGGCGCCTTGAACTGCGCCTGGGCCGCCTCGTCCATGTCCCGCCCCTGGCGACGCAGCGCGTCGCGCCGCACGGTCAGCAGCACATTCGCCGCCTGCTCGCCCCCCATCACCGAGATGCGCGCGTTCGGCCAGACCCAGATCTGGCGCGGCCCGTAGGCCCGACCGCACATCCCATAATTCCCCGCGCCGAACGAGCCACCGATGATCACCGTGAACTTCGGCACGGCGGCATTCGCCACCGCCATCACCAGCTTCGCGCCATCCTTGGCGATCCCCCGATTCTCATACTCGCGCCCGACCATGAAGCCGGTGATGTTCTGTAAAAAGACCAGCGGAATCCGCCGCTTCGTGCATAGCTCGATGAAGTGTGCCCTTCAGCGCGCTCTCCGAGAAGAGGATGCCATTATTCGCCAGAATCCCGACCGGATAACCCAGCACATGCGCGAAACCGCAGACCAGCGTCGTGCCATACAGCGCCTGAACTCGTGGAAGCGCGAGCTTCATCCACCAGCCGCGCGATCACCTCGCGCACGTCATACGCGCGACGCAGATCGGTCGGCACCAGCCCGTAGAGGTCGGCCGGGTCGTAGCGCGGCGGGCCGGGCGCACGCTGCTCCCACGGTGACCCGGGCTTGCGTCGCCTTCAGGTGCGCGACGATGTCGCGGGTGATCGCCAGCGCATGCTTCATCGTTGTGCGCGCAGGAATGCAGACGCCGCTCATGCGGCTGTGTAACACATCGGCCCCGCCCAGATCCTCGGCGGAAACCTCCTCGCCAGTAGCCGCTTTGACCAATGGCGGCCCACCGAGAAAGATCGTCCCCGTCCCCCGCACGATCACCGTTTCATCGCTCATCGCCGGCACGTAGGCCCCGCCCGCCGTGCAGGAGCCCATCACCACGGCGATCTGCGCGATCCCGCGCGCCGACATCTGCGCCTGGTTGTAGAAAATGCGCCCGAAGTGGTCGCGATCGGGGAACACCTCGATTGCAAACGGCAGGAACGCCCCGCCCGAGTCCACCAGATAGACACAGGGCAACCCATTCTCGATGGCGATTTCCTGCGCCCGCAGGTGCTTCTTCACCGTCAGCGGATAATATGTCCCCCTTCACCAAGGTCGCGTCATTCGCGACAATGACCACCTCCTGCCCCGACACCACGCCGATGCCGGTGACAATCCCCGCGCCCGGCGTCTCGTCCTCATACACTCCGCCGCCGCCGCGAGCGGGCTGAGCCCAAGGAACGGCGTGTCGGGATCGAGCAAGCGGGCGATCCGGTCGCGCACCAGCAGCTTCCCCGGCCGGTATGCCGCTCGCGCGCCTCGTCATCGCCGCCGCGCGCGGTGCGCGCCAACCGCTCACGCAGATCCGCAACCAGCGCCTTAAACCGCTCGCTGTTCTCCACGAAATCGGCCGCCCGCGGATCGATGCGCGTCTCCAGAATCGCCATGCGCCCACCCCACTTCCTGGCGACGGACGGCGCAGCCCCCGTCTCTCCCCTCGTTACTCATCACCATCACTCGTCACTCGTCACTCGTCAGGTGCCCACCCGCCGCCCATTCGCGCAGCGTCAACTTCAGCGCACCATCCACCAACTGCGCGCCGAACTCGCTGACCGCACAATTGACGATGTGGCGCGGCAAGGCATCGTGGTCGATGTCCGTCACCAGCCCTCGCGCGATCGCATTCTTCACGCCGCCGTGCGCCACGATCACGATCCGGCGATCCCCGCGCGCGTCCGCATCTTCGCCCAAAACCTCCACGATTCCCTCCCGCACGCGGCGGATCAGCGTGTGGAAATCCTCGCCGCCCGGAAAGGTCGCGTCGTGCCGCCCCGCGAAACCAGTCGGCGATGATCCGGTCGTGCAGCGCCCAGTTCATCGGTGGGCACCTCCTTTTCCAGGTCGCCGACATTGTTCTCCCGGAACCCCTCCACCAACCCCACCGGCAACCCAGGCGGCGCGGCGATGATCTCCAAGCCGTCTCCAGCGCCCGCTTCAGCGGCGACGACCAGACCTCGATATCCTTATCGCGGAACGCGGCCGTCTCCTCCGCCTGCCGCACCCTTTCGGGGTAAGCGAATAGTCGATCAACTTATACGAGAACTCGCGATTGATATTGGCCGGATTCTCCCCGTGCCGCACGACGAACAAAGTGTGCTCTGCGGTCCGCATGATGCTCCTGATATGCTACACCCAACGACACTCTCGCTAGAGAGTGTACCTGATGCACTGCGCAGCAGGGGGAGTCGCACGTCCAATGGAGTTCACTTTCGCGTCCATGAGCGATCAGGACGCACACCATCGCCGGGTGGCGCTACTCCCGACCCCTACTCCTTCTACAACTTGACCGCCGACCCCGACGACCTCGCGGAACTGCTCGATCCGCAGCGCTGGGCGCCGGCATCACGCCGTCCGCGACGCGCAAGGCGACCTCTGTCGGCTTCCTCTCCTGCGCGAGGAGCGCGGTGCAGCTCGGCCTCGGCCTGCGCCCCGACCTCACCGGTCAGGGCCACGGCCTCCCCTTCCTGCTGCAAGCACTCGACTTCGCGCGGACGCGCTTCGCCGCCACCCGCTTCCCAGCTCTCGGTGGCTACCTTCAACCGCCGCGCCATCCGCGTCTACGAGCGTCGGCTTCCGTCCGGGCCGCACCTACTTGCACCAGACCAACGGCGGCGAGTATGAATTCTTCGACATGGCGCGCAATGCCTGATCGGCTAGCTCGCCCACCCAACCAATAGGGATATGTCGTACTGCTGCGGCGCATAGTGGAGTGACGATCGCATGGTCGGGCGGAGATTTGGCAACCTCTTCGGACGACTGCGGCGACCAGGCGCTGCAACAGGGCCTGGACCATCTCCGCGCCGGTCGCCACGCCGAGGTGATCGCCACCCTCACCCTGCTGCTCGCGCGCGGCAACACCGCCAGCGCGGTGGCGTACTACACCCGCGCCCAGGCCCACATCGCCAGCGGACGCCCCGACGAAGCCCTGGCCGACCTCGACCGCGCCATCGCACTCGACCCGACCGCCGCCGCACCCTACCGCTCGCGCGGCCTGCTCCGCCGCAAGCTCGGCCGCGCCGACGACGCCCTCGCCGACCTCGACCGCGCCGTCGCCCTCGCCCCCGCCGACACCACCATCCTGCAAGACCGCGCCATGACCCACCGCCTCGCCAACCGCTTCGCCGAGGCCATCGCCGACTACACCGCCGCCCTCACCCTCGCCCCCGACGACCCCGACATCTGGCACGCGCGCGGCATCAGCCACCGCAAAGCGGGCGACGAAGCATCAGCCGTCGCCGACCTCACCGAAACGATCCGCCGCAACCCCCAGGACGCCTACGCCTTCTACAATCGCGGCCTTGCCCTCCTCGCCCTCGGTCGCCACGCCGCAGCCATCCCCGACCTCGCCCAAACCGTCGCCTTCAACCCCGTCTTCGCCGAGGCCCACTACCACCTCGCCCGCTGCCACGCCGCCACCGGCAACCACGACGCCGCCCAGACCACCCTCAACCGCGCCACCACCCTCGACCCCACCCTCCGCTCGCGCATCGCCACCGAACCCGAATTCACCGATACCCCCATCCCAAACCCATAACCTACCAGTCAAACCACCACCTTCCGCATCGAGTCACCCCCTCTCCGATTTTGCGCGGCGAGCAAAATGGAGAGGGGGCCGGGGGGTGTGGTAACCCCACGAACGCACAATGCCGGGGCGCGGTGGCCACCACCACGCCCCGGCTCCTATCGCCTATCACCTATCGCCTATCGCCTCATCCCACCGCCACCGGCTCCGGCGCAGGCATCTCCGAAATCTCGCGCAATCGGTCCGCCACCGCCGCGATCACATCATCCGGCGTAGAGGCACCCGCCGTCACCCCGACCGTCCTCACCCCCGCGCCGAACCACGCCAGATCGAGATCGGTCGGCCCCTGGATGTGGTAATTGCGCACCCCAAGCTCGCTCGAAATCTCGGCCAGGTGGCGCGTATTGGCGCTCTTCTTCCCGCCGATCACCACGATCACGTCGGCGCGCTGCGCCAGATCGCGCACCGCCAGCTGACGGTCGGAGGTCGGCTTGCAAATCGTATTGTGTACGAAGACCTCGCCGCCGATCGGCAGCGCGATCTCGTTGACCCGGTTCACGAACGCCGTGAACGCATGGATATCCATCGTCGTCTGCGACAAAATCGCCACCTTCTTCGGCGGCTTGGCGGTGCGCGGCGCGAGGAAATCGTCGCGCCGGACCTGCCAGGGCAGATCCTCGAAGCGGGTCACCGCGATGGCGTTCTCGCCCGCGTGCCCCATGATCCCCTTCACCTCGGGGTGCTTCCGGTCGCCGAAGACGATGATGAAATAGCCCGCCTCGCGCAGCTTCGCCGCCTGGTCATGCACCAGCGTCACCAGCGGGCAGGTCGTATCGATCACATTCAGGCCAACCGCCCGCGCCGTCCCGGCGACGTGCGGCGCGGCCCCGTGCGCGGTGATCGCCAGCGCGGTCAAGTTACCGAGCTGCTTGCGATTCACCGCCTCGTCAAGCTCATCGAGCACATCAACGCCCTTGCGCTGCAGCTTCTCCACTTCCTGCGGGTTGTGGACAATATCGCCCAGCGCGGCGACGTGCGCGCCACTATCGGCCGCCTCGTGAATAATCTCCAGGGCGCGCTTCACCCCGAAGCAAAACCCCATCTCATCGGCGAACAAAATCTCGAACCGGCCCATCGTCTCACTTCGCTCCTTGCCGCGCGCATCGCTGCAACAACATCGATCATTCGCAGCATTCCGAAACAAGTATAGGCCAGCCAACCAACAGGGTAAAGGGACGGACGTACCGACATAGATGAGTAACGAGTAACGAGTAACGAGTAACGAGTGGCACCGCCCAGTCCGCGCAGGCGGACTTCGCGGCGACCGCAGTCGCCTTCAGCCGGGACTTCAGTCCAACGGCCTCTCTCCAACGGCCTCTCTCCACCGGCCCTCTCCCCAACGGCCCCTCGCCCAACGGCCCCCACTCGGCCCTACTTCGGCCCCGTATACACCACCTCGAACAACACGCGGTCGGGCGACGCGAACATCACCTGATAGTAGGTCTGATCGTCCGCCCCGGCGAAATCGGGGCGGTGCTGCGGCGTCCCGAAGAGCAACTCCACCTGCCGCCCACCCAGGAAGCCCGCCGTCGCATCCACATCGGCGATCGACGCCGCGCCAATCGCCAGGTGGTTCAACCCCGGCCCGTCGTAGTCGTTCGCCACCGCCTTCACCTCGCCGATGAACCAGAGGCTCGCGCCGCCCGCATCGGCCACCCCGAGCGACCCGGCGCTATCGTCAATGACCTCCCAACCCAGGAATCCGAACAACTCCCGGTAGAACGGCAGGTTTGCCGCCGCGACATTGAACTGCATGTGGGCGATCCGGGTCTGCATGGTCGGTCCTCCTCCTTGGAAATCGGAAGTCGCGCTATCGCGTCGGGCGGCGCACATCGCCGCTCCGTCTGCGCCGTGTGAGCGTGATCGAAGAGGCCCCGGCTAATGCTGGGGGCGTATTCGACCGTTGTGTGGAGATCGAGCAGCTGAAGGTGGGGATCGTTCGCGATTGCGACTACGCCCCCGGCGTCGTCTGGAAGATCGGCCAGCAGACCTCGGTGCGGTGCCGCGACTCGTCGGGCGTTTCGCTCCCGGCCACCAGGTAATGCTCCCTGATCGGCCCCGGCACGCCGATGGCCCGCTCGGCGACGACCGTACCCAGCGCCCCATACGTCTGATCGAGGGTGCCGAACGGCCCCTGGTGGAGGGCGATGGCGAACTCCGCAGCGGGCAGCACCAGCGGCGACACTCGCCCGAGGCGTCGTGCAGGCGCGGCGACGGGGATGTACGCGACCGCCTCGCCCCGCTCTTCTTCGAGGAGTTCGGCGGCATAGAGGCACGCATCCGCGCCCGCCCGCCGCGCACCGAGCTGTCCCAGCGCCGCGCGCAACTCCGCGAACGCCGCCTCAAGCCAGGCGATGGTATCGGACGAAGAGATCCGCTCGCGAATGGCGATCGTGTCGAGCGGGCCGATCGCCCGGTACTCCACGGCGATCGCCGCCGAAGCCCCTTCGAGCAGATTCCGCAGCGCCGCCACCGCCTCCTGGGTCTCCTGAAGTTGCCGCTCCATCCGCCGCAGGTGGGCCAGGATCGCCGCGTTGCGCGCCCGGACATCCGGCGCACGCAGCACCGTTTTCAACTCCTCCAGCGGCATCCCGAGGTCCCGCAGGCGGCGGATCACCTGCGCGGTCGCCACCTGCCCCACCTGATAGCGCCGATACCCACTCACCGGGTCGATCGCGGCTGGTGGCAGCAGACCGATCTCGTGATAATGGTGCAGCGTCTTCACGCTCAGAAACGTCATCTTCGCGAAGTCGCCGATATTGATCAGCGCCCGCAGATTGCCCGGCGATTTCATGCCCAACTCGCTCACCCGCCACCCTTGCCGCCGTGCGACCAATTGCCCACGCAACCCATCCTAAAACCTCCGGTAGGGGGAGGGTCAAGTCCCCCATTCACGATCCCCGCACAATCGTCCCTGGCAGGGATCTGAAGCAGCTACCTCATCACCGACCGCCTATCCAGGCGGATTGATCCGGCGCATCTCGTAGCCCGGAGACTTCATCTCCGGGCGCACTCGCACACCACCACCCCCATGTCCATCCTCCCATCCACCCCGGCGTGGTACCATAACCAGCGGCAACAGGGTAGGAGATGCAACCGAAAAGCGGGATGGGAGGGGATTTCGTGCTGCAACAATCCATATCGCGCCCGACATTGGCGGGAAACGCCGATAGCCGGGTCTACAAGTACTTCGACCTGATCATGGCCGCCTTCGTGGCGGTGCTCCTGATCAACGTCACCGTCGTCAAAGTCATGCGCCTCGGGCCGTTCCATCTCGGCCCGATCACCCTCGGCCTGGGCCACCGACGGCGACCCTCTTCTTCCCGCTCGGCTACATCTTCGGCGACGTGCTGACCGAAGTCTACGGCTACGCCCGCTCGCGTCGCGTGATCTGGGCCGGGTTCGCCGCCATCGCCGACGCCGTCATCTACACCATCGTCGGGGAATTGCCCCCGCCACCGACTGGCCGAATCAAGGGCCTACACCGACATCGCCGAGGCGGGTGCCCCGCTTCACCGTCCGCCGGGCTGTTCGCCTTCTGGGCGGGCGAGTTCTGCAACAACTTCCGCGCTGGCCCGCCTCAAGATCCTGACCGGCGGACGCCAGCTCTGGATGCGCACCATCGGCTCGACCATCGTCGGCGAGGCAAGTCGATACCGGCCTCTTCGTCTTCCTCGGCTTCGTCGGCACGATCCCGGCGAGCCTGATGTAGGACATGCGTCTTCGGCTTCCTCTTCAAAGTCTGCTACGAAACGCTGGCCGCGCCGCTCACCTACCTCGTCGTCAACGCCTCAAGCGCGCCGAACACGAGGACTACTACGACATCGGGACCAACTTCAACCCTTCCACCTCTCCGTGCCCCAGGCGCGCAACTGGGCGGCGACCCGCCGCGCAACGACGCGCGGCGTGAAGACAAAGCATGGCCGACCCCGCAACCACCGCGAACCTCCCAGTTGCCGTGCGCGCCGCCTGCGCCGAGGCTACACACGTGCGCATCGACACCGCGCGCATCCCCGACTACGCCGCCGCCCTGCTGCTCGAAACCCTCCCGACGCCCGAATACGACCTGCAACATCACTTCGCCCAGCAGCCCCGAGGAAACCGCCGCCTTCGTCTTCACGCTCGACGCAATCAACTTCGGCTCCGGCTACTTCCCCCACCTCCGCAAGCGACCAGAACTCTCCGGCTACTTCACCATCGCCGGTGCCCTCACCGACCACTTCCGCGCGCACGGCCCCCTCTCCGCGCCCGCGCTCGCCACCATCGACGCCGCCGCCTGCCAGCAACTCTTCGACCAACCCCCCGACGGCGGCCGATCGACGAACTGATGGCGCTCTTCGCCGCCTCGCTCAATGACCTGGGACGCCACATCGCCGAGCAGTACGATGGACGCTTCGCCGCACCAATCGAGGCGGCCGACGGCTCGGCCACGCGCTGGTCGCGCTCCTCGCGGCGATGCCCTCCTTCCGCGACGTGGCACCCTATCGAGGACGAGCCGTCCTTTCTACAAGCAGGCGCAGATCTTCGCCCTCGCCGACCTCACCCTCGCCTTCAACGGCACCGGCCTCGGCGCATTCACCGACCTCGACCGCCTGACCATCTTCGCCGACAGCCTCGTGCCCGCACGTCCTCCGCGTGGACGGCCTGCTCCACTACGACGACGCCCTCGCCGCGCAGATCGCCTCGGCCAACCCCTCGCCGCAAACTCGCCGGAAGAGGTGGAAATCCGCGCCGCCGCCGTTCACACCGCCGAACTCCTCGTCGCCGCCTGCGCCGCGCACGGCCACCCCACCACCGCGCGCGA
Source organism: Chloroflexia bacterium (assembly GCA_046328475.1). Lineage (GTDB taxonomy): Bacteria > Chloroflexota > Chloroflexia > Thermomicrobiales > CADCWN01 > CADCWN01. The sequence goes on along the minus strand of JAXLWN010000022.1, from coordinate 82,130 downwards.
ACTCGACTACCTGCTCTGGAATCGCGGCCTCGCGCCGATCTACCGCGAAACGCCGCGCCACCGCACGCGCACCACCGCCTATTAGCAGGAAGTAGCCCGCACGCGACCGACGCCCACAGCTGCGCACCATCCGCCCCGCGCGCCCCGACGACCTCCCAGCGCTCCCCGCAATCGAGCGCGCCGCCGCCTCGATCTTCCGCGACACCCCGTTCGCCTTCGTCGCCGACTTCGGGCTCGCTTCGAGAGCCATCGACCCCGCCCACGACCAGATCTGGGTCGCCGCCGACGCCACCGACCACCCCGTCGGCTTCGCGCCATCGCCCACCCGCTCGACGGCTGCGCGCCTACCTGCACGAACTCGATGTCCACCCCGACCACGCCCGGCGCGGCTCGGCCGTCGCCTGATCCGGGCCGTCGCCACCTGGGGCCAGCAGACCGGCGCAGCCTGCGTCACCCTCACCTTCCGCGACATCTGGAACGGCCCCTTCTACGCCAGCCTCGGCTTCCGCCCCCTCCCCGAGACCGACCTCGGCCCCGGCCTGCGCGCCATCCGCGAAGCCGAAGCCGCCGGAGGCATGCCAATCGACCACCTGTCTGCATGCGCCTCGCTCTCGATTGATAGGCGTTATTGTTTTGGCGTGGTACCGAAATAGCTGCGGAAATCGTTAATCGGTGCGTCGAAATCTTCGGCCATCAGATCATGCCTTTGGCATTGCCAGTCGCGCTTACCGCGCGCAAGTGGCATGTATCCATGCACTATGTGCTCGTCAACCACGATTGAGACCAACTCACCCCGAATGGCTGCTTCCAGCGGCAGCGGCTTTCGGGCAGGCGATCACCGTTATCGCACGGGCTTCCTGGCATTGGTCAGATACCTGCCTTCTCCACCAGAGAACCGCCATCTGCGGCGCGGGCGCCAGGATGCGCCAGCCATCGCCATCGCGCACCAGCGCGGCGTGCAACCAGCCCTCCACCAGCGCATCGGCGCGCGGATCCTGCCACGACCGGGCCAACCCAGAGGCGATCGCACGAAACGCGTCGCCACCTCGGGCGCATCAAATCGCCACGCCCCAAATTGCGCGGGCTGAATAATCACATTGGCCGCAATGCCAAGCTGATCGAGCACCGCGTAGGCATCAGCGATGCGTCGTCTCGCCTGGGTACGGCACCCGTGAATCTCGCGCCAGAGGCCATAGAGCGGCGCGTCATCCGCCATCGCGCGCAGCACCACGTAGCACCGCCGCAACGCGTGCTGATCGAGCTTCGCGAGAAACGGCGCAACATCGGCCAGCGGCGACGAGCACATTGGCGCAGAGCACCACATCGGCCGGTTCGACCGCCGCCTCCATCCAGCGCTGCCCGACAATCATCAACCGCTCAGCATCAACCTCCGCCGCAACAGCATTCTCGCGCAGGATCCCCGCCAGCCCCGCCGACGCTCGACCGCCACCACCCGCCGCGCCAGCCGCGCCGCCAGCAGATCGCATAGCGCCCCCAGCCCGCCCCCACATCAGCACCGTTGTCTCACCATCGACATGCGGCAACAAATGCTCCAACGGCGGCACAACTCGCCCCGGCTCGACGCGAAAATTCGCGCCCTTCGACGCCGCGCGCGACTCCCAGTAATCGCTCGTATCCCCCGTTCGCTGCCGGATCGCCCCGATCACCGCTCGCGGTGCGCCACCAGCCACCGCCACCGCGCCGCCGCCGTCATCAACCAGCGCCGCCGGAAAGACCTCATCCGCCACAGTTCTTGACCTTCCCGATTGCACGAAGGAGAGAGGATGAGGAGAAGGGAGAACGAGCAGGCCACAAACGCCGAAGTGCACACGGCAAAATCTCTTATCAGCAGGGTTGGGGGGCCACTCACTCCCTTCTCCCCTCCTTCTCCTTCACCGCACCCCCTCACCCCTCCGCCTTCTCGATCGTCACCGTCAACCCATACGTCCCCAGGCGCTCGGCGTAGAACTCCGCCTGCTCCTGCGGGCACACGATCACCACCGCGCGCCCGGTCGTGTGCGCCTCCAGCATGATCAAGATCGCCTTGCGCTCGCCCACCCCCGGCACCGAGCGGCAGATCGCCTGATGACCTCATCCATCGAATGATGATCATCGTTGTGCAGGATCACCTGGTACGGCGGGCAGATCTCGACGAAGCGCTGGATATCGAAATCGATAACATTCGGCAAAGTCGGGAGTGGGGTGCTCATCGTCCTTCCCAAGAGTTCAAAGTTCAAGGGACGGTTCGAAGATTCGAAAGTTGGAACGTTTGAACCTTCGAACCTTCGTCCGTCCTGAACCTCTTACCGCACCAACCCGGCCACCTCGGCCACCTCGACCGGCGTCAGCTCCCAGTCGCCCGCGCGCGTTCTCCTCGACCTGCTCAACCGAGGTCACGCCCGCGATGACCGTGGAGACCTCCGGCTGCGAGGCGAGCCAGGCGACCGCCAGCTCGCCGCTGCTGTGACCGCGCTGAGGCAAGCCCTCCGCCAGCCGATCGATCGACGCCTCCTCCTTGCCAGCCAACTGCCGCTGGAAGAAGGCGTCGCCCCGTCGCGCGCCCCTTCCGGCCGCGCGCGCCGCCGCCGATACTTCCGGTCGGGATACCGCCCGCCAGCGGGCTGTAGGGCGCGATGCCGATGCCAAACGCCCGGCAGGCCGGGACCAATTCGCCTCGATCGCCCGGTCGAGCAGGCTGTAGCGCGGCTGCACCGAGACGAACGACGCAAAGCCGCCCTTCTCGCTCACCCAGAGCGACTGCACCAACTGCCAGGCGGTGAAGTTCGAGCAGCCGATGTAGCGAATCTTGCCCGCGCGCACCAGATCATCGAGCGCCCGCATCGACTCTTCCAGCGGCGTCTCGGGATCCCAGGCATGCACCTGGAGCAGATCAATGTAGTCCGTGCCGAGCCGCCTCAGGCACGCCTCGACGCCCGCGATGACGTGGTGGCGCGACAGCCCCCGCTCCATCGGCCGGTCGCCCATCTTCATGCCGATCTTCGTGCAGATCAGCCCCTGGTCGCGCCGGTCGGCCAGCGCCTTACCGACATGCTCCTCGGAGACCCCGAGCGAATAGATATCGGCCGTATCGAAGAAGTTGATACCCAGGTCGATCGCGCGGTGAATCAGCCGCGCCGTCCCCTTCGCATCCACGTAGCGCCCGAAGGTGTTCCCCCCCAGGCCGATCACCGACACTTGCAGGCCAGATTTGCCGAGTCGCTTGTAACGCATTCCCCCTCCGCTGCGGCATCCTGGGTCATCAGTCCACAGTCGCCTATTCTGGCAGACCGCGCGCCCGGCGGCAACGTAAGAGTTGCCGCGCCGCCTCACGCGAATTATCCCCGCGCAGGCCGCCGCCTCTCCCCTGTCATGCTGAGCAACGCGAAGAATCCGTTCCAGGCCTTCGCCCACTTCTCACCCACCAAGAGTGCCATCGCAGCATCAAGTGTCTGCTACAATGCCCCCACTACACCAGACATGCGCCGTGCGCCCCAAAAGCAGGAGCAAGCCGATGACCATCGCCATCGAAGCCCCCTTCACCGATCTGGTCACCACCGAGGAGGGCCTGCGCGATCTGCTCGGCCAGCCGAGCGAATTGGTAATCAAGAAGCAGCTCGCGACGCTGGATCGCCACTGCCGCACCTACATCTCGCTCTCCCCCTTCATGCTGCTCGGCACCGCCAATGCGAACGGCGATTGCGACGTCTCGCCGCGCGGCGACGCCCCCGGCTTCGTCGCCGTGCTTGACGACAAGCACATCGCCATCCCCGACCGCCCCGGCAACCGCCGCATCGACTCCCTCCGCAACATCGTGCAGAACGGCAAGGTCGGCCTGCTCTTCATGATCCCCGGCGTCGAGGAGACCCTGCGCATCAACGGCCGCGCCTGGCTCACCCGCGAACCGGCCCTATTGGAGCGCCTGGTCGCGCGCGGCAAAGTCCCCACCCTGGCGATCGGCGTCGCAGTCGAGGAAGCCTTCCTGCACTGCGCCAAAGCCTTCAAGCGCTCGCAGCTCTGGGACAACGCCACCTGGCCCGAGCGCTCCGCCCTGCCCACCCTCGCCGAGATGGTCCACGACCAGACCTGCCCCACCGGCGTCACCGTGGACGACCTGGAGAAGAACCTCGCAATCAGCTATGTGAAGAACCTCTACTGAGCACCTCGCCGGGTATCGGACAATTCGCCAGATGCAGCAACACTGGCCGTGGAATAGCTTCCACGCCCACCATCATGCTCAAATCGGTCAGCCAGTCTCCGCCACCTGCTTCTCGGGTTCCTCGAAATTCGGGCCACTCCTCACCGCCAGTTCCTCAGCCGCCTCGCGCAGCCGGATCGCCTGAAGATGACGCCGCACCGCCTCGTTCACCAACCGCGACAAGCCACGCTGCCCCGCAACCTGTCGCGCTTCCTGCGCTACTTCCGCATCAAACGAGACCTTGATCCTGGTAGTCGCCATGCTCCCCCCATCGTCGCGACAATTCTGGCGATTGTACTACTGCGCCTTGCAACCGATACTGGCACTGCCAGAAAACTTGGCATAGATAGTCCGCGCAGGCGGACTTCGCGGACCCGTGAGGGTCCTCCAGCCGGGACTTCAGTCCAACGGCACCCCCGGCACCCGCAAAAGGAAAGCCCCATGCACGTCATCGCCATCGACTGGTCCGGCAGAAAAGGCCCTAGCCAGCGCAAAACCATCTGGCTAGCCGAAGCCCGAGACAATACCCTCACTCGCCTGGAAAATGGCCGCACCCGCGAGCAAGTCGCCGACCACCTCATCGCCGAGGCCAGTCGCGACCCCCGCTTCGTCGTCGGCATCGATTTCGCCTTCTCCTTCCCCGCCTGGTTCCTCACCGACCGCAACCTCCCCGACGCCCCCGCGCTCTGGGCACTGGCCGCGCGCGAAGCCGAAACCTGGCTGCGCATTTGCGAGCCGCCGTTCTGGGGCCGACCGGGCAAAGGTCGTCCCGCCGGAGTCGAGCAATACCGCCACGCCGACCGCGCCGTGCCGCGCACCGGCGGCATCTCGCCCAAGCCAGTCTTCCAGATCGGCGGCGCGGGCGCGGTCGGCACCGGCTCCCTGCGCGGCATGCCGATCCTCCACCGCCTGCGCTCAGCGGGCTTCAGCGTCTGGCCCTTCGACCCGCCCGGCTGGCCGCGCGTCGTCGAAATCTACCCGCGCCTGCTCACCGGCCCCGTCACCAAATCATCCGAGGCCGGCCGCAGCGCCTACCTCGCCGCCCAGCACTGGGCGATCCCGCCCGCCCTCCTGCCCCACGCGCTCGGCGGCGAGGATGCATTCGACGCCGCGATCTCCGCGCTCCTGATGGCCCGGCACACCGCCGATCTCGCCGATTTGCCAGCGACCACCGATCCGCAGATACTGCGCGAAGGTGCGATCTGGCACCCCGGCTGGCGCGGCACCCCGACGCCCGCGACGAGCCAGCCCGGACCAGCGAAACGAGAGGGAGCGATGCGCGACGAATCGAAAGCCTTCCTGACCCGCCTGCTGCAAGCGGCCGGGCCATCGAACTACGAAATCGAGGCATCGCGCGTCTGGCGCGCGGAGGCGCAAACCTTCTGCGCCGAGGTCACCGCCGACGTGAACGGCAACACCATCGCCCGCCTCCGCTCCGATGTCGCGCCCGGCGCGAAAAAAGTGCTGCTCGCCGGGCACATCGACGAGATCGGCCTGATCATCACCCACGTCAACGACGACGGCACGCTCGCCTTCCGCTCGATCGGCGGCTGGGACGCCCAGGTGCTGATCGGCCAGCGCATGCTCATCCTCACGCGCAACGGGCACGTCACCGGCGTGATCGGCCGCAAGGCCGCCCACCTGATGCGCGGCAACGACCGCGACCAGGGCGCGAAGATCGAGGACCTCTGGATCGACATCGGCGCGAGCAAGAAGGAAGAGGCCGCCGCGCGCGTCCGCGTCGGCGACGCCGCCGTGATCGACGTGCAGCCGATCATGCTCACCGACGACCTGATGGCCTCCCGCGCCCACGACGACCGCTGCTGCGCCTTCATCGCCCTGGAAACCTTGCGCCTCCTCTCCGAAGGCGAACCGCCCCAGTGCGACGTCTACGCCGCCGCGACCGTGCAGGAGGAGATCACCTTCCGGGGCGCGCACACCGTCGCCGCCACCCTCGCGCCCGACGTCGCGATCGCCCTCGACGTCACCCACGCCAGCGACCGCCCCGGCGTCGCCCCGCAGGATGTCGGCGCGCACGCGGTCGGCACCGGCGCGGTGATCTCGCGCGGCAGCGTGTCGAACGACGCCCTCGTCGATCTCCTGATCGCCACCGCCGAGCAGGAATCGCTCTCCTACACTCTCGAAGCGAGCGGGCCGGTCCAGCGGCACCGACGCCGACGCGTGATGGTCACCGGCCGGGGCACGCCGGGGGCGTCATCTCCGTCCCCTGCCGCTACATGCACTCCCCGCCGAAATCGTCAGCCTCACCGACCTCGAAACCTGCGCCAAACTCCTCGCCGCCACCATCCGCGCCATCGGCCCGGAGACGGACTTACACCGAGGTAGAAGAGAGAAGAGAGTGGAGAGAGGAGAGACATTACACTCCTCACTCCTCACTCTTCTCTTCTCTCTTCTCTCCACTCTCCCACGGAGGCAACATGTCCCACTTCGACGCCCTCAAGCGCATCTGCGAGATCACCGGCCCCATCGGCTACCCCGACGACATGAACGCCTACCTCCGCGACGAGTGGGGTCCGCTCGGCGACGTAACCGAGACCCCGGTCGGCAACGTCGTCGCGCACATCGGCGGACAAGGCCCCAAAATCCTGCTCGACGCCCACTCCGACGAGATTGGCTACGTCGTCCGCTCGATCAGCCCCGACGGCTTCCTCTGGATCACCACCGCCCAGCGCATGATCCGCCCCAAGCTCAGCCTGAGCGAGCTGCTGATGCTCGGCCAACCCGCCATGATCGTCGGGCGCGGCGGTCGCAAGATCGAGGGCATCTTCGTCACCGTCACCGGCCACGTCGCCACCGCCGACCAGCGCGCCAAGCACGAGCACGACTTCAACGACCTCTTCGTCGATATCGGCGCGCGGAGCAAGGAAGAGGCGATCTCCTGGGGCGTCACCCCCGGCAGCCTCCTCGTCTGGAACGCCCCGACCCGCCGCATGGGCGAAGGCGGCAAATTCATCTACGGCAAGGCGCTCGACGCCCGCATGGGCCTCTACATCGCCACCGAAGTCGCCCGCCGCCTGGACAAAGGCAAGAGCAAATTCGACCTCTACCTCGGCTCGTCGGTCCAGGAGGAGAACGGCCTGATCGGTGCCGAATCCCTCATCCGCCACGCCGACTTCGCCCAGGCCGTCTCCATCGAGGTCGGCCTCGCGGGCGACATCCCGCTGGTCGATTCGCGCGAGATGCCCGTCGCCCTCGGCAAAGGCCCTGCGTCACCCGCTGGGGCTGGCGGCCTGGTCCACCACGACCGCCACCTCACCGAGCGGCTGGCCGACATCGCCGAAGCGCGCGGCATCCCCTACCAGTTCGCCGCCTACGCCCAGTTCGGCAACAACGCCAAAGAATTCGTCGCCGCCGGCGTCCCCTCCGTCATGATCACCCCGCCCACCCGCTACACCCACAGCCCCTTCGAAATGTGCCACGAAGACGACATCGAGAACTCCATCCGCCTGCTGGTGGCGTACCTGGAGGCGTAGCTAAGGTTTCGAGGTTCAAAGTTCAAAGTTCGATGGCCACGTGACCCAACTTTGAGCGTTGAACTTTGAACCTGGAACTTGAACTCGCATCAAGGCAGGCACCATGAGCACGACAGCCCGCTGACCTCCGCCGATCTCCTCGCCCCTCCCCGATGATGACGGCAAGCGCCGCGAGATTATCGATGGAGAACTCATCGTGTCTACTCAGCCCCACTTCTGCCATCAGGTGGTCTGCAATCGTTTTGGTGGGCAACTCGATGATTGGAGCATCGAGACGAGTCTGGCGTGGCAGCCACCGCCCCCGGCTTGATCCTTGCCGAGGATCGCGGATGTGCTCGATGCGGATCTGGGTCAGCACCCGGCTGGCGACAACCCTGCATGGGGGCAAGCTCTACGGCGCACCGGAACTCGTGATCGAGGTGCTATCGCCAGGGACGAAGAACATCAACCGCGACCGCACGGCCAAACTCGGGCTCTACAGCCGCCGTGGCGTGGACGAATACTGGATCACTGACTGGCCGCAGCACCGCGTCGAAGTTTACCGCCGCGAGAACGGCCAACTCGTCCTCGTCACCACGCTCGGCCCGGTTTTATTACCCTCACCAGCCCCCTCCTCCCCGGCTTCGCCCTGCCACTTGACCGCCTCTTCGCAGGCATCCCCTTCGGTATCTCGGAAGATGAGGAATAGCCAGGACGAGAGATGACGCACACCGCCAACCGCTAGCCCTCCGGCACCATTCTTGCCCCCGATCCGGCTTCCGATACGCACCTCCACCGCCGTGCCTCCGCGTGAGATCGGCACGACCCTGGGCGTAGCAAGCGGGAGGGGCACCATGGCAACGCAGGAAACCAGTGGCGACAATGGCAAACGCGGCTTCCCCGTTTCGGCGGGCCTCCTGCTCGGGCTCGGATTGGGCGGGTTCTTCATCGGCATCGCCCTGCACCAGGTGTTGCAGTGGCACCACATGCTGTCGAGTTGGCGCTACCCGCCCGACACGCTCCACAATCTCAAAGTCGATACCCTCTGGGACGGCCTGTTCCACGCGACGACACATCTTCGTCGGCGTCGGACTCGCCACTTCCGGGCGAGGCGAGCAGGGCGGCACATCGTCTGGTCTGGGGAAAATGCTGGTCGGAACGCTGCTGCTCGGTTTCGGCGCATTCAACCTGGTCGAGGGGCCGTTCGACCACCAGATCCTCGGCCTCCACCACGTCAACGAGACCGTCCTGCAGCCAGTGGCTCTGGTGGATCTCGGCTTCCTCGCCTGGGGCGCGGCGATGCTCATCGGCGGCTGGTTCCTTGCTCCAGGCCGGAAGCGCAAAACCGCCAGCCAGCAGCCTCGGGCGCACAACCCACGCCCACGCTGACTAACCAGGGCAATACCGCCGACCGAAAATCTCCGAGGATCCATGGCCGAGATGCAACCTGGGAGTGCTGGTACCCGGACGCGGCAGCAACCGGCCCGCCTGCAGCGCGCGGCCGACTCGATCCCACCACAACACTCTGCTCCACGCCGCTCCGCCAACACCGTCGGTCACCGTGCGCGACAACGCCGCGCTGGTGGCCCAGGGCGAGGAACTGGCCCGCGAGGGAGAGCGCCTGCCGATGACCCGCCTCCAAATCGAGGGCAACACCATCCGCCGCGAGGATCGCTGGCCCACCCCCGCCGACCTGGGCACCCCGTCCTCCTCCCTGGAGGCGGCGAGGTCGGCATCCTCACCGCCTGGTGGCATGCCGACGACGGCAGCGAATGGCGCTGGTCCATCGAGTTCTACAACCACCGCTGTGGAATCGCTGCTTGGGGACGTTCACCGCCACCACCCAACGGAGGCAGCGGATGGCGATCCGCGAAGAATGCGGCACCTGGCTGGACGAATCGGCCCTCGACTCGGCCAACGCCCCCACCTGCCTCGTCTGCCCGGTCTGCGGGCATTGCGAACGTCTCGTCCGCTATCCGCTCTGGTGGATCGCCGGGTCATCCGGCTCCGGTGCTGCTGATGCCCCACCTGCCACGCGCCTTGCCCGAGTGTCGTCTTCGAGGGCGAGGCGATCGACTTCTGGCGGTATGGCGACCCCGACAAAGGCTACTCCGCGCTCCACGACCAGGCTCCTCAAGGTCGCCCACCAGATCGCGCTGGGCAATCGTCCGGTCGTCTTCGTCGCCACCGCCTACCCGCAACAACTCGCCACCTGCCCCCACCACCACTACTTCGCGCCCCTCCACTTCCTCGGCCTCGTCTGCTCCGAGCAGGCGCAGCGCGAACGCCTCCGCTCCGCCCCGCCCGGCGCAACGCCGGCGACCCCCGAGTTCATCACCCAATCCTGCGCCTTCTCGCGCGGTTTAGAAACCCTCGCACGCCAGGACCCCACCACCCTGACCCTGCACGACACCACCGAACCCACCCCCACCGAGAGCGCGGCAACCATCGCCGCCTGGGTCCGGCAGACCCTTCCCACACAAAACGCGCAAACACTAGCGCAATCTTCAACACGGCTCCTCCGAGCCCGCGCAGGCGGGCTTTCGCGGTGCGCCGCAGCGTACCCCCAGCCCAAGCCTTCAGGCTTTTGGGCCTCTCCCTCATGCCAAACCATGCCCCGATCAGCTCACCACCCTGCTCCATTGACACCACAGTATTTACGGTGGTAAATTACATCATCGGACCGGTTCAGCCAGCAAAGGAGGCACGCGTGCCATCGAGCAAAGACCGCCGCCGCCTGGAAGTATCGAAGGCGATCCACGAACGCCTGTCGCAAGGTCGCACCGTCGCCAGCCTGGTCCACGACCTGCTCACCGCGATGCAGGACTACGAGCCGGTCTGATTCCCAGTGCTAATCTCAGCCGCCTCAACCCGCGCATGCGCCGCGGTCCGGTCCCGGCGGAGGAAGAAGCGGCAGGCTCAATCCATCGGTTTCATCGGCACCCGGAACACCCTCGACCGTTCCGCGTCGGTGGACTCGCCGCCCAGACACTCACCAGCCTCGGTCTCACCCTCACCGACGCGCGGGCAACGGTCCGCGAGATCTACGCACCGGCGGCGGCCAACAAGCCAGCCGCGCAGGCCGATCCGTCGGTCACCGTCGAGCGCGACTACACCCGGCGCACTCCGCAAAGTCCTGGGCCTCGCCCTGGACGAGATGCGCGCCGTGGCGACGGCCTCGTGCGCACTGAACACCTCCTCCTCGCCATCATCCGCGAAGGAGGCGGGATCGGCGCGGAGATCCTGGACAACGCCGGGATCCTCGGCAAAGTGCGCGGGCAACTCCTGGCCACGCTCGGCCGCGCCGACGCCGATACCGACGCAGCCACCCCGGCCTCCGCACAGCCCGCACTCAACCAGTACAGCGCGGCGGTTGCACGTCTCCCCCGCTCCTCGCGGCCGGGGACCCACCGCAGTGGGTGGCGGGTGCCGCCTGCAGGCGGCGGGGTGCGGTCCGTCCGCATTGGGGGAGAGGCGGCTGCCTCTCCCCCACATCCTGTTGGCTGCCACATCGACCAGATCGAAGGCGGTCCACATCAAGGCAGAAGGATGCGAGACGATGCGCGTAGCTTCACTGCTGGCCGCAGGAACAGAGATCGTCTGCGCGCTGGGCTGCCAGGATCAGCTCGTCGGCCGCTCCCAGAGTGTGACTCGCTGGGCATCCACCGCCCCCGATCTGCACTCGCAGCCCTGATCGACGCCACCCAGAAGCAGCGTTGCCATCGACCGCCAGGTGAAAACCGCCGCACGCGACGCCCTCGCGATCTACCGCGTCGATCGCGACCTGCTCAAAATCCTCCAACCCGAGGTCATCATCACCCAGACCCAATGCGAAGTCTGCGCCGTCAGCCTGCGCGATGTCGAAGCGGCCGTCTGCGACCTGCTCGAACACCCGGCGCAGATCGTCTCCCTCGAACCCCACGCCCTGCGCGACATCTGGCGCGACATCGCGCTCGTCGCCACTGCCCTCCAGGTCCCCGAACGCGGCGCGGCACTGGTCGCCCAGCTAGAGGCACGGCTCGCCACCCTCCGCGCGCAGACTGGGCACCGGCCCTCCCCAACCGTCGCCTGTATCGAATGGATCGAGCCGCTGATGGCGGCAGGCAACTGGACGCCCGAACTGATCGCCCATGCCGGTGGCACCAACCTGACCGGCATCGCCGGTGCCCACTCCCCTGGCTCACCCCCGAGCAGCTTCTGCACCGTTGATCCCGAGGCGATCATCGTCGCCCCCTGCGGCTTCGACCTGCCGCGCACCTGGCCGAATTCGCCACCCTCGCCGCGCAGCCCTGGTGGCCCACCCTCCGCGCCGCCCGCACCAGCCGCGTCTATCCCGCCGACGGCAACAACGCCTACTTCAACCGCTCCGGTCCCCGCGCGTCGTCGACACCGCCGAAATGCTCGCCGAAATGCTCCTCAACCCCACCCACACAGCCCCGCCACGCCCCCATGCCACACTCGGCACAAGGTCCATCGGCGCGTCGTCTGTAGTGTGTGGAGTGTCACCAGGGCCATGGCGCAGACACAACCGTTCCGCAACCTCAGCCCCGATCTCCCGCTCGGCCAGCTCCTGCTGCAAGCGGGCTTGCTCACCCCGGAGCGACTGGCCCACGCCCGCAGCGAGCAGGAACGCCTCGGTGCGCGCCTCGGCGAGACCCTCGTCAGCCTCGGCTACATCGGCGCGCACGAGATCGCCCGCGCCGTGGCGCACCAGCGCCAGCTCGCCCTCTTCGAGCCCGCCCGCGCCCCCGGCGGCGACCCCGTCGCCGCCAGCGACGCGCCGATCCCCGACGACCTCGCCGCCGACCTGCTCGCGCACCACGACACGCTGCGCGACCACGACTGGCTGCGCCAGCGGCGGCTGATCCCGATTCGCGGGGCCGGGGGCGAACTGCGCATCGTCACCGACGAAGCGCCCGACGCCGCCCTCCACCGCGAACTCTTCGAGCACACCGGCCAGGTCGCCGAACTGGTCGTCGCCACGCGCCACGCGGTGGACCGCGCGCTCTACCAGTACCACCTGGAGCGCGACCGCTCCTTCAGCACCAGCGCCCTGCTCGACCACGACCGCCAGAACTCCGCCCACCGCGTCCTGACCGCCGCCCAGGCCGCCATCCTCGCCGCCGGGGGCGTCGGCCTGCTCGCCGCGCTCGTCGCCAGGCCGGTCGCCACGGCGGTCGGCCTGGTCGGGACGCTCACCATGCTGCACCTCTCCGCTTCGGTCTACAAGCTCTACCTGCTCTGGCTCGGCTGGCGGCGACCCGAGGGCGCGACCGCCGGGGCCGACGGCATCTGCCTCAGCGTCGCCCCCACCACCGTCGCCGACGCCCTCCTGCCGGTCTACACCATCCTCGTGCCGCTCTATAAGGAAGCCGCCGTCCTCCGCCAGCTCACCGACGCCATCCAGCGCCTCGACTGGCCGAAGGAGAAGCTGGATGTGCGCCTGCTGCTCGAAGAGGACGACGACGAGACCATCGCCGCCGCCCGCGCCGCGCAACTCCCGGCCTACTTCACCTTCGTCTACGTCCCCAACGTCAAGCCGCGCGGCAAGCCGAAGGCCTGCAACTACGGCCTGGCCCACGCGCGCGGCGAGTTCGTCGTCATCTTCGACGCCGAGGACCGCCCCGAGCCCGATCAACTCAAGAAGGTCTACGCCACCTTCGCCGAGAGCGATCCGAGCCTCGGCTGCGTCCAGTGCCAGCTCAACTTCTACAACCCCGACCAGAACTGGATGACCCGCTGGTTCACCATTGAGTACACCCTCTGGTTCGACCTCCTGCTCCCCGGCATGCAGCGGGCGCGGGCGGCTGTCCCCCTCGGCGGCACCTCCAACCACTTCCGCCGCGCCGTGCTGGAGGAGTTGCGCGCCTGGGACCCCTACAACGTCACCGAGGACGCCGACCTCGGCGTGCGCCTCGCCAAGTACGGCTACCGCACCGCCGTGATCGACTCGACCACCTACGAGGAGGCCAACCCCGCCGTCGGCAACTGGATCCGCCAGCGCTCCCGCTGGATCAAGGGCTACATGCAGACCTGGCTGGTCCACATGCGCCACCCGGTGCAGCTCTGGCGCGACCTCGGCCCGCGCGGCTTCGCCAGCGTCCAGTTCATGCTCGGCGGCACCTGCCTCATCCTGCTGCTCAATCCGCTCTACTGGGTGCTGACCTCGCTCTGGTTCCTCACCCACTGGTCCGGCATCCAGGTAATCTTCCCCAACCCGGTCGCCTTCCTGGGTGGGCTGGCGCTCTACGTCGGCAACTTCATCTTCATCTACTGCTCGATGGCGGCCATCCTGGCCCGGCGGTCCTACTCGCTCCTGCGCTACAGCCTGATCACGCCGCTCTACTGGCTGCTGATGAGCATCGCCGCCTGGAAAGCCCTCGGCCAGCTGATCACCCGCCCGCACTACTGGGAGAAGACCCGGCACGGCCTCGCCACGCAGGGCACCGACCTCCCCGCCCCGCTCCCACTCCCTGCCGCCGAGCCGCTCCCCGCCGACATCGCCGTCCGCGCCGCCGACTGACATGGCGCAACCAGCCGGGAATGGCAACCTTCTGGTAGGGGCGGGTCACCGACCCCCCGCGTCGAGCGGCAATCGGCCACACGGTTGCCACCTGCCGCGCTCAGTCAGTCCGCAGAGGCGGACTTTGTGGCCGCAGCCCTTCGCCGGGATTTCAATCCCGGTGCCCCAGCTACACCCTCACACCCTCACACCCTCACTCCCCCACTCCCCCACGTGTCACTCCCCCAACCACCGCTTCCGCAACTCAGACGCCCCAATCGCCGCCGCATAAAAGACACAATCCGCCGCCACCTTGCCGAAAATCAGCCCCAGCGGCAGACTCCCGGTCGCCCTGATCAGCGCGAACATCGCCGCCGGGCGCACCACGAAGCTATCGAGCAACTCCGCCCCGCCAAACTCCAGCGCCAGGTTCCGCAGCACGCGGATCACCCCCGCCAGGGTCAGCCCCCCATCCCGCGCCCGCCGCGCCCGCGCATCCCGCGCGACGATCGCGCCGTAATAGCCCACATTCTCGCCCCAGGTCCCCCCGAGCGCCGCCAGCGCCGGATTCCCCAGGCTCACCAGCAACCCGCCGATCAGCGCGAAGCAGGTCGCCAGCGCCTCGGCGGGCAGATAACGCCGCAGCCACTCCGCCGACTTCCGCCCCCAGCGCACCCGCCGCAGTTCAAGCTGCATGGCCCTACTCCCCCTCCACCAGCAGCATCGTCCCCAGGTCGGGGTCCGACGCCCCCTTCAGGGTCGCGCCCGCCGCCCGCGCCTCGCGCAGGAAGTCGACCACCTCCGCCGTGACCTCCTCCCCCGCCACGATCAGCGCCGACCCCGGCGGATAGGTGGCGATCGTCTCCGCGCTCACCCCACCGATCGCCTCGCGCACCGGCACCCGCCGCCTGCGCCTCTGATAGAAGACCTCGCGCGGCAGCAACACCTGGCGCGGCTGCGGCGGCAACAGCGCCCCCAGCGCCGCCCCGCGCCCCGCCCGCACACCGGCCACCGCCGCGATCCCGCCGAGCGCCCGCACCAGGCCGCGCACGTCATCCCAGCCCGTCCCGAGCGTCACCAGGCAGAGCACGGTGTCGAGCGTGGCGAACTCCGGATGATGACCGCCGCGCTGCAATTCGCGCTCGACCTCGAACCCCGTCCGCCCGGTCCCTGCGACGTTGATCGACAACCGCAGCGGGTCGAACGCCGCAAAGCCGTCGCGCCGCGCCTCCGCCCCGAACGCACGCAGCCCCGGAATCCGGTTGATCGCCTCGCGCGCCCAGGCCACCATCTCCAGCCGCTCGCCGATCTGCCGCTCGCCATCCTGGTGCAGCCGCCAGATCGCGTCGAACAGCGACGCCAGGATGATCGAACTGAACGAGGTGCTGACGAACCCGGTCCCGTTCACGACCTCGTACAGCCGCTCAACCAACTCCACATCGTTCACCAGCGCCATCGATGCCTGCCCCAGCGCGCCGCACGTCTTGTGCTGCGACTGCGTCACGATCGCCGCGCCAGTCCGCTCGGCCGGCGTCGGGAGGTCGGGATGGAACGCCAGGTGCGCGCCATGCGCCGCATCCACCATCAGCGGCACGCCCCGCTCGCGCGCGACCGCCACGCACCCCGCCAGGTCGCCCGCGATGCCGAAGTAATTCGGATAGGTCAGCACGATCGCCCGCACCTCGGGGTGCGCATCGAGCGCCGCGCGCAACTGCTCCGGCGTCACCTGCAACGGCACCGACAGATCCGCCGCGAACGTCGGCGTGAGATAGACCGGCCGCAGCCCCAGGTGGACCATCGGCGCGAGGATCGAGACGTGCGCATCCCGCCCGATCAGCACCGTATCCCCCGGCCAGACGAGCGAGAGCAGCGCCAGCACATTCAGCGGCGTCGTGCCATTGGTGGAGGGATAGGCGAACGGCACGCCGTAGATCTCCGCCGCGCGCCGCTGCGCCTTGCCCATCGCCGTCCCCGGCTCGTAGCGGAAGAGCGTGCCCAGCTCCGGGATCGCCACCGAATGGTCGTAGCGCGCGAGCGAGCGCAACTCGCCCGCCAGCGTGTCGTGCCACTCCCCGACGCGTGCAGTCGCCATCACGCCTCCGCCCGGTCGAGCGCCAGGTGGGGCATCCCCCACCCCGGTCGCGCCACACCACGCAGCGCCACGACGCGCGGCGCACCCGCATTCCCCGCCCCGCGCGCCACCAATCGTCGCCTGCCGACCACCGCGAAATCGGGCACTGATCGCTCCAGCGCCTGGCCCCGGTTGTGCCCCGGCGTGCACCAGTGGCTCTCGCCCGGCGCGTGCGCCACGCGGCAGAGGGTGTGCAGATACGCCAGCAGCCCGTCGGTCTCCTCCGGCTCGCACGCCACGCTCACCACATCGCCCAACACATCTTGCACCGCCATCACACCCTCCACAGGTTCCCGGCCAATCCCCACATCGGCCGAATGAACGACCACCACCGGGCGCTTTCGCCCTCGATCGTCGCGCTGCGAGAACATCGGTCGGTTCTGCCGCCAGGATCGCCTCTACGATCAGCATAGGGCGCAGGTCCTGCCATAACCACCGACAACCTATACAGTTGACCTATACAGTTATCCCCGTTTTGCGCGGGCGATCTCTACATCCATACACTTTCATACGCCCGCGCGATCGCAAAGCTCTCGCTCACGCCGGCACGTCTCCTAACAGCAATACGACCATCCCCCGCCAAAATCGGGACCATGGTCATGGGCAACGCCCGCCCCGCGAGGTGGCTGATTCCTCCGGGCGGCGGGTACAATGTTCAGTTGTTGGTGCTATTGATCGCCCGGAAGGAGAGAGCAGCCCCGATGACCCAGAAACCCGACGCACCCACCACCGGCACGCGGCAGACGCCCGCCACCCAGCCGGGTACCGGCAAAACCGTCCTCGTCACCGGCGGCGCGGGATTCCTGGGGATCAACCTGCTGCGCTACCTGCACGCGCGGGGCTACGACCTCGTCTCGCTCGACTTCGCCGATTTCACCTACCCCGACATGGCCGACAAGGTCTTCATCGTCAAAGGCGACATCCGCGACCCCAAAGCCGTCGCGAAGGCGATGCAAGGCGTCGATCTCGTCGTCCACGCCGCCGCCGCGCTCCCGCTCTACACCCCCGAAGACATCCACACCACCGATGTTGACGGCACGCGCACCGTCCTCGAAGCCGCCCGGCAGGCGGGCGTCGAGCGCGCCGTCCACATCTCCTCCACCGCCGTCTACGGCATCCCTGACCACCACCCGCTGGTCGAGGAGGATCGCCTGCAAGGCGTCGGCCCCTACGGCATCGCCAAGATCGACGCCGAGGAAGTCTGCCTCCGCTTCCGGCGTGCGGGCATGGTCGTGCCGATCATCCGCCCCAAGTCCTTCGTCGGCCCCGAGCGGCTCGGCGCGTTCGCCCTCCTTTACGACTGGGCACTCGACGCGCGCAACTTCCCGATGATCGGCAGCGGCAACAACCGCTACCAGTTCCTCGATGTCGAAGACCTCTGCGAAGCCATCCACCTCTGCCTGACCCTCCCCATCGAGCAGGCGAACGACACCTTCAACATCGGCGCGGCCGAATTCACCACCATGAAAGAGGATTACCAGGCGGTGCTGGACGAGGCGGGCTTCGGCCGCCGGATCATCGCTTCCGCCAAGCCGCCATCTGGGCGCTCGCTTCCTCGAATTGCTGCACATCTCGCCGCTCTACAAGTGGGTCTACGAAACCGCCTCCAAGGAACTCCTTCGTCTCGATCGAGAAGCCCAGCGCCAGCTCGGCTACAAACCCAGGTACTCCAACAAAGACGCCCTGCTGCGCAACTTCCGCTGGTACATCGAGCACGAAGCCGACTTCGCCAACCAGTCCGGCGTCTCCCACCGCGTCCCCTGGAAACAGGTGCCCTCGGCTTCCTCAAGCGCGCACTTCTGAGGCGAGTCGTCAGTCGTCAGTCGCCAGTCGTCAGTAAAAGCGGCCCGGAGCGCATGTCGCTCCGGGCCGCTTTTTCATCTCTATCGCCACTCTCTTCTCTCCAAGCGATCGTCCAGAAACTGGGCGATGCGCCTCGTGCAAGACGCTGACTACTGACTACTGACTACTGACTACTGACTACTGCTATACTCCCCCCGTCGGCACAGCGCAGCCATCGACGTGGATGGGGATGGGGATGGAGAGCTTCCAGGAAGACGAGCAAGATTCGCGCACCGAGTACGGCGACATCCTGATGCACCCGGACGAGGCCAAGGCGATCTTCCAGACCGAAGTCACGCGCCAGATCCTCAAGCGCGGCATCACCGTCGAGAACCTGCAACCCCGCATGGTCCCGCGCCTGATCGAGGCGAACATGGACGCCATGCTCACCGTCCTCGCGGAGAACAACCACCGGATCGTCGATCTCCTCTATCGCATGGGGCTGATCACCTTCGCCACCGAGGAAGAGGAGCAGGCGACAAAATAATCGCAGACTGAACACGATGGAGGCCCGACCGATGGCCGATAGCTTCAAGGCGCTCGTCCTCGAAGAGCGCGACGGCAAGCCCCAGGCTGCCATCCAGGAACTCGGGCGCGACGCCCTCCCGGACGGCGACGTGCTGGTGCAGGTCGCCTATTCCAGCCTGAACTATAAGGACGGGTTGGCGATCACCGGCGCGGGGCGCATCATCCGCAACTACCCGGCGATCCCCGGCATCGACTTCTCCGGCACTGTCGTCGAATCGGCCTCGCCCGCCTATCAGCCCGGCGATCAGGTCATCCTCACCGGCTGGGGCGTCGGCGAGCGCCACTGGGGCGGCTTCTCGCAGCTGGCGCGCGTCAAATCCGACTGGCTCGTGAAACTCCCGGACGGACTCAGCCCGCACGGCGCGATGGCCTTCGGCACCGCCGGTTTCACCGCCATGCTCTGCGTCATGGCCCTGGAGGACGCCGGGATCGTCCCCGGCGACCGCGAAGTCGTCGTCACCGGCGCGGCCGGCGGCGTCGGCAGCGTCGCCGTCGCCCTCCTCGCCCAGGCCGGGCACAACGTCACCGCCTCCACCGGCCGCGCCGATGAGCACGACTACCTCACCGCGCTCGGTGCCCGCCAGATCATCGACCGCGCCACCCTCGCCACCCCCTCCAACCGCCCGCTCGAATCGGAGCGCTGGGCGGGCGGCATCGACACCGTCGGCGGCGACACCCTCGCCTCCATCCTGAAAGCCGTCGCCTACACCGGCGCGGTCGCCGCCTGCGGCCTCGCGGGCGGCACCAGCCTCAACACCACCGTCCTCCCCTTCATCCTGCGCGGCGTCCGCCTGCTCGGCGTCGATTCCGTCATGTGCGCCCGCCCGCGCCGCGAAGCCGCCTGGGCCCGCCTCGCCCGCGACTTCCCCGCCGCCCAACTCGACCGCGTCACCCAGACCATCCCGCTCACCGACCTGCCCACCGCCGCCGCCGACATCCTCGCCGGCAAAATCCGTGGCCGCGTCGTCATCGATGTGAACGCCTGAGGCGCTACCCGCTCGTAGGGGCGTTCAATTGAACGCCCTGCTCCCACGCGGCAACCGCGTCGCCGATCACCACCCGTTGCGGGCGTCACATCGAACGCCCCACACCATACCCGAGGAGATCATCGATGTCACAAGCACCCGCCCAACTCAGCGAAATCCGCCGCAAGGAATACCGCGCCCGCGCCACCCAATTCCTCGCGGGCCTCACAATTCCCCCGCCACCAAAGACCAGATCCTCGCCCACTACACCCGTCGCAACACCCCCATGGGAGCTTCGCGAAGACACCCTCACCCTCCCCAACGGCACCTTCGACACCGCCGCCGCCTTCACCGCAGCCATCGTCGCCACCCACCTCAAGCGCCAACCCCACACCTGGACCAGCCGCGAAATGCGCGACTAAACGAGTCGGGCGGTCGGGCAGTCGGGCGGTCGGGCAGCAACACCCTTCCCACCCCTACCGCCTCCCAAACGAGTCACCCCCTCCTCGCGGGAGAGGGGGACGGAGGGTGAGGTCCGTTCCCCGCTCGTTACTTCCTCGTTACTCGTTACTCGTCACTTCTATCCGACTATCCGACTGCCCGACTACCCGACTACCCGACCACCCCTCGTTACTCATCACTCATCACTCGTTACTCTTCAAAAACTCCCGCACCAACCGATTGAACTCCCCCCGCCCCTCCAGATTCGCCGAATGCCCCACCCCGTGAATCACCGCGTACTTCGCGCCCGGAATGTGATCCGCCAACTCCCGCCCCAGATACGGCGGCACCAGCGCATCCTCCGACCCCGAAATCACCAGCGTCGGCACCTGATCGCCCCCAGCCGCTCCCGCCGGTCCTGCCCCAGACTCGCATCCACCTGGCGCACGAACGCCTCCGGCTCCTGCTGACGCACCGCCCCGGCCACATAGCGCTGCAACTGACTCGCCGCATTCGGCCGCTCGAAATACCGCCACGAAAACAACCACGGCCACGACTGCAGCGCAAAATCGCTCGGCCCCAGCTTCGGGTAAATCACCCGCCACGCCTCCAAAATCGCCGTCAACCGCCCATCAGGCCGCGCAAACGTCGAAACCAGCGTCAGACTCCGCACCCATTCCGGATACCGCAGCGCCGTCCCCGCGCGATCGCCCCGCCCATCGACAGCCTGGACCACTGCGCATCCAGCACCGCCGCATCGTCCAGCACCGCGCGCACATCGTCCGCCATCTCCGCCAGCGAATAGGCCCCCGTCGCCCGCCCGCTCCGCCCCACATCCCGGTTATCGAGCGCGATGCAATCAAACTCATCCCGAAACGCCGTCACCTGCGACAACCACGCCGTATGGTCCGCATTCAACCCCTGAATCCACACCACTGGCACGCCCGTCCCATCGCGCCAATACGCAATATCAACCCCCTGGCTCCGCACCACCGGCATCGCACACCCCACATATGTTTGAACAGGCGAACAGGCGAACAGGCGAACAGGCGACCCTCCCCTGCAGACCTCCGCCCTTCCGAGCAAGTCACCCCCTCTCCTCGCGGGAAATGTGGTGAGGTCCCTCTCTTACGACTTACGATCATGACCACGACTCTCCTCGTTACTCATCACTCGTCACTCGTTACCGTCACTCATCAATACCCCCGCCACCGCGCCACCAGCCGCTTCACCGTCCTGATACGCAGCCGGATCATTCTGATCGAACGCAGGCGCATAGACCGGCACGATCGCATCGATCGTCGTCTCCCCCCGGTCCCGAATATAGACCTCGTCGATCAGCCGGTACCAGTCCGTGATCCCCTCGCGCCAGTTCGCGTATTGGCGATAGCCCTCAAACTCCGGCTGCCCCGGCAGCGCGAATATTGCCGATCGAATAGGTCGTCCTCGCCACCCCCTGCGTCCCCGCAGCACTCTCCATGATGAAAAACGCCAGGCACCACGCCGGATCGATCCCGCGCGCCACACCATAATCGTAGAACGCCTGCGCCTCGTCGGCGGCGGGCGAATTGTAAGAGAGCAACACCCGGCGAATCAGCGGCACATCCACCGACGGCGGCCCCTGCAAATAGCCGGGACCGAGCGGCGCGATATCGGGCGTCGGGATGGGGGTCACGGTCGGCGGGTAGATCAACTGCTGGACCGCCCGCTCGGCCACCAGCACCCCGATGACGATCACCAGCAAGAACGCCACCCCAGCCAGCGCACCAACAATGCGCGCGGTGCGACGATCAAACAGCGGCGCATGCCCGGCCCAGATCGCCGTGGCGGCAGACGACCCGGCAACCTCGTCGCCTCCATCTCATCCGTATCAAACTCGGTCTGCGACTCATCCACCGGTGGCGTGGCGTCGATCCATCGTCCTCGCACATCCTCGCCCGGACTGCCTCGTCAGCGGCGCGGGAAGTGTAGCACGCCCCCGCGCTCCTCCCCCATCCACCGCGTACAATACCCTCGTCCCTAACCCGCGCAGGCGGGTTTCGTGGCCCGCAGGCCCCCAGTCGCGGTTTCAACCGCCCACATCTCTGCCAACGCCCCGCACACACGAACTTTCGAAACTTTGAACCTTCGAACCTTCAAACTACCAGGAATGTCCACCATCATCCTCATCCACGGTGCCTGGACCGGCGCTACCTGGAGCCGCGTCGCCGCCGATCTCCGCGCACGCGGCCAACTCGTCCACACCCCCACCCTCACCGGCCTCGGCGAACGCGACCATCTGCTCGACCCGACATCGATCTCGAACTGCACGCGACCGACATCCTCAACCTGCTCGAATACGAAGACCTCCAGCGCGCCGTCCTCGTCGGCCACGGCTACGGCGGCGCGGTCGCCCAGCGCGTCGCCGCCCTCGCCCCCGAGTTGCGTCGGGCGACTCCTCTTCCTCGACGCCCTCCTCGCCCGCCCCGGCACCAGCCTTGCCACCACCCTCGGCACCGCCGCAGAAACCCCTCCAGACGCGCGCCTACGACGACGACGGCATCCCCGTCTACGCCCCCGACACCGGCCTCCTGCCTGACAGCCTCGCCAAGCGCGACGCCGACTGGGTCGAGGACCGCCTTCGTGCCGATGCCCGTCGCCCCCTTCCACCAGACGCTCGACCTCGCCCCCTTCTACGCCCTCGACCGGCCCCATCATCGTCGTCCGCCCGCAGCGCGGCGACCCCGCCGCCGCGATTGCCGACGACATCGCGCGCGAATATCATTTCCCCACGCACGAAATCGACGGCGTCTCACCTCGTCATGATCGCCAAGCCCGACGCCACCGCCGAACTGATCGACAACTTCGCCCGCCAACCCGCCGCGCGCTTCGCGAAACAAGACGGCTGACTCCTACGATAATAGGGAAGCAAACACAACCGCCCGGCCAACCGGGCGGCGACGAGCAAGACGATCGAGAGAGGGAGTGCAACAATGGATGAAATTCGTATCTGGTCTTCGGCAGCGGCTACCTCGTCCTCGGACTGGTGCTGATCGGCGTCTTCGTCAAAGTCTTCCTCGACTACCGCCGCAAGTGGCCGAAGTCCCCCCGACCGACCGCCGACGCGGCCAGATCACCCGCGCCGCCGGGGTGGCCTGCTGGCAGCCGCGCTCATGGCGGTGCTCGGCGTGGTAATCATGGTCGGCGGCAGCCTCACCCTTCGGCTGGGCCGGTCTCGTCGTCGTGATCGTCGCCTACGCCCTGCTCTACCCCCTCTCCGACGAGCGCCGCTTCGTCTAGCGCGGAGCTCCCAATGGCACGCCTGGGCCTCCCCATCGTCGCCCACCCGCCTCCCGCGCGACGGCGCAATCCTCCTCCAACGCCGCCACGGGACTGGCTTCGCCGATGGCGAATACGGCCTCGTCGGCGTCACATCGAAGGCGGCGAATCGATCCGCGCCACCGCCGCGCGCGAATGCCGCGAAGAAGTCGGCATCACCCTCGACCCCGCCGACCTCCAACCGCTCGGCCTCATCCACCACACCTCGCCCACCGGCGAAGGCATCGACTTCTCCTCCGCCGCCACCCGCTGGACCGGCACCCCCACCCCCTCGCCGACTGCGACGACCTCCGCTGGTGCCACCCCGACGACCTTCCCCCAACACCATCCCCTTCATCCGCCGCGCCATCACCCACCACCTCTCAACCACCACTGGTACGACGCGAAACGGCCGACCCACCCCCCAACCCCACCTCCTCCCCAGGCCCACTCCTTCGTAGGGGCGACGCGGTGCGCCGCCCGCGTGGGACCGGCACCTGCCCCGCTGATCGCCACCCGCTCCCCATGGTCCCCCACCCTCTCTCATCAGGAGGGGCCGCCGCAGCGGCGGGGAGGGGTCTACCCCTCTCGTGCCAGCCTCCACCATCCCCTCCCCCTCCGGCCAGTACCCTCCCCCTCTCCCAAACGGTGGGAGGAGGGTGCCGCCCGCAGGCGGCGGGTGAGGGCTGCCCCCTCGTCAATCGTTACTCGCTGTCCTCCCCTTGACATCCCACCCAAACATGTTACCATACAGTCACATATACGACGCCCGCATGGAACGCACCAAGGAGCAGCCCCGCCCCGCCCGCATCCCAACCAACACCCCACATCCCGGTCAGCGGCTCCCCGCCCACCGTGCTTCCCAGCTTCAGCTTGTCCGC
The DNA here is from genome assembly GCA_046328475.1 of Chloroflexia bacterium. Lineage (GTDB taxonomy): Bacteria > Chloroflexota > Chloroflexia > Thermomicrobiales > CADCWN01 > CADCWN01. The sequence goes on along the minus strand of JAXLWN010000022.1, from coordinate 57,875 downwards.
GCACACCTAGAGGCCTGCGCAGCCCAGTAGCCGCCCATCTCCTACGCCCCTGCTGCCCCACCCCTCCCCTTCGATGCCACTCCCGGCCGAGCAAGCCATCATCGCCACCCACTTCGCCTACCTCAAACACCACCTCGCCGAAGGTCGTGATCATCTTCGTCGGCCGCTGCGAAGATGGCACTCGGCATCACCGTCTACGACGCCACAACACCAGGAAGCCGAAGCCATCATGCACAACGACCCCGCCATCCAGGCCAACCTCATGACCGCCACCCTCTACCCCTTCCGCGTCGCCCTCACGCGCACCCAGGAACCCGTCGCCGCCACCTAACCTAGCACTCCCGTCCCACCTCTCGTTACTCGTTCCTCGTTACTCCCCGTCCACTCACGACTCACGACTCACGACTCACAACTAGGAGCCCCCCAATGTCCACCACCCTCATCCCCGAAGCCCCCGCCATCGCCCCCTTCATCGCCATGATCGACGACGCCTGGGCCGCTCAGGAAGCCATCATCAGCCAACTCGGCCCCGCCCTCTCCGGCGGCATCGACCCCGGCGGCTGGACCGCCCGCCAACTCCTCTCCCACCTGATCGGCGCCTGGCAGCGCGTCCCCATCCACGCCGGCTTCTACCTCGACGGCGACCCCACCACCCCGGTCGCCTTCCTCGTCAGCGACCCCTACTGGATCTCCGAATGGCAAACCGCCCCCCTCGCCTCCTTCCTGCTGTCGCTGCACGCCGCCGTCGAAGGCAACAAAGCCTTCGTCCGCCGCCTCGACCCCGCCGCCCTCGCGGAAACCCGCACCACCCCTTTCGGCCCCTGGACCCTCCAGAAACTCCTCGAAGTCAGCTACGGCTTCCACCTCGGCCAATTCCACCTCGACCAACTCCGCGCCTTCATCAAACCCACCGAAGCCTAACCACCCCACCCCTCCCCCGCAGTCCCACCGGCGCGGCCTACCTCCCAACGGGCCGCGCCATCAACCATCCCGCAGTCTCCTGTCCTCACTTCACTCCCTTCTCGTCTCTCTGTGCCCCCTGTGCCCTCTGTAATTCAATCCGTTTCCCTTCGTCCTTCTCTCGTCTCCGCGTCCTCCGCCACCTCTGCGGTCTGCATCCTCTTCCTACTCTCCACTCTCCTCTCTCCACTCTCCACTCTCTTCTCTCCTCTCTCCTCTCGCCAAACCCCGCATTCCAGTTGACGTTTCCCCCCCACTCTGGTACCATCTTCCGCTGCGGGCCTGTGCGGCTTCGCTATTGCGTGACCCTGCCGCACCGACCTGGCCGAATATCAAGACGCACTGTGCCAACGTGAAAAGGATAGAGCGGTGTACGCTGTCGTCGAGACTGGAAGCAAGCAATACCGAGTGCAGGTCGGGCAAACGCTCGACATCGAACTCCTGACCGCCGAGGCCGGGAGCGACGTCGAACTCGACCGGGTGCTGATGGTCGGCGGCGAAGGTGCCGAGCTGCGGATCGGGACCCCGACCGTGGCTGGTGCGCGCGTCGTCGCCACCGTGACCGAGCACCACAAGGGTGACAAGGTCGTCATCTTCAAGATGACCGCCAAGAAGCGGTACCGCCGCAAGACCGGCCATCGCCAGCCACTGACCCGCGTGCAGATCAAGGAAATCGTCGTCTGACGAAGTAGCGGTTCGAAAGTTAGAAGGTTAGAACGTTTCGAACTTTTGAACCTTCCAACCTGCAAACCGTCCACTCGCCAACACCCGGAGGGAACAATGGCCCACAAAAAAGGCGTCGGCAGCTCGCGCAACGGTCGCGACAGCAAGCCGAAGATGCTCGGCATCAAGCGCTACGGCGGCGAAGTCGTGCGCCCCGGCACCATCATCCTGCGGCAGCGCGGCACCCGCTTCCACCCCGGCAACAACGTCGGCCTCGGCAAGGACTACACCATCTACGCCCTGATCGACGGCGAAGTGAAGTTCGAAGCCTTCGCCCGCAACAGGAAGCGAGTCAGCGTCTACCCGGTTGCCATGGCCGCCGCCAGCGAAGAAGCCGCTGCCGCCGATTAACGAAGGGTGAGGGGAGAAGAGAGAAAGGAGAGGGGCAGAAGCGTACCGCATCGTTCCCCCTTCTCCCTTCTCCCTTCTCCCTTCCGCCCCATGAGGAGACCCCCGTGAAGCAAGGCATCCACCCCCGCTACATCACCGCCACCGTCACCTGCGCCTGTGGCAGCACCTGGACCACCCGCTCGACCAAGCCGACCCTCTCGGTCGACGTCTGCTCCACCTGCCACCCCTTCTACACCGGCGAGCAGCGCATCGTCGACACCGCCGGGCAGGTCGAGCGCTTCATGCGCCGCGTGGCCGTCGCGCAAGAGACGCCGGGCCGCAGCAGGAAGGCCGAGCGCCGCGAAGAGAAGCTGGAACAGCGCCGTCGCCTCGAAGAGATGCGCCGCAACGAGGAAGAGGTCGAGTTGGCCATCACCGACGCCCCCGCCTCGCGCGGCAGCGTCAACACCAGCCGCGAAACCGCCGCTCGCCTCGCCGCCGCCATGACCGGCGCGCCGACACCGACACCGACACCGAAGACACCGCCACCCCCGACACCACCCCCGACGAGTAGCCCACCCAACTCAAGCACACCACGAGGCGGCGCGGACAAATGTCCGCGCCGCCTCTTTTCCACCCATCGCCACCCGCATCCCCCAGCATCCCTCACCCTCTCCTCGCAAGGCGGGTACCTCCTGCAGGGAGGGTGCGGTCGCCGCCCGCAGGCGGCGGGGAGGGGTCATCCCACGCCCTCCCCACCCCACCCCACCATTTTCCCCCACCGTGGCACGATTCGCCCCCTCGACGGGTCCGTATATGTAGCGGCCCTTCACCGCAAGGCGTCCCGGCCCCCGCGCCGGACCGCCCAGGCCGCACCTTACCCAACCCACGGAGGCCGCCCATGACCACCCACACCCTCAGCACCACCGTGTTAAAGTCCCCACCCGTGCGGGATTGAGGGGCCAACCTATCGACAATCAAACCGTTTTCCATCCCCCACCCACGCCAAAATTCCGCACCACCGCACGGATCTTGCCTTGCCCCACCCTACCCCAGAGGAGAGGAAGAGGAAGAGTTAAAAATGCAAAAACAAACCTACTTTCCACCCCGTACGCGCGTAACTCACTTACACGCGTACATGCGTACACGTAACTCACTTACCCCACCCCCTTCGGCCGTAGCGCAGCGATCAGCGCCTCGGCGAACGCATCGTACGCGACGGAACTCCCCTCGCCCACGAAGAGCGTCATCGCGCAGACCGTCGCCCCGAACTGATGGAAGTAGACCGTGCCCACGCCGCGCCCAGGCCGATTCCCGCTGAAGTCGATCCGCAGGTTATCCGCCAGCCGGATGATCGCCGTCTGCTGATACCCCTCCACCGTCGGGATGAACTCCCCCATGAACGGCAACGCCAGGTCATCCAGCCCCTCACCCGGCGCAACCGGGAGCGACTGCAGCGCGATCGTCACCCGCCCATCGGCGCTGGCATACGTGCCAGGTATGCTCGTCGGCACAAAGCCCGCCGGAATGCTCAACTCGCACGCCTGCGCCGCATCTCGGATCACCTGCACATCCCCCAGCGGCGACACCGTCGGGGATGGCCCCCCCTGCACCGGCGTCGCCGACGCCACAGGCGTCGCAGGCGTCCCCGGCGTCGCCGGACGAGTCGTCGGCACCACCGTCATCGTTGGCAGCACCGTCGCCGTCGCCGACACGGTCGCGGTCGCGGCGATCGTCGCGGTGGCAGTCGGCAGGCTCGGTGCAACGCTCGGCATCGCCACAGCCACCTGCGCCACCGTCGCGGTCGCCGCAACCGTGACAGGGACACCGGTAGCAGTCGGCTCAGGCGTAGCTGTCGGCACAGCCGACCCCGGGAAGCTGCACCCCGCCAGCCCCCCCAACGCGAGCAACACCAGGGCCAGGACCAGCCCACGCCGCAGCGGCGCGGCATACCAGGAGCCAGTCATTCCAACCAGGGCAGGGCGCGGGCAACGCATCACACTCTCCTTATCAGCCTCGGCGCTGAATGCAGGCAAGCTTGGTGGGCTATCGCTTGTCCGCTGTCTCGCTGCAAGATACATGCCCGCGCGGCACACCAGGAGAAACGCCACCTCCTGCGGAAAGTTCCGCCAGCTGCGAACGAATGCGCATCGCCCGGCCCGCGCGCGTCCCGCCCCACCACCGTAGCCAGACCGTGGTAGCATCGTTATAAGGATAGGTCCGGCATCGAGGGAGTACGCCACCCATGGCACACACGCACCGCTCAGCCCCCCGCCCACCCGCGACGGCACTCCGCGCGCTCCTCCTCGCGCTCGGCCTCTGCCTCGCCCTGACCACCCCGCTGCTTGCGGCCGACGACGAAGCCTCCTCACTGGCGCGGCGCGAGCCATCCCCACCGACCACGTCCGCCCCGCCCCCCTCCGGCGCACTCCCGGCGGGCACCGACTACCTCGCGCAGACCGGCCACTACCTGCGTGGTGCCTTCCGCGACTTCTGGCTCGCCAACGGCGGCGCAGCAACCTTCGGCTACCCCCTCAGCGAGGAATACCAGGCACGCGGCGCGGACGGCCAGCGCCGCACCACGCAACTCTTCGACCGCGCCCGCTTCGAGTTGCACCTCGGCAGCGACGGCAACTGGCAGGTCATGCTCGGCCAACTCGGCCGCGAAGCCTTGGGCAGCCAGACCTTTCCACCCATCCCCGCGTTCACCTCGACCAGCGAGCGCGCCTACGTCGCCGCCACCGGCCACAGCCTCGCCAACGGCTTCCTCGCCTACTGGCAGGCGAACGATGGCGAACGCCTCCTCGGCTACCCCCTCAGCGAAGAACTCCCCAACGGCAGCCACGTCGTGCAGCACTTCGAGCGCGGTCGCCTGGAGTACGACCCGGCCACCGACGCAGTCATCCCGGCCTCACTCGGACAGGAGCTCCTCGTCGCGCGCGGCTGGCCTCGCCCCGCGCGCATCAGCCTGACCCTCTCCCTCCCCACCCCCGGCCAGGGCCAGACCACCACCGCCGAACTCTTCGCCGACCGCCCCCTGACCGTCCTCAGCGCCCGCCTCGACGATCGCCCCGTCACCTTCTTCGGCAGCGGCATCTACTACCGCGCCTTCATCGGCCTCGGTCCCGACACCCCCGTCAGCACGCACGCCCTCTCCGTCGAGGTCCGCGATACCACCGGCACCAAGACGCTCAACCTCGCCTTCCCCGTGCTGGAGACCAACTTCCCGCGCGACCGCGTCTACCTCCCACCCGACCAGGGCGAACTCCTCGACCCCGCCGTCGCCGAGCGCGAGCTGCAGGTCGTCAACCCGCTCTACCAGATCTACACGCCCAACCCGCTCTGGAGCGGCCCCTTCATCATGCCCGCCCAGGGGCCGATCACCACCGAGTTCGGCGAGGTGCGCGCCTACAACGACGGCCCCTTCAACTCCTGGCACAACGGCCTCGACATCGGCGCGCCGCAAGGTGCCCCGATCGTCGCCCCCGCCCCCGGCCGCGTCGTCTACACCGGCACCCTGCCCATCCGTGGCAACTTCACCGCCATCGACCACGGCCTCGGCGTCCTCACCTGCTACTTCCACCAGTCCGCGATCCTCGTCACCGTCGGCCAGACCGTGCAGACCGGCGACCTGATCGGCCGCGTCGGCACCACCGGCCTCTCCACCGGTGCCCACCTCCACTGGGAAGTCCGCATCCAGGGCATCCCCGTCAGCCCCTGGCAATGGACCCAGGGCGCAGGCGTCCGTTGACAAGCGCTTCTACCAGGCTGCTTTCACGGCAAGCTCATCGGGGCAGGTAAAGACTTGATCCTTCTCCGATGACTGAGCATCGGGGAATTGTGCCAGGACTAGCCTCAGTGCCTCGGGACCTAAATCCACTGCGTTGGCAGCAGGGTCCAGCTTTGGGAATGGATCATCAGGCGGTTGTGGCGCTTCATAGCGCATTACCCTGGCGTTGCTTTTCTGAAGGAGGATAACGGTCGTCCCGTTCGGGATGAATGGATGCGGCCAGCCAAATGTATCCTTGGTGACGCGGAATTCGATGAGCTGCATACCTTCTCACTCCCCCAACGCCGCCCGCAGCCCTCCCGCCTCGCCCAACCGCCGCTCCGCTTCCTCTCGCGCCAACCCCAGGCGAAGCATGAGGATCGCCACGCGCGGGTGCCCACCCTCAGTCAACGCCCGCGCCGCCGTCTCCGCATCCGCCCCGGTCGCCTCGCGCACGATCCGCACCGCCCGGGCGCGCAGCTTCACGTTCGTCGGCTGCACATCGATCATCAGGTTGCCATAGACCTTCCCCAGCCGCACCATCGTCGCCGTGCTGATCATGTTCAGCACCAGCTTCTGCGCCGTCCCCGCCTTCAGTCGGCTCGACCCGGTAATCACCTCCGGGCCAACCACCGGCACGATCGCGATGTCGGCCACCGCCTCAATCGGCGAGCCAGGTCGGCAGGCAAGCCCCACGGTGAGCGCACCATGTGCCCGCGCCTCCTCCAGCGCGCCGACCACGTAGGGCGCACCACCACTGGCGCTGATGCCAAGCGCCAGGTCATCCGCCACCACCCCGGCCGACCGCGCATCCTCGCGCCCAAGCTCGGCATTGTCCTCAGCGCCTTCGATCGCGCGCGTCAGCGCCGATGGCCCGCCTGCGATGAAGGCCCGCGCCAGGTCGGGCGGCGTCCCGAACGTCGGGGGCCACTCGGCGGCATCGAGCGCGGCCAGCCGCCCGCTGGTCCCCGCCCCGAAGAGCAGCAGCCGCCCACCACGCGCGATCCGCGCCGCCAGCTCATCTACGGTCCGGGTGATCTGCGGGATCGTCGCCCGCACCGCCACCGCCACCGACGCATCCTCATCATTCATCAGCGCCAGGATGTCGCCCGTCGGCAGGCGGTCAAGCGCGGTCGAGCGCGGATTACGGCGCTCGGTCAACGGCAGTTCAGGTTCCATAGACATGGTGCTTCCTCCCATCTCGTCCGGGCGATTATAGCGGTCGTGCCCGCCTGCCCACCCGCCCTCGGCAAGAAACGGATGCCAGCCGTCGCGCGTTGGTGGGAAGGATGGGCCGATCGCGTCGGCCCACATCGGCAGGCAGTGAGTAGGGGCGAGTGATGGGGAACCGCAAGCAGGGTGTAGTCGCGCAGAATGTTGATGGGCGGATGGAGTACTTCATCGCGGCCCCCGATGGCGGGTTCAGCCACATCTGGCAGAACCTCGCCGACGACAGCTGGGGCGGCTTCGGGCGGATGGCCTCGCAGTGGCTCGGCACCACCGTCGGTGAGGTGAACATCGCCGGGTGGGCACACTGGGGCCATGTCGGTGGCCCCGTCGGCACCAATGGCCTCGCCGTCGCGCGCAACGCCGACGGTCGCCTGGAGGCCTACCTGCGCGCCGACGATGGCGCGCTCTACCACACCTGGCAGCGCGAAGCCTGCGTCGCATTCGGCGAATGGCACCGCTTCGTCGGCGGCTGGCCTGGACGCCCCGCCGTCGGCGTTGGCGCTGACGGTCGCCTCGAAGTCTTCATGATCGGCGAGGATGGCGTGCTGCGCCACGCCTGGCAGGGCAGCCCCAACGCCGCCTTCGGCGACTGGCACGAGTTGCACGGCGGCCTCTGGGACCTCAACTGCGATCCGGTCGTCGCACAGAGCGCCGATGGCAGGCTCCAGGTCTTCGTCCTCGGCACCAACGGCGAGCTCTACCACACGCGGCAGGAGTCGCCGAACGGTGCCTTCAGCGGCTACACCTCGATTGGCGGCCCCTGGACTGCCGACTACCGCCCGGCCATCGAGCGCAACCAGGATGGCCGCCTCGAAGCCTTCATGCGCGGTCCGGATGGACTGCTATGGCATAGCTGGCAGTGGTCCCCCGGCGGCGACTTCAGCCACTGGGAAGCCTTCGACGGGCGCTGGACGAGCAGCCCGTCGGTCATCGCCAACGCCGACGGGCGGCTGGAAGTCTTCCTCCTCGGCGAGGATGGCGCGCTCTACCACGGCTGGCAGACCGCGCCGAGCGCCGCCTTCCATCCCTGGCAAAGCCTCGGCGGCAGCTGGGACGGCAACCACGACCCGGTCGTCGCGCGCAACGCGAACGGCCGCCTGGAAGTCTTCGCCTGGGGCCATGACGGTCGCCTCCACCACACCTGGCAAGGGCTACCCGGCGGCGACTTCGGCGGCTGGGAAGCATTCGGGTAGTTGCAGATTGGCAGGTTGCAGGTTAGCGGAACCTGCAACCTGCCAACTCACCACAACCGAAACCCTCGCCCGGGCGCGATCGAGCCGAGAATCGCCGGTCGGCTGGTCCCCGTCGTCGCCGGGAGGGAGCCCGGGCGACCGTGCGCCGTCTCGTAGGCGAGCACCGCGAAGGCCAGCGCCTCCTTCGCATCGATCGGGATGCCGCGCTCCTCCACCGTACCGACCGGGATCGACGCAAGCTCCTCGGCGAGCATCCGGCGCAGCGTCGGGTTGCGCGCCCCACCGCCGCAGAGCAGCACCGCGTCGAGCGGCGTGGTCGGCAGCACGAAGCGGCGGTAGGAATCGGCAATCGAGCGGGCAGTCAGCGCCGTGGCGGTGGCGAGCAAATCGGCATCGCTGAGGCCGAGCGACCGCCCCCTGGCGTGGAACTCCTGCGCATAGGGGAGGCCGAACTCCTCGCGCCCGGTGCTCTTCGGCGGCTGCCGCGCGAAGTAGGGATCCTCCATCGCGTCATCCAGCAGCGCCGACACGGGCGTCCCCGATGCCGCGATTGCCCCATCGGCGTCGTACTGCAGCCGCCCACCCGTCACCGTCGCCGCCAGTGCGTCGATCAGCATGTTGGCGGGGCCGGTATCGAACGCGAACATCCCTTCGATGCCGCTCCCGCGCCGCAACACGGTCACGTTGCCGATGCCGCCCAGATTCTGCACCGCCAGCGATTCGCCATCGCCGAGCAGCAGATAGTCCACATAGGGCACCAGCGGCGCACCTTCGCCGCCGAGCGCGAGATCGGCCACGCGGAAGTCATAGACCGTGGTAATCCCGGTGCGCGCCGCGATGACCGCGCCCGAGCCGATCTGGACCGTGACCGGCACCGCCGGAAGGTCGCCGCCAGCGACCGGGTGCGGCGCATGGAAGACCGTCTGCCCATGCGAGCCGATCAGGTCAACCTCTTCGGGCGCGATCCCGGCCTGTGCCAGCAATTCGAGCGCCGCAGCCCCAAACGCCTCACCGATCAGCACATCCAGCTGCGCAAGGCGCGGGATCGAGCCGGTGTTCGGCGGGAAGGAGTCGAAGATCGCCGCGCGCAGTGCCGGATCGAACGGCATCTCCCCCGCCGCGACCATCTCCACCCGTCGCCGCGCACCACCCTCGGCAACCTTGATCCGCGCGAGCGCCACATCGATCGCATCCACCGATGTGCCCGACATCAAGCCCAGCACGAGGCGTGGGGCCTCCTGCGAAACGTCATCACGCTGACTCATGCCACTCCGAATACATCAAGGATGGATCCGTCGCCACGCATCGCACAATGTCCAAGGCTGGGAGGGAGGCCCTCAGAACCCTCGCAACCGCTCGATTCTACCCCGATTCACTGGTGAGCGCTTCGATCGCGGCGCGATATCCGCCTGCGGCGCGCTCGAAGCTATGCGCCTCGGCAGCGAAGGCGCGGGCGCGAGCACCAAGGCCAGTAGCCCAGGTGGGATCGTTGGCAACGCGGAGCATGGCGCGCACAATCGCCGCCTCTTCTTCCTCGCCGCCGACCGGCACGTTCAAGCAGGCGTCGTCGGGCGTCTCGGCGAAGGAACCGACATCGCTGACGATCGTGGGTCGCCCGGCGGCCAGCATCCGCAGGAAGCTCCCCGAGGTCTCGCCACCGGTCGGCCAGCGGAGGTTGACGCAGAGGTCGGCGGCGACGAGGATAGTTTCGAAGGTTGCCTCGTCCACGCGCCCGAGCCAGCGCATGACCGGCTCCAGGCCGTGCGCACGAGCCATCGCGCGCGGATCGTAATGCGGCGAGGCGACACCGGCGACGACAAAGAGGGCCTCCTGCACGCCGAAAAGGGCGCGGGCGAAGGCGCGCAGAGCCACGTCCAGGCGCTTTTCGGGGATGAGGTTGCCGACCGCTGCAACGACCAACGTGTCCAGAGGCAGTCCCAGGCGCTGCCGCGCCTCGCTGCGATCGCCCATCGAGAGGATCGGCACGCCGTGTGGCACCACGACGACCCGGGCAGACGGGCAGCGCGCCAGCACCAGGTCGCGCGCATAATGGCTGTGGACGATTGTCGCAGACTGCGCTCCACGACGCGCTCGCAGAGCGGGATCGCCGCGTAGGGGACGGCTGGCTGACGATTGTGCAAGAGGTCTTCTGCAGCCGTCGCACCGACCGCGCCGTAACGGTGCGCCATTTCGGCGCGATACTCGGCTGCGGCTATTGGACCGCCCTGCAACGCGCGCCAGGCCTGGAGATGCTGCAACGTTACGTCGTGCAGCACGCAGATACCCGGCTCGCGCTCGGCTCGGTCGAGGATGGAGGCGTGGTCGGGGCTGTTGCCAACTTGATAGATGCGCGCGGCGTATGCCTCTGGCATTGGCAGTTGACCTGCCCGCAATATGCCGATGCCCGCCAGAGTATCGGGCACTGCCGCGCCATCGGCGATGACCGCATCGATGGCGTAGTCGTGGGCAAGGAAGGGCAGGAGTTCGGCGCTGTACTGCGCGATGCCGCTCGGGCTTGGCGGCAGGGGCGTGAAGCAGGCGATACGCTTCATTGCTCGCTGTCGGCGGAAGCCAGTTGGCGCTCAAGTGCGTCGACCCGCTCGCGCAGCTCGGCGATCTCGCGCAGGAGTTCCCGTTCGCGCGCCTCGCGGAGGGCGTCGAGGCTGAGGAGCGCGGCGTTGAAGTGGTTCTGCTGCTCCACAATCGGGTTGATGTACCAGCGCAGGAGATAGCGAGCCACTTTGCGACTCGCGCCGAGTGCCGCGCCCAGGCGGCCGTCCCCGCCAACCGGCAGGTGGGCGCTGACCGTCGCCCACCGCTCGGCCTCACCGCGCCAGTGGTCGCGCAGACGATCACCGGCGCTTGGCGCGATAGGGATATCGTCGGGAGTCATCGAGGAGCCTTCGGCTGTTCCACGTTCAAGGTTCAACGTGCAGGACCAGGATTGAGGAACCTGACACCCGGCACGCTGGCTTCGCTCACTGCCGCTTGCTGTCGGGCGCGGCGGCTACCAGCGCCGCCGCATTGTGCGCGGAGCCGTTGTGGCTGGTCGCGGTGGTATCGGTCCAGGTGTGGGCGATGCGCAGCAACGGGCCAGGCTGCGCCGCGACATGCAACTGAACCTCGCTGCTGTCGATGATCACGCTGCCCGCCGGGTCGCAGAGGTGCGCCTCGATCACCACGCCGTCGCTGTGGAGCGGGAGCGCGGGGAACTGGCACGCGACAATCCGCGCGCCGCCATCGGGCGCGGCAGGGAGCGGGCCGCGCGTCTCGAAGAGGAGCAGGCCGAGCGGCGTGCGCCAGCGCAGGATCACGTCGAGCGGGCTGCGACTATCGCCGATCGCGGTGCATTCGACCGATAGGGGGCACCGGGCTCGATGTGGGACGTGGCGATGCCGCTGCCGTCGCGCAGCACGACGCTGGAGAATTGCGCCTGGACATGCTTCGCGCCGAGCAGATCGGCGGCGATCTCCAGGTTGTGCTCACCACTCTCATGCAGTTGCAGCTGGGCATAGGTCGTCAGCACATCTTCGACCGCGCCATCGGCCAGGACGCCGCCGCCCGAGAGGAGGATCGCGCGGTGGCAGAACTCGCGCACCTGCTCGCTGCTGTGCGAGACGAGGAGGATGGTGACGCCCTTATCTTGCAGGTTGCGGATGGCGTCGTTGCAGCGGCGCTGGAAGGCGGCATCGCCGACCGAGAGGACTTCGTCGATCACCAGGATCTCGGGGTCCATGCTGATGGCGGTGGCGAAGCCGAGGCGCATGAACATGCCGGAGGAGTAGTGCTTCACCGGGGTGTCGATGAACTGCTCCAACTCGGCGAAGGCGACGATTTCGTCGAACTTGCGGCGCATGATGCGGCGGTTGAAGCCGTAGATCGAGCCATTCAGGAAGATGTTGTCGCGCCCGCTCAGTTCGGGGTGGAAACCCGCGCCGAGTTCGAGCATCGCGTAGGTGCGACCGCCCGCGCGTACCTCGCCGCTGGTCGGCTCCAGGATGCCGGTGACGAGCTTGAGCATCGTGCTCTTGCCCGCGCCGTTGCGCCCGATCAGGCCGACCGTCTCGCCGCGCACGATGTCGAAGCTGACGTCCTTGAGCGCCCAGAACTTCTCCACCGACTCGCGGCCGGGGCGGAAGCGCTGGATAAACCAGTCCTGCAACGACTCGCGCCGCTCGTGGTGGATCGTGAACTGGCGCGACACGTGATCGAACTCGATCGCGTGGGCGGCGTTGCGGACGGGCCGGTGGCTCACAGGTGCTCTCCCAGGCGGCGATTGATCGACATGAAGAAGAGGTACCCGATCGCCAGGATGACGAAGCAGGTGGCCCCGGTGCGCAAGCCAAAGAGCGGGTCGGGGGGGGACTGGCTGTAGAGGATGGTCCGGTAGTCCTCGATGATCGAGGCCATCGGGTTCAGGCGGCGCAGCCAGGTCGCGCGCTCGGGGTTGAGCTGCCCCGCCAGATAGCGGATGTCGTAGAAGATCGGCGTGAGGAAGAACCAAGCGAGGATCACCACGTCGAGGATCACGCCGGTGTCGCGGAAGATCACGTTCAGGCCGGCGACGAGCATGCCCAGGCCGAGCAGCAGCATCGCCTGGAAGATGAAGAGGACCGGCAGGTAGGCGATCCAGGGGGTGACCGGCTCGCGGAACCAGGCCATCAGCAGGAAGAGGACCGGGAGTGCGAGCAGGAAGTTGATCGCCTCGGAGGCGACGACGGAGATCGGCAGCAGGACGCGCGGGAAGTAGACCTTGTTGATGATCGTGGCGTTGTCGATCAGGCTGGTGGCGCAGCCCGCGAGGCTGCGGGCGCACCAGTTCCAGGGGAGGAGCGCGACGAAGACAAAGACCGGGAAGTTCGCGATCGGTTGCTGCAAGAGCTTGGTGAAGACGATCGTGTAGACGATCATCATCAGGAAGGGGTTGAGCAGCGACCAGAGGAAGCCGAGGATGGAGTGCTTGTAGCGGACCTTGAGGTCTTTCAGGACAAGATTGCGCACCAGGCTGCGATAGGTGAAGAGTTCCTGCGCCCTGGCGACCACCAATCCATCCCCCGCTGAACGAAGCACAACCAGTGAACTCTAGCACACGCCGATGCTGTGTTCAAAGTTCGAAGGTTCGAAGGTTCGAGGATGGGCGTGGGCAAACCACGAGCATCTGGCGAACTGGCGAACCCTCCAACCTTTCAACTCGGAACGAGATGCTCACTTCCGGGCCGGGGCACCGCCCTTCGCGGGGGCGCCGCCGCCTTTCTGGTTGCCGGGGGTCCAGCCCTCGGGCATCTCGGGCTGCTCGCCGAAGAAGAAGTCTTCCATCTGCTCGTCGAGCATCTGGCGCGTCGCCGGGTCGAGGAGGTTCAGCCCGTAGTGGTTGATCATGATGGTGAGCTGCGCCTGCCACTGTCGCCAGGCTTCCTGCGAGACGTGATCGTAGATGCGCTGGCCGAGTTCGCCGGGGAAGGGGGGCTTCTCCAGGCCGGGCAGGGGACGACCCAGCTTCACACACTGCACCATCCGCGCCATGCCACCCTCCTCGCCGCAGCGAACACGCCTCTCTAACGTCCCCCCATGCTATTGGTTGCGCCGAGGCCCTGTCAAGGAGCGGGGCATCTTTTCTGCATAGGGGATATGTCAGCGGGCGTGACGATCATGGCGTTGACTGCTGCTCGGGGAGGAGCCAGCCCAGTTTCACGAGGGCTTCGCGCCCCAGTTGACCCAGGCGCACGCCGGTGCGGGCGCTGTCGGCACCGGGATTCAGCTCGAAGCGGGCGCGCTCGAAGTATTGCACAACCCGGCCATTCTCCTGTAGCTCCTGGGAGAGCGGGTAGCCGAAGACGGGCAGCCCGCCGTTCTCCTTCCAGTAGGCGTAGAACCAGCCGCCGATCGAGTGGCCGGTCGCGGTGAAGTAGGCTTTGTCGTCGGTGGTGTCGAAGTAGACCGTGGTCGGGAAGGTGCGCCCGGCGACCTGATCGGCCCCCAGCCGCGCCACGGAGATGCGCCTGGGATCGGCGGGGTCTGACTCCAGCTTGGCGCGCTCGAAGTACTGGACCTGGCGCTTCACGCCGTCGGCCCCAGTCTCCTCGAAGGCTTCCGTGAGGGGATAGCCGAAGACCGAGATGCCGCCGTTGAGGAACCAGAACTGCCGGATCGCGCCGGAGACGTTGTGCCTGGTCTCCGAGAAGTAGCGCACGTCGGGGTCGGTCACGGTCGGCGGGTCCTGCGGGTCGGTCGGCAGGGCCTTGACGAGGCGGACGGCGGTGAGGCGGGCGCTGAACTGGCCCCGGTTGAGCCAGACGACGACGGTGCCGCCGATCGCCGGGCTGCGCGCGTCCTCGGTGCGGGCGATGGCGAACTCCTTGGCGGTGACCCGGTCGAAGGCGTAGATGTTCGGGACGCCGTCGCGCCAGTCCTCCCAGACAACGAGGTTGCCGGCGATCACCGGGCGCTGGATCAGGTGCCCGCCGACGATCAGGCGCTCCTGACCGGAGGCGAGGTCGCGCAGGATGAGGGCACCGCCGCTCCGCCCCGACTGCCGCCGGACGAAGACGAGGGCATCGGTGCCGACGGCGGGCATCGTCTCGTCGTCGGTGCCGGTGGTGAGGGGGGTCTCGCGGCGCTCGGCGAGGTCGTAGGCGACGAGGGTCCAGCGGCCATCGCGGAATTCTTCCCAGACGACGTTGCGGCCGGAGATGGAGATGGTCCCGCGCGGCGCGGCGGCGGTGGTCAGGGCGAACTCGCGCCCGGCGTCGAGGTCGTAGGCATAGATGTTCCAGCTGCCGGCTCGCGCGTCGCGCCAGACGACGGTGCCGATGCCGACGACCGGGCTGTTGCGCTCGCCGGGTCCGGAAGCCATCGTGAAGACTTCGCCGGTGCCGAGGCGCATCCCGCGAATCGACGCGCCACCCTCGTTGCGCTCAACCCAGACGAGGACGCCGCCGACCAGCGCGAGATGGCTGCGCTGGGCGGGGGTGTCGAGCAGGCGCGTCTCGCGCCCATCGGCCAGGGTGCGGGAGAAGAGGACGCCGCGACCATCGACCCAGACGACCGAGGTGCCGTCGGTGACGACGCTCTCGGCACCCAGGCCCGACTCGAATGAGGTGAGCGGGGCGGTGTTGTAGGGGCGCACGTCGGCGGCGACGGGGGGCAGCGCGCCGGACCACCAGGGGAGCGCGGCGTTGGTGGCGAGCAGCGCCGCCAGCGCGCCCGTCGCCAGGCGGCGCTTACTGCGGTGTCGAATGTCGCCTTGCCGTTGCCTGATCATTGCCTGCTCCCCTCACCGAATCGTTGCTTGGCCGTATGTGCGGCAGTCTGCCTGCAACGCTGGCTGGGTCGATGTTCCCCGCTGGTTCCGATGGTGGGTGGGCGGTGCCACCCGTATTCGCTGGGGCCAGTATAGCGACCAATTGGGTGTATGTACAGATCGGCCGTTCGGTGGGGAGGAATGTGAGGGTGCGAGTCGGTGTGTCAGTGCGTCAGTGGGTCGGTGGGGTATGGGTAGGGGAAAGTAGGTTTGTTTTTTCATTTTAACTCTTCCTCTTCCTCTTCACTCGGAGCAGGGTAGGGCGAGGCAAAATCCCTGCGGGAATGCGGGATTTTGGCGTGGGTGGTGGGTGTTAGGGTGTGTGGTTGGCGATAGGTTGGCCCCCCCAAAATCCTGCGGGACAGGTGGGGATCGTGGAGGGCGAGTGGCTAAGGGCAGAGCGGGTGGTGAGCCGGCTGAGGGTGCGGCGGGGGGCGTGGGGCGGGGTGGGGCGAGCGTCCGGGGCGAGCCAGGCGGCGTCCTCGGCGCGGGTGCCGACGGCGACGGCGTAGAGGGTGGCGACGGCGAGCGCGCGGGCGGGGGTCGGCGCGGCGGGTTGCGGCGCTTGCCCAGGCGGAAGCCGCGGCCCAGCGCGCCAGCAGGCGACGGGTGGCCGTGGTCCCACCAGACGACGAGCAAGGCGCTGCGCGAGCGCCGGCCGACCCAGGGCACCAGCGCGCGGGCCTCGCGCGCGCAGCGGGCCAGCCCAGGTCGCGCACGCGCTTCCACAGCCGGCACAGCCGGCCAGCGCACCTCCATGCCGGGCGGCAGCAGGCGCAGGCTCGGCATCGCGCCCGGGCGGTTGGCGGCGTGCCAGGCCGGGACGCCACGTCAGCAGCATCCAGCGCCAGCTTGCTCGCCACCAAGAGCGGCGCGAAGCAGGCCACCGCCTGGCCGCCCGCCCGGTAGGTGCCGCCACGGCGCGTACAGCCCCAGCGCCGCCAGCACCGCGTGCTGGCACGTGCGCCAGGACCGCCGGCCCGCAGCCTCGATCTGGTAGTATCGGGAAGCGCATGCCCCACCTCGCAGGCTGCTCGACACTCCCATGATGCCAGATCCGGCGGCGCTTCCCTTGCTGCTACACCCCCATCATACGTCAACCGGGGACGGGTGGCGGGTCGGGCTCCTACCGGGGCGGGTGATAGTGCGGGAATCATGGTGTGCCTCCGTGGGGTGAGGCAGGGGCGGACCGGCCGGGGGTCGGGCTTGCCGCTGTCTATCCGGACCCGCCGAAGGGGGCGAATCGTGCCACGGTGAGGGAAATTGGGTGTGATGGGTGGGGGAATGCGGGGCAGGTGTTGCCGACAAGGGCGGGTCTGAGACCCGCCTTTACCGTGGTTGGGGCACCGGGTAGGATGACGGGGCGGTAGCCGTTGCGGCGCGGGCGACGCACCGCGTCGCTCCTACACATGTGGGCATCAGGTGTTGACTTGTGGTGGAGAGGGATAGGGGTGAAGAAAGGCCGGGCGGTCTGCGGGACAGCCCGGCCTGGGGGTGCGGGGTGGAGGGGGATTAGCGGTGGCGTTCGACGACGAAGTCGGCGAGGCCGAGGAGGAGATCGCGTTCTTCGCTGGGGGGGAAGACGTCGAGGGCGGATTTGGCGCGTTCGACGTAGCGGATGGCTTCGTCGAGGCTCTTGCGGAGGACGTCGGCGCTGCGCAGGTCGTCGATTGCGGCGACGTAGTCGGCTTCGGAGACTTCGTGGCCCGCGATGGCGTGGCGCAGGCGGGAGGTGGAGGCGGGGTCGTGGCCGTTGTTGAGGAAGAGGAGCATCGGCATGGTGACGGTGCCCTGGCGCAGGTCGGACCCGGCGGGCTTGCCGAGGGTTTCGCTCGTCTCGCGGATATCGAGCACGTCGTCCACGATCTGGAAGGCGATGCCGAGATCGGTGGCGTACTCGCGGGCGGCGGCGATCATCTCCTCGGGGGCGTCGCTGAGGACAGCGGCGATTTCGGCCGACCCGGCGAAGAGGGAGCCGGTCTTGCCGTAGATGCGGCGCTCGTAGTCGTCGATGGTCTGTTCGGGGTCGTGCGCCTTGAAGATTTCGCGCAGTTGGCCATCGGTGATCTCGGCCAGGATGCGGCCGAAGATGTCCATCACGCGGGTGCTGCCAGTTTCGGCGGCGGTGCGCGCGGCCTGGGCGAAGAGGTAATCGCCGACCAGGATGACGATGCCGGGGGTGAAGACGGCGTTCAGGGTGCGCTTGCCACGCCGCACCTTGGCCTCGTCGATCAGGTCGTCGTGGACGAGGCCGGCCGTGTGGAGCAATTCGGAGGCGGCGGCGGCGAGAATGGTCCGCTCGCGGTCCTGGCCGAGCGCGCGGGCGATGAGGAGCATGAGCGCCGGGCGCAGGCGCTTGCCACCACCGCCGATGATGTCGCCGACAACGGCGGCGAGGAGAGGGTATTCGACGTCGGCGGCCGACCGAACCCTCGCATCGACGCGCACCAGGTCATCCTGCACCATCGCCAGGATGTCCTGTAGTTGCACCTGCACCTTCACCATTCCATCCCCCGCACCGCATGTTTCGGACTTTTCCGAAACTTCCAATTGTACGGCGAGTATAGCATACCGATTGCGATCACGCATGCAAGAGCACACGCGCCGGGCGGCACCGGTAGGCTGAACTCTTGCCGTTGCACCACGCCGTCCCCGAACAGCATTGAGGGCATTGTAAAGCCAAAAAACGGGTTTGGCATCGCAATTCTTGAGCAATTCGGCTACAATGGCGCACATTCTTGTATCAAGAACCGACATGTTCTTGACGAGATGACGTGTCTGTGTACACTTTATGTTTATACTCGCTGCAATCCCTGTTTTGCGGCATCTCCGGAGGCATGGCGTGACGCGGATCGACGTGGCATTCCTCCCGCAATTGGTCTCGCCCGAGGCGGCGGCGAGCAGCATTTGCGTCGTGATCGACGTGCTGCGCGCCACCACGACCCTGACCACGCTGCTCGCTTGCGGGGCGGCGGCGGTCGCGGTCGCCGCCGACGCGATGGCCGCGCGGGAGGCGAAGCGCGCCGATCCGGCGGCGGTGCTGCTGGGCGAGATCGGTGGCCTGAGGCCGGACGATTTCGACCTCGGTAATTCGCCGCGTGAGATCAGTTCGGACGTCGTCGCCGGACGCCGGGCGATCTGTAGCACGTCGAATGGTACTGCGGCAATTCGCGCGGTCGCCACCGCGCCGGTTGTCATGCTCGGTTGCCTGCGCAACAGCGCCACCGTCGCCAGGGCGGCGCTTGAGCAGGCCCGCGAGCTGGGTCGGCCGATCCTGATCGTCTGCAGTGGGGGTGCGGGCGGGCGGGCTTTCGCGCTGGACGACACGCTCGCGGCCGGGCAGATCGTCGCTGCACTCACCGGCGAAGCCGCGCTCGCCGGTGTATCGATCGAACTCAGCGACGCGGCAATCGCGAGCGAGACGCTCCGCCAGGCTTCGCTCGATGGCATCCAGGAACCCGCGCAGAGCGACTGGGAGCAGGTTCTTCGCCGCACCTCCGCCGGGCAGCATCTGGCGCAGATCGGGTTGGGGGATGATATCCCCTTCTGCGCCGAGATCGACCGCGAGACGACCGTGCCGCTGGTGCGGTCGGTGGATGGTGTGGTGCTGGTCAGCGCGATGGCACCGCTGCTTGCGGCGAGCCGCGCCTGACACCCTGCCCGGCGAAGCGGGGAACACCGGCCAGTGCGCCACCACCCGAGGTGGCACACCGGAGCCGCGTGGGGAGGGGAAATTCGTATGGCCTTTGGTGGTGGCGATTACTATGTCGGTCGCCGCAGGCGACGCGGCGTGGTACTGCCAGCCTTCATGTCGGTGGGGGCGCTCGCGCTCGCCGCGATCGTCTTCGTGTTACTCCGACCGACGATCGGCGGCACGGTGACCGACGATTACACCGGCGATCCGCTCGCGAATGTCCGCGTGAGCTATGGCGACCAGCGCACTTCGACCGATGGGGGAGGTCGTTTCACCCTGACGCCGCGACGGTCGGCGGCGAAACTGGCCGTAGCGGCACCGCAGGGTTATGCCTGCGCCGAGCGCGAAGTCAACCCCGGCGATAGCCACCTCAAGATTACCTGCCGCCCCAACACCCTCTCGGGTACCCTCCGCCGCAAGAACACCGACACTCCCCTGCAAGGCATCACGATCCGCGCCACGAATGGCGAGGATGAGACCTCCTCCGAAGCGATCTCCGACGAACATGGCTGGTACGCATTGGCGGATGTGCCCGCCGATGCGCGCCTGATCGTGGAAGGCGCGGGCTTTGCGCGCAAGGAGGTCGAGGTTGGGCAGGCGACGGTGCTCGATCTGGAGTTGCGCCCGGACGTGATCGCGGGGACGGTGAAGGCGAAGGGGGGCGGCGCGATTCCCGGCGCGACGGTCGGGGTTGCCGGGGCGACCGCGACGACTGGGCAGGATGGGGCGTTTACCCTCTCCGGCATTCCGGAGGATGCGCCGATTGCGGCGCGTGCGTCGGGGTACCAGACGCGGCGGTTGGAGCCGGGCGATGACCCGCGCATCGACTTTGTGCTCGATCCGCTGGTCGTGAAGGCGATCTACCTGACGCCGGACTCGATCATCGAGGACAAGAAGTTCAATGCAATCCTGGCACTCGTCGATCGCACCGAATTGAACGCGATGGTGATCGATTTCAAAGACGAGACGGGCGGGGTGCTGCACGACAGCCAGGTGCCGCTGGCCCGCGAGATCGGCGCGGTCCACCCGAGCTACGATCTCAATGCGCGGCTGAAGACGTTGCGCGAGCACAATGTCTACACGATCGCGCGGATCGTCTGCATGCTGGACCCGACGCTGGCGAACGCGAAGCCCGAGTGGGCGGTGCGCAACAGCAAGACGGGCAAGATCTGGAAGAACAACAACGGCATCGCCTGGGTGAATGCGATGCGCCCGGAGGTGTGGCGCTACGAGGCCGATCTCGCCGTGGAGGCGGCGTCGCTCGGCTTTGATGAGATTCAATATGATTACATGCGCTTCCCCTCCGATGGCGATATGGATGCGATCGATCTGGGGGGGCCGAACACCACCGCCGCGCGGACAACGGCGATCCACAATTTCCTGAAACTGACGCACGACGCGCTGGCCGAGTATGGCGTGGCGCTCGGGGCTGATATCTTCGGGATTGCGGTGTGGGATACGAACGACAATGGGATCGGGCAGCAATTGGAGCAGATCGCGCCGGTGGTGGATTACATCTGCCCGATGATCTACCCGTCGCACTTCGCCCTCGGTTCGCTCGGCTACGACATCCCGAACAACTATCCCTATGAGGTGATTCTGGAGAGTTTGCAGCACGGCGACTCGCGGATCACCAACGGGAAGGCGAAGTTCCGGCCCTGGTTGCAGGACTTCA
Source organism: Chloroflexia bacterium (assembly GCA_046328475.1). Lineage (GTDB taxonomy): Bacteria > Chloroflexota > Chloroflexia > Thermomicrobiales > CADCWN01 > CADCWN01. Next base: position 37,001 of record JAXLWN010000022.1, on the reverse strand, counting down.
CCTACGGTCCGGGCATCGACTACGGGCCGAATGAGGTTCGTGCTCAAATTCAGGCGACGTATGACTATGGGGCGACGGGGTGGCTGCTCTGGAATGCCAATTCGGTGTTCACGGAGGGGGCGTTGTTGCCGGAGAAACGGTAGGACGTGGGACGTAGAGCGTGAGACGTGGAGCGTAGGGCGTGGGGCGGTGATCGTCTCACGCTCTACGCTTTACGCTTTACGTTCGACGAGCAAGGGGAGGGAGGAGGTGAGGACGCGGTCGTAGGTGCGCGCATTATTCTCAGTTACTTCGGCGACGCGGGGGATGGGGGGGTAGTCGGCGGGGTTGTCGCGCATGTGGCGGGGGAGGGGGACGGGGGCCTGGGGCTGCCAGCGGTCGAGCCAGGATTGGGGGATGTCGTCGGGGGCGGTCTGGCCGCCGAGGGTGGCCCAGACGAGGGTCCAGGCGCGCGGGACGACGCACCAGATGTCGTAGCCGCCGCCGCCGAGCGCGATGAGGCGGCCGTTGCAATGCTCGTGCGCCAGGGCGTGGACGAGATCGATGGCGCGCTCGACGGTGCGCGTGGTGGCGTGCAGGTGGGTGAGGGGGTCGAGGCAATGGCCGTCGCAGCCGTTCTGCATGACGATCACGTCGGGGCGGAAGGCGCGGGCGAGCGGCGGGAGGATCGCCTCTAGCCCGGCGATCCAGGAGGCGTCGTCGGTGAAGGCGTCGAGCGGGATGTTGACGGAGTGGCCGTAGCCCGCGCCGCGCCCGCGCTCGTGGGTCGCGCCGGTGCCGGGGAAGAGGTAGCGCCCGGTTTCGTGGAAGGAGACGGTCAGCACGTCGGGCGAGTCGTAGAAGAGTTCCTGCACGCCGTCGCCGTGGTGAGCATCGTTATCAATGTAGAGGACGCGGGCGTGGTGGCGATCGACCAGCCAGCGGCAGACGACGGCGATGTCGTTGTAGACGCAGAAGCCGGCGGCGAGGCTGCGGAAGGCGTGATGGAGCCCGCCGCCGATGTTGAAGGCGTGATCGACCTCGCCGTTCATCACCAGTTCCGCCGCGACGAGTGAGCCGCCGACGAGCATTGCGGCGGCTTCGTGCATCGCGGGGAAGATCGGCACGTCGTCGGTGCCGAGGCCGAAGCGGGCGGCGTCGGCGGCGCTGAGTTCGCCACGGCTGGCGCCTGGACGGCGGCGACGTAGGCGGGGCTGTGGACGGTCAGGAGCTTGGCGTCGGTGGCGCGGCGCGGGGGGAGCAGGCGGTGGTCGGGATCGAGCAGGCCGCAGGCTTCGATCAGGTCGACGGCCAGGCGCAGGCGGAGGGGGTTGAAGGGGTGGCCCTCGGAGAACTGGTATTGGTGGTAGGGGTCGCCGTAGATGAGCGCTGTGCGGTCGGGCATGGGGCCTCCGGGGGGCGGGGGCGGGGTTCAAAGTTCAAAGTTCGAGGTTCGAAGGTTTGCGGCGGCATGGGTGAGCGTGGGGATGGTAGCGTAGTTGGGGGTGGGGGTCAATTGAAGTGGGAAGGACTCACCCCCGCCGCCTGCGGGCGGCACCCCTCTCCCGCGAGGAGAGGGGATCGGGAGAGTGGGTGGGGATGGCGAGCGCTGCGCTGCGTGGTAGGCAGACTCCACCCCGCCGCCTGCGGGCGGCGACCCTCCCCGATGAGGAGAGGGTGGGGGTTGCTGGGGGGCGTGGGGGTGAGAAGAAGGCAGGTGGCTTGTGGGAGAGCGCCCGGAGATGAAGTCTCCGGGCTACGAAATGCGCCGGATCAATCCGGCTTGAGGGGTGGGCGGGGCGGGTGGTGGCGGCGTGTTATGCTCGGTTGAGGTGGGTGTTGGGTTGTGGTTGGCGGGCGTGAGGGGTGTTGCGATGGAGCGGTTTAATCCGGCGCATATGGAGCGGTTGGTCAGTGAGCAGCGGTACCGATTGATGCCGCCGGGGCCGATTCTGGATGTGCTGCCGTTGCGTCCGGATGCGGTGGTGGGCGATGTGGGGTGCGGGCCGGGTTATTTTGCGCTGCCGCTGGCGGAGCGGGTGCCGCAGGGCATGGTTCACGCAATCGATGTGGAACCGGCGATGTTGCGGGCGGTTGAGGAGCGGGCCGGTGCGGCGGGGTCGGGCAATATCCGCACGCTGCTGGTGGGGGAACGCGAGATTGCGCTGCCGCCCGGCAGTTTTGATGGCCTGCTTTTTGCGCTGGTCTACCACGAAGTGCCCGAGCGTCGCGCGTATCTGGCGATGCTGCGCGAGTTGGTCCGTCCGGGCGGCTGGTTGGCGCTGCTCGACTGGGGCATGACGCCGCACCCGGCGGGTGGGCCGCCACTCAGCCGTCGCATCCCGCCCGGTGAGGCCGCTGACGACCTCGCCGCCAGCGGCTGGCGCGTCGTGGCGCAACCAGAGATCAATGCATGGCTCTATCTGCTGATCGGCGAGCGCGAGGCAACGGCGGGCGACTGACCCGGGGCGACGGGTGCGCCCCGCGCGGGCGGGCTCGTCGCGCGGTGAGGGGACCGGTTGCTTGTGCGAGCGGCGCACATTTAACATGCCGATTAACTTCTATTAACACGCCGTTTACGTGCATTCGCTACCCTACAGGCGGGGAATGTACGCCTTCCTCGGTGCTGCCTGAATCGCGGAATGTCTGCTCGTGCCCCGGCTTGCGCCGGGGCATTGGGTGGTCATGCCCTGATGCGCGGCGGCGACGAGGGAGAGTGCATTTGCACGGCAAGGCCAAGGCGCGATGGAGGAGGCAATGGGAGGACCGCGACCGGCAAGGCTTACCCTGGGGCGGATGGGGCTGACCCTGCTCCTGGTGGTCAATTTCGTGATCGGCAGCGTCAGCCTGACGTTTGAGGCGCGCACGGCGAAGGCGGCGGTGACGCCGACGCTGCTGATTTCCGAGTTCCTGGCGAATCCGGCGTCGACGGACATGTCATTCGAATGGATCGAGTTGATTGCCACCGGGACCATCAACTTCGCGACCACACCGTATAGCCTGGTCGTCTCGAATAACGGGACGGCGACCGCGAGTGGCTGGATCGCTGGCGGGTCGCTCTCCTACGGGTACAGCATCACCAGCGGGACGGTGAATGCGGGCGATGTCGTCTACGTCGGCGGCTCGACGATGGCTCCGACGGGGACCAAGCTCCGGGTGATCGACAGCAGCACCGTCGCGGGGGATCGCTTCGGCAGCGCGAACAGTGGCGGCGTGGTTGGCAATGGTGGATCCAATGCCGATGGCATCGCGGTCTTCGCCGACAACATCAACAACCTGACCAATGCGTCGGTGCCGGTCGATGCGATCTTCTACGGCACCGCCATCGGGACCGCAATGGTCAGCAGCGGCACGGCGGGCTACGAGTTGCCCGTCAACGATCGTTACAGCGGCGGCAAGCTCCAGAGTGCGAGCTTCCTCGCGCCCGACCCGGCGAGCGCCCAATTCACGGTCGCCACCGGCACCTACAACCCGCAAACGGGCGCATTCACCACGGCGCGAACCTGGACGAATGCAGCCAGCTTCACCGATGGCAGCAGCGCGGTCACGCTCGATTCGGCCTCGCCGTCGCCGTCACCGTCTCCATCGCCGTCACCGTCGCCTTCGCCGTATACCGATGCGACGGTCACGGGCACCTTCACGCTGCCCGACCTGGGGCTGGGGGCGGTGCAGAACGCGGTGCTGCCGGGCAGCATCACCAATGACCGCAACTTCAAGCTCGGCGGCATCGGCAGCGACCTGTGGCACCAGTCGGGCGATCCGTCCGACGTGTTCTGGATGATCACCGATCGCGGCCCCAACGGGCAGATCAACGTCGGTGGCACGGATCGCCGCACCTTCCCGGTGCCCGAGTTCACGCCGCTGATCCTGAAAGTCAAGGTGAGCGGCACGGCGATCACGGTCTTGCAAACGATTCCGATCCTCACCGCCGGTGGCCTGCCGGTGACGGGACTCTCGAACCTCCTGCCGCACGATGAGCAGCCGTATGACTACACGGCGCAGGTCCAGATCGCCCTCAACCAGAATGGCCTCGACAGCGAGGGGCTGGTCCGCGCGGCCGATGGCACCTTCTGGGTGGCGGAGGAGTATGGCCCGTCGCTCGTGCATATCGCCGCCGACGGCAAGGTGATCAAGCGCTGGCAGCCGGTGGGGTACGATCTGCCCAACGCCGATCCGCCATCGACCAATACGTTGCCGGCAATCCTGGGCAAGCGCAAGGGCAACCGGGGCTTCGAGGGGCTAGGGCTTTCGCCCGACGGGACGACGCTCTTCGCGGTGGTGCAGAGCCCGCTCTCGAACCCCAACTCGGCCACCGGGAATCCCTCGCGCAACATCCGGATCATCAGGTTCGACATCGCCACCGAGATGGTGACCGGCGAGTTCGTCTACCAGTTCGAATCATCCGCCACGTTCGACCCGGAGCACCCGTCCACGACCGAGATGAAGTCCTCGGCGCTGATCGTGGTGGATGCGGACACGCTGCTGATCGAGGAGCGCACCGACTGGGTCGCGCGCCTGTACGTGGCCGAACTGGCGGGCGCGACGAACATCCTCGGCACGTCGTGGGATGATGTGGCGACCGCGCCTAGCCTGGAGGCGCTGACCAATCCGGCCACGTCGGGCATCACGGTGATGCCGAAGACGCTCCGAGTTGACCTCGAACGGATCCCGGGCATGCCCGACAAGATCGAGGGGGTCGCGCTGATCGATTGCAACCGGATCGCGGTTGCGAACGATAACGACTTCGGCATCGGCACGTTCGACCAGAACGGGAACAATGTCAGCACGGGTGTGCAGTCGAAGCTGCTGGTGATCCGCCTGGCCCAGCCGATCACGCCCGGCTGTGTCAATCCGCAGCTCTTCATCCACGATATCCAGGGGGCGGGGCACCTCTCGCCCTACGCCACGATGTCGCCACCGCCGGTGGTGACCGGACTGCAGGGCATCGTGGTGGCGACGCGCTCCAACGGCTTCTATTTCCAGGAGGAGGACATCGACGCCGACCTCGACCCGGCGACCTCCGAGGGTGTCTTCGTTTTCACCAGCTCCGCGCCCACGGTGGCGGTCGGGGATAAGGTCAACGTCAGCGGCACGGTGGTGGAGTTCCGGCCGGGCGGTGCCAGCGGGCTGAATAATCTGACCACGACCGAGATCAGCAACCCCGGGCGCTCGGTGACGGTCGTCTCGTCGGGGAATCCGCTGCCGACGGCGACGATCATCGGCGCGGGCGGGCGCGTGCCGCCGACAACGGTGATTAACGACGAGACCGCCAACGTGGAGACGGGTGGCAGCTTCGACGCGGCGACGGACGGCATCGACTTCTATGAGAGCATGGAGGGGATGCGCGTCCAGATCAACAACGCGGTGGCGGTGGGGCCGACCAACGATTTCGGCGAGATCCCGGTGCTGGCCGACAATGGCGGCAACGGGGCGGGTCTGCGCACGGCGCGCGGCGGCATCATCATCCAGCCGGGCGACTTCAACCCGGAGCGGGTGATCCTCGACGACGCGATCGTCGGCAACGCCAACATCCCGAAGGTGAGCGTCGGCACGACCTTCTCCGGCGCGGTGCTCGGGGTGATGGACTACGACTTCGGCAACTTCAAGTTCCTGGTGACGAGCAATCCGGTGGCGACGAACACGACGGGCACCGTGACGAAGGAGACGACGACGGTCACGGTCGGCGCGAACCAGCTCACGGTCGCCACGTTCAACGTCGAGAACCTGCAACCGGGCAACGCGCAGAGCAAGTTCAACGCGCTGGCGGGGATCATCGTCAACAATCTGCGTTCGCCCGACATCATCGCGGTGGAGGAGGTGCAGGATAACAACGGGGCGACGAACGACTCGGTTGTCGATGCCACGCAGACCTACAACGCGCTGATCGCGGCGATCGGCGGCGCGGGTGGCCCGACCTACTCCTTCCGGCAGATCGATCCGGTCGATGACGCGGACGGCGGCGAGCCGGGCGGCAACATCCGGGTCGGCTTCCTCTTCCGCACCGACCGGGGCGTCAGCTTCGTGGACCGGGCGGGCGGCACGCCCACGGTGGCTGTGGGGGTGGTCGCGGGCGCGAATGGCCCCGAACTGACCTTCAGCCCGGGGCGGATCGATCCGACCAACGCGGCCTTCAACGCCAGCCGCAAGCCGCTGGCGGGCGAGTTCAGGTTCAACGGGCAGAAGATCTTCGTGATCGGCAACCACTTCAACTCGAAGGGGGGCGATCAGCCGCTGTTCGGACACGACCAGCCGCCGGTGCTCTCGTCGGAGGTGCAGCGGTTGCAGCAGGCGCAGATCGTGCGGGACTTCGTGGATGACATCCTGGCGCTCGACACGGACGCCAACGTGGTCGTGCTCGGCGACCTGAACGACTTCCAGTTCTCCGCGCCGCTGGGCATTCTGAAGGGGAGCGGCGCGACACAGTTGCACGCGCTGATCGAGTCGCTGCCCGCGAACGAGCGGTACTCCTACGTCTTCGACGGCAACTCGCAGACGCTGGACCAGATCCTGGTCAGCCCGAATCTCTTCGCGAACGCGGCGTTCGCCTACGATGTCGTCCACGTCAACGCCGAGTTCAGCCCGCAGGACAGCGACCACGACCCGCAGCTGGTGCGGTTCACGCTGACAGCGGTGAACAACGCACCGGTGGCGAGCAATGCGAATGTGACAACGGGCGAGGATGTCAGCATCGAGATCGCCCTCCCGGCCACCGATGCAGAGAACAACGTGCTGATCTACAGCATCGTGACGCCGCCGACGCACGGCACGCTCGGCACGGTGAGCGGCAACAAGGTGGTCTACACCCCGGCGGCGAACTACAGCGGGCCGGATAGCTTCACCTTCAAGGCGAACGATGGGACGGTGGATTCGAATACCGCGACCATCTCGATCACGGTCGGGGCGACGAACGATGCGCCGGTGGCGGGGAACGCGACCGTGGTGACGCCCGCCGAGACGGCGGTGGCGATCGCGCTGGCGGCGACCGACGCGGAGAACAATGCGCTGACCTATGGGATCGTGACGCCGCCAGCGCACGGCACGCTCGGCACGATCTCGGGCAACCAGGTGACGTACACGCCCGCCGCGAATTACAGTGGGCCGGATACCTTCACGTTCCGGGCGAACGATGGGACCAGCAACTCGAACGTGGCGACGGTGAGCATCACCGTGATGGCACCGCCGCCGCCGCCGACCTTCCACCTGGAGGTGGACACGACCGGGAACGGCGAGGTTGACCAGGAGAGCGGCGAGTACGAGGCTGGCAGCACGGTGACACTGACGGCGACGGCCGACAACGGGTCCTCGTTCATCGGGTGGACGGTGGACGGCGCGTTCGCGGGGCTGAAGAATCCGATCGCGATCACGATGGGGAGCGCGCACGTCGTGACGGCGGCGTTCGCGGCGACCCCGAGCTTCGGCGACGTGGCGGGGTCGCCGTACAAGGACGCGATCCTGACGCTGGCGGCGGCCGGCACGGTCGTCGGCTACGGCAACGGGCAGTTCGGCACCGATGTCGAGTTGACGCGCGCCGAGATGGCGGCGCTGATCGTGCGCGCGATGGGGTGGAGCGGCCAGGACCACGGCACCCCGTTCCACGACCGGGGCGGCCTGGACGCGGGGCTGTGGCGCAGCGTCGGGACGCTGGCCTGGTATGGCGTCGCGTCGGGCTACGGCGATGGGCGCTTCGGTCCGAACGACGATTTGCAGTATCTCCAGGCGATCAGCTTCATCACGCGCGCGATGGTCGCGAAGGGCTACTGGGTGCGGGCGCAGGCGGATGACCCGACGGTCTACCCGAACGTCGCGGCCAACTCGCCGCACCGCCTCGACCTCGTGACCTACGTACACTATGCCGGGGCGCTGCCGGGCTTCGCGAACAACGCGTCGCAGGCCTCCTTGCAGCAACCGGCGACGCGCGGCTGGTACGCGGCGGCGCTGCTCCGGGCGCTGGAGAGCGAGTTCGCGACGACGCCGTAGTGCGCGTGGGGACATAGAGCGTAGAATGTAGAGCGTGGGGCGTGGGGAGATCCACGCCCCACGCTCTACTCTTTCATCGTCACGCTGTGCGGGGATCGGGGTTATGGAACGGGAACGGTATGCGACGCTGATTGAGTTGCCGGATGAATTGCGCTCGGCGCGGATCGTGGTGCGGCCGTACCGCGCGGGGGATGCGGAGGCGGTCTTTGCGGCGATCGTCGAGTCGCGCGCGGAATTGCTGCCGTGGATGGATTGGGTGGATCACCACCAGTCGGTGGAGGATACGCGCGACTTCTGCGTGCGGTGCGCGGCGGGGTGGCTCGGGCGGACGGCGCTCGATGTGGGGATTTTTGACGCGCGGGATGGGGGCTTCCTGGGAGCGACGGGGTTCCCGAAGTTCGACTGGGGCTTGCGGAAGTTTGAGGTCGGGTACTGGCTGCGGACGTCGGCCTGGGGACACGGCTATGTGCATGAGGCGGTGCGACTGCTGGCGCGGCTGGTGTTCGAGGAGCTCGGCGGCGTGCGGCTGGAGCTGCGATGCGACGCACGGAATGAGCGCAGTCGCCGGGTGGCGGAGCGCGCGGGGTTTATGCTGGAGGGGCGGCTGCGCAATGAGTCGCGCGATCCGCAGGGGCGATTGCGGGATACGCTGGTGTTTGGGCTGGTGCCGGAGGATTGGGCGCGGGGTGAGAGTCGTGAGTCGTGAGTCGTGAGTCGTGAGAGGGGACGGCTGAACCGCCAAGACACCAAGGATGCCAAGAAAGAGGAGAGAAGAGAGTGGAGAGAAGAGAGTGGAGAGAAGAGAGTGGGGATGGAGGCTTCGCTGCGCTCAGCATGACAGGGGGGAGGGGGTAGCCTGCGGGGTGGCGTTCTGGGCGAGGGGCGAAGAAGGCACTCTTGGTGTGGGTTAGAGCCAGTCGCGGCGTTTGAAGTACATGCGGAGCATGATGAAGACGGCAAACATTGCCAGGAGGGCGAGGGGGTAGCCGAGGCGGGTGTGGAGTTCGGGCATGTCGTCGAAGTTCATGCCGTAGATGCCCGCGATGAGGGTGACGCTCATCAGGATGATCGAGTAGGAGGTGAGGGTTTTCATCACCGCGTTGAGGTTGTTCGCGGCGATCGCCAGGTTGTTGGAGTTGAGCGTGAGGTAGGAGTCGAGGACGCCGCCGAGCAGGTCGCGGTAAACATCGAGGGCGTCGGTGACGCGCAGGACGTGCTCGTAGAGGTCCTGGAAGTAGACGCCGACCGCCTCGCTGACGAACGGTAATTCGCGGCGGGCGAGGACACTCATCGCGTCGCGCTGGGGGGCAATCACGCGGCGCATGGTGATCAGCTCGCGCTTCAGGGTCAGGATGCTCTGCATCGCCTCCTGCGGTGCGCCGTCGGTCTGGATGAAGACGCCGGTCTCGAGCTCCTCGATCCGCTCGCCGATGCGGTCGATGACCGGGAAATAGTGGTCCACGATGGTGTCGAGGAGGGAGTAGACGAGGACGCCGATGCCGCGCTCGATCGCGTCGGTGTTGCGCCGGAAGCGGCTAGCGACCTCGTTGATCTCCTCGATCGGCTCGGTGTGGATGGTGAGCAGGTAGTTCTTGCCGATGAAGGCGTGCAGTTCGTGCTCGTCGATCTGGTCGGTGCTCTCGTCGTAGTCGATATCGTAGCAGACGAGGAAGTAGTAGTCGTCGTAGACATCGATCTTCGGGCGCTGGTGCCGACGCGTCACATCCTCCACCGACAATTCGTGGAGATTGAACTCTTCGGCGAGGAGCGCCACGTCATGTTCGGAGGGGGACTCGACATCGAGCCAGAGGAGGTTTTCGTCGTCGCTCAGGACCAGCCCGATCTCGTCGCGGCTCAACTCTTTCCGCAGGCGGCGGTTCTCGGAGCAAATCATCGTGCGGATCATCGCCACCTTCTATCGATATCCACCCGTCGATACCCACCGATACCCACGGCGGCTAACGGCGGGACCAGAGATTGAGCAGGATGGTCAGGATGACGCTGAGCAGGAGGCAGGTTGCCAGGGGGAAGAAGCAGGAGACCGGACCGCGGCTGAACGCGATGTCGCCGGGGAGTCGGCCGCCAGGCAGCACGCGCGCCAGCACCACGAAGAGGAGGCCGCTGACCAGCAGCAGCGCCCCGCCAGCGATCAGGACCCGGCCGAGCTGCCCGAGGTCGCCCACGACCAGTGCCCTATTCGGGCCCGGACATGCGCTCGTTGAAGCCGGAGACGAGACCGAAGATGTACATGAAGATCAGCGGCGCGACGAAGACGATGGCCAACGTCGCCACGATCGACAGAATCGTCCAGAGTGCATCCATCATCGCTTTTCCCTGCCCTGCCCTGCTCCGCAACCCATCGTTCACAATGCTAAGTATAGCAATGCGTTGTCGGAGTAGCGATGTGGGCGCGACGGCGCGGATGGCAACCGGGAGGGGCGGGCGGGCGGGGTGATGGCCCCCGCCCGCCCGCCCCTCCCGGTTTCGTGAGTACGATGGCTATGCGGCCTGGTGGCGCATCACTCGCAGCCGCCGTAGTACCGGACAATTTCCCGCCACCACGAGGGAGAGATGGTGCTGCAATCGGGCAGCGTCGATTCGGGGGTTGCAGTCGCGGTGGCGGTGGGCGCGGGCGGTGCGGTGGTCGCAGTCGGGACGACCGGGGCGGACGTGGGTGCGGACGTGGGTGTGGTGGTTGGAGTCGGAGCGCCCGGAACGGAGGTCGATGTCGCGGTCGCCGTGGGGGGCTGCGTGGCCAGCGCGGTGGGGACGACGGTGGTGGCGGTCGGCGTCGGCGTCGTCGTGAGCGTGGGGATCGGCGTCCAGGTCGCGGTGAGCGGGGTCCTGGTCGCGGTCGGCGTGGCGGTGACGAGGGACGCGTCGGGGGTCGCGGTCATCGCCAGCGCCACGTTCGACTCGCTCAGCGGTGCCTGGTGGGCGATATAGAGCGTCTTGAAGGATGTTTGCAGGAAATTAATGGCGACGATGCAGACGACGCCGATCACGGCGAGGATGATGGCGTATTCGACGAGGCTCTGGCCTGCACTCCGTCGGCCGCGACGAGTTGATCGGGATGGCCGTAAGTCGGGCGGCTGATCGCCGCGACTGGGCGAGGTACGCATGGTTCCCCCTGCGACAAAGGACTCACCAAACCCGAGGACAAAAGTGCAACTGGCGACAAAACGGGCGGTGGGTGCGGTAATTCCGCCTCACCACTAGTCTAGACAAGGCATGGCGGGATGCCAATCCCACAGAATGTCTAGACAGGCAAGGACGATCGGACTTGTTCGGGGGCCGAAATTGGTCCCGTTGGCGAGGGAGGTTTCCCCTCGGTCGTGGCCGGGGTGGGGGTGGGGAGGGTGGGGGAGTGGCGTTGCGGAGAGCGTGGCCACCCGGAGATGATCGGGTTATTGGAATCTGCGCCGGGCATACGAGAATGGCTGAATGCTCTGCGCCGGGGGCGCTGGCATTTGAGATCCTGGCTGCGGTGGGGCGACCGTGGGAGCCGCTCGTGTGCCGGAGTGGGGTTGCAGACGACTCGTCTCGGTGCGCGAGGGACGGCGGGCGGTGTACGTTTGCGGCAACCGCCGACGGGCGTTCGGGGGCCCGGTGCGGTGGTTGCCACGAACACGACGGCTGGGCGCACGCGGACTCGCGGCGCGGGCCACGAAACCCCAAACCCCACTGCCCAGGGCCTACGGTGGGTACCCGGCGCAGGTTGGATCCCGGTCTGCGGGTGCGCCTGTCGGGCGAGGTGCCGTAACGCCAGCCAGCCAAGGGTTCCCCTTCGGCGCATACGCTATGTGGGTGTGCATACTTCGTGTTGACAGGAGGGGTTGGCCTGCCATACTTGAATCCCGTGCTGCTGGACAAGGTGGGGTTGGTCTGCCATACTTGAATCCTCGCGCAAGGGCCTGGCGCCGCCGAGGCGTCGGAGGTCGCTCGACCTACCACTCGGCCCAATCCCAACCACAATTGAATAGCAGATCGAGGTGGGGCTACGGCCCCGCCCTCGATCGTTGGTCTGGCCGCTGCCTCGGGGCGGTGCCCTTCGCGCCCGCACACCAGGGCGGAGACAGCGTCAGGTGCGATGTGCTACCCTTGCCACAAGGCGCGATCTGATGGCACGGGCGGAGGCGTGGCGCGGCCCGGCGAAAGGGAGCGCCCGTTGTGACGCTGTGTGCTCCGTTGTGCAACCTCTCGGGGGTCCCATGGTCACCGATCCGGTCGCGTTCACCATCGGCCCGCTCGCGGTGCGGTGGTATGGCATTCTGATCATGTGCGGCGTCATCGCCGGGGCGTATCTGGCCTCCTGGCTGGCGCGGCGCAAGGGGGAGAACCCGGACCATCTCTGGAACATGGTGCCGATCGTGGTCTTCTCGGCGATCGCCGGGGCGCGGGTGTATTGGGTCTTTCTCGACTGGAATACGTGCTGCGCCAACGACCCGATGCAGGCGTTCAATATCCGGGGGGGTGGGATCTCGATCCACGGGGCGATCGCCTTCGGGGCGCTCTCGATCTGGCTTTTCACGCGCTATTACCGCCTGAACTTCTTCCGCTGGATCGACATCATCGTCCCGGCGATGGCGCTGGGGCAGGCGATCGGGCGCTGGGGCAACTTCACGAATCAGGAGGCGTTCGGCGACCCGACAAGCCTGCCCTGGGGCATCTACATCTCGCCGGAGCACCGCCCGGCGGCCTACGCCGCGTTCGATCATTTCCACCCGACCTTTCTCTACGAGTCGATCTACAACCTGATCGCCTGCCTGGTGCTAACGCAGGTTTGTCTGCGCATCGACCGGGACCGACGATTGCGCAATGGCGACGCGCTCTGGTTCTACCTGATCGGCTATGCGCTGGCGCGCTTCGCGATCGAGTCGATCCGCACCGATAGCCTGACGCTTGGTCCGTTCAAGGCGGCGCACGTCATCTCGGCGGTGCTGCTGGCGATTGGAATCGTGGGCTTCCTGGTGCGGCACCGGGGCTGGACGGGTGAGGAGAAGGCGGAGGCGGGGACGACCCCGGATGAGACGGTGGGCGAGGGTGCGGCGGGGGCGGAGGCTGCGGCGACACCGGATCATCTCACGGGGAAGTCGGTGCATGAGCGCGCGGGGCGGCAGGAGCCGACGACGCAGGAGCGGTGAGGGGGGGAACGCCCGTTGTGGGTGGCGCGTGGCGCGTGTAAGAGGCCCCAAGGTCTAAAGACCTGGGCTGGAGGCTCGCTGCGGCTCGCCGCAAAGCCCGCCTGCGCGGGCTGGGGGCGGTGGGGTATTTCGTAGGTTACAGGCGGTGTGTGAGAAATGGGACGGGCGACGGATAACCGTCGCCCCCGTTTGTTGTTGCCCTCGCCCCGCCTGCGGGCGGCACCCGCCACCCACTGCGGTGGGTACCCGGCCGCGAGGAGCGGGGGAGACGCGAGACCACCGAGTTTCTTCCGCTGTGCTGTACTACCGGTTGCCGGGGTGGAGGTGTTCGGCGAGGAAGTCCCAGGCTTCGCGGCGCGATTCGCGCGCGAGCGGTGTGTCGAGGCGGTTGAAGACGTGGCCGCCGGGGGCGTCCTGGTAGATCTTGTGGGCGAAGGGTTTGCCCTGGAGTGTGAGGGCCTGGATCAGGCGCTCCACTTCGAGCACGTTCACGTCCTCGTCGTTGGTGGTGGTGTGGATCAGGAGCGGGGTCCCGGCGTAGCGGTGCGCCTGCCAGGAGGGAGAGCGGCGACGGTACTCGGCCACGTCCTCGTCGGCGGTTTTCCCGAGGTGGTAGGGGCGGAGAAGGCGTCGCGGTAGCCCTGGGGCTTGTAGCCCATGCGGGCGACGAGATCGCTGACCGGGACGGCGGTGTAGGCGGCGGCGTAGGCTTCGGGGTGGTCGAAGATGTTGAAGAGGGCGATCAGGCCGCCGTGGCTCCAGCCGACGAGGCCCACGCGCGCGGGGTCGAGGAAGGGGAGGGAGTCGAGCGCGACCTGCCGGGCGGCGTCGGTGTCGTCCACCTCGCGACCGCCGTAGTCGATCGCTTCGTGGAAGTTGCGCCCGTAGCCGGTGCTGCCGCGATAGTCGGGCGCGACGATGACGTAGCCCTCGGCGATCAATTCGGCCACGATGTTCGCCGCGCCCGCGCCGAAGCGGCTGTGGACGCCGCCGTGCGGCATGACGATCAGGGGGTGCTTCGCGCTGCGGTCGAGGTTGCGCGGCACGAAGAGGTAAGCGGTGACCACCAGCGGGTTTCCAGCTCCCTGCGCGGTCGGATTGGATTCGACACGCCTGGGTGGCCCGGTGAACTTGAGCACATCGACGTCCGCGACCGCTGCGAGGCGCTGGGTGAGCAGCACTTCGTCGAGTTGCCGCCCCAGGGTTTCGATCGCGAAGTTCTGGTCTTCGATCATGCGTCGGAGCCGGGCGATTTCGCCCGACTGCCCGCCATCCCCGCTCACGTCGTGCCTCCTTGCTGACGTTGCATCGCGACTGTGGTTTGCGCGGGGGGATAGTAGCACTGTTGAAGTACGAACGACGAAGTACGAAGTACGAACTGAGGAGATGGCGGAGGGTGGGAGAAGGGCGGTTCACGAACCGCCTCTACGAATTGTGCCCGGTCTGAAGAAGCGCCACCCGGCAGGTTATGCGGGTGGCGCTGTGTAGTGCTTGGGGTTGTGGGGTTACCGCTGCGAATCGGCGGCGGGGCCTTCGGGGGCGGTGGGGATTGGTCTTGGGGTAGCGGGCGGCTTCGGCGAGCGGGCCACCGGTGACGATGTCGGCGGGCGGCGCGGAGTCGGAAGCCACGACGCCGCTGGCTTCCGGCATGGTTGCGCCGGAGGTGGCGGCGGATTCGGTCGGCGGGACCGGCGGGGCATCGGCGGCGGCGTCCTGCGCTCCATGCGCTCGGTGAAGCGCTGCAACTGCTCGTTCAGCGCTCGCAGGCCGTTGCTCAATCCGGTGCGCACTTCCTCGAAGGCGTCGGAGCTGCGCCCGGCGTCAACTTTCTGCCCGACCTGATCCTTGAGGGTTTGCACCTTCGGGTTGGTGCGCACGGTGTCGACCACGCCGGAGAGCTGGTCGCGCAGCAGGCGCAGGCCGTCGGTCACGTCCTTCTGCAGTTCCTGGCGCTGCTCGCTCTGCCAGAGCGTGCGCGCGGTCGCGGCCAACCGCTGGCCTAGTTCCTGAAGTTCGTTCGCAACATCTGACTTGTTGCCGCTGTCGGTTGTGCCGCCCTCGTTCGTATTGCTCGGCTGGTCGTCAAGGTTCGGCCACTCGTCTTTGCGCTGATCGCTCATTTTGCCCATCCTCCATATTCGCGGCGGCATCACCGGCGACACCGCCAGATGCCTGCGCACCCTGGCCGCGCTTCGTCGCGCTCGACCACTTCCAATGTACGCAAGGAGTGTGCCGAAAGTGTCACAGTGCAAAGGAGAATGGGTGAACGGGCGAAACGGCGAGACGGTGAAACGGCGAATCGGCGAATCGGCGAGCGGGCGAGGGGTGGACCTCACCCCGGCCCCCTCTCCCGCGAGGAGAGTGGGGTGACTCGCTCGGAGGGTAGGGCGGTGGGGTAACTCCTCGCCCGCTCGCCCGCTCGCCGTTTCGCCCGCTCGTGTCGCTCGCGGCGGCGGTGGCGGCCACCGGCGCGGGTGCGGTCGGCTTCGCCTTCTTGTTCGCCCCAGATGAGGTCGTGGCCGCCGATGTGGACGGCGTCGCCGTCGGAGACGCCGGCGGCTTCGAGTTTGTGGGCAACGCCGGAGGAGTCGAGGACGCGCTGGAAGCGGTCGGCGGCTTCGTCGTTGTGGAAATCGGTCATCTTGGCGAGGCGCTCGATGCGGATGCCGCGCACGACGAAGTGGTGCGGGGAGACGCGCTCGACTTCGATGTGGCGCTCGTCGATGTCGTCGTCGAGGGTGTAGCGACGCGGGCCGTCCGGGGTGGTGGCGGCGACGGCTTCCTCGGGCACGGGGAGTTCGCGCAGTTGCTTCATGACCTCGCGCGCGAGTTCGCGCACGCCCTGGCCAATGGCGGCGGCGATCGGCATGACGGTGTAGCCGCGCGCGGTGAGCGCCGCGCTGATCGCGGGGTAGGCGTCGCGCGCTTCTTGCAGGTCCATGCGGTTAACGGCGACGATCTGGGGCTTCTCCTCCAGTCCGGCACCGTAGGCGGCGAGTTCGGCGTTGATGGTGTCGAAGTCTTGCAGCGGGTCGCGGCCGATCAGTTCGCTCGCGCCGTCGAGGACATGGACGAGCAGGCGGGTGCGCTCGACGTGGCGCAGGAATTCGTAGCCGAGGCCGACGCCGTGCGCCGCGCCTTCGAGCAGGCCGGGGATGTCGGCGGCGACGAAGGTTTGCTCGTCCACTTCGACCACGCCGAGGTTCGGCTCCAGGGTGGTGAAGGGGTAGTCGGCGATCTTCGGGCGCGCGGCGCTGAGCGAGGCGAGCAGCGTCGATTTGCCGACGTTCGGAAACCGGCCAGGCCGACATCGGCGATCAGCTTCAGTTCGAGCGCGAGGTTGCGCTCCTCGCCCGGCTCGCCCTTCTCGGCGATGCGCGGGGCCTGGCGCACGGAGGTGGCGAAGTGCTGGTTGCCCAATCCGCCGCGCCCGCCGCGCACCACGACGACTTCATCCCCGTCGCGCGTGAGGTCGGCGAGCAGGGCACCGGTATCGGCGTCGCGCACGAGCGTGCCGACCGGGACGGGGATCGTCTTGCTGCCGCCGTTCTTGCCGTGGCGGTTGGATTTCTGGCCGTTGACGCCGCGCTCGGCTTCGTAGCGCGAGAGGTACTGGAAGCGGATCAGCGTGTTCTCGCTGAGGGTGGCGCGAAGGATGACGTCGCCGCCCTTGCCGCCGTCGCCACCATCCGGCCCGCCGCGCGGGACGAATTTCTCGCGGTGGAAGGTGATCGCGCCGTTCCCGCCGTCACCGGCTTTTACGTAGACTTTGGCTATGTCGTACAAGGTGGTGTCTCCGGGGGTGGTTCAAAGTTCAAAGTTCAAAGTTCAAGGTTCGAAGGTTTGAAGGTTTGGGGTTGTTCAATTTGGTGCCTGAAACCTTGAACCCGGCGAAAGCGTGGCCAATTCGCCTCGGCCTGGCCCGGCGTGGGCCAGGGTCCGCCCTGGGGAAGTATGACGCACGGCGCGGGGATCGGCCATGTTGGGGTGCGGTCAGGCGGTGGCGGCGGCGCGTTGGGTGAGAACGGCGTAGCCGTAGATGAGGGCGCGCTGCTGGTCGCGGAGTTCAGCGCGGGTGTCGGTGCGGTCGATGAGGGTGCCGAGGACGAGGCGGCGCATGGCGCGGGCCAGCGATTCGAGATCGCGCCCGGGAATGGCCGGGACAAGGACCCGCAGCGTTTCTACCAGGTCGGTGACGTGGTAGACGAGGCCGCTATCGAGCTGGGTCTGGAACTCATCGACGCCGAGATCGAGCGCGGCCTGCACGGCTGGGCGCATGAAGTCGATCATGCGCTGGGCGAAATCGAGGTAGGACTCGACCCAGCGGGAGAGGCCCCAGGCGGCGACATCGGCGATCGCGGCGCGATATTCGTGGCAGAGGCGCGTGCGCGCGGCTTCATCCAAGCCGTGGAGGACGAGGTCGCGCTTGGTGGGAAAGTAGTGGTAGAGGCCGCCGATGCTCATGCAGGCGGCGTCGGCGGCGGCGCGCATCGAGAGATGCCGCGCGCCACCCTCCAGGATGAGCGGGGCGACCGCCAGGTAGATTTCGGCCTGCCGCGCAAGACGATCCTCGGGCGGTCGCCCAGGTTTTCCGAACGCCATACGCCGTTCCTCTCGACAATAGCCGCCGATCGCCCGAAAAGCTTGCCAGATCGGGGGGTGCTCGTCAAGATGGAAGGGGCGGGAGGAGGTGCCGGGCGGGCGATGCGGGGGGCGCGAATTGATCGAACGGAAGTGATGAACTCGACGGCAATTCCCGGAACTGCGCATTTGGAAACGGGCAGGATAGGAAGGAGCATGGCAATGTTGACGCAAACCGGCGCGATCGTCGTGGGTAAGGGGCAGGGTCGGACGCTGACGGCGCACAATAATTCGGTCGAGCTGAAGGTGACCGGGGCGGAGACGGGTGGCGACTACGCGCTGCTGGACTATCACAGCGCGGCGGGGTTCCCCGGTCCCGCGCCGCACATCCACGAGCGGACCGACGAACTCTTCTACGTTCTCGAAGGGGAGGTGACGTTCTGGGTGGGGGGTGAGACCTCCGTCGCGGGGGCGGGCACGTCGGTTTTCATCCCGCGCGGCGTGCCGCACACCTTCTCCACGCCGACGGGTCCGGCGCGCTTCCTGAACCTGTTGACGCCGGCGGGGTTCGAGGGGTACTTCGTGGGACTCGCCGAGGCGGTCGCGCGCAATGACGGTCGGTCGCTTCGCGAGATCGCCGCCGAGGCCGCGCGCGGTTACGACATTCTGCTTACCGCCGCGCACCCGTAGCCCGCGTGGGTAATCAGTTAGCAGGCAACCCTCTCCGGAGACGTCATGAAAGGCCAAGGTCGCGGTCAGTAGCCGAGGGCGTAGCACTCGCGGCGGGGGTCGGCACCGCCGACGCGGGTGCCGGTGGCGGGATCGACGACGATGGCGCAGACGCTGCAGGCGGCACCGTTCCAGGCGGGCCACTCGTTGATGCGGTGGCCGCGCCGGGCGAGGTCGGCGCGAACATCGGCCGAGATGCGGCCTTCGACGTTCAGCAGGCCGGGCTGGTAGCCGTGCGGCCAGAAGGAGTCGGGGAAGCTCTCGCTGATGATTCGGGGCTCCTCGATGGCGCGCTGGGGGTTCATGCCGAATTCGGCGACGTTGAGGAAGACCTGGAGCATCGCCTGGGTCTGGCCGTCGCCGCCGGGGCAGCCGAAGGGCATGAAGAGTTCGCCCTCCCGCAGCGCCAGGGCGGGGTTGGGGGTGAGGCGCGGGCGCTTGCCGGGCGCGACCGCCGAGGCGTGGTTGGGATCGAGCCAGCCCTGCGCGCCGCGCGACGAGAGCGGGATGCCGAGGCCGGGGACGAGCGGGCTGGAGAGGGCGCTGTCGCTGGGCGTGGCCGAGAAGGCGTTGCCCCAGCAGTCCACAATGGCGACGTAGGCGGTGTCGGGGCCGGGGGGCGCGCTGACGAGCGCGGGTTCGCGCTGCGCCACGTCGAGCGACGCGCCGAGGGCGCTGTAGGGGCGCGGGTCGCCGGAGGGGGGCATCTCGGCCCAGGCGCGCTGCGGGTCGAGCAGGGCGCGACGGGTGGCGGCGTAGGCGGGCGAGATGAGGCCGTCCACCGGCACGTCAACGAAGTCGGGGTCGCCGACGAAGCGGTCGCGGTCGGCGAAGGCGAGCTTCAGGGCTTCGGCGACGACGTGGAGGTAGTCGGCTGAGTTGTGGCCGAGGGAGGGGAGGTCGTAGCCGGCGAGGATCTGGAGGGTTTGCGGGATCATCGGTCCCTGGCACCAGGGGCCGCAGGCGAAGACCTCGAACTCGCGGTAGTTGACGCTGACCGGGGCCTCGTGGCCGACGCGGAAGCTGGCGAGGTCGTCGCCGTTGAGCAGGCCGCCCTGCTCGATGGAGAAGCGTGCGATGCGCTCGGCGATGTCGCCCTCGTAGAAGCGCCGCCGCGCCGCTTCCAGCCCGGCTTCGCGGTGGGCCGCGCCGCGCTCGGCCTCGATCAGCAATCGGAGGGTGTGGGCGAGTTCGGGCTGCCGCCAGACTTCGCGCTCGCGCGGGGCGCGGCCGTTCGGCTGGAAGGTCGGGAGGGAGGAGGGCCACCCGGCCAGGACTTTGGCCTCGGCGGCGATCATGCTGGCGAGGCGGGGGTAGACCGGGAAGCCGTCCTCGGCGAGGGCGAGCGCGGGCGCGGCGACTTCGGCGAAGGTCATGGTGCCGCCGCGCGCGAGGGCATCGAGCCAGGCGGCGATCGCGGCGGGGGTGACGCTGCGGGGGATGCCGTCGGGCATGTCGCCGCCGAAGTTGTCGCGATACCAGTCGATGGAGATCGCGGCGGGCCAGCGCCCGAGGCCGCTGATCGTCTCGACCTGCTTCGTGGTGGCGTTGTAGGTCATGATCGGGGCGACCCCGGCGAGGTTGGTGAGCCCCGGCTCGACGACGTTGATGCAGAGGCCGACCGCGACCCCGGCGTCGATCGCATTGCCGCCCGCTTTGAGGATTTCGACCCCGGCGGCGGTCGCGAGGTAGTGGGTGGAGGAGACCATCGCCCGCGCGCCCATCACGGCCGGGCGGTGGGCGTTGTACCACTGGACCATGGCGCTGCTCCCTTCGGTCGCGTTCCGAGTTCAAGGTTCAAAGTTCAAAGTTCGGGGGTACGGTTTGAAGGTTGGAAGGTTCGCAGGTTGAGCGGGGGCTGTGGATGCCGGAGCTTTAACTTTCGAACCTTCGAACTTTCCAACCTTCGAACCAGCGTGTGTAGATTTCGGCCATTGTAGCGCGGATGGGCGAGGGGTGAGAGGGGAACGATTTTTGCTCTGGTTTCGTAAACGTGTTGCCGCCAGTATAATGGCGGTGGATCGGGGGACAGCGCAGGCGCAGAGCGGCAACCTTCGCGCGGTATCCAGAACATTACCCTCAGGCGGGGAGAGGGTATGACCGAAGAGTCCGTGTCGCGATTCGAACCGTTGCGACAACGTCTCGAAACGCTGCGACAGCGCATTGGCCCCTGGCGTCCGCGCTGGGAACGCTGGCGGCAACGCCTGGAGCGTCCGCGCCTCTGGGCGCGGCGGGCGTTGCCATTCGTGGCGGGGATGCTCGCGGCGCTGGCCGCGCTGTGGGTCTATAACGCGCTGACGCCCGATCCGCACCAGTTGACGGCGCAGGATGTGAACACTTCGATCCAGCAGGCGATGGCGTCGGCCACGGCACCGCCGCCCTTCTCGGCGGCGGTGTACCAGCGGATTCGCCCCTCGTTCGTGCTGATCCAGACGAAGGGCGCGGACGAGAACGGCGAGCCGGGGCAGGGGCTGGGGAGCGGGGTGATCATCACCAACCGCGCCGACATTCTCACCGCCCTGCATGTGGTGGCAAATTCCGACGAGATCCAGGTTTTCTACGCGGATGGGACGCAGTCGCCGGCGCAGATCGTCACTGCGGACGAGAAGAATGACATCGCGGTGATCCGCCCGGCCAAGCCGCCGACGGTGATCGTGCCGGCGACGCTGGGGAATCCGAATGCGATGCACATCGGCGACGAGGCGTTCGTGGTCGGCAATCCGCTCGGGTTGTACGCGTCGATGAGTTCCGGCGTCATCTCGGGGTTCGACCGCAGCTTTACCGACCCCGATACCGAGACGAGCCTGGAAGGGTTGATCCAGTTCGACGCGGCGGTGAATCCGGGCAATTCGGGCGGGCCGCTGATCAATCGCCAGGGGCAGGTAGTCGGCATCGTCACCGGACTGGTGAATCCGACCGATCAGAATTTCTTCATCGGGATCGGCTTCGCGGTGCCGATCACCACGGCGGGCGGCGCGGCCGGGTTGCCGCCGCGTTGACGAGTCGTGAGTTGTGAGTCGTGAGAAGAGTGACGAGTAACGAGTAACGAGTAACGAGGGCGCGGCGGACTTGGGGCCGAGGAGCGGAGTGGGGCATGGAGCGGAGTCTGGGGAGTGTGGATGCGCGGCCGATGGAGCGGGTGCTCTATGAGGTGAAGAAGGTCATTGTTGGGCAGGATCATTTGCTGGAGCGGATGATCGTGGCGCTGCTGGCGCGCGGGCACATCCTGGTGGAGGGGGTGCCGGGGCTGGCGAAGACGATGGCGATCAAGACGCTGGCGGAGGCGATCGGCGGCGAGTTTAAGCGCATCCAGTTCACGCCCGATCTGGTGCCGGCCGATCTGGTCGGCACGCGCATCTACAATCAGCAGACGGGCGAGTTCAACACGTCGAAGGGACCGGTTTTCACCAACCTGCTGCTCGCCGACGAGATCAACCGCGCGCCTGCGAAGGTGCAGAGCGCGCTGCTGGAGGTGATGCAGGAGCGGCAGGTGACGATCGGGCGCGAGACGTTCGCGGTGCCGAAGCCGTTCCTGGTGCTGGCGACGCAGAATCCGATCGAGACGGAGGGGACCTACGCGCTGCCCGAGGCCCAGGTTGACCGCTTCATGATGAAGGTGCTGGTCGATTACCCCACGACGACGGAGGAGTTCGTCATCGTGGAGCGGATGACGGGCGTGTTCGATGCGGTGCAGGAGGTGCTGACGACCGGGCAGCTGGTCGAGTTACAGGAGCAGGCGTACAAGGTTTACGCCGATCCGAAGCTGATCGAATACGCGGTGAAGGTGGTGACGGCGACGCGGCAGCCGAAGGATGTGGGGCTGAAGGAGTTGGAGCGCTACATCACCTTCGGCGCGAGCCCGCGCGCGTCGATCAACCTGATCCTGGCGGGGCGCTCGCTCGCGTTCGTGCGCGGGCGCAACTATGTGCTGCCGGAGGACGTGCTGGATATCGCGCTCGATGTGCTGCGGCACCGTGTGATGCTGTCGTACGAGGCCCTCTCGGATAATGTGTCCGGCGACGAGGTGGTCATGAAGATTCTTGACCGCGTCCCGGTGCCAACGGTGCCGATGCATGAGCACACCCTCTTCCGCCCCAAGTCCTGAGCGCGTCCTGCACCGCCTCGACTGGCACGTCATTCGCCGGTTGGATGGGTTGTTGCAGGGCGACTATCGCACGCTGTTCTACGGCCACGGGCTCGATTTCGCCGATCTGCGCGAATATCAGCCCGAGGACGATGTGCGCTACATCGACTGGAACGTGACGGCGCGCATGGACGTGCCGTATGTGCGCCAGTATGTCGAGGAGCGCGAGATCACGGCGTGGTTTTTGCTCGATCTGAGCCCGTCGATGGATTTTGGCGGGGTGGATCGACTGAAGCGCGCGGTGCTGATCGATTTCGTGGCGACGATCGCGCGGTTGCTGACCCGACACGGCAACCGGGTGGGGGCGGTCTTCTACGGCAGCCGCGTGGAGCGCACCATCCCGCCACGGGGCGGACGGGCGCAGGTGTTGCGGCTGATCAACGACCTGCAGAAGCAGCCGCCGTTGCCACGAGCACCGTTCACCGAGCTGGCACCGCTGCTGGAGGCGGGGCTGCGCGCGACAAAGCGGCGGGCGCTGATCTTCATCGTCTCCGACTTCATCAGCGCGCCAGGGTGGGAGCGCCCGCTGCACTTGCTGCACCGGAAGCACGATATCCTTGCCATCCGCCTGTGGGACCCGCGCGAGACGGAGTTGCCGGATGTTGGCCCGATGATCATGGAGGACGCGGAGACGGGCGAGCAGTTGTACGTGGATACGCGTGACCGGAAGTTCCGGCAGCGCTTCCGCGAGGCGGCGGAGCGGCGCGAGGCGACGCTGGTCGATGCGTTCCGGCGCTCGGGCGTGGATATGCTGCCGCTCTCGACCGAGGAGGACCTGGCGCGGGCGATCGTGCGCTTCGCGAGTCGGCGGAAGCTGCGGAGGAAGTGAGCACGCGGTTGGAAGTTAGAAAGTTCAAGCGTTTGAAGGTTCGAAAGTTCAAGAGCCCAACCTTCAAACCTTCGAACCTTCAAACCGTTACAGTGAACCTGGAACCAGGATCGATCTGATGACATTCATCTGGCCGCTGATGCTCTTCTCCCTGCTGGTGCTGCCGCTGCTGGGCGTGCTGTATGTCGGCGCGCTGCGGCGACGGCGGCGGATGTCCGCGAGTTTCGGCAGCCTGGGGCTGGTGCGCGAGGCGGCGGGGAAGCGCTACGGGCGGCGGCGACACGTGCCACCGGCGATCTTCCTGATCGGGCTGGCGGTGCTGGGCGTGGCGCTGGCGCGACCGCAGGCGGTCGTCAGCCTGCCGCGCGTGGAGGGGATCGTCATCCTGGCGTTCGATGTCTCGGGCAGCATGGGGGCCGATGACCTGAAGCCGACCCGGATGGAGGCGGCGAAGGTGGCCGCGAAGGGGTTCGTGGAGCGCCAGCCGCCGACGGTGCGGATCGGGGTCGTCGCCTTCAGCGACAACGGCCTCTCGGTGCAGGTGCCGACGAATGACCAGGCCGAAGTGCTGGCGGCGATCAACCGGCTCGCGCCGTCGCGCGGCACATCGCTGGCGAACGGGATTCTGGCCTCGCTGAACGCGATCACGCTCGCGGAGACCGGCGAGCCGCCGCGCTTCTATACCAACCAGACGGCGGTGGTCGCGCCGACGCCGACGCCGGTGCCGAAGGGGTCGCACACCACGGCGACGATTATCCTGCTGACCGATGGCGAAAATACCGGGCCACCCGACCCGGCGGCGGCGACCAAGCTGGCGGCGGATCGCGGCGTGCGCATCCACACCGTCGGCATCGGGAGCGCGGCCGGGTCGACCTTGCAGATCGAGGGCTTCTCGGTCTTCACGCAGTTGGACGAGCAAGGGCTGAAGCAGATCGCGCAGTTGACCGATGGGACCTACTCGAACGCCACCGACGCGGCGTCGCTGCAAAAGATCTACGACAGCCTCGATTCGCGGCTGGTGGTCAGGCCGCAGAAGATGGAAGTGACGTCGCTCTTCTCCGGCGCGGGTTTGCTGATCTTACTGATCGGTGGTGCGTTCTCGCTCCTGTGGTTCGGCCGCGTGCCGTGAGTACACAGGGGCTGGTGACGGTTCGGAGGTAGCGGGTGAGCGCGCTGTGGCCCGGATTCCTGCTCCTGCTGATACTCATACCGCTGCTGATCGCGGCGTACATCTGGATCCTGCGCCGGCGACGGCCGTTCGCCGTGCGCTACTCCAGCCTGTCGCTGGTGCGCGAGGCGGCACCGCGCGCACGCTGGCGGCGACACGTCCCGTTCGCGCTCTTCCTGGTCGCGCTCACCAGCCTGATCGCGGCGATGAGTCGCCCGGTGAGCATCATCAGCGTGCCGACCAACAAGACGACGATCCTGCTCGCGATCGATGTGTCGCGGAGCATGTGCTCCAGCGATATCGCGCCCAACCGCCTCGCCGCCGCGCAGGAAGCGGCGCTGAACTTCATCCACGGGCAGCGGCCGGGCACGCAGATCGGCATCGTGGCGTTCGCGGGCTTTGCGGAGTTGATCCAGCGGCCGACGACCGATCAGAAGGCGCTGGAGGATGCGATCAAGAGCCTGATCACCGGGCAGCGGACGGCGATCGGCAGCGGGATCATGGAGTCGATCGACGCGATCGCCGACGTGGATGAGAATGTTGCGCCGAGCACGAGCACCACGTCGCGCGCTCCCGAACCGACGCCGGTGCCCAAAGGGGCCTATGCGCCCGACATCATCGTGCTGCTGACGGATGGGGCGAGCAACGCCGGTCCGTCACCGGTCGCGGCGGCGCAGCAGGCGGTGGATCGCGGGATCCGCGTGTACACGATCGGATTCGGCACGGCGCAGGGTTCGGAGATGCCGGTCTGCCCCTCGCAACTGGTGGGTGGCGAGCCGTTCGGCGGCAATGGTGGCTTCGGTGGCTTCGGCGGCGGTGGCGGCGGGCGAGGCGGTTTCCGCCGGGGCATCGACGAGGCGACCCTGAAGCGCGTGGCGTCGATGACCGATGGCGAGTACTACTCGGCCGAGAGCGCGAACGAGTTGCTGGATGTCTTCCGCAAGCTGCCGACCTCGCTGATCACGAAGCACGAGGTGACGGAGATCAGCTTCGCGTTCGCGACGTTCGGCGCGCTGATGGCGGTGGTGGCGGTGTTCCTGTCGATGCGGTGGAATCCGTTCCCGTAAAGACTATCTTCGCCCGCGAATGCCCCAAGGTCTGAAGACCTGGGCTGGGGGCGACCTGCGGGTCGCCGCAAAGCCCGCCTACGCGGGCTCGAATAACGGGCTACCTTCACCAGATAGATGAAACAAATGAGGATCGGATTTTCCTGTCGCGGCTGACGACTGGTACGCCGAGCATGAGTGCGGTGGCGGCGATCAGGCGATCGGGGAGGTCGGGCACCTCAGCACGCGGGATACGAGCCATTGCAGAGACGACGCCTCGGTCAACGGGGATAGCAACCCAGGTCGCCGACTGGCGATCGAGGAGTATGGCGACTTGCGCCAGAATCGCGGCATTTAGCCGTCCGCGATCAATCAGATATACCATCTCCGCCAGGGTAATAGTTGAGATGGCGATCTGATCGCCCGCAGCTTCTGTCGCCGACAGTATTGCCTTGGCGGCGACTGAGAGATGCGGATCAGCCTGTAGATACCAGTGCAGGGCGTGGGTATCGGCAACAACCCGAATCGTCATTCAATTTCTCGCGGGAAGTTCGCTAACATCTCACGCCGAGCTTCGTCAATATCTTCCTCGGATGGAGCTGGACCAAGATGGGCCAGCAGGCCATACGTTGAGGTCACTGGAGGACGCGGTTCCCGATCAGCCAGGGTATCGGACAGGCGTGCGACGAGGCGGAGTTGGTCACTCGACGATAACTGCTGCGCCATCTCGAGAACAGTATCCAGTGTGACTGCTTCTTTCGCGACCATCGCTTGCTCCCAACATGAGCCGATCCCTGAGGACAGGATAGCACGCACTTACTGCGCCTTCTACTCCTCCCAGATGCTGACCATGTCCCAGAGGTCGAGGGTGCGGAGGGTGGCGGTGCCGCCTGCGGCGAAGAGGGCGAGGGTGAGGCTGTCGGGGCGGGTGGGGTAGATGCGCTCGGCGCAGGCGACGTGGTCGCCGACGAAGAGTTCGAGGATGGAGGCGTCGAGGAAGAGGTGCAGGCGCAGGGTGCCGTCGGGGGCGAGGGCGGCGGGCATGGTGCGGCTGACGGGGTCGCTGGCGGGATCGAGGGTGGAGCGGGAGCGGTCGAGGGTGACGGTGTTGGCGGCGCGGTCGTAGGCGATGCGCGTCTCCTCCTCGCCGTCGGGCGAGCGCCGGACGAGCAGGCCGCAGGTGGTGGCATCGCCGGGGTCGAGGGTGGCGAGGAGTTCCAGGTGGGTGCCGGTCGCGCCGTCGAGCGTGTCGAGCGCGCCGGGGGTGAGCGGGCGTTCGGTGAAGTGGCGGTGGGCGCGGCGCAACGCCTGGTATTCGGGCGCGGGGGTGGCACTGAGGTCGCCGTTGGGCGTGAGGCTGAGGACGCGGGGGAGGGCCATCGCGCCCGACCAGCTGGCGGCGACCTGCGCCGCGACGGTGCGCTGTTCGCGGATCCAGCCCCAGTCGATCGTGCGGCCCTGCTGATCCACGAAGGATTGCGGCGCGTACCAGCGGCCGTAGTCGCTGATCGCCGCGCGCTCGGGCGTGAACCAGTGGTCCGCGTAGGTGCCGATGAAGTGGATGACGCCGCTCGCGGCGTGATCGTAGGCCGAGACCATCAGCACATGGCGGTCGCCGAGCGGGATGAAATCGGGGCACTCCCACATCGTGCCGGTCCAGAACGATTCGTTGTGACTGGCATCGCCGACGTAGAGCGGGTGCAGGTGTTCCCAGGTCAGCAGGTCGCGCGAGCGATAGAGGAGGGCGGCACCGCCCACACCGGCGATGCCCGAGCCGATCGCCAGGTACCAGCCGTCGGCCTCGCGCCAGACGCAGGGGTCGCGGAAATCGACCGTGCCGGCCCGGCCGCGCACGAGATCGAGATCCATCGGGCCGCCGGAGATGACCGGGTTGTCGGGGTGCTTCGTCAGCGTCCGCAGCCGGGAATCACCGAATGCGACGCAGACTTGCTGATCGCGGCGGGTGGGGCCGCTGACTCCGGTGTAGATGACAACCGGCGTGCCGTCGGCGTCCACGGCGCAGCCCGACCAGACCCCGGCCTCGTCGGGCGTGCCGGGATCGGGAGCGAGGGCGACGGGCAGGTGCTCCCAGTGGACGAGGTCGCGGCTGACAGCGTGGCCCCAGTGGATGTTGCGTTGCAACGGTTCGAATGGATTGTGCTGGTAGAAGAGGTGATATTCGCCGTTGAACTGGATCACGCCGTTCGGGTCGTTCAGCCAGTTGTGGGGCGGCAGGAAGTGATAGCGCGGGCGGTGTGGGTCGCGCGCGAGCTGCTCGCGCAGGGCGGGACCGGGCTGGGGCATCGGCATCACCATTGTCGCCTCCCAATTGTGCTTCTGGCGTCTGGCGCGGTCGTCGGCGCGTTCCGCGCGCAAGTGTACAGGAGCGCCGCGCAGGCGTGAGGCGTGAGGTCCTGCCCGACCGGTGAGGACCAATTGGGGATGGCATCGCCCCGGCGTGCCCGGTAGCGTAAGAGCGTCAGTGACGAGCCAGCACCCTGGTTTTGCAGACGAAGAGGAAAGCGGATGGCGATCCCCGAGAGCCGCGAACGGCTCGGCGAATCTCTCGATCTGGCGCAGCGCTATCATGCGGATGGGCAATTCGATCAGGCGATTGAGGTTTACACGCAGATCCTCGCGCAGTTACCTGGGCAAGTGCCGATTCTGGTCCAGCGCGGCATGGCATTGCAGGAAGCGGGCGATCTCGACGGGGCGCTCGCCGATTACAACCGCGCGTTGGCGCTCGACCCGAACTATGGCCCGGCCTACTATGGGCGTGCCTGGTCGCGTGGCAAGCAACAGGATTATGCGGGCGAGTTGGCCGACGCCGAGCGTGGCCTGGCCCTCGACCCGGACAATGCCGGGATGTACTACGGTCGGCGCGGGCACGCGCTCCACGGCCTGCGCGATTTTCAGGCGGCGTTGGATGACTTTTCCCGCGCGCTCGAACTCGATCCGGGCGATGACGGGGTTCGCTACCATCGCGCCTTGTGCTACGAGGCGATGGGCGATCTCGCGAAGGCATTGGGCGACCTCGATGGAGCCCTGGCGCGCGATCCCGGCTGGGGTGTGGCGCTGGTCGCGCGGGCGCGCGTGCGCCTCGCCGGGGGCGACGCCAGGGGTGCGCATGGCGACCTGACGAGCGCGATCGAGCAGTACCCGGAACTTGCCGAGGCGTGGTTCGAGCGCGGGCGCTTGTTCGAGCGGATAAAGGCATACGACGAAGCGGACGCCGACTATGCGCGGGCGGGGACGCTCGATGCGCGGTACGCGCGGACAGAGCGATCGGGGGTTGGTGGGCAATTCGCTTGCGGCGGTGCGGTGGTTGTGGAGGAGGTGAGGGTGGTTGGTAAAGCGATGCCCCGTGGCGCGTGCGGCAGGCCGGTGGGTTGAAACCCTCGGCTGGAGGCTCCCTGCGGTCGCCGCAAAGCCCGCCTGCGCGGGCTGAGTACGATATGCGCCGCTAGCGTCCCAGTAGACGGCGCAAAGGTGAGCTGGGCCGCACTTGAGATTGCTCGGCCAGGGTGGCTTCGAGTTTGCGGGTGTAGGCGGTCTGTTCGGCGATGGCGGCTTCGAGGGCGCGGAAGGCGTCTTCGGTGCGGCGGCGTTCCTGGCGCTCGGCTTCGAGTCCGGCGGCGAGGTCGTCGATCTGGCGGCGGCGCTCGCCGTCGAGGCGCTGGTGGGCCTGGGCGAGGTCTTCGAGGTAGCGGGCGTAGTCGGCGTCGGGGAAGGCGGCGGCGGATTCGCCGGTGGCGTGCATCTGCAGTGCCTCCTGGTAGGTGGCCAGGGTGGCGCGGGCGGCGCGCTCCCAGGTGAAGGTTTCCGCAAGGGCGGGGCCGAGTTCGGGGCGCAGCGGCGCGGCCCAGGCGGCGGCGACGGCGGCCTTGACCGATTCGGCGGAGTCGGGGTCGCAATACCAGGCGTCGTCGCCGAGATAGGAGTGCATGCCGCCGTTCAGCGTGGCGACGATGTTGCAGCCGCCGAGCGCGGCCTCCAGGCTGACCAGCTCGGCCACCTCGAA
This sequence comes from Chloroflexia bacterium, assembly GCA_046328475.1. Classification (GTDB taxonomy): domain Bacteria; phylum Chloroflexota; class Chloroflexia; order Thermomicrobiales; family CADCWN01; genus CADCWN01. Next base: position 7,383 of record JAXLWN010000022.1, on the reverse strand, counting down.
ATAGCTCGGCAGGACGTGGACGCGCGCGGCGGCGTAGGCGTCGGCGATGGTGGCCGGGTCGAGGTGTTGCAGGAACAGGATCGGCGGTTCGGCCCCGGCCGCAAGGGCGCGACAGCGGGCGAGGTAGTCGGCGGCACCCTCCGGCTCGTGACCGATCAGCACCAGCGGCAGCCCCAATTCGCGGCAGGCGACGATCGCGGCGGCCCAGTTCTTTCGCTCCTCTTTGCGCCCGACACCGAGCACAAAACCGCGCATCGGGAGATCGTAGGCGGCGCAGAAGCGCGCCCCGTCGCCCCCGGCGAAGCGGCGGTCGATGCCGTGGTGGACGATGTTCAATGGGGCGGTCAGGTCGGGGAAGTCGGCTTGGAGTGCGGCGGCCTCGGCGTCGGAGGACGGCATGACCGGCGCGACGAGGCAGAGGAGGAGGCGCTGTTGGGCCAGTTCCAGCGCGGTCAGCGCCGCCTCGGTCGCCGGGTCGCCGCGCCAGTTCCAGGCGATCTGGCGGTAGCGCGGCAGGTGCCAGTGGTAGATCGGCGAGAGGACGGCGGGGCAGCCGCTGCGACGCGCCCAGATCGCCTGCGCGAGGGGGGATTCGACCAGCGCGGTGTTGAAGATGTGGACGAGGTCGATCCCGTCGAGGTCGGGTTGGAGATCGCCGCAGAGGGTGATATTGACGCCGATGCCGCGCAGGGCGTCCACAAGCGCCCGCGCGTGGATGGCGTCGCCGCCCGGACGGGTGAGGTAATCGGGGCGGATGAGGCAGAGGGCGCGGGGCGAGTGCTGAGTGCTGAGTGCTGAGTGCTGAGTGGGGGACGGCGCGTGTTCGCTGCCCGACTGCCCGACTGCCCGACTGCCCGACTGGCGACTGGCGGCTGACGACGCGACGAAGTCGCCGTGGGCGTGGGCGGTGGCGAAGATGCGGCGGGCGGCGGGGCGGTCGTCGCGGGCGAGGGCGGCGCGCAGGAGGTGGTCGTAGGCGTCGCGGCGCTGTTCCGGGGTGAGCCAGAAGAGGCGCGGGAGGTGTTCGAGCAGGACGGAGTCGTGCGCGGCGGTGATGGCGGCGAGTCGGGTGGCGGTGAGCGAGCCGCTGTGGCGACGATAGAGGTAGAGGTCGTCGTCGAGCAGCGCGAGGCGGAATTGTGCGGAGGCGCGGAGCCAGAAGTCGTAATCTTCGACCAGGAAGCGCTGCACGTCGTAGCCGCCGAGCGCGTCGTGGACGGTGCGGCGGTAGAGGAAGCAGGCACCGACGCAGTTGCGCAGGGCGAGTTGATCGGGCGGGGCGATCGGCTCCTGGCCGACGCTGTTCCCGCCTTCGTCGATGGTGGTGGTGTGGGCGTAGACCAGATCGAGCGAGGGGTCGGTCTCCAGGGCGGCGACGAGGCGTTCCAGGGCCTCCGGGCGGTGGATGTTGTCGTCGGAGGTCCAGGTGAAGTAGCGCCCGCGCGCCTGGGCGAAGCCGGCGTTGAGCGAGGCGGGGAGGCGCAGATTGGTCTCGTTGCGCAGCCGGCGGATGCGCGGGTCGCGCGCGGCATATTCGGCGATGATCGCAGGAGTGCCGTCGGTGGAGGCGTCGTCCACGACGATCAGTTCCCAGTCGGTGAAGGTCTGCGCGAGGCAGCCGTCAAGCGCTTCGCGCAGGTAGCGTTGCCCGTTGTGGACGGGCAGGACGATGGAGACGGCCGGGGGCGCGGCGGCGTCCGTCATCGCTGAGGTGCGTCGGTTTGGCGTCGCTGGCGGGTCATTTTGGCTTGTTATCCGGTTGGCGTGATGGATTGAGGATCGGCGGCGGCTATGCTAGCATCGCCGCGCTGGCAGTATAGTCGTGGCGGGGAGGGAGGGGCAAGACGAGGCTCCCTAAATCCCCCAATGCTGGGGGGACTTTAATCAGGTGGCGATTCAAGGCTCTTGCGGATATTTCTGTGTTTCAGCAGCCAGCACTTGAACAGGATAGATGCTGTGCGGTGTCGCAAATGCTAGCTTTAATAGTGTCCATTGATTCCGTCCATTGCCTGTTCAGGCCCCCGCTGCATGGTGGGGACGGAGGGGGGCAGTAGACGATGCCCACCTCGACTTCTCAGGCTGGGGCTCGGGTGGTGATCATCGGGGCCTATGGCATGACCAATCTCGGCGATGACGCGATTCTGGCGGCGATGCTGGCAGAGTTGCGGGGGGCGTTGCCGGGGGCGCGGTTTGCGGTCGTGGCGCTGGATCGGGGGGCACTGCCGGTTGCGGATGATGTGACGCCGGTGGCGTTCGAGGACCGGGCGATTCGGGATGCGCTCGACGGGGCGGATTTGCTGATTATCGGGGGCGGGGGCCTGCTGTTCGATTTTCGCATTCGCGCGACCTACGAGGATTTCTTCGGCGACAAGGCGACGAATTTTTATCCGCACTACCGGGCGGCGCTGGTGGCGCACGGGCGCGGCATCCCGGTGCAGCTCTACGCGGTCGGGGTGGGGCCGCTGGTCGGGTGGGTGGCGCGCGAGTTGACGCGCACCGTCTGCGCGCTGGCGTCGGCGATCACGGTGCGGGATGCGCTGTCGCGGATCGAGTTGCTGGGGCTGGGTGTCCCGGATGGGCGGATCGAGGTGACGGCGGATCCGGCGGTGCGGCTGGTGTCGCCCGCTGCCACCGGGCGTGACGCTGCGCCGCGCGTTGGGTTCGTGATTCGCAACTGGTTCCCGGTGACCGCGCCGGGCGCGGTGCAGTTGCCGGATGGCGCGGCCTATCTCGCGCACTATTTCGACCGCTTCGCCGCCGCCGCCGATCACGTGGTCGCGCGGTGGGGTGGGCGGCCAGTCTTTTTCGCGGTGCAGAACGAGGTGGACGACGACCGGGAGTTCGCGGAGCGAGTGCTGGAGCGGATGGCGCATCGCGACGAGGCGGAGATCGTGGAGTCGGCGGCGGAGCATGGCGCGTTGCAGGAATTGCTCGGGCGGCTCGATCTGGTCGTCTCGACGCGCCTGCACGGGATCATCTTCGCGGCGAACATGGGGGTGCCCGGAATTGGAATCAATCTCAATACGAAGGTGCGAGCGCTGCTCTGCGACCTGGGACTGGCGGAATTGGCCGTCTCGCCGTGGGATGGGCGCGGCGCGGCGTTGCCAAAATTGATCGACCGGGTGCTGGAGCACAAGGAGGAGTACGCGAGTCGGCTGGCGGCGGGGATGGCGCGGCAGCGGCAGGCGGCGGCGCGCAATCCGGCGGTCAGCGCGGCGCTGATCGCGGCGCGGCGAGAGCGAGGCTGAGCGATGCGAGTTTTGCTGCTGCTCGGCGCGGAACGAGAGCGACCGGGGCGCGAAAGCGCGATGGAGGGGGTGCTGGCCGCCGCATTGCGCTCGGCGGGAGTGGAGGTTGGCTGGTCGAGGGCGGTGAACCCTGTGCTAGACGAGTGCGATCTGGTGCATATCATCACCGTGCCGCCGAGCGAGCATGCTGTGCGGCAGTTCATCCACGCGCGGCGCTGGGGGAAGGCGGTGGTGCTGTCGCCCGCTGGCTGGGAGGCGACAGGGGAGGCAGCCGAAGCCCCGGAGCGATATGAGCGCGGATTGCGCGATTTGCTCGCGCGTGGGGCCGAGCGGGTGGTGGTGCTCGATGGTACGGCGCAAACCGGGCTGCGCGGCTATGCCGTGACGGAGGTGCCGCATATCGAGGATCCCGCGTTCGGCGCGGCGATGGCGCGGGTCTACGGGGCGGCGAGGCAGGAGTTTTCGGCGATGGTGGAGCGCGATGGCGAGGGGGGGCGTTGGGTTCCGACGCTCTCGGCCGAGGACTATGGGAAGCACCTGGAAGATCTGGTGCAGTTGCAGCTGGAACTGATCGCCTACCGCGATGCGGAATATGAGCACTTACGGCGCGAGAGCGAGGCGAGCGCGAGCGACCGGCAGGGCGACTATGCGCGCCTGGAGGCGTGGTCGCGCGAGTTGGAGGCGCAGCACGCGGCGTTGCAGGCGGAACATGAGCGACTGCAGCGGTGGGCGAGCGAGCTTGAGGCGCAGGTTCGGGCGGCGGGAGAGGGCGGCGCACGCGCGAACATCGCCCGCCTGTTGCGGCGACGCTAATGGTTGGGATTGAGGGAGGGGAGACGATGGCCAGCCAGGGAGAACGCCAGGAGTTGATCGCGAAGATTCGGGCGCTGCCGACCGAGGTGGCGAAGCTGGTGGATGGGCTCAGTCCGGCGCAATTGACGGCGCGACCGCTGGCGGGTGAGTGGTCGGTGGCGCAGAATGTCCACCATCTGGTCGATTCGCACCTCAACAGCTATGTGCGCTGCAAGCTGATCATGACCGAGGAGCACCCGACGCTGAAGCCGTACGATCAGGACCGCTGGGCGGAGTTGCCCGATGCGTCGCAGGCGGATATCGCCGATTCGCTGGCGATGCTGCGGCATCTGCACGCGCGGTGGGTGGTCTTCTGGGAGCGTCTGGCGGAAGGCGATTGGTCGCGGACGGCGCTGCATCCCGATAGTGGGGTGGTTTCGCTGGATGATCAATTGCGGCTCTACGCGGAGCACGGCGAGGGGCACCTGGACCAGATGACGCGGACGCTGGCGGCGGGGGGACGGAGTTGTGAGGGCGTGAGGGCGTGACGGCGTGGGGGGGACCTGAGTAACCCGAGTAACGAGTAACGAGGAGGGACGGATCCTTCGCTGCGCTCAGGATGACAGGGGAGGCACTGCTTTTCCCGGTCATCCTGAGGCGCTGGCGAAGGATCCGTCCCTTCTCTCTTCTCTCCACTCTCTTCTCTCTTCGCCCTCACACCCTCACGCCCCCACGACTAAACGCGCGGGGTCGAAGAGGGCGATCGGGTGGCGGGTGGTGCCGTCGGTGGCGAGGTCGGCCATGATTTCGCCGACGACAGAGGCGAATTTGTAGCCGTGGCCGGAGAAACCGGCGGCGACCGCGACCTGCGGGCGGTCGGGGAGCGTGGTGATGACGAAGTGCTCGTCGGGGGTGTTGGTGTACATGCAGGTCTTGGCGTAGAGGAGCGGGCCGTTGAGCGACGGCATGCGCCCGGCGATGGCCTCGCGCATCCGGGCGACTTCGTCGTCGTGGACCTCGCGGTCGATCGTCTCCGGGGTGCAGACGTGGTGCGGGCCGGGGACGCGGAAGTAGGCGATCTTCGCACCGCCGCGCGGGCCTTCGTGCGCCGGGAAGCCGTAGAACTCGATGTGGTTGTTGATCTCCCAGATGTAGATCGGCAGCTGGCCGACTTCGAAGGGGGTGGCACCGCCGATCGGGTCGAACCAGTACATCACCTGCCGCTCGACTTCGAGCGGCAGGTTGAGGTCGCGCAGGATGTCGGGTGCCCAGGGACCGGGGGAGACGGCGAGGTGGGCCGCTTCGTAGGTGCCGCGCGCGGTCGTCACGCGGACGCCTTCGCCGCCCGGTGAGGCTTCCCAGGAAGTGACAGGCTCGCCGAAGTGGAGATCGGCACCGAGTTGCGCGGCGCGGTTGAGGTGCGCGGCGACGCTGTCCTCCGGGCGCACGAAGCCGGCGAGTGCTTCGTAGAGCGCGATTTCGTTCGGCTCGGGCTGGAAGACGGGGAAGCGGCGGCGGATGTCGGCCGCGTCGAGCAGCTCGTGGGCGAGATTCCACTCCTGCGCGCTGCGGAGCGCCCCGGCGACCACCCGGCTATCGGACGGCCCCATCATCAGCCCGCCCGTGACGGTCAGCAGATCGCGCCCGGTCTCCTGCTCGATCTGCCGCCAGAGTTCGTAGGCGCGCAGCAGGAGCGGCACGTAGGCGGGATCCTCGAAGTAGGCCTGGCGGATGATCCGCGACTGGCCGTGGCTCGACCCGAGGTTGTGCGCGGGGGTGTGGCGCTCCAGGCCGAGGACGCGCTTCCCGCGCAGCGCGAGCTGGTAGGCGGTGGCACTCCCCATGCCGCCGAGGCCGACGACGATGGCATCGTAGGGTTGGCTCATGATGTGCTCCTCCGTGGATGGTGTGGCCGTGGGGGAATGATACATGATGGGTGCGGGGTTCAAAGTTCAAAGTTCAAAGTTTGAAGGTTTGAAGGTTTGAAGGTTGGGGCCGTGAACTTTCGAACCTTCGCGCTTTCGAACCGTGACCGTTGCGGCATGGAACGTGCAACAGGCGGCGGCGAGGGAGGGGTCAGCACCTCCCGTTTGCGCGTGAATTGGCCGGGGCGGCGCAGGGTGAGGCCGTGTTCCCGTGGGGAGGAGTCGGAGCATGGCGGAGGGGTTGGGCGAGACGAAGCGGGGGGGGGCGTCGGACGGCGGCAGTCGCTATGACACGCCACGGGCGAGCTACCGGGTGCAGTTGCACCGGGGCTTCACGTTCGATGATGCGCGCGAGCTGGTGCCATACCTCGCGGAGCTGGGGATTTCGCACCTCTACTGCTCGCCGATCTTCGCGGCGACGCCGGGGAGCACGCACGGCTACGACGTGACCGATCACGGGCAGATCAACCCCGAACTGGGGGGGCTGCCGGGGCTCCAGGCGCTGAGCGAGGCGCTGGTCGCGCGCGACATGGGGCTGATCGTGGACATGGTGCCGAACCACGTGGGGTTGGCGAACAGCGCGAATCCCTGGTGGTGCGACGTGCTGCGCCACGGCGAGGCGTCGCGCCACGCGCAGGCGTTCGACATCAACTGGTCCACGCAGCCCCATTTGCCCTCCGGGGTGCTGGTCTACCCGATCCTGGGGCAGCCATTCGGGCGGGCGTTGGAAGCGGGCGAGTTGCAGCTTGTCCTTGCGGACAACGACCTGGCGCTGCGCTACTACGACCACCAGTTGCCGCTCGCGCCGCGCTCATATGCCGAGGTGGTGGGGGCGCTGCCGGCCGACTTGCGCCCGCACCTGCGCGATCCGGCGGCGCTGGTCGAGATTGTGGATCTCGTGGAGCGGCTGCGCTCGGCAGCGCCGGAGGAGGCGGATCGACTGTTGGAGCGCTTCCGCCGTGTGGTGGGCGACGAACCGGCGCTGGCGGAGCAGCTGCGGGCGCGGCTGGGAGAACTCAACGGGCGCGTGGGGGAGGCCGCGAGCTTCGACCAGCTGGAGGCGATCCTGGCGCGGCAGTATTACCGGCTCGCCTACTGGCGGGTGTCGGGCGAGGAGATCAACTACCGCCGCTTCTTCGACATCAACGATCTCGCCGGGGTGCGCGTGGAGCGCGAGGATATTTTCGCGGCGACCCATCGCCTGCTCTTCTCGCTGGTGGCGCAGGGGATCGTGACCGGGGTGCGGATCGACCATGTGGATGGTCTCTACGACCCCAACCAGTATCTGCAACGGCTGCATGAGGGGTTAAAGGAGGCGGCGAACGGCCCCGAGATTCCGATTTATGTCGAGAAGATCCTCGAACTGGACGAGGCGCTGCCCAAAGAATGGCCGGTGGCGGGGACGACCGGCTATGACT
>JAXLWN010000219.1:0-1955 GCA_046328475.1 Chloroflexia bacterium | reverse complement strand
TCCCTGGCGGGGCGTGTCTCCGGGCGCTGGTGGCGGTCGGCTCCGCAGGGCCATGCGGCTGCATGGTGGCTCAAGCGAAGGAAGGCGGTGGCCGAGCCCCCGCCTCCCTCCGCCCGTGCGCCCGGCATGGGCGCGATCTAGGAGGTGAAAGTCCTCTCGGAAGCAGGCCATCGCAACCGAAGCGAACCGCAACTGCGGAAGGGCGACCGACCGTGGGAAGGAAGCGGGGAGCGAAGCCGCGGGCCGACGAACAGGAAGCGGATACGAGGCGTTGCCGAGCGGGGCGAGCGGGCGGACTGCCGCGAAGCTCCGGTGGCCAAGGCTCAGGCAACGTAGATCCGACGGTCGCGCGGCGAAGGATCGCGTTCTTACCCGGGGAGACCTCGTTTGCGCCCGAAAGGGCGACGGCGCACGCCGGAGCGAGGAGTCAGCAGAGGCCGTAGTAGCCCGCCGATGCGTCGACGGGCGAAGGGCCGAACGTGAGGGAGAGCGAGACGACCGTGCCCCTCGAAGGCGCTAGACACCAGCCTCCCGCTGCGGCGGGGCCGACGACGAAGGATAGGGGTGAAGCCCCGAACGTACGTCGCGGTGGTGTGGCGTCGGCGGCGGGACCCGGAGACGGGCGCTCGGGAGACGGCGACCTGATGGAACAGGTCGTCGAGCGCAGCAACATGTGGGCGGCGTGGAAGCGGGTGAAGGGAAACGGGGGAAGCCCCGGCGGCGACGGGATGACGGTGCAGGAGCTGCCGGCATTCCTGCGGGCGAACTGGGAGCGCATCCGCGACGAGCTGGTCGCGGGGCGCTACCAGCCGCAGCCCGTGCTCCGACGGGAGATCCCCAAGAGCGGCGGCGGGGTGCGAGAGCTCGGCATCCCGACGGTGCTCGACCGGCTGATCCAGCAGGCGATCCTGCAGGTGCTGCAGCCGCGCTTCGATCCGACGTTTTCCTCGTCGAGCTATGGCTTCCGGCCGGGGCGCTCCGCCCACCAGGCGGTGCTCCGTGCACAGCAGCATGTGCAGGACGGAAAGCGCATGGTTGTCGACGTGGACCTCGAGCGATTCTTCGATCGCGTCAACCACGACGTGCTCATGAGTCGGCTCGCGCGGCGGATCGAGGACAAGCGGCTGCTGGCGCTCATCAGGCGCTACCTGGAGGCCGGCGTGATGGCGCAGGGGGTGGTCATCGAGCGGTACGAGGGGACGCCCCAGGGCGGTCCCTTGTCGCCGCTTCTGGCCAACGTGCTCCTCGACGAGGTGGACCGCGAGCTGGAGCGGCGCGGCCACGCCTTCGTCCGCTACGCCGACGACTGCAACGTGTACGTAGGGTCGCGGCGGGCGGGCGAGCGGGTGATGGCGTCGCTACGACGGCTCTATGCGTCGCTGCGACTGCGCATCAACGAGTCGAAGAGCGCGGTAGGTAGGGCGACGGAGCGGAAATTCCTGGGCTTCAGCCTGTGGAATGGCCGCGGAGGTGTCCGTCGTCGGGTGGCCCCCAAGGCGCTCGGTGCGATGAAGGATCGGGTCCGCCGGATCACGACCCGAAACGGAGGGCGGAGCATGCCGGTCGTCGTCGCGGAGCTGCGGGCGTACCTGCTGGGATGGAAGGCGTACTTCCGCCTGGCCGAGACGCCCTACGCCTTCGCGGAGATCGACCGGTGGATCCGCCATCGCTTGCGGACGCTGCAACTCAAGCAATGGAAGCATGGTCCGACGATGTACCGCGAGCTGCGTCGCCTCGGAGCCCCCGAAGCCGTAGCCCGGCGCGTCGCCGACAATGCCCGTAGCTGGACGCGCAACGCCCGCCTGCAACTCCACATCGCCCTGCCCAACAGCTACTTCGACGCCCTCGGAGTCCCACGCCTGGCTGCCTGACCTCAACCTCGCGAACCGCCGGATGCGGGAACCGCACGTCCGGTGGTGTGGGAGGGGCGCGGCAGGCAAATCCTGCCGCCCCCT
>JAXLWN010000218.1:0-1976 GCA_046328475.1 Chloroflexia bacterium | reverse complement strand
AGGATCGTCATCGTCATGCCGTAGGAGGCCAGCACGCCGCCGTAGACCCACGGGAGGCCCGCGCGCAGCGCCGCGTCGTTGAGCAGGTAGCGCGTCTCGAAGTTGTCGGTACCATCGAGGATCAGGTGGACTCCATCGATCAGCGCGGCGATGTTCCCGGCGTTGGCGTCGTCCACGATTGGCTCGATCGTGACGGTGGAGTTGATCCGGCGCAGCTTCTCGGCGGCGGCGGTCGCCTTCGGCACGCCGCGCGCCTGGTCATCTTCGTCGAAGAGGATCTGGCGCTGGAGGTTGTGGAGTTCGACAAAATCGCGGTCCACCAGCCGCAGGTGGCCGACGCCCGCCCGCACGAGCGTATCGGCGAGGTGGGTGCCGAGCGCGCCGCAGCCGACCAGCAAGACGCGAGCCTCGGCGAGGGCACGCTGCCCGGTCTCGCCAATCGCCGGGTAGATCATCTGCCGCGCGTAGCGGCCCAGGTCGGGGACGGTCATCGACGGTAAACTCCCACGAAGGCACGATACTTCCCGAAGTATAGCAGGCCGGGGAACGGCGCAGCCGCACGCTCGTTCGGATGTGGCGGGGGGTGGTTTGGTACACTTGCCGCATCGGGCAATGTCGCCGGGGGACTTCCGGGGTGTCCGCGATGGTAGTCGCGTCGATGCGACGCGGCGAGGTGACGCGTGCCCGTGGCGGGCGGAGGATCGAGCGAGACGTGACGAATTTTCGATTGACGGTGATCGACCCGGCGGGTGCGGTGAGCTTCGTCAGCCCGGCCCACGGTGCCAAGATCTTTGCCGCCGCGTGCAGCCGCAACCCGCCGACGCTGGAGGATCTACTCGCTGTCGCCAAGCCATACGACCCCGAGCTGATCGAGACGCTGATCGATGGTCTGGCCCTGTTCGACGAGCACAATGCGCCGGGCAACTATCAGACGATCCACGACATGGTGGCGACCAGTGTCTCCGCCGATCTGCCGCCCTTTCGGGTGGTGGACGACGTAACCCGCCGCGCCAGCCTCGCGCCGGTCCACAGCGGGCTGATCCTCTACAACCTCCCCGCGCGGCGGATCGTGCAGGTGCAGAACTCCTACTGTGGCCTGCTGCGCCGCGACCGGGGCCGCATCCGCGTCTCCGGGCGTCCCACGCGGCACCTCTACCGCTACGAGTTGCCGAGCGAGTGGCGGTTGGTGCCGTAGCGTGTGGGGATGTGAGGGCGTGAGGGCGTGAGGGCGTGAAGGAGCGAGGAGACGGTTGAACCGCCAAGACGCCGAGGACGCCAAGGACGAAGACACACGAAGGGCGGTGGCGGTCTGAACGCCACCGCCCGTCGTGTATTAAGGGGTCGAGTAAGTTACGCTATCACGCCCTGCCCCCACGATCTATCGTCGGTCGGCGCGCTCGGGCTTCTTCTCTTCCTTCTTCACGAGGTCGTCGGGGCGGCGACGGCGGGCGAGGCCGCCGAAGAGCATCTGGCTGAACTGGCCGGCCATGGCGTTGCGGCTCAGTTCGCCCTCGGTGTCCTGGGCGAGTTGTCCGACGACGCGCTCGGCGGTGGCCCAGTCGGCGCGGGCGTCGCGCGCCTTCGTGAAGAATTCGGTGAGCGCGGCGGGGCGCGCTTCCTCGGGACCGACCAGCACGCCGCGAATCTCCTGCAAGTTCGCGGCGAACTCGTCGATCCAGCGCACGATGCTGTCGGTGTTGGTGAGGCAGATGTCGCGGTGCATATCGACGCTGCCGCCCGCGAGGCGCGAGACATCGCGGAAGCCGCTGGCGCTCAACATTTTCATGTCGCGCCAGCCCGGCCCGCTGCTGACGGTGTTCATCAGCACGCTGGAGAGCATGAAGGGCAGGTGGCTGACGCCGCCAACAAAGCCGTCGTGCTCGTAGGGGTCGACAAACTGCGATTCCGCTTCGAGCGCGGCGACGAGCCCGATGACCGTCTGCACCGCCGCTTCTGGGGCGCGCACCGACGGGCAG
>JAXLWN010000217.1:0-2005 GCA_046328475.1 Chloroflexia bacterium | reverse complement strand
GAAGCTGATGATGATCGGCGGCATGCAGGAGCCGCGCGATGTGGTCGGCCTCGCCCTCTGGGCGCTCCTCACCCACCCCGACCAGTACGCCACGCTCCTGGCCGACCCCAACCACGTCCGCAAGGCGATCGAGGAAACGCTGCGCTGGGCCTCGCCGGTCGGCACCCTCACCCGCCTGACGACCGCCCCGACCACCCTCGCTGGCGTGGACCTCCCGGCCGGGGCGCGGCTCGGCGCGATCATCGCCTCCGCCAACCGCGACGAGCGCCACTGGCGCGACCCCGACCGCTTCGACCTCAACCGCGACGACCTCGGCCACCTCGCCTTCGGCGCGGGCGACCACTTCTGCGTCGGTGCCTGGCTCGGCCGCGCCACCTGCCGCGTCGCCCTGCGCCTCCTCCTCGACCGCCTCCCCAACCTCCGCCTCGACCCCACCCGCGAAGTAAAGCTGCACGGCTGGGAGTTCCGTGGCGTCACCCAACTGCACCTCAAGTGGGATGCGTGAAGGGGAACGTTTGAACCGCCAAGACGCCAAGGGCACCAAGAACGATAAAGAAGAGAGCAGGGCGCGAAGTTTTCCGCGCCCTGCTCTCTTCTTTCTTCATCTCTGCGTTCTCTGCGTCCTCTGCGGTTAGATCGTCTCTTTCCTCGTCCTTTCTTGGCGTCCTTGGCACCTTGGCGGTTTAACCGTCCTTCTAATCCCCCACCTGCGCCCGCGCCGCCGGGAGGCTCTCGCCGTGCCCGAGGCTGAGGCGCTGCTGGAAGCGCGCCAGCGGGGCCGGGGCCCACCAGTTCAGGTTGCCCAGCAGCCGCATCGACGCCGGGACCAGCAGCGTGCGGATGACCAGCGCGTCCACCGCCACCGCCAGCGCCATGCCGACGCCGATCGACTTCACCGTCACCAGCTCGGCCAGCGCGAAGGCCCCGAAGACGAAGGTCATGATCGCCGCCGCCCCGGTGATCAGCCGCCCGGTCTGCTCCAAGCCCTCTGCCACCGCGTAGGCGTTGTCGCGCGTGCGCTCCCACTCCTCCTTCATGCGGCTGAGCAGCAGCACCTCGTAGTCCATCGAGAGGCCGAAGAGCAGGCAGAACATCATCACCGGCACCGTCATGTCGATCGAGGCCGGGGTGAAATCGAGGAATTTGCTCAGGTGCCCATCCTGGAAGATCCAGACCAGCGCGCCATACGATGCCGTGATCGAGAGCAGGTTCATCAGTACCGCCTTCAGCGGCAGCAGCACCGAACCGAGCAGCAGGAAGAGCACGATGTAGGTCGCGATGACCACGAAGGCGATCGAGCGGGGCGTATCGGCCTTCACCGACGCGGCCACGTCGAGCACGAACGCCGTCTCGCCACCGACCAGCACCTCGCCGCCCGGGCGCGGCGCGCTCTCGTCGCGAATCGCCCGCACCACCGCCCGCGCCGTGTCACTATCCGCGTCGGTCGGGGTGATCACCGACAGCCGCACCGCGTGCGCGCCGACCGTCTGGTGCAGCGCGGCCTGGAGTTCCTGCGGCAGCGCCTCGCGCGGTCCCGTCAGCATCCCGATGCTCGCTTCCTTCGGCAGCGACTTGCCATCCGGGCCGGGCAGGTCGAAGATGCTCCGCACCGTCCCGACGCCCGGAACGCTCGCCAGCCAGCGGTGATAGTCGTAGAGTTGGCCGATCCGCGCCGCGTCGAGCGCCGCGCCATCCGGATAGCTCACCACCACGTTGATCTCGTTGTTCTGCCCGACCGCGAAGTCATCCCGCAGTAACTCGTAGCCCTGGCGCGACTCCGCGTGCTCCGGCAGCAGCGCCGGCCCGCCCCAGCCGAGGCGCAGCCCGAGGAAGGGCGAACCCGCGACCAGCAGCAGCGCCAGCAGCGGGATCAGCGTCAGCCAGGGGTGGCGCATCACGCCGCCCGCCAGCATGTGCCAGAAGCTCGAACCATGCGCCGCCTTCGCCGTGGTGCGCGCCATGTTCTTCGTGACGCCGCGCCGCGCGGCGCTGGCCGCGATGCCGT
>JAXLWN010000216.1:0-2008 GCA_046328475.1 Chloroflexia bacterium | reverse complement strand
CGAATGTGCCGCCCGTGCTGCCGAGGTCGCGCACGAAGAACGCATCCCCCTCGCGCCGGATCGCCGCGTGCTCCCGCGAGACCCCCTCGTCGAGGATGTCGATGTCGTTCGACTCGCGCCGCCCCAGCGTCGTCAGCGGCGCTTCGACGGTGAAGGTCTGGCCGAGCAGCGCCGCCGGGGCGCTGGCGATCAGCACCAGCCTCGCCGTTGTCGCCGTCGCGGGTGCTGTCGCCGCATCGACTTCCTGCCGGGCAAGCTCCACCGGCGCGGCAGCGGGCAGCACCGTCGGCATCTCCGCTGGCGCGATCGGCAAATCCGGGCCATTGTAGACGTTGACCTCGACCTCGCCCCAGTAGTCGGACGCAAAGCGGATATCCACCACCCCGCGCAGCAGCCAGCGGATCGTGCCGTACGCCGCGAACGTCGTCGGAGCCAGTTCCGCCGGGATCGGCAGCGCGAACGGGATCGACACCGGCGCACCGAACGGCAACTGCCCTCCCCCCGCCAGCGGCTGCTCGATCACCGTCGTGGTGTCGTTGCGCCCGCGCACCGTGGAGGATGAATACCCCGGCGTCGTCATCTCAACCCGCTGCAACTCCACACGCAGACTCCGCGCCTCCATCGCCTGCTGCGCCTGCACGATCATCGCCCCCTGGAGCACGCCACCCGCGCGCACCTGCCGCGTGGGCAATTGGAAGGCGACCGAGCATTTCCCCGGCTCATTGCCCCGCCAGCCATCCGCGATCCGGCCCGCGAAGAGCGCCGCCGGTGCCAGCACCGCGATCCCCGTTGTGGCGCTCACATCGATCGCCATCTTCCGATTCAGCACGAGGTGGACATCCCAGGACGTGTCGAGCAGATCCGCGCTCCCCGATCCTTCGGCGCTCGACGGCAACCGCAGCGAGACCACCTGCTCGATCACCATCCCATCCTGCAGCACGCCCGCCTCGGCGATCCGCCGCGAATCGCAGACCAGCTCATCGGTCCGCCGTTCGTTGCTCCAGTGGTAATGGCCGTCGTTGTTGCGCTCCCGCTTCTGATAGGCATAGCGCTGGAGTCGCCGCAACTCGACGCGGATCTCCTGCAACTCCAGCGTCCCGCCGCCCCGGATTTGCACCAGCGCCCGCACCTCGTCGCCCGGCAAATAGACCTGTCGCTCCGAGGTAATCGCCACCGTCGGCCGTCCGAAAAAGATCACCTTGAAAATCCCTTCCCGATTCAGATCGCCAATCGCGCCCCGTCATCCGGCACGCTGACCGCCCCGGCGAAACCCGCGCTCGCCTCCGCCAGGATGTTGGCCGGGTTGCCAAAGCGCCCGATGTGGACCAGCGCCAGCGCCCCCGCACCCGCCCGCGTCGCCAGCTCCGCCGCCTCGCGCGCGGTCGGGTGCATCAGCGTGCGAGCCCGCTGCGCCCAGTTCTCCCCATCGCTATCCGCGCAAATCGCGTCGCAGATGAAGAGATCCGCGTTCCGCGCGCAGGCCACCAACTGCTCGCACGGCAGACTATCGGCGCTGAACGCCAACGTCTTGCCACCATACGTCACACGCACCGCGACCGTTTCTACCCGGTGCTCCATCCGGAAGAACTCGACCTCGTACCCGGCAATCTCCCGCCGATCTCCCGGCGCGATCTCGTGGTCCGCCACATCGCCGCGCCGCTCCCACTCCGGGAAGCAGCCCGCCTTCACCGCCGCGATCCCCTCGTGCGTGTCACGCGTCGCGTAAATATCGAGCGGCAGATTCGCCAGGTAGAGCACCGGCATCCCCCCGGCATGATCCAGGTGCCGGTGCGTCACGATCACATCCCGCAAATCGGTCAACTTAAACCCGAACGCATACAACTGCCGCGCCACCTCGAACCCGCCGCACGTATCGATCAGCAGCGGCGCGCACCCCGGCGCGGTCACCACCATCCCCGTCGTCGCCCGCCCCGGAGCCAGCGGTGCCCCCGTCCCGAGCAGCATCACTTCCACCAGTCACCTCCGATGAAGTACGAAGTACGAACTA
>JAXLWN010000215.1:0-2031 GCA_046328475.1 Chloroflexia bacterium | reverse complement strand
CATTCGGTCCCGACCCGTTCAACCTCGGCTACCTGGTCATTCCGATCACGGTCATCTGGATCGTCGGGATGATCAACACCTTGAACTGGCTCGACACCATGGACGGCCTGGCGGGCGGCGTGGCGCTGATTAGCGCGGGGGTGCTCGTCGCGGCCAGCCTGCTGAAGCGCACCGGCAGCTTCGAGCAGCGGCAATACACCGTCGCGGTCCTCGCGCTGGCGCTGGTCGGGGCCTGCCTGGGCTTCCTGGTTTACAACTTCCACCCGGCGCGCATCTTCATGGGCACCAGCGGCTCGATGTTCCTCGGCTACGCGCTCGGGGTGATCTCAATCATCGGCGGGGCGAAGATCGCCACGGCGGTGCTCGTCCTCGGCCTGCCGATCCTCGACACCGCCTTTGTCATCCTGCGCCGCCTCGCCGCCGGGCGCTCGCCGATGCAGGGGGGTGACGGCGCACACCTCGTCCACCGCCTGCTCCGCATCGGCTTCAACGTGCGCCAGATCACGCTGCTGGTCTACGCCGTGACCGCCCTCTTCGGCGCGCTCTCGGTCCTCTTCGTGCGCGAGCAGCGGATCATCGCCTTCGCGATGCTCGCCCTCGTGATTGGCGGGGTCTTCCTCTTCGTGCAATGGAACACAGCGCGAAGTCGGAAGTCGGAAGTCGGAAGTGCGAAGTAGCGCTGAGCCGGGCAGCCCCTACACGCCCACAAGGACCGTGGCGCGGTTCGCATAGCTGTCCATCAGCAGGCGCATGTCATCGTGGAACTCATCCTGGGAAATCCTCTTGTCGAGAAAAGCGGCGCAGATCGACCGGCGGATCGCCCGCCCCCACTGTGCCAACTCCTGGTCGCCCACCTCCGGGAAGATCCGCCGCAGATGGACCTCGAAGTCGAACGTGGTATTGGTGAGAATGGTGTCGATCACCTCCCAAAATGACGTCGTGCCGAGTTCCAGGGCCGCGTGGATGGCCGGGCGGAGGAGACCGACGTGCTCCACCATGACCCTGATGCCCTCGTCGATGTAGCGTCGCGGGTCCACCTCCGAGAGGTAGCCGAATTCGGCATGGAAGTCCTGGCAGACTCGGAGCAGGGCCTCCGGGCGCAGGCCATGCATCACGAGATCCCGCTTGGTCGGGAAGTAGTGGTAGAGGCCGCCGACGCTCAGGCAGGCCGCATCGGCGGCGGCGCGCATCGACAACCCTCGCGCGCCATCGCGCAGGATTAGCGGCGCGACCGCCAGGAAGATCGCCGATTGCCGCGCGAGCCGGTCCTCGGGCGGTCGCCCCTTTTTACCGAACGTCATGGCCCTATCCTCTCGACAAATCGCGGACATATTGCCAGGCCGCCAGGCGCATGCCATGATAGGATCGTGGTCCACACTTTACAGCCGGTCACCGCATCGCGCAATGGGGTGGCTGTAATTTCCGAACGGCTGGGCTCTCCGGTGGAGCAGTTGTGCCCTCGCCCGGCCCGCGAGTATGGAGGAGGCACGGCGATGGTCAACGCAGGCGACGTGTTCGAGCACCCCGTGACGCGGGAGAAGATCCACTTCCGCAAGACCGCCCGCGACACCGGCGGCGCGCTGATGCTGGCAGATGTCTTCATGCAGCCGGGCGGCTTCGTCGCGGCTGCGCACATCCACCCGCAGCAGGAGGAGCGCTTCGAGGTGATCGCGGGGACGCTCCGCGCCAGGATCGCGGGCAAGGAGATCACCGGCGGCCCGGGGACGAAGCTCGTCGTCCCGCCGGGGATCCCTCACGTCTGGTGGAATGCGGGCGAGGACGAGCTCCATGTACTGGCGGAAGTCCTACCTGCGCTTCGGTTTGAGGATTTCTTCGAGACCTTCTTCGGGCTGGCGCAGGATGGCAAAGTCAGCCCGAAAACGGGTCTGCCTAACCTCTTGCAGATGGCGGTGATAATGCGCGGCCACCGCGCCGAGATTACCCTGGCGAATCCCCCGCAGCCGGTACAGACCGTGATCTTCGGCGCGCTGGCCTTCGTTGGCAGGCTGCTCGGCTACAAGGCAGCGCATC
>JAXLWN010000214.1:0-2067 GCA_046328475.1 Chloroflexia bacterium | reverse complement strand
GCTATTCCCCATCTGATAGATCACCGCATCATACGCCGCCCGCCCCTGCGCCCGCGCAAACTCCTTCCCCTCACGCACCCCCACCCCGGCCGCCCGCAGCATCGCCCCCTCGGTCGGCGCATAGCCATCCACAAAAACATCCACCGCCAGCGCCCGCGCCAGCACCGGTAGCAAATCCTCGCTGTAATACGAAATCCCCGACGCCACCGGCGACAACGGCGTAAAACACGCCACCCGAGGACGACTTTTCGCGGTAATCTGTATATTCCCGATATCCCGACTCAAACTACTCACCAACTCTCCCTTAACTAGTGGCAAACCTCTCGAACAAATCCCAACCCGCGCAGGCGGGTTTCGTGGCCCGCAGGCCCTTCGCCGGGAATTCATTCCCGGTGCGCTCGCCATTTACAAACACACGAACGCACGAACCCCCTACCTCGTCAACGCCCCCACCACCTTATCCCACGTAATCTCCCGCACCACCCCGCGCCCCGCCTCTCCCAGCTTCCGCGCCCCCGCCCCATCCTCAAACCACCGGTCCAGCACCGCCGCGAACGCGCCCGGCTCGGGCGGCACCACCGCCCCCGTCTCCTCATCGCGCACAAACTCGCGAATCGCCCCCGCGTCGGTCGCCGTCAGCACCGGACGCCCCGCCGTGAACGCCTCCACCGTCGCGTAGCCGTAATCCTCGTCCACCGGCGCGTAGTAGACCGCGCGACAGGCGTTGTAGCGCCGCACCACCTCCTCGTCGGACACCCCGCCGAGGAATTCGACCCGGTCAGCCACCCCGCGCTCCTGCGCCAGTCGCCGCAACTTCGCCTCATCCGGCCCCGTGCCGATCAGTCGCGCCCGCACCGGCGACTTCGCCCGCGCGACCGCCTCGATCAGTAACTCCACCCGCTTCGCCGCGTCCAGCCGCGCCACCGACAGGATCGTCCCGTCATCCTCCTCGCCCGCCGCCAGCGGTCGCAGTCCCTGCAACCGGATCGGCGGGTACAACGGCTCCGCGCGCAGCCCATTGAAGCGGTCCAGCCGCGCCGCGACGTTGCGCGAAATCCCGAAGAGCGCCCGGCACTCCCCCAGCCCCGCCGCGTCGATCGCCCGAATCCGCTGCCGCGCCTCCCGGTCCTCCGGCGTATTCGCGAAATCACTCAGCGGCGTCCCATACCAATCGTACGCCTGCCGGTGCTGATGCACGACCCAGGCGACCTTGCGCGGGTGGCGCACCGCCCACGTCGGGAATTTCGTGCAAATCACCAGATCGATCGGCACCCCGTTCGCCTCGGTCAGATCGAGCAGCCGCCACGCCAGCGCCGTCTTCAGCAACTGCTCCTTCGGATACCACTTGAACGGCAGCGCGACCACCGCCACGCGGTGCCCATGCGCCTCCAGCGCCTCCGCCAGCCCATCGACCAGCACCTCCGCCCCACCCCGCACAAACGGCACCTGGGACGCGCAAATCGCGATGTTCATCGTGAGTACGAAGTACGAAGTACGAAGTACGAAGTATCGCTAGCCACGCTCGCCGCCCTTCCCCTGCTCAATTTCCCCCGAAGCCCCGCCATCGGCCCCAGAATCCGCCTCTTCCCGTTCGTACTTCGTACTTCGTACTTCGTACTTCAGCCTTTCCACGTCCGCACTCAACTCCGCCAACGCCCGCACCACTGCCGCATTAAAATCATTCTGCTGATCCACAATCGGATTGATATACCAGCGCAGCAACAGCCGCACCGTCCGCTTCGTCAGCGCGATCCCGCGCCCCACGATCGGCACATCCCAGAGGATCGGCGTGTGCGCCGAGATATGCGCCGCGTCCATCGCCTCCGTCAGCGCACTGCGCGCCTCCGCAGGCGGCTCATCCGGACCATCCGGCACCAGCCCCTGCCGCTCCCGCACCCGCCGCTTAATCCCCGCCAGCGTCGCCTCCACCTCCGCCACCGACAACCGCCTCGCCCCCGCCTGCGCCATCCGCCATCCTCTCCGCCAATCCCCTCAACCCTCTCCCTCGCAAGGGGGAGGGTCGCCGCCGCAGCGGCGGGGAGGGGTTCGTCTCCCCTCGTTACTCGT
>JAXLWN010000213.1:0-2087 GCA_046328475.1 Chloroflexia bacterium | reverse complement strand
AGGTGCGCTGGCGGTCGAGCAGGCCGACCGTGAGGCGGCCGATCTGCGCCAATTGCGCGCGGGTGGGGATCGCCTCGCCGGTGATTTCGGCCCCGGTGCGGGCGATCGCGGCGAGCGCGGGCATTGCCGATGGGACGAGCTCGCGCGGGATCGCGAGCGGCGGCAGCGTCTCGTAGACCTTGAAGGCGTAGGGTTCGAGCGACCAATCCTCCTGCCAGATCGGGTTCTCCACGTCGGGCGGGGTGCCCATCATGAACTGCTCTTCGCCCGCCGCGTCGCGCACCGCCACGTAACTGGTCGCCGCGTGGAACGCCCGCGCCGCCTCGATATCGCGGTTGGATTGTGCCATCTGCGCCCTCCTCATGGTGTGACGGGGTAGCCGGGGCGCAGTGTAGCATGGTGCCGCCGGTTCGCCCGCCCGTCGCGCGCGGTGGTTGCGCGACCATGCGCGAACCCCTATCCTGGCACGCGCAATCACCGAACCCCGCCCGTGCCAGGAGCGAGATCGATGCAGGACGCCGCGACCCCCGCACAGCGGATGATGCCGTGCTGATCACCGCCGCCGACCTCCCGCAGCGCTGGCCGCAGTTCCAGGGTGCCGCCGACGACGCGAGAGCGCTGCTCGTCGAGGGGGACGCGCTCGCCTGCCTGCGAGCGCTCCCGGTCGCCTGTGTCGATACGGTCGTCACCAGCCCGCCCTACTGGCGGCAGCGGCGCTACGACCACCCGGCCGCGCTCGGCGGCGAGGGGACGCTGCGCGACTATCTGGCGGCGCTGCTGGCGGTCTTCGCCGAGGTGCGCCGCGTGCTGAAGCCGACCGGCTCGCTCTGGCTCAACATCGGCGACGCCTACGACCGCAAGAATCTCTGTGGCATCCCCTGGCGGCTGGCGATCACGCTTCAGGACGAGCAGGGCTGGACGCTGCGGAACGACGTGATCTGGCACAAGCTGAAGGGTGGCCCGGACAACGCGCGCGACAAGCTGCGCAACGTCCACGAGCACCTGTTCCACTTCGTCGCCTCGCCGCGCTACTACTACGATGCCGGGGCGATCCGCAACGCGCCGCGCGCGACGACCACCACCAGCGACGGCGCGGTCGTCACCGCCACCGGCGTCTCGGGCATTCGCTATCGCCGCCAGATCCAGCGCAGCACCGCGCTGAGCGCCGAGGAGCGCGCGGCGGCGCTGGCGGCGCTCGACGCGACGCTGGCGAAGGTCGCCGCCGGGGAGTTGTTCGACTTTCGGATGGTGATCCGGGGACAGCAGCGGGTGACACACTCCGATTCGACCGATGTCTCGGGGCGGGCGATCGAACTGGCGCGCGACGGCTTCTACATCCTCCCCTACGACAATCGCGGCAGTAAGCTGGGCGATGTCTGGGAATTCGTGCCCGAGGATCGCCACCGCCGGGATGCCCACAGCGCCCCCTTCGCCGAAGCCCTCTGCGCCATCCCGATCCGCGCGACCTGCCCGCCCGCCGGCCTCGTCCTCGACCCCTTCGTCGGGACGGGCACAACAGTAGTGGCGGCGTTGCGGGCGGGGCGGCGCGGGGTCGGCTTCGACCTGAGCGGCGATTATCTGCGGACGGCGGCGGGGCGCGTGGGGGCGGTGGGGTGAGTTGGGCGATAGTGAGTGACGAGTAACGAGTAACGAGGAGGGACGGATCCTTCGCTGCGCTCAGGATGACAGGGGAAGGAGGGGGCCTCCGTGGTGTTATTCCGAGCGCAACGAAGAACCTGTCCTCTTGGCTTGCGTGCTGATATCATCGCCCGATGAAGGCCAGTCGCGGGTGATCTCGTCGACCAATTCGTCTTCGGTCATGCCCGTATGAGCGAGGATCTCCCGCACCACCTCCCCGAGTCGTTCGATCGTGGCGCGGCGCTCTGCGAGCGGTGGACGTTGGTTGAGCGCGTGAGGCCATGACTCATTCATCGCCAGACCTCATGGGGAAGTCGGGGAAGAATGATGATACCGGCGCACGGAAGGGCAGTGTCGGCGAGACGAGTTCCCCATCGGGCGGAATGTGCGTCACCTGGAGGTAGAGCCCGGTAGCCGGTTCGGGGTTGCTGTGGACGAGCGCATCGCGC
>JAXLWN010000212.1:0-2106 GCA_046328475.1 Chloroflexia bacterium | reverse complement strand
CATCGGCGCTTCTTGTATGGCTATGGCGCTCCCGAATAGCCAGGAGGGAAACAAGACCGCTTACCATGGCGTAGACATGGATGGTTTGCGAGCAACTGAAGTCAAGAGGTGCATGATGTGCGAAGTTTTGGGGCGATGGACACGATGATGCATCACCGTCCATACTCTGCCATCGCAGACTCTGGTCCTGTGCTTGACCTTGTCCTGGCAGCCAAGATGGCCGTTGGTGGCGAACGCCGCCCATCCTTCACGAGGGTGCGGACGCTCCTCGGCTGGCGCTTGTGGTCTCCCGCAGATGATGCCTGCGTCTTGGAGGAGTCCGGGCGCATCGTTGGTTTCGTTGGCCTCTTCCCGCCCGATCCGCAGGGTGACTATGTGCCCTTGTTGTGCATCACGCACCCCGATGCGGAGGGCGATCTCGTCGATGCAATGCTGACGTGGGCTTGTGTCCGTGCCGGTGCGCTGGCCCAGGCACGCGGGCGGATGATCGGGCTGCACGTAACGACTAGCACTGCGGCCGGGGCGGATAGTGCTCTGCTGGCGCACCACGGCTTTGACCGATTGGAGGCCGGACTTGTCACCATGGCGCGTTCGCTGGTCGATCTGCCGCCAAGCCCGATCCTGACGCACGGCTTCGCGCTGCGATCGATGCCGGAGCCGTCGGAGTTCGCGAACTATCGCGAAACCTACGCGCCGCTCTTTGCGCGGCGGAACCCGGAAGCACGTCGCGCGCTGATGGCGCACCCCGACTATGACCCAGCACTGGAACTGCTTGCCGTTGCCGAGGATGGCACACTCGCCGCGTTCTGCGAGTGCTCACGCAGTCGCATCGAGTGGCAGACAACCGGGAGGCGGGTGGGGGAGATCGACATGCTCCTCGCTCATCCTGGCATACGTCGGCGTGGCCTCGGGCGAGGACTCCTCTTGCGCAGCCTGCATCGCCTGCGCGATCATGGCGCGCAAGTGGCAACGCTCTTCACGGAGCGCGCGAATCTCCCAGCGCGAGCGCTGTATGAGGTGCTTGGTTTCACCATCACCGGCGAAGAGGCGATATTCGCCCGCACGTTCGCCCCGGAGTAAGCAGCGGGCGGCGGAGCGCTTCTGCGTCAGTCGAGGCAGCCGTAGAGCGCCTCGACGTAGCTGGCCGAGCGTTCGTTGCCGATGACACCGGGTCCCATCCTGTTCATCATGTAGCTGATGGTCATGCGGCGATCGAGATCCATCAGGATGAGCGAACCGCCCCAGCCGCCCCAGAAGCAGGCGCGGCCCTGCGGCAGGTAAGGGATGGTCTCCGGCTCGGGCAGCCCGTAGCCGATGCCGAAGCGCAGCGGCACGCCCAGCACCAGGTCCGGCCCGTGGCTCTGCTCCTCGAAGATGAGATCGATCGTGGCCGGGGAGAGCAGGCGCACCCCATCGGCGGCACCGCCCAGCGAGAGCACCTTGAGGATGCGCGCGACCGAGCGAGCGTTGCCGTGGCCGTTGGCCGCGCCAATGTCGGCTCGTCGCCAACCCGGCGTGTTCGCCGCTGCCGCGTCGGCTGCTGGTCCGGTGAACGTCTTGTAGACGGGGCTGTTCGGATCGAGGGCGGTCATGTCGAACGGCAGCGGTGGGGGCGGAATGACGGGCGAGATCCGCCCCCAGTCGGCCTCGACCGCGCCGATCTGGAAGTCGGAGCCGAGCGGCCCGGCGATCTCCTCCGCGACGAAGCTCTTGAGGGACTTGCCGGTCACGCGGCGCACCACTTCGCCGACGAGGTGCCCCTGGTTGAGGGCGTGGTAGCCCGAGGCCGTCCCCGGCGTCCACCAGGGTGCCTGGGCGGCGAGCCGGGCGGTCGCGTCGGCCCAGTCGTACATGCCCTCGATCGGGAACGGCCCTTCCCAGCCGGAGACGCCGGAGGTGTGGGAGAGGATGTGCCGCACCAAGACGGCTTCCTTGCCGTTCGCGGCGAACTCGGGCCAGTAGTTGGCGACGGGCGCGTGGGGATCGAGCAGGCCCCGGTCGATCAGCATCAGCGCGGCGAGATTGGTGACGGTCTTGGTGGTGGACCAGACGTTGACGATGGTCTCCTCGGTCCACGGGGTGGTCCGCTCGGCATCGCGCCAGCCG
>JAXLWN010000211.1:0-2119 GCA_046328475.1 Chloroflexia bacterium | reverse complement strand
CAGCGGCGGGGTGAGGTCCGCACCCTGTCACAAACCCCGGACTGGCGGTGTTACATCGGGTGAACGGTCGCGGTGGGTTGGCACAGCTCGTCACCACCCAAAGCTTCCGAATCCTCCGCCGCGCCGCCCACCCGAACGACCTCACGAGCAGTGAGGGGTATACTTGCCTACCAGGGGGCGATCATGGCGGCCCCAACAAAACCCTTGACATGTCAAAGGATTGTGCTAGAATATCTTTGACTAGTCAAAGGAATCCGATCGGTAGGCGCGGACGTGGTCAGGGAGAAGCCGGAGCGACGGCGCGACGAGACGAAGGGCGCAGCGAAGGAGCGTGGCGGCGAACACGGTCCTCCCGAGAAGCTCAAGCTCATGCTGCAATTCTCGCCGATGTTGCAGCAGATCGCGAAGACGTTCTGGGCGATCATCCAGGCCTATACCAGCGAATTGGGCCTCAGTTCGGCTGCGGTACGCATCATGGTCCTCCTCGGCGAAGAGGATGGCCTCGCGCAACAGGAGCTCACCCGCTATCTCCATCTCGACCCCAGCATGGTCACCCGCACCGTCAAGGAGTTGGAACACGAACGGGGCTGGATCAGGCGCGAGCGCGATTCAGCCGACCAACGGCTCATGCGCGTCTATCTCACCCCGGCGGGGCGGGTGCAGGCGCAGGAACTGCCCGAGCGAGCCACCGCGATCGAGGAACGCCTGCTGCGCAGCCTGAGTGAGGAAGAGCGCGACTATCTGCGCCGCACCCTCCGCAATCTGGAAGAGACCGCGCGGCGCGACCACGACCACCCGCCCGGCAGCGCCCGGCACTGACCACCCCTCCCTTCTTTGACACGCACACCATCACCGCCCGGCACGCGGCCCCGCGCCGCCGACCCCGGAGATGCTTTGCCAGCGAAAGGGACACCACCGATGCGGCTCCCCTACAAGTACGCCGTCGCGCTGACGGCGGCGCTCGGCCTCTTCATGGCCGTGCTCGACAATACGATCGTCAATGTCGCGCTGACGGCGATGCAGCGCGCGTTCAACACCGATGTGAACACGATCCAGTGGGTCGTCACCGGCTACTTCCTCGCGCAGGCGGCGGTCATCCCGGTGAGCGGCTATTTCGGCAACCGCTTCGGCCTCAAGCAAACCTTCATGTTCGCCCTCGCGGTCTTCACCATCGGCAGCCTCCTCTGCGGCCTCTCGCCCAACATCGGCGGCCCGCTCAGCGGCGAGGAGTTGCTGATCTTCTTCCGCCTCATCCAGGGCATCGGCGGCGGCATGCTCTTCCCGCTCGCCACCTCGATCGCCTTCTCGGTCTTCCCACCGGCCGAGCGCGCCGCCGCCTCGGGCGTGATCGCCGTCCCGGTCCTGCTCGCCCCCACCCTCGGCCCCACCTTCGGCGGCCTGCTGACCGATAGCCGCTTCGAGTGGCCCTCGATCTTCTTCATCAACGTCCCGTTCGGCATCCTCGCCCTGGTCCTGGTGGCACGCGTGCTGCGCCCGCAGGCCGAGGCCGCCGAAGCCGCCCCCGCCCGCAGCGGCGCGACCGCCAGCTTCGACTGGGTCGGCCTGATCTCCTCGATGGTCGGCGTGGTCGCGGTCGTCTACGCCTTCACCCTCGTCAGCCAGACCGACTCCTCGACCATCTCCGCCGCCAACCCGCGCGGCAGCATCCACGGCTGGGGCTACTGGCCGGTCTGGGCGCTCCTGGCGGCGGGCGTCGCCATCCTGGCCGCCTTCAGCTACTACGAACTGCGCGTCGCCAGGGACCCGGTGCTCGACCTCCGCCTCTTCACCCGCTTCGATTTCGCCGTCGCCACCGTGATGACCTGGGTCACCCGCGCGGTCGTCTTCGGCTCCTTCTTCCTGGTCCCGCTCTTCCTCCAGCAGTTCCGGGGCCTCAGCGCCGTCGAGGCGGGCCTCTACATGATCCCGCAGGGCCTCTTCGCCGGGATCGCCATCGGCATCGGCAGCCGCCTCTACGACCGGATCGGCCCGCGCCTGCTCGTCATCGCCGGGATGATCCTGCTCACCCTCAGCTCGGCCGCGCTCGCTTTCACCGACCAGAACAGCGGCTGGCTCTTCTTCCTGCCGATCCTCGCCGTGCGCGGCGTCGGCTTCGGCT
>JAXLWN010000210.1:0-2138 GCA_046328475.1 Chloroflexia bacterium | reverse complement strand
CGGCGGGTCCTCCCGAGCTTTCCCTGCGCACAGGCCGCGCGAACGAGACCCGTTCGCGCGGCCTGCATGCTTCGCCGGGAGTTTAGCCGATGGGAGCGATGGTGCGCACTACGATGCTTCGGCGATGCTGCGGGTGAAGCGGTAGCCGACGCGCGGGATGGCGCGGATTTCACCGAGGTCCTCGTGCGGGAGGCCGAGCTTCTTGCGGATGTGGCTGACGTGGGTCTTCAGCAGGGAGACGTCTCCGCCGTCGTAGCCCCAGGCGTAGTCCACCATGCGCGAGGTGCTGACGACGCGGCCGGTGTTGGCGGCGAGGATGTAGAGGAGCTTGAACTCGATCGGCGTCAGCTGGATCGGCTCGTCGCGGAGGCGCACGTCGTGCGACTCGGCGTCGAGGATGAGGTCGCCGACGCGCAGTTCGCGGATCGCCTCGGGTTCGCCGTTGGGGGCGCTGCGCCGCCAGACGGCGCGGATGCGCATCGCCAGCTGGCGCGGGCTGAAGGGCTTGGTGACATAGTCGTCGGCACCGGCGCGGAAGCCCTGGATGACCTGCTCCTCCTGGTGCAGCCCGGTGAGGAGGATGACCGGGGTGGTGGAGTCCTGCCTGATCTTCTGGCAGACCTCGAAGCCGGACAGCCCGGGCATCTGCACGTCGCAGACGACGAGATCGGGGGAGTCCTGCTGCCAGCGGCGCACAGCCTGCAAGCCGTCGGTCGCGACGATGACGTTGAAGCCTTCGCGCCGCATGGCGTAGGCCGTCACGTCGAGCAAGTCGGTGTCGTCGTCCACGAGGAGTACTTTGACCATGGTTGCCTCCAGTAACGAGTAACGAGTAACGAGTGATGAGTGATGAGTGATGAGTTAGGGGGAGTGCCGAGCACCGAGCAGGAACGCGTTCCTGCTTGTTACTCGTCACTCGGGATGGTGAACCAGAATGTTGCGCCCGCGCCGGGGGTGCTGGTGACGCCGACGGTGCCGCCGTGGGCTTCGACGATGGCTTTGACGATGCTGAGGCCGAGGCCGTGGCCCGCGACGCCCGCGCTGGCCGCCGCCGAGCCGTGCCTGCCGGGATGGAAAATCAGCTCTTGCTCGGCGAGCGGGATGCCCTGGCCGTGGTCGGTGACGGAGACGCGCACGCCGTTGGCGATGGTCTCCACGGTCAGCACGACTTCGTCCCCTTCGACGCCGTATTTGCCGGCGTTGACCAGCAGGTTGACGACCACCTGGCCCAGGCGCACGCTGTCGGCGCGGAGCACTGGCGGCGGGGCGACGCACGCGAGGCGCACGCGCTGGCCGCGCCGGGCCAGGAGTGGCTGCACGAGGTCGATCGCCGACTCGATCCAGGGGAGGACGGAACTCTCGCTCTGTCGCAACGCCAGGTGGCCGCTCGCGATGGCCGACCAGGTGGTCATGTTCTCGATCATACAGTCGAGCCAGGCGACGCCGCGTCGCAGGCGGCTGACGAGCTGGCGCACCTCGTCCGAATCGAGGTCGGGGTAGTCAGAGAGGATTTCCAGCCCGGCGTGCAGGGTCGCCACCGGGGCGCGCAATTCGTGGACAATCGCGCCGACTCCCGGCACGACGCTGGCTGGTACTGGGACCTCGGGCGCACTTTGCCTGGCCGGGACGGCGCGACGACGGGCACTACGTGGGCGGCTCTGAATCGGCGTCGGGCGCTGCTCAACATTGAGTGCTGCGAGTGGTTGTGGCTTAAAACCCCCGTCTCCCTGGCTGATCTCAACGCTCACGCCACCAAACTCCCCGCGATGGACTCCACCGGATCTTGACCGCACCCCCCAAAAGGTACTATTCATCTTACTAGCGCGTAATTCCTATGCCATCGGCGCATTAACGGAGATCGCCCCCCCGGAAAATGTTGCAATCGGCAGCCGTCCGTTCTCGGCGGAATGATCGATGTGCGCTAACGGATGTACTGGACGATCGTCCCGTCGCGTTGAGTTTCGGTCGGAATGGGTGGCTGGAGGTTGTGCGCGAGGTGGTTGAGCGCTCAACCGCAACAACACCGCTGCGGGTTGAGGAAAAGCGCAAGCAGCGGGGGCGGGGTCCTGCGACTCCGCCCCCGCTTGTGCGGCGTCAGATCAGGGCAGGCTGCTGACCTTGAAGTTGTTGTAGCCGGT